>NZ_VFVW01000009.1:0-313420 GCF_006442305.1 Mesorhizobium sp. B2-3-6 | reverse complement strand
ACAATCGAGGCAGCCGAATGCAGGAACTACTTCGAAAACGCAGGCTACGCTTCCGTCAAGATATGAAACGCTCTAGGGCGAAGCTCCGTCGCGGAGACCCTAGGATCCATGCCGTGACTTTCGAGCGCTGCAACAGGTGGAAGATCCAGTCCGCCGCGCTCTTTGGGAGAGGCCATGGCATGGATCCTCGGGTCAAGCCCGAGGATCACGAAGAAGTGGAGCTCGCTCTGCGAACTACGTATTCATTGAATCGAAGAAGTCCGCGTTGGTCTTGGTCTGCTTCAGCTTGTCGATGAGGAACTCGATCGCGTCGGTGGTTCCCATCGGCGCCAGGATGCGGCGCAGCACGAAGATCTTCTGCAGGTCAGCGCGCGGCACCAGCAGGTCTTCCTTGCGGGTACCCGACTTCAGAATGTCCATGGCCGGGTAGATGCGCTTGTCGGCGACCTTGCGGTCGAGCTGGATTTCGCAGTTGCCGGTGCCCTTGAACTCTTCGAAGATGACTTCGTCCATGCGGCTGCCGGTATCGATCAGCGCGGTGGCGATGATGGTCAGCGAACCGCCTTCCTCGATGTTGCGGGCTGCGCCGAAGAAGCGCTTCGGGCGCTGCAGCGCATTGGCATCGACGCCGCCGGTCAGCACCTTGCCCGAGGACGGCACCACGGTGTTGTAGGCGCGGCCGAGGCGGGTGATCGAATCGAGCAGGATGACGACGTCGCGGCCATGCTCGACCAGCCGCTTGGCTTTCTCGATGACCATCTCGGCGACCTGCACGTGGCGCACCGCCGGCTCGTCGAAGGTCGAGGAGATCACCTCGCCCTTCACCGAGCGCTGCATGTCTGTCACTTCCTCCGGCCGCTCGTCGATCAGAAGCACGATCAGGTAGCATTCCGGATGGTTGGCGGTAATCGAGTGGGCGATGTTCTGCATGAGAACCGTCTTGCCGGTACGCGGCTGCGCGTTGATCAACGCGCGTTGGCCCTTGCCGATCGGCGCCACCAGGTCGATCACGCGCGGCGAGATATCTTTGGAGGTCGGGTTGTCGATCTCCATCTTCAGCCGCTTGGTCGGATAGAGCGGCGTCAGATTGTCGAAGTGGATCTTGTGGCGGATCTTTTCGGGATCGTCGAAATTGATCGTGTTGACCTTGAGCAGCGCGAAATAGCGCTCGCCCTCTTTCGGACTGCGGATCGGCCCCTCGACCGTATCGCCGGTCTTGAGCGAAAAGCGTCGGATCTGCGAGGGCGAAATATAAATGTCGTCGGGACCCGGCAGATAATTGGCGTTGGCCGAGCGCAGAAAACCGAAACCGTCCTGCAAGACTTCGACCACGCCGTCGCCGATGATCTCGATGTCCTGGGCGGCCAGCTTCTTGAGGATTGCGAACATCAGCTCCTGCTTGCGCATGACGCTGGCGTTCTCCACCTCGAGCGATTCGGCATAGGCGATCAGCTCTGGCGGTTTCTTGTTCTTGAACTCGGTGAGTTTCATTTCTTGCATTAGGATAGACTCTGGGTAGGCTTTTGGGAGGAAATCGGCGGGATGCGATAAATGCCGGGCGCGGCCAAAAGCAATGAAGGGCGGCGCATGACGGGAAGGAAGACCCGTCTTTTATCGTCGGCCGGCTGAAAGAGCAAGCCGCCTTTTAGCAGGTCGTGAGAGAGGTCCGAAGGTTCAGAACGGCTTGACGACGACCAGGATCACGATAGCGATCATCAGCAATGTGGGGACCTCGTTGACGATCCGCCAGTGCCTCGCGGGTTTTTCGTTACGATCCTCGGCGAATTTTCGCACCGCGCCGGCCAGATAGCCGTGGATGCCGGACAGAACCAGCACCAGCGCGATCTTGCCGTGCAGCCAGCCACCCTGGAAACCAAAACCTTTCCAGGCCAGCCACAGGCCGAACACCCAGGTGACGATCATCGCCGGGTTGATGATGCCGCGCAGCAGCCGGCGCTCCATCACCTTGAAAGTCTCCGACTGCACCGAACCCTTCTCGGCATCGGCGTGATAGACCAGCAGCCGCGGCAGATAGAGCATGCCCGCCATCCACGAGATGACGGCAAGAACGTGGATCGCCTTGGCCCAGAGATAGAAGCCGTCTGGGGCCGCCAGAAACAGCAGCGCGGTGAGCACGACCAGGGCCGCGATGCCGATCACCATGCGCATCATCGCCTGGCCCGCGCTGTTGGTGTTGCTCATCCCGGCCATCAGCGTGTCGCGCTCCTCACCAGTTTCACCATCGCCTCGACATGCGCCACGGGCGTTTCCGGGGGGATGCCGTGGCCAAGATTGAAGATCAACGGTCCGCTTCCCAGGCTCTCCAGGATCGCGCTGACGCCGTCGGCCAGCGCCTTGCCGCCGGCGACCAGCCGCAGCGGATCGAGATTGCCCTGGACGGCCCCTTCCCGCTGCAACGCCTTCGCTGTTTCCAGCGGCACCGTCCAGTCGATCCCCAGCCCCGTAACGCCGGTCTTCTCGCGATAGCTCCGGTAGCGCGCGCCGGCGCCCTTGGGAAAACCGATGATCGGCACATCGGGATGGACCGCTCGAACCTGCCTGACGATCTCGGCCACCGGCTCGACGCAGAACAGCTCGAAACAAGCATCGTCAAGCACGCCGGACCAGGAATCGAATATCTGTACCACATCGGCGCCGGCCTCGATCTGCCTGATGAGATAGGCGGCCGAATGATCGGCCAGCACCTTGAGCAGCTGACGAAACGCCGCCGGCTCGCGATAGGCGAACAGCCGCGCCGGCGCCTGGTCCGGCGTGCCGTGCCCGGCGATCATGTAGGTCGCCACCGTCCATGGCGCGCCGCAGAAGCCGATCAGCGTGATTTCATCGGGCAGTTTCGTCCGCAACCGGCGAACCGTCTCGTAGACCGGTTCGAGATTCACGTGAAACACCGTGCTGTCCAGGGCCGCGATTTCAGCCGCCGTGATCGGCGTCAGCAGCGGCCCTCGCCCCTCTTCGAAGCGCACGTCGCGGCCAAGCGCATGCGGAACGACAAGGATGTCGGAGAACAGGATCGAGGCGTCGAAGCCGAAGCGCTCGATCGGCTGCATGGTCACCTCGAAGGCAAGGTCGGGATCATAGCAGAGGTCGAGGAATGAACCTGCGCGTCGGCGCGTCTCGCGGTATTCCGGCAGATAGCGCCCGGCCTGGCGCATCATCCAGAGCGGCGGCGGAAACACTGTCTCACCCTTCAGCACGTCCAGCATGATCCGTCTTGCAGGCATAGAGCGCTCGCCTCTCCCGGCTTCCCTTTAATCAAATATCTTATTTTAAAGAATCTTCTGATTCTAAGAGTCTGTTGGTTGTGGTGGTTGTCACCTGTCCCGCTTTGGCCGTCAAAACACCAGCAAGCATATTGTCGCGCATTTCCAATCGCCGCTTGCAGGGTTCTGGGGACGATCCGGAATCTTCCATTGGACTCAACACGCTAGAGCAGCGATCCTGCAGGCTCGTCCTGTGGATAGACAAAAGGCAAAAATCTTCGTCCACGGACTTGTCCCCAGCCGCCCGACGAAGCCTACAGCGCATCGAATTGTGGACAAACCGGCATCTGATACAGTCGATCCGGCCGGCGGGTTTTCCGAACCCTGCTTTATCCACATCCGCCCACAGCCCTAGGTAAAACCCTGTGAACAAACCCCAGAGCTTCTTCCACCTGCACCTGATCTCCGACGCCACCGGCGAAACGCTGCTCGCGGCCGGCCGCGCGGCTTCGGCGCAATACAAGGATGCGCGCGCCATCGAGCACATCTACCCGCTCATCCGAACCGAAAAACAGGTGGCCAAAGTGTTCGAGGACATCGAGGAGGAGCCGGGCATCATTCTCTACACCGTCGTCGACCAGAAGCTGGCGCGCGGCATCGACGAGCGCTGCGCCGCCATGGGCCTGCCCTGCGTCTCCGTGCTGGAGCCGGTGCTCACCGTCTTCCAGTCCTATCTGGGCACGCCGGCCGGCCGCCGCGTCGGCGCCCAGCACGTCCTCGATGCCGAATATTTCCGCCGCATCGACGCACTCAACTTCACCATGGAACATGATGACGGCCAGTTGCCGGCCAATATGGACGATGCCGACATCGTGCTGGTCGGCATTTCGCGCACGTCCAAGACGCCGACCAGCATCTATCTCGCCAACAGGGGCATCAAGACCGCCAACATTCCGATCGTGCTCGGCGTGCCGGTGCCCGAAAGCCTGGTCAACGCCAGGACGCCGCTGATCGTCGGCCTTGTCGCCACCGCCGAACGCATCTCGCATGTCCGCCAGAACCGCATCCTCGGCAACAGCAGCGCCTATGTGCCAGGCGACTATGTCGACCGCGCCGCCATCAATGAGGAGCTCGCCTATGCCCGCCAGATCTGTACCCGCCATGGCTGGCCGATGATCGACGTCAGCCGCCGCTCGATCGAGGAGACGGCGGCGGCAATCGTTGCCCTGCGGGGGAAGACGCGGTAGGTGCAGATGAGAGAAGTGAGGGGTGCGCGATGGAACGCCAACCCTGGGTGAACCAGCATGACCGAAAAAATCATCCTCGCCTCCGGCAGTCCGTTCCGCAAGACGATGCTCCTCGGTGCCGGCATCGACGTCGAGGCGGTTGCGCCTGATGTCGACGAGCGCGCGCTCGAGGCGCCCCTGCAAGGCAGCGGCGCCTCGCCCGAGGATGTCGCGCTGGTGCTGGCCGAAGCCAAGGCCACCGAAGTAAGCGAGCGCAGGCCCGGCGCGTTGGTGCTCGGCTGCGACCAGACGCTGTCGCTCGGCGACGAGGTGTTCCACAAGCCGGCCGACATGGAAGGGGCGCGCCGCCATCTGCTGGCGCTGTCGGGAAGGACCCATCAGCTCAACAGCGCCGCGGTCCTGGTCCGCGACGGCGAGGTGCTGTGGCGCCATGTCGGCATCGCCAGCCTCACCATGCGCAAGCTCGATCCGGCCTTCATCGGCCGCCACCTGGCGCGCGTCGGCTCAAGAGCGCTGTCGAGCGTCGGCGCCTACCAGGTCGAAGGCGAAGGCATTCAGCTCTTCGAGAAGATCGAGGGCGATCACTTCACAATCGTCGGCCTGCCGCTGCTGCCGCTGCTGGCCGAACTGCGTACGCTGGGAGCGATCGATGGCTGAGGCGACCAAAAAGGCCTTCGTCACCGGTCACCCGATCAAGCATTCGCGCTCGCCTAAGATCCACGGCCACTGGCTGGCCAGATACGGCATCGACGGCAGCTACCAGGCGATCGACGTGGCGCCGCAGGATTTCGCCGAATTCCTGAAGACATTGCAAGCGAGCGGTTATCTCGGCGGCAACGTCACCATCCCGCACAAGGAGGCGGCCTTCGCCCTCGTCGAGCACCTTGACGAGGCGGCCCAGCAGATCGGCGCGGTCAACACGCTGTGGCTGGAGGACGGCCAATTGTGGGGCGGCAACACCGACAGCCATGGCTTCGCCGCCAATCTCGACGATCACGCGCCGGGCTGGGCATCCAATGGCCCGGCGGTGGTGCTCGGCGCCGGCGGCGCCTCACGCGCCGTCATCCACGCGCTGAAGCAGCGGGGCATCCACGATATCCGCATCGTCAATCGCACGCTTGCCCGGGCGGCGGAGTTGCGCGACCGGTTCGGCGCCGGTGTCTCCGCGCACGGCATGGCGGTGACCGGTGAACTGCTTGCCGATGCCGGCCTGCTCATCAACACCACGGCGCTCGGCATGCAAGGCAATGAGGGTCTCGCCGCCGACCCGGCCCTTTTGCCGGACCACGCCATCGTCACCGACATCGTCTATGTGCCGCTCGAGACGCCGCTGCTTGCCGCGGCAAGCGCGCGCAAGCTGAAGACGGTGGACGGCCTCGGCATGCTGCTCAACCAGGCGGTGCCGGGTTTCGAGCGCTGGTTCAGCGTCCGGCCCCGTGTCACACCCGAATTGCGCGCGCTCGTCGAAGCCGATCTGGCGCCAAAACCATGATCGTGCTCGGCCTCACCGGTTCGATCGGCATGGGCAAGTCGACCACCGCGAAAATGTTTGCCGAGGCCGGCGTCCCGGTCCACGATTCCGACGAGACGGTGCATCGCCTCTATGCTGGCAAGGCAGCCCCCCTGGTCGAGGCCGCCTTCCCGGGAACCACCGGCGCCGGAGGCGTCGACCGGGCAAAGCTCGGCGCTCGGGTGCTTGGCGATGCGGCCGCGCTGAAAAGGCTGGAAGCGATCATCCATCCGCTGGTGCGCGCCGACGCCGACGCGTTCCTGGCGCGCAACCGCGCCGCCGGCGCGCCGCTTGCCGTCCTCGACATTCCGCTCCTGTTCGAAACCGGCGGCCGCGACCGCGTCGACAAGGTCGTCGTCGTCACCGCGCCGGCCGAAGTCCAGCGCCAGCGCGTGCTGGCGCGGCCCGGCATGAGCGAAGAGAAACTCGCCTCCATCCTGGCCAGCCAGGTGCCGGATGCGCAAAAGCGCCGCCAGGCCGACTTCGTCATCGATACCAGCCAGGGCCTGGATGCCGCGCGGGCTGAGGTCAAAGCTATCATCGCGGATTTGAGAGGTTAGATCGGCGCCTCTTTTCCTTCTCCCACAGGGGAGAAGGAAAAAAGTCATTGCCCATTGCCATTTTGTTCCGCTCTCACGATTCTGCTTGCCAGGAGCGACTGATTCGATGCGTGAGATCATTTTCGATACGGAAACCACCGGCCTCGACATGCGCGACGACCGCATCATCGAGCTTGGCGGCGTCGAGCTGGTCAACCGCTTTCCGACCGGCAAGACTTTCCACCACTACATCAACCCGCAGGGCCGCTCGATCCACGCCGAGGCGCAGGCCGTGCACGGCATCAGCATGGCGGACCTGCAGGGCAAGCCGTCCTTCGCCGAGATCGTCGAGGAGTGGATCGCCTTCACCGACGGCGCCAAGCTGGTCGCCCACAACGCCACCTTCGACATCGGATTCCTCAATGTCGAGTTCGGCCGGCTCGGCCATCCGGCCGTCGACATCGGGCGCGTCGTCGACACGCTGGCGCTGGCGCGGCGCAGGCATCCGATGGGTCCCAATTCGCTCGATGCGCTCTGCCGGCGCTATGGCATCGACAATGCGCGGCGCACCAAGCACGGCGCCTTGCTGGATTCGGAGCTGCTGGCCGAAGTCTATATCGAGCTGATCGGCGGCAAACAGACGGCTCTGATCCTGGACACCGTTTCAGTGCAGATGAACGGCGCGGGCGAAGTGGCAGACATCGACATCTCGGTCGGTGCGCGGCCGATCGCCCTCCCCCCGCGCCTGAGCGAAGCCGAGCGCGCCGCGCATGCCGGCATGGTCGCCACGCTGGGTGAGAAGGCGCTGTGGCTGAAGGTGATGGGCGCCTAAGCGCGCCGTTCTCCTCGCCTTCGTCATCCTACGGCGGAGCAGGAGCGAAGCGACGTCGCGGAGACCCTAGGATGACGAGGTCGGGGGCTCTGCGGCCAAACCGGCCACACCAGCCTCTAAAACGAAAAACCCGGCGCGAGGCCGGGTCTTTCTGCAATATTCGTACGAGCCAGAATCAGCTCACCTGGACCTTCGACGCCGCCTGGTCCTCCGCCAGCTTCTGCTGGAACATCTGCGCGAAATCGATCGGGTCGAGCATCAGCGGCGGGAAGCCGCCATTGCGCGTCGCCTCGGCGATGATCTGCCGGGCGAACGGGAACAGCAGCCGCGGGCATTCGATGAACAGGATCGGCAGCATGTGTTCCTGCGGGAAGCCGCTGATGGCGAAAACGCCGCCATAGACCAGCTCGACATTGAACAGCACTTCCTGGTCGAAGGACGCCTTGGCGTTCAGCGTCAGGTTGACGTCGAACTGCTTGTCGGAGAGCGGATTGGCGTTGACGTTGACGTTGATGGCGATGCCGGGCGCCTTGTCGCGGCCGCGTAGCGAGTTCGGCGCGCCGGGGCTTTCGAAGGAAAGGTCCTTCACATACTGGGCAAGGACGTTGAGCGAGGGCTGCGCCGTATTGCCGTTTCCGTTGGCGCCGACCGGCGCGTCATCTTTGCTGGCCATGAGCCTTGTGTCCTTTTGCCTGGGCAGCATTGCTGACCGAATTGAAATCGGGCGTTCGCTACCATGGCCGGCATGACAAGACAAGGTTTGCCGCCCTGCGACGGGAATGGCCTCGTCTGCGTCGAGATTCAGGTCAGGCCGGCATCACCTGAACATCAATAGCCTCAGTCGTCCTTCAGGCGGCGCCATGGCGAATTGTGGTCCGGCCCGCGCTTGAAATCGTCTTCGCGCGAATAATCGCCGTCGTCGAGGTCGATGACCTTGTCGCGCGGCCGGCCGCGGAAGCCGCCGGCCGAGAAATTCGTCGCTACCACGATGCGGCCCTTGAGCCTGCGCCAGGCAAGATCGCGCACCGGCGGCAGGAACAAGAGAATGCCGAAAATGTCCGATATGAAGCCCGGGATGATCAGCAGGATCGCGGCGAGCACGATCATGGCGCCGTGCGCGAGCTGGCGGCTCGGATCGCGGCCGGCGCCCATCTCGGTGCTGATGCGGCTCATGACGCCAAAACCCTGATGCCTGAGCAGCAGCGCCCCGGCGATGCTCGACGCGAGCACCAGGCCGACCGTCGCCAGCGCGCCGATCTGGCGCCCGACTATGACGAAGCCGGCGATCTCCAGCAGCGGAAGCGCCAGAAGAAAAACGGGAAATAACGAAATGCGCAAGTCTTGCCGATCCTTCCGATCGTTCTGGCGTTGGTCTGTTTTGCCTGCTAGCGGCCGCCGGCCGCTGGCGCCGAGGCTGTTAGATAGGTATGGCTGCCTTTGATTTGAATGATTGCGCCTTGCGTTCTATATGGTTTGCATGTTGAACGCTATGCGACCGCTGCCCTGTTGGCCGGGCGGTCCGGCCGAGGGCAGGATTGATTGGCGGAAGATATGGGTTTCTTCGACTTCGGCACGATTTTCTTTCTGATTGCGGCAGTTGTGATCTTTTTCCAGCTGCGCAATGTGCTGGGCCGTCGTACCGGCAGCGAACGGCCGCCTTTCGATCCCTATACCGCCGCCCGCACCGGCGACAAGGATGCGCAGAAATCCGAGAATGTCGTGTCGCTGCCGCGCAAGCGCCAGCCCGGCGAGCCGGCCGGCGAGGTCTATGCGGCCATCGACGCCTTTGCCAAGCCCGGAACCGACCTCAACAAGGGCCTGCGCACCATCAAGGACAACGATCCGTCCTTCGACCCGAAGGGTTTCATCGACGGCGCCAAGATGGCTTACGAGATGATCGTCATGGCCTATGCCGACGGCGATCGCAAAACGCTGAAGAACCTTCTGTCGCGCGATGTCTATGACGGTTTCGTCGCCGCGATCGGCGAGCGCGAGGCGCGGTCGGAAAAGATCCAGTCTTCCTTCGTCGGCATCGACAAGGCCGACATCGTCTCGGCCGAGATGAAGGGCGGCGAGGCGCATGTCACGCTGCGCATCATCAGCGAGCTGATTTCGGCTACGCGCGACAAGGCCGGTGCGGTCATCGACGGCGACCCCGAAACCGTCGCCGAGGTCAAGGACGTCTGGACCTTCGCCCGCGACACGCGCTCGCGCGACCCGAACTGGAAGCTCGTCGCCACCGAAGAAGAAGATTGAATCCCTGACCGCGGCGGGCCTGTCGTGTCCTTCCATCAGGCATTCAGCGAAAGATCCTTCGGCGCTCTGCCCGGCTGGGATGACGACGACCATCTGGCGGCCTTGGAGGCCTTTCGCCGCTCTGCCTTCCATGTCCTGGCCAAGCCCTATCGCAGCGGCGCGCTCGGCGTCGACTTCGACGCCTTTGCCGGTGCCTATGCCGAGGCGCGCGCGGCCCCTCCTGCCAGCCGGTCGGAGGCCCGCGCCTTCTTCGAGCGTCATTTCGTCCCCATGCTGGTGAGTCCAGAGACCGGCGCCGGCCTCGTCACCGGCTTCTACGAACCGGAGGTCGAGGCCTCGCCGGTGCGCACGGAGCGTTTTGCCGTGCCGCTTCTGTCGCGTCCCGCCGATCTCGTCGATGTCGACGACGCCAACCGGCCCGACGGAATGGACCCCTATCTCGCTTTCGCGCGCCGGACGCCGGACGGGCCGGCCGAATATTTCGACCGCGGCGCGATCGAGCGCGGCGCGCTCGCCGGCAAGGGACTGGAGATCGCCTGGCTGGCCGACAGGGTCGATGCATTCTTCATCCATGTGCAGGGCGCGGCGCGGCTTCTCATGACTGACGGCCGGCTGTGCCGCGTCACCTATGCGGCCAAGTCCGGCCAGCGCTTCACCGGGCCCGGCAAGGTGTTGAGCGAGCTCGGCGAGATCCCGCTGGAAAACGTGACGATGCAGTCGATCCGCGCCTGGTTCAGGGCGCATCCCGGCCGCGTCGACGAGATCCTGTGGCAGAACCGTTCCTATATCTTCTTCCGCGAGGCCGCGGTCGAGGACGCAACGCTCGGGCCGATCGCCGCCGCCAAGGTGCCGCTGACGCCGGGCCGCTCGATCGCCGTCGACCGGCTGCTGCACACATTCGGCACGCCCTTCTACATCGACGCGCCATCGCTGACGGCTTTCGAGGCAAAACCGTTCCGGTGCCTGATGATCGCGCAGGACACCGGCTCCGCCATCACTGGGCCGGCGCGCGGAGATCTCTTCGCCGGGTCGGGCGACGCCGCCGGCGAGATCGCCGGCGTGGTGCGCAATCCGGCCGATTTCTACGCACTGGTGCCGCGCCCGCTCGTCTCGGGGTCCAAGCCATGACCCGCCGCAGCGACAGATTGAGCGAGGACGACCGGGTGCTGTGGAACCTGGTGGCGCGCACGGCCAAGCCGCTGAAGGGCAAGGCCGCCGTGCCTGTCCCGGATTTCGGCATCGAGGCGAAGCCGGCGCCGACGCAACAAGCCCGGCCCGTTGCCGGTCCGGCAGGCGCGGCGAAGCCGAAGGCCCAGCATGTCTCCCATGTGCTCGACGAGCCGACGCTGGACAAACTATCGAAAGGCCGGCTGCCCATCGAAGGCCGCGTCGACCTGCACGGCATGACGCAGGACGAAGCCTATTCGCTGCTGTTTTCCTTCCTGCACCGCGCGCATGCCGGCGGCATCCGCTATGTCCTGGTCATCACCGGCAAGGGCTCTTCGTCGGGCGGCGACGGCGTGCTGCGCCGCGCGGTGCCGGCCTGGCTCTCAACGCCGGCGTTCCGGCCGCTGGTCTCCAGTCACGACCACGCCGCGCGCAACCATGGCGGCTCGGGCGCGCTCTATGTCAGGCTGCGGCGGGTCCGGTCGTGAGGATGGGCTCGTGACCCCGTTAGGCGAGAGGCTGCGAGCGCTGAGGGCCGAGCGCGGCGTCACCCAGAAGGACATGGCCGCCGCCATCGGCGTCAGCGCCGCCTATCTGTCGGCGCTCGAGCATGGAAGGCGCGGCGCGCCGACCTGGACGCTGATCCAGAAGATCATCGGCTATTTCAACATCATCTGGGACGACGCGGAGGAACTGGCGCGACTGGCCGAAGGCTCGCATCCGCGCGTCAGGCTCGACACGTCGGGCCTGAGCCCGGCCGCGACCGAGCTTGCCAACCTCCTGGCCGAGAACATCGAAAAGCTCGACGAGGAGGAACTGCGCGGCATAACCTTCTCTATCCGAGCGGCGCTGGGGCGACGGCGGTAGGCCGGGTTTGCCCGGCTCTCGCGGCGGCTGAGCTCCCGATCGCGAAACGGCGGCCCGCCAGCAGCAGCCGGCGGGCCGCCGTGATGAGATCAGTTCTTGCCGGCCGTGCTGCCGCCATTGCCACCGCGGCCGTGATCACCATGGCCGCGGCCACCATTGCCGCCGCCAAGGCAGTCCGATGCGCCGGCGGCGCCGCAACAGCGGCCGCTCCACAGGTCGTTGAGATTGGTGTTGGCGCAGCTTCGAATGGTCTGATCGGCCAGAGCGGATCCGGCCATGCCCGACACCGCGACGGCGGCGAGAAGGGTGTTACGCAGGAAAGCAGTCATTTGAAGTCTCCATGGTTGGTTTCGGTTCACGGCTGTGTGTCGCCTGCCGGGCCGAAATGGTTCATGGAGGGTGTGGGAATTTTTTTGGGGAGTGCGCGAGGCGCGTGACTGCAACGTCGGCCCCGCCCCTCATTGCCCTGCCGGGCATTTCTCCCCGTATAGGACGGGGAGAAGGGAGACAGCCGCGCTCTTGGCGTATTTCTTGCGACGTCGGCAATTGGGGAAATCGTCGATGACAGCGTCTTTCTCCCCGTCACTATACGGGGAGAAATGCCCGGCAGGGCAATGAGGGGCGGGGCCGACATCCGGCGGTTGGGCGCGCCGCCCGCCGCAGTCCCTACTCCACGGACCCGACCAGCACCTGCTGGCCGCCACGGATCGAGACCCAGCGGCCGGTGTTGTCGATCGCCTGGCGCTTGAGGAAATGGTAGCCGGTGTCGTCCCAGGCCTTGACCTTGTCGGTCAGATTGTCGAGCACATAGTCGCCCCTGTCGGTGCGCACCGTCAGCACCGAGTGCCCTTCGCCGTCGGGTTTGCGCACCACGGTGATGAGAAGATCGGCAAGCGATATGCCCATCCGGGACAGCAGGCGCCGCTTTTCCAGCACATAGTCCTCGCAGTCGCCGACGCCCTTGGCGGGATAGGCCCAGACCTCGTCCTTGCCATAGATGTCCATGTCGCTCATCGGCTTGACGGCGGCATTCACCCTGGCGGTGACCTTGGCCAGCTTGCGCCACAACCTGTCCGTCATCGCGGCCGGCGCCAGATTGCCGGGACGGATCGCGCATTCGCGGGCATTGAGCCTGCAGAAATCATAATGGCCGATCGGTTGCGACGCGACGCCGCCGGTCGTCATCGCTCCGGCCGCCAGGGCCGGTGCCACCCAGCCTCCCATCATTGTCGCCAGTCCGGCTACTGCGCACGCACGAAGCGCTCGCGCCATTGGTGAGGAATTCATTGTCCCCGCTCGCCCTTGTTATTAATGAAAGGTTAAGGGCGATCTACAGTCCGTGTCAATTACCACGATTGGGTGATTTGCGACATGGTTACCCGCGAGACGCATGGCAGCGGCACCCGTGCGACAGGCCTGCCCGGCCTGTCCGGCGCTATCGGGCCGGCAATGCAGGCTGCCTATCTTTTGGCGGTGCGGACCAGCTTCGGTTTCACGGCGACCCGGTTCTGGCGGCCATAGCTGGTGATGAAGTCGACGATGCGCGGCACGATCTCGGCGCGGAAGCGCGACCCGTTGAAGACGCCGTAGTGCCCGACCGCGGGCTGCATGTAATGCGCCTTCCTGTCGGCGGGAATGTTGACGCACAGATCGTGCGCCGCCCGCGTCTGGCCAAGGCCGGAAATGTCGTCGTTCTCGCCCTCCACCGTGAACAGCGCGACATTGCGGATGGCCGAGGGATCGATGGGCGTGCCGCGATGCGTCATCTCGCCCTTGGGCAAGGCATGCCGGACAAACACCGTGTCGACCGTCTGCAGGTAGAACTCAGCCGTCAGGTCCATCACCGCCAGATATTCGTCGTAGAAGTCGCGGTGCTTCTCGGCGCTGTCGCCGTCATGCTTCACAAGGTGCATGAAGAAGTCCTTGTGGGCGATGATGTGGCGGTCGAGGTTCATGCTCATGAAGCCCGAAAGCTGCAGGAAGCCTGGATAGACCTCGCGGCCGAAGCCCGGCACCGGCCAGGGCGCGCGCATCACGACATTGTCGCGGAACCAGTCTATGCCCTTCTCCTCGGCCAGAAGGTTGACCGCGGTCGGGTTGCGGCGCGTGTCGATCGGCCCGCCCATCAGGGTCATCGTCGCAGGAACGAAGGGGTCGCCGCGCGTTTCCATCAGCGCCACGGCCGCCAGCACCGGCACGGAAGGCTGGCAAACAGCCATCACATGCGTGTCGGGGCCCAGCACATGCAGCATGTCGACGACATAGTCGATATAGTCGTCGAGATCGAATTGGCCGTCGGCCGTCGGCACCATGCGGGCGTCGATCCAGTCGGTGATGTGCACGTCGGCATGGGGCAGCATGGCTTCGACCGTGCCGCGCAGCAGCGTCGCATAGTGGCCCGACATCGGCGCCACGATCAGAAGCTTCGGATCGCGCCGCCGCCCGGCGGGCACGGCGCGCTCGAAACGCACCAGGTTGCAGAACGGTCGTGACCAGACGACCTTCTCGGTCACTGCCACGCTCTTCCAGTCGACCACCGTCTTGTCGAGGCCGAATTGCGGCTTGCCGTAGCGGCGCGTGGTGCGCTCGAACAACTCGGCGCCCGCCGCGATCGAGCGGCCCCAGGACGTGTGCGAGAACGGATTGAGCGGGTTGGAATAGAACAGCCGCACCGCATCGGCATAGAGACGGGCCGGCTGCAGGGCGGCGTGGTTCATTTCATAGAGCTGGTAGAACATCCGTTTACCCCGCTGCGGCCTGCGACCGAAGGGGCGGCGAGCAGTGCCTGGCCCTAACTGTCTCGCGGGGAAGTTAACAACTAATTGCTGCGATGCAATACGTCACGTGGCGTGATCTATACGCATTCTTGGTCCAAAGCGTTGGAAATCAGCCTTGGACGGTACAAGCCGGCTCATTGTGCAGGTGCGAAGGCCAGGCGGCCCGGCCCTCGGGCCGGGCAGTGGTGGTCAGACGCGCGCCATGCAGACCGCGGTGTGGCCCGAACCGATGAAGCCGAGCTGGCCGGCGGCACCCTTCGACAGGTCGAGCACGCGTCCCCTGATGAACGGTCCGCGATCGTTGATGCGCACCACGACGCTGCGGCCATTGTTCTGGTTGGTGACCCGCAGCTTGGTGCCGAAAGGCAGCGTGCGGTGTGCGGCGGTCAAGGCCGAAGGGTTCATCCGTTCGCCCGACGCGGTCCTGGAGTGCAGGGCGTACCAGGAAGCGCGACCGCATTGACCGGCGGCGGAGGCGGCTGGAGTGGCGGAGGCGCCGACCATCAGGCCAGCAGCGATCGTCACCGCGGCAAGCGCGGTCCGGTTGTTGTTATTCATATTTGGGGGAAGGCTCCGTTTTTGACAGGCCCCAGCCGTTACGGAGACAATAAGGCACGAAATGCGGCGATCATCTGGCGGTTCCATGGCGCCGGCACACGTTTGGAGTCGCCCGGTAACAGTCTGTCAGTGATTTCCCGGCGGTCAGCGATCAACTCACGATGATGTTCCAGCGGATATCCATGTCTTGTTTGACAAGATCGAGCGGCAACATCCAAGTAGAAGATGCTGCTGCCGAACCGATTCCTTTGCCTCTTTCATCGCGACGGCGAAGACGCGACCGATCAACTTCGGAAGGGAGAATCCGGCAATGAGACTGATCAAAAATCTGCTGGCGTTGATTGTGCTGGCCGTCGGCGCGCTGTGGTCGCTGCAAGGCATCGGCGCGATCGGCGGCAGCTTCATGACCGGCCAGTCGCAATGGCTCACCATCGGCATCGTCGTCATGCTGGTCGGTCTCGCCGGGCTCGTGTGGGCGAACCGTTCGCGCGGTTGAGCCGCTCTCACTGCGACCAGTACTGCCAGGCCCAGTAGAAGCTTTCGTCTCGCGGCGGCAGGCGGTCACGCCCGGCCGGGAGTCGGACGGGCGCCGGCGAGCGCGGACCGTCCTCCCTTGTCGCCTTGTCCTCCTCTATCGCCTTGCCATCGGATGTCAGGCCCAGCAGCCAGGTGCCAAAATGGGCGAACAGCATGGCGGTGGAATGGGTCATCGTCATCTCCGTTTCCCGATCATTCGCGTCCCGCCCACGGCACGAGCGCGCGCTCGATCCTGCGGATGGCGAATTCGAGCACGAAGGCGATGGCCGCGATCACCAAAATGCCCATGACCACCACGTCGGTGACCAGGAACTGCGCCGCCGACTGGATCATGAAGCCAAGCCCGCGCGTCGCCGCCACCAGTTCGGCGGCGACCAGCGTGGACCACCCGGCGCCGAGCGCGATGCGCAGTCCGGTCAGGATCGACGGCAGCGCGCTGGGCAGGATCACGTGGCGGACCACCTGGCGCCTCGTCGCGCCAAGCGAACGCGCGGCGTTGATGCGCTCCTGCGAGACGCCGCGGACGCCGGACGCGGTCGACAAGGCCACCGGCGCCAGCATGGCGATGGCTATCACCAGGACCTTGGACGGCTCGCCGATGCCGAACCAGATGATGACCAGCGGCAGATAGGCGAGCGGCGGGATCGGCCGCAGGAATTCCAGCAGCGGATCGAAAATGCCGCGGCCGACGGTGCTGATGCCGATGGCGAGGCCAACCGGCACGCCGACGAGGAGCGCCGCGATGAGCGCGGCGAACACCCGCCCCAGGCTGGCGGCGATATGCTGGACGAGCGTTGCGTCGACAAAGCCATCGCGGGCGACGATGATGAATTTGTTCCACACCGCGACAGGCGAGGGCAGGAATACCGGCGACACCAGTTGCAGGCGGGCCGACAGCGTCCAAAGCGCCAGCACCAGAAGAATGGTGGCCGCGCTGACCATGCGCGCCGAAACGCCCTTGCGCTTCGGGACCGGGCGCGACCATGGCACCGACAGGCCGTCGGCCTCTTCGGTCCTGGAGCCGGAGCGTTCGGTGTAGGAGGAAATGGTCATGCCGCCTCTCCCTCGAAGATGGCGTCGGTCAGTTCGCCGCGCGCCGCGGCGAAGCCAGGATCGGCCTTGATGGCGCGGATGGCCTCGCCCGCTGCGTAGCGCCTGGAGAAGCCCGGCTCCAAGGTCCGCACCACCCGGCCCGGCCCGGGCGCCAGCACCACGATGCGGGTGGCGAGCACCAGCGCCTCGTCGATGCCGTGCGTGACCATAAGCACGCCGACCTTGCTTGCCGTCCACAGGTCGAGCAGCGTCGTCTGCATACGCTCGCGCGTCAGCGCATCGAGCGCGCCGAGCGGCTCGTCGAGCAGCAGGAATTGTGGCTCGGCAGCCAGTGCCCGGGCAAGGCCGACGCGCTGGCGCATGCCGCCGGACAACTCCCAGATGCGCTTGTCGCCGGCATCGGTGAGCTTGACCAGGCCGAGCAATTCGTCGGCGCGGCGCGCCCGCTCGGATGGCCCGACACCGCGCAGCCTGAGCGCGAAGGCGACGTTCTCGCGCGCCGTCAGCCAAGGAAACAGCGCGTCGTTCTGGAACACCACCGCACGGTCCGAACCGGGTGCTGCGATCGGCCGGCCGTCGATCGTGGCCGTGCCGCGTGCCGGCGCGACAAAGCCGGCGGCGACACTGAGCAGCGAGGTCTTGCCGCAGCCGGAACGGCCGACAAGGACGACGAAGTCATCGCTGGCGACGTCGATCGACACCCGCTCGACCGCGGGTGCGGGCTGGCCGTCATAGTGGATCGAGATTCTGTCGAGCACGAGATGCGACATGAGCCCTCGCAGGGAGTTCGTTGAAGTCCGCCTGCCCGAAGCCGGGCCTCGTCAGCGGCTCCGGGACAGGCGACACGCGGCGTCAGGAAAGACGTGCGCGTCTCATCGGGGCGCCACCTGCCCGTCGTGGCATGGGGCGCTCCAACGCTCGGGTCAGTTCGAGGCCAGCGCCTCGGTGACGTATTTCGATGTCACATATTTCGAATAGTCCGGCAGCACGGCGTCTACCTTGCCCTGCTCCTTGAGGAAGGCGGACGCGGCCGCGATCGCCTTGACCGTGCCGCCGCCGAGGAACTTGTCGGAGGCTTGTTCTTCGAGTGTCGGGAAGACATAGCCCTTGAGCAGTTCAGGCACTTCCTCGACCTTGGCGCCGGTCAGCTTGGCGATCTCGGCCGCCTGCGGCGACGCTGCCGACCAGGCATCGGGCTTGACCAGGTACTCGGCATAGGCCGCACCCGTCACCTTGACGAAGTCGCGCACCGCTTCCGGGTTCTTTTCGGCAAAGTCGGTGCGCACGATCCAGGCGTCGAAGGTCGGCGCGCCCCAGGCGGCGACCTGGGAGGAATCCAGCACCACCTTGCCTGATGTCTTGACCTGGCCGAGCGCCGGATCCCAGACATAGGCCGCATCGATATCGCCGCGCGAAAAGGCAGCGGCGATTTCCGGCGGCCTGAGATTGAGGATCTCGACCGATTTCGGGTCGACATTCTCATGTTTCAGCGCGGCAAGCAGGCTGTAATGCGTCGTCGAGACGAAGGGCACGGCCACCTTCTTGCCGGCGAGGTCGGCGACCTTCTCTATGCCGGCGCCGTTGCGTGCGATCAAGGCCTCGGATGGCCCGATCAGGCCGACGACGAAGATGGTTTGGACCGGCAATTCGCGGCTCGCCGCCGCCGCCAGCGGGCTCGAACCGACATAGCCGATGTCGACCGAGCCGGATGCGACCGCGGCGATGACATCGGCGCCGGAATCGAATTTGCGCCAGTCGATGGCGGCCTTGGTGGCCTTTTCATAGGCACCATCGGCCTGCGGCACCTTGGAGGGTTCGACCACCGTCTGGTAGCCGATGGTGATCTTGAGGTCGTCGGCAAAAGCCGGGCCGAGGAAGGCGGCGCCGGCAAGTGCGGCCGTAGACAGGAGAAGGATGCGTCGCGAAATGGTGGTGGACATCAAGGGCTCCATGAAACAGGGGAAAACCGGATTGCTTCATGATAGTTCGCTAATTCTATGGTTCGTGTAGAGTTAAATTCTTCTAACGGGGCTGGATTTGTTGGAAAAAGCTGCCGGTGCCGAGGTCCCCAAGCGGATTTGGCGGCTATGGCGCTTCAAGAGTGGCGACGTCATCACGTTCGGGAAGCTCGGCCCCGCTACCGGCCACCGATCGCGAACGAGAATTCACGCTGCAGCCGCTTGAAAGGCAAATCCATGCTTCAGGCGGATGGGAATTTAAAAACATGTTCCGCCTGTTCGCGATTAAGTATAGTAAACTTATCGACATAGAACCTGGAGGCGGCGATGAGAGGTCATACCCACCCGTATCGCGGCGATCGCCGGCGGCACCAGTCTCGGGCCGTCGCGCCACGGTTTGTGTCCCCGGCGTCACAAGTCAGGTCCAAAATGGCCGCAATGGCTTGAAAATCAAGCAAGATCAATCGCGATTGGCTTGTATATCATGTTGGTAGAATTTATGTGTCATGGATGCTTGAGCGCGGCGGGAGGCACGCCAGGCGTTTCGCAAAGGATGGCCTCGAGCCATCGCATGACAGAGAAACGTTCGGATCATGCTCACCAAGAAAGGCAAGTACGGCCTCAAGGCGCTCGTCCATCTGGCGCGGATGCCGGCCGGGCAGCTTGCCTTCGTCAACGACATCGCGACCGGCAACAGCATCCCGAAGAAGTTTCTCGACGCCATCCTGGGCGAATTGCGCAATGCCGGTTTCGTGCAGAGCCGCAAAGGCAAGGATGGCGGCTATCGCCTGGCGCGGCCACCGGAGGAAATCAGGGTCGGCCATGTCGTGCGTGTGCTCGACGGCCCGCTGGCGCCGATCCCTTGCGCCAGCCGTACCCAATACCAGCGCTGTGAAGACTGTAACGAGGCGACATGCCAGGTTCGACATCTGATGCTGGAAGTCCGGCAAGCGATCGCCGAGGTGCTCGACCAGCGCAGCCTCGCCGAGATGCGCGACATCGGCCTCGACGACCTTGGGGTCGCAAGGGGCCTCGACGACCTCTTGGTCGCGAGCGACGATCTGCCGGTTGCGGTGAAGGCCTGACGCCGGCGCGTCGCACGGGGCCGGCATGAGCGGCCGCGGCAACTCGATCATCATCGTCGGCGGCGGCGCCAGCGGCGTCGTGCTCGCCGCGCATCTGCTGAGACAGCCCAATCCCGACCTTCGCGTCACGCTGGTCGAGAAGCGCCCGCATTTCGGCCAGGGCATCGCCTATTCCACATTGCTCTCCGCGCATGTGCTGAACGTCAGCGCCGCCGGTATGAGCGCCTATGCCGACGATCCCGGCAATTTCTGGCGCTGGCTGCTGGAACGCGGCCTGGCAACGCCCGAGCAGGCGCCGGTCTACGCGCCGCGCAGCATATATGCCCGCTATCTCGGCGAATTGCTGGACGATCTCGAGGCGCGCGAGAGGGAGACCGGACGCCTCCGGCTGATCCATGAGGAAAGCCTGTCGATCTCGCCCACGGCCTCGGGGGTCGAAGTGGCGCTCGCCAACGGCACCAGCGTCGTCGCCCATCTGGCGGTGCTCGCCACCGGCCATGACGAGGTGCCGGCCATGGGGCAAGGCCATGCGGTCCGCATGGGATCGGAGGCCGACACCGCGCTCGATCCCGACCGGAGCGTCATGGTGCTGGGAACGGGCCTCAGCATGGTCGACGCATTCCTGGCGCTCGAACAGCGCGGCCACCGCGCCGAGATCGTCGCGGTGTCGCGGCGCGGCCTGCTGCCCTCGCCGCACCGCAAGGGCAATCCGATCAAGCTCGACGTCGCCGATATCCCGCTCGGCACCCAGCTTTCCTATTTCGTCGGCTGGTTCCGCGATTTGATCCGGGAAAACCAGAAGGCCGGCATCGACTGGCGCGACGTCGTCGACGGCCTTCGCCCGTTCAACCAGAAGATCTGGCAGAACTGGCCGGCCTCCGCCAAGCGTCGTTTCGTCGAGCACACCAAGGCGTGGTGGGACATCCACCGCCACCGCATGGCGCCCGAGGTCCATGCCCGCGTCACGCAAGCCGTGCAGTCCGGCCGCATCCGCCTCGTCGCCGGCCGTGTCGTCGACATCGCGGCGGGCGGCGAGTTCACGGTCCAGGTCCAGTCGCGCCACACCAAGCGGCTGGAGAGGTTCGAGGTCGCCCGCATCTATGATTGCTCCGGTATCGTCAGGGACATCTCGGCCTCGTCGAACAGCGTGGTGCGCTCGCTGGTCGACCGCGGGCTGGCGCGGCCGGATCCGCTGCGCATCGGCCTCGACGTGACGGCCAATTGCGAGATCATCGCCGGCGACGGCACGGTGTCCAGGAAAATCCTCGCCGTCGGCCCGCTGACCAGAGGCACCTTCTTCGAGATCGACGCCATTCCGGATATTCGCGTCCAGTGTGCGAGGCTGAGCAAGCAGCTGCTGGGGTAAAGTGTTGACGTCGGCGCTCTACGGCAGGCCAGAGGGGGGGACGTGCCGCACAGTCCTGCAGCCGTTGCGCGTCGCAACCCGGAATTTCATTCTCCATCTAGCCGGTCGATTGGCACGATCTATCTTCTTTCCCACTGCAAAGGGCTGGAAAAGAGGATACGCTGCCGCCCTGCACGAGGCGGCCGCTTGATCATGGAGCATCGATATGAGCAGGCACAAGATTGCGCCCTCGGATAGCGCCCCTTTGGAAAGCGCCGCTTCGGAAAACGCAACGTCGCGCCTGCGGCCGCCTTACGGATCGGTGCTCGACCTGATCGGCCAGACCCCCGTGGTCGAGCTGACCCAATTCGACACCGGCAAGTGCCGGCTGTTCATCAAGCTCGAAAGCCAGAATCCCGGCGGCTCGATCAAGGACCGTATCGCGCTGTCGATGATCGCGGCGGCCGAGAAGGAGGGCAGGCTGAAGCCAGGCGGCACGATTGTCGAGGCGACGGCCGGCAATACGGGCCTGGGGCTGGCCCAGGTCGGCATCCCCAAGGGCTACCGCATCATCCTGGTCGTGCCCGACAAGATGTCGCGCGAGAAGATCCAGCACCTGCGCGCACTGGGCGCGGAAGTGCGCATGACGCGCTCCGATGTCGGCAAGGGCCACCCCGAATATTATCAGGACATGGCCGAAAAAATCGCGGCCGAGCTGCCCGGCGCTTTCTACGCCAACCAGTTCGCCAATCCGGCCAACCCTGAGGCGCACGAAACCACCACCGGTCCGGAAATCTTTTCGCAGCTCGACGGCGATGTCGACGCGGTGGTGGTCGGCGTCGGCTCCGGCGGCACGCTGACCGGCCTTGGCCGGTTCTTCGCCAAGGCATCGCCGAAGACGGAAATGGTGCTGGCCGATCCGGTCGGCTCGGTGCTGGCGCCGCTGATCAAGACCGGCAAGATGGTGGAGGCCGGCAGCTGGACTGTGGAAGGCATCGGCGAGGACTTCGTGCCGCCCAATGCCGAGCTGTCGCTGGTCAAGAAGGCCTATTCCATATCGGACAAGCAGAGCATGCTGGCGGTGCGCGATCTCCTGTCCCGGGAAGGCATCCTGGCCGGCTCGTCTTCGGGCACGCTGCTGTCGGCCGCCTTGCGCTATTGCCGCGAGCAGACGTCGCCCAAGCGCGTCGTCACCTTCGTCTGCGACAGCGGCAACAAATATCTGTCGAAAGTCTTCGACGATTTCTGGCTGGCCGAGCAGGGGCTGGCCGAGCACGAGCAGCATGGCGACCTGCGCGACCTGGTGATGCGCACGCACCGCACCGGCGACACCGTCTATGTCGGTCCGGACGAGAGCCTGCTCAACGCCTATGGCCGCATGCGCCGCTCCGATGTCTCGCAGCTGCCGGTGCTCGACGACGGCAAGCTGGTCGGCATCGTCGACGAAAGCGACATTCTGGCCAAGGTCGACGGCCCCTATGAGGGCCGCTGGGAGCGCTTCAACGCGCCGGTACGCACGGCGATGACCTCCAATCTGCATACTTTGCAGGCCAGCCAGACGCTGGACGCGCTGCTGCCGGTATTCGACCGCAACGAGGTCGCCATCATCTTCGACGGCGACGAGTTCGTCGGCCTGATAACCCGCATCGACCTGATCAACCATTTGAGGCGCCGTGCACGATGACCGCATCCGGAAAGAACCGCCTGGCCTTCTCCACCCGCACCATCCATGGCGGCCAGAGCCACGATCCCCTGACCGGAGCGGTGATGGTGCCGATTTACGCCACCTCGACCTATGGCCAGCAGTCGCCCGGCGTGCACAAGGGCTTTGAATATGCCCGGAGCCAGAATCCGACGCGCTTTGCCTTCGAGCGCGCGGTGGCCGATCTCGAAAGCGGCTCGGCTGCCTTCGCCTTCGCCTCCGGGCTGGCGGCGATCGCCACCGTGCTGGAACTGCTCGATTCCGGCGCCCACATCGTCGCCACCGACGACATCTATGGCGGCTCCTTCCGCCTGATGGAGCGTGTGCGCAAGCGCTCCGCCGATCTCAAGGTGAGCTTCGTCGACTGCACCGACCTTGCGGTTATAGAGGCGGCAATCCGCCCGGAGACGAAAATGCTCTGGGTCGAGACGCCGACCAACCCGCTGCTGCGCATCGTCGATCTCGAAGGCGTCGCAGCCCTTGCAAGGCGCAAGGGCATCCTCTCGGTCGCCGACAACACATTCTGCAGCCCCTATTTGCAGCGGCCGCTGGAGCTCGGCATCGACGTCGTGGTGCATTCGACGACGAAGTACCTCAACGGCCATTCCGACATGGTCGGCGGCGTGGCTGTTGTCGGCGATAACAAGGATCTGGCCGATCGCCTGAAATTCCTGCAGAACGCCATCGGCGCCATTTCGGGCCCGTTCGACAGTTTTCTCGCCCTGCGCGGCCTCAAGACATTGGCGCTGAGGATGGAGCGGCACTCGTCGAACGGCCTCAAGATCGCGCAGTGGCTGGAAGCCCGCAAGGATGTGCGCCGGGTCATCTATCCCGGTCTGGCCAGCCATCCGCAGCATGCCGTCGCCGTCCAGCAGATGCATGCGTTCGGCGGCATGATATCAGCCGTGCTCGACCGCGACCTCGCCGGCACGAAACGCTTCCTCGAACGCACGCAATTGTTCACGCTGGCCGAAAGCCTCGGCGGCGTGGAGAGTTTGATCGAACACCCGGCGCTTATGACGCATGGATCGATCCCGGCGGAGAAGCGCGAAGAGATCGGCATATCGGATTCGCTGGTGCGGCTGTCGGCGGGCATCGAGGATGGCGACGATCTGATCGCCGATCTGGAGCAGGCGCTGGGGGGCTGAGCGGCGGCGCTCCCGCTGAGACGAGCCAGTCTCCAAGCCAGCGCTGCCCCTTACCTGCCTGCCGGCATCCTCCCGTATAGTGACGGGGAGAGGGGCGCTGTGTCTCGATTTGCGCCAATTATCAACGGCGGCAAGAGGGAGCCGGGGTTGCGGTATCTCCCTTCTCCCCGTCACTATACGGAGAGAAGGTGCCGGCAGGCGGATGAGGGGCAGCGCCAACTTCGCAGAAAGCCAGCCACAACCCCGTTGACCCCAAATCCCATCTGCCCGAGATGTAGAGCCTATGGCCACGCGCGACACATCTCCAGACGCTCCCCTCACTTTCGCGGTGCTGGTCTTCCCCGGCTTTCCGATGATGGCGTTCAGCTCGGTCATCGAGCCGCTGCGCGCGACCAATGTGCTGGCGAAGCGGGAATGCTATCGCTGGATCATCGTCGGCGCTACCCAAGGCGCGGTCGAGGCCTCGAACGGCGTCGTCATCCAGCCGCGCTTCTATGCCGGGGATGCGCCGAAGGTCGACCGCATCGTCGTCTGCTCAGGCGGCGATGCCGATCATCTCGTCGCCGAGGATGCGGCAAGCTGGATCCGCCGCAGCTTGCGCAGTGGCGCCCATATCGGCGCGGTGGCGGACGCCGCCTTCTTCCTCGCCCGCGCCGGCCTGCTCGACGGCCATGCCTGCACCTTGCACTGGACCAGCCAGGCGGCCTTCACCGAGGCCTTTCCCAATGTCGAGCTGAGGCGCGACCTCTATGTCATCGACCGCAAGCGTTTCACCTCGGCGGGCGGCGTCGGCAGCCTCGACATGATGCTGGAGATCATCACCCGCGACTACGGCGCCGAGCTTGCGGCCGGCGTCGCCGAATGGTTCGTGCACAGCCAGCTGCGCTCCAGCGTCGACCGCAAGCTGATGCCGCTGCGCCTCCGTACCGGCGTGCGGAACGAGCTGGTGCTGTCGGCCATCGCCATCATGGAGGACGCTGTGGAGGAGCGGCTCGGCATGGCGGAGCTGACGGCCAGGCTCGGCGTCTCCTCCGATAAGCTCGAACGCTCCTTCCGCTCCGAACTCGCCATCTCGCCCAATGGCTACTATCGGCGGCTCAGGCTGAAACGCGCCGCCGATCTCCTGGCGCACTCGACGCTCGCCGTGCGCGACGTGGCGCTCGCCTGCGGCTTTGCCTCGATGTCGAGCTTCGCGCGCGCCTTTCGCGAGGAGCACGGCCATCCTCCGAAGCTGGCGCGACGGCATTAGAGGTCTTGCTGGCGCTGAGAGACGTCGCCCCCCTCTGTCCTGCCGGCCATCTCCCATACGAGGGTCCCTCAAGGGGGGAGATTGAACGTCACAACAGCTTTCGCCAATTTTCACCGAAGAAGCGACGAGGTCAAAGCTGCCAATCTCCCCACTTGAGGGGGAGATGCCCGGCAGGGCAGAAGGGGGGCGCTTGGCACCTGCATCTCTTATTACCCCAGCGGCATCTCGCACAACAAGCGCGGTTTTCCGCACAATCCCTCGTTATCTCCTGCGCCATGGTCTGATCTTGCAAACCACCCAAGGTCAGCCCCCATGAGCATCGTCGTATTCGACCCCGACAGCACTGAAGACGTCGACTTCAAGGACCGCATGCGCCACCCCGCGGCGGCCGATCCGGCGGGCGGCATGTGGCTGTCCGACACCGAGCCGTCCTTCATCGATGCCGACGCCCTTCGTAAAGGCCGGCTGGCCAAGCTGCGCGGTTGGATGCGCGAGGCCGGCTATGGCGGCGTGGTGCTGTTCGACCCCTACAACCAGCGCTACGCCACCGGCTCGCGCAACATGTTCGGCTATTTTCTGCGCAACTCGACCCGTTATTTCTTCATTCCGACCGAAGGGCCGATCGTGCTGTTCGAATATCCGCAGAGCTACCATGTCTCGATGGTGCTCGACACGATCAACGAGGCGCGTCCTTCCAAGCTCGTCTGGTCGTCGGTATCGGGCCGCGACGACGAGACCGCCGGTCCCTTCGCCGACGAGATCGCCGAACTCCTGAAGCAGCATGGCGGCGGCTCGATGAAACTCGGGCTCGACCGCTGCAGCCACTTGCAGGCGCTGGCGCTGGAGAAGCGCGGCTGCGAGGTCCGGGATTGCCAGGGCGAGATCCTGGCGGTGCGCGCGGTCAAGACGCCGGAGGAAGTCAAATGCCTGCAGGTGTCGATGGCCGGCGCGGAAGCCGCCGTCTATGCGGTGCGCGAGGCGATCAAGCCCGGCGTTTCCGAGAACGAGCTGTTCGCCATCATGTATGGCGAGGTCATCCGCCAGGGCGGCGAGTTCATCGAGACGCGGCTGTTGACGTCCGGCCAGCGCACCAATCCCTGGTTCAACGAGGCCAGCGGGCGAAAAATCCGGCCAGGCGAGTTGCTGGCGCTCGATACCGACACGATCGGCTGCTATGGCTATTATTCGGATTTCTCGCGCACCTTCCGCTGCGGGCCCGGCAAGCCGACCCCCTATCAGAAATCGCTCTACCGCATGGCGCACGACCAGGTTCAGCACAATATCTCGATCGTGAAGCCGGGCATGGCTTTCCGCGAGATCGCCCAAAAGGCGTGGAAGATCCCCGACCGCTTCGTCGACCAGCGCTACACCTCGGTCATGCACGGCGTCGGCATGCATGGCGAGACGCCCTTCATCGCGCACGCCATGGACTACGAGACCTATGGCCGCGACGGCCATATCGTGCCAGGCATGGTGGTGAGCGTGGAAAGCTATATTGGCGAGAAGGGCGGCCGCGAGGGCGTCAAGCTGGAGGATGAAATCCTGATCACCGAGACCGGCACCGAGCTCCTGTCGCGCTTCCCCTATGAGGATGAGTTTCTGGAGAAACAGGTTTGACATCCACTGCCCGCCTCGGCGACGCATCGCAGCTGAAGAACGAGCGCCTCATTCCTTGGCGCCCCCCTCTGTCCCTCCAGCGTTTGGAAGTATCTTGGGGGCCAGGCGCATCCGCATGAAAAGCCCTATCTCCGTCAAGCGCGGCACCGTGGCCGCTGTCTTCATCGACCTGCAGGAAGAGCACCGGCAGGACCCGCGCTACCTGGTCGAGGGTTTTGACAAGATTCTCGCCAACATCCAGCGGCTGCAGGCGGCGGCGCGGCAGAACAATGTGCCGCTCTATCACTGGGCCTACATTGTCGATCTCGACAAGCAGGAGCGGCCCTTTCACCCTGTTGGAACCGACGGCAAGTCGGCCTTCTCCGACAAGAGCGATCCGCTGACCGAGATCTGCCGTGAGGTGGCGCCTGCTGATGGCGAGGCGCTGCTGATCAAGGCCGAGGCCAGCGCCTTCCGCGCGGGACCGGCCGCCGATCGGCTCAAGGCTTCCGGCGTCGAATGGCTGGTCATATCTGGCGTGTGGACCGAGGCCTGCATCGATGCCACCGTGAAGGACGCCGTGGCGCGCGGCTTTCGCGTGCTGCTGGTCAAGGACGCCTGCGGCAGCGGCAGTGCCGCCATGCACCAGACCGCAATCCTCAACCTCGCCAACCGGCTCTATGGCGGCGCCGTCACCGACACCGACGGCGCCTGCCTGCTGCTGGCT
Organism: Mesorhizobium sp. B2-3-6; assembly: GCF_006442305.1. Taxonomy (NCBI): domain Bacteria; kingdom Pseudomonadati; phylum Pseudomonadota; class Alphaproteobacteria; order Hyphomicrobiales; family Phyllobacteriaceae; genus Mesorhizobium; species Mesorhizobium sp. B2-3-6. The sequence goes on along the minus strand of NZ_VFVW01000009.1, from coordinate 286,046 downwards.
GGCGAGAGCGTCGCCGTCTGGCAGGTCGAGGGCTCGGTGCCGCTGCGTTTCAGCTTTGAAAACGCGGCCAGGCTTTACAGCGAGCTTTGAGGCAATGCCTTCCGAAACCGTGGGCAGCACTGAAATGACCGGTCGCAGCAAATACGCGACGCGGCTCGACCCTGCGCTGTGGGCCTATATAGACGGCATCAACGCCTGGTATCCGCCCGAGACGATCGACCTGCCGATCGCCAAGCAGCGTGCGATCTATGACAGGATGTGCCGGGCGCTTCGCCAGCCCTATCCGCCGGGGGTGACGGCGAGCGACGACCTCATCGCCGCCCCCGGCCGGAACATCGCGGTGCGGCACTACGGGATGGCAGGCACGGCCGCGCGGGCCACGGTGCTTTATTACCATGGCGGCGGCTTCATCCTGGGCGGGCTCGACAGCCATGACGACATCTGCGCCGAGATCTGCGCCGGCACCGGCTTTGCCGTGCTCTCGGTCGACTATCGGCTGGCGCCCGAACATCTCCACCCCGCCGCCTTCGACGACGCTCTGGCCGCCTTCGAATGGGCGGCGGCTAGAGCGAACGGGCCACTGCTGCTGTCCGGCGAGAGCGCCGGCGGCAATCTGGCGGCGGCGGTCAGTCACGCGACGCGCGCTCGCGCGAAGAGGCCGACCGGCCAGGTGCTGATCTATCCCGGCCTCGGCGGCGACGAGACTGCCCGCTCCTACATCGAGCATGCCGAGGCGCCGCTTCTGTCGACCGGCGACGTCGCTTTCTACCGCCACGTCCGCTCGGCCAAGAGACAGGCGCCGGACGATCCGACCTTCTCGCCGCTGCGCGCCGCCGACTTCTCCGGCCTGCCGCCCACCATTGTCGTTACCGCCGAATGCGACCCGCTGTCGTCGGACGGCGAGGCCTATCGCGACCGCATCCTGGCCGCCGGCGGCAAAGCGAGCTGGCACGAGGAGAAGCGCCTCGTGCACAGTTTCCTGCGCGCCCGCACCACCGTGCCGGCTGCCGCCGAGGCGTTCCGGCGCATAATCGCGGCGATCGCGGCACTTGGCGCGGGCGAATGGCCCGTCGAACACTGAACCCGAGCGACGCAGCCCTCAATTGCGCCCGTAAAACGCGTTCGGGACATGCACCGGCCAGCGCCATGGCAGCACGGCGATCATGTCGAACCGCATCGACAGCCTGCCGTAATCCGGCTGGCGCGACAGCCAGATGTCGGCGGCGCCTTCGATGCGGCGCTCCGATTCATGGGCGATCGCCTCCATCGCTTCCATCAGCGTGCGGCGCGCCTTGACCTCGACGAACAGCACCAGGTCGCCGCGCCGCGCGATCAGGTCGATCTCGCCGAAACGGGTGCGATGGCGGCGCGCCAGGATCCGGTAGCCTTTCAGCACCAGCGCCGCCGCCGCCAGCCATTCGCCGCGATGGCCGCGCCGGTAGGCCTTTTGACGGCTGACGCTCGGGAGCCTAGCCACGGTCCTCTCCAGAGGCATCCCTGAGTTCCAGCAGCCGCCGGTAAAGCGCCTGCTTCTGGCCGCCGGTCATCTTCGCCGCTTCCGCCGCCGCCTTCGAAGCCGGCATTTCGGCGGCGAGCGACAACAGCATCCGGTCGATATCGGCCGGCTCGTCCGCCCTGGCCTCGGCCGGACCGACGCACACCACGATCTCGCCCTTCGGCGTATCGGCCGCCGCATAGTGGTCGGCCAGCGCCCGCAGCGTGCCGGTGCGCATCTCCTCGAAGGTCTTGGTCAATTCCCTGCCGATCGCTGCCTTGCGCTCGCCGCCAAGCGCTTCGGCCATCGCGCCGAGAGACTCGGCCAGCCGGCGCGGCGATTCGAAGAAGATCAGCGTCGCCGGCACCGCTTTAAGCGCGTCCAGCCGCGCCAGCCGCTGCCCCGCCTTGACCGGCAGGAAGCCGGAGAACAGGAAGGCATCCGAAGGCAAGCCGGATGCGGTGAGCGCGGCAAGCGGCGCGGACGGACCGGGGATGGGCACGACGCGAATGCCCTGGTCGAGCGCCTCGCCGACCAGCCGGTAGCCGGGATCGGAAACCAGCGGCGTGCCGGCATCCGAGATCAGCGCCACGCTCTGCCCCGACTGGAGCGCCACTATCAATTTTGGCCCGGCCTCGCCGGCATTGTGCTCGTGATAGGCCGTGGTGCGGCGGCGGATGCCGTAGCGGTCGAGCAGCACGCGCGACACGCGCGTGTCCTCGCAGGCGACCATGTCGGCGGCGGCCAGCGTCTCAAGCGCGCGCAGCGTGATGTCGGCGAGATTGCCGATCGGCGTCGCCACCAGATAGAGCGCGGGTTCGAGCGGCCGGGCCGCGATCTCGGTCTGCCCGATCACATAGCTGCGCTTTCCCGTCTCGCCAGTCACCGGTGCCTTCTCCGTCAGCGGCGCGCCCGCGTCCAGATGGAGCCGCGAAGGACGTTCCGAAATCATCCGCCCTGTTTGGCACGGCCCGCGCCGGGTTGCAAAAGCCGCTGTAATGCAAGGCGAGCGCCATTCCTTCGCCACAGTAGGGAACGAAACCGTCGTTCGCAGATTTAGCCCCTGATTCCCCCGGGAGGACAGGATGGACAGACTGACCATACAGGACGCTTTCGAGCCCTACTATGCAGGCCGCAAGCGCTTTGCCGCGCAAGGAGACGGGAAGCCGCCCGCCACCACGGACGGCAAGCAGGGGCCCGCGCGCCGCCCGCCACCAGAGATCAAGCTACCCGACAACGAACCCGACAGCACGACGGAGCACTGACCGGACGATGCCCAATCGCTTCGATATTTTCATCACCCGTCTCGAAACCAAGAACGCCCGCCACGGCGCAGCACTACCCTCGATAAGCGACCAGCACCGCGCCCGCCGCGATAAGGGCGACGCCAAGCCAGTTCGCACCGGTGAGCCGCTCGCCGAGAAAGACCGCGCCAAACACCGCCACAAGCACGACGCTTAGCTTGTCGATGGGCGCCACCTGCGCCGCATTGCCGATTTTCAGCGCGCGGAAATAGCAGAGCCACGAGGCTCCGGTCGCCAGTCCCGACAGGCTAAGGAAAAGCCAGGTCTTCCCGGAGATCGAGGCCCACGATTGGAATTGGCCGCTGGCGGCGAGGATCGCCGCAAGCACGACCAGGATGATGGCTGTCCGGATGAGGGTGGCGAAATCGGAATTGATGGTCTCGATGCCGACCTTGGCGAAGATCGCCGTCAGCGCCGCGAAAGTCGCCGACAACAGCGCCCAGAATTGCCAGGAGAGCGGCAGGTTCATTCGGATAGCCTCACCGGTCGGGTCTCAACTCAGATACCGCGAAACAGCCGCCTCCAGAAGCGTAATCTTGGCTTCGAGATTGGGAGCAGCATCCCAGCCTACCGCGCCAGATCGGCCACCACGGCGTCGAGCACGATCATGCCGGCGGGCGTGACGCGCAGGCGGGCGTTGCCGATCGGCGCCACCAGCCCTTCGCCTTGCAGCACCGACAGCCGCGCGCTCGACAGGCCGCGCCCGGAAAACGCTTCGTAACGCGACAGGTCGATGCCTTCCGCCAGCCTCAGTCCCATCAGCAGGAACTCGTCAGCCTCTTCGGAGCGCGTCAGGGTCTCGCCGCCGGTGACGCCATGGCCCTTGGCCTCGACCAGATTGGCCCAGGTTTCCGGCATCCTCTCCGCGATGGTCACGACGCGGTGGCCGTTCTCGACGAAGCGGCCATGCGCGCCGGGGCCGACGCCGACATATTCGCCATAGCGCCAGTAGGTCAGATTGTGCCGGCTTTCGGCACCCGGCCGGGCGTGGTTTGAGATCTCATACGCCGGCAAACCATGGGCTGATGTCACCTCTTGCGTCAGCGCATAAAGGTCGGCGGCGTGGTCGTTGTCGGGGATGATGAATTTCTTCGCCGCGTGCAGCGCGTGGAACGGCGTGCCTTCCTCGATGGTCAGCTGATAGAGCGACAGATGGTCGGCGGCGTGGCCGATCGCCTGTTCGAGCTCCGATGCCCAGGCCTCCGGCGTCTGGCCTGGCCGTGCGTAGATCAGGTCGAAGGAGAGCCTTGGGAATATCTCCCGCGCGAGCCCGATCGCGTGCAGCGCCTCGTCCACATTGTGCAGCCGGCCAAGGAAGCGCAAATCCTTGTCGTTCAGCGCCTGCACACCGAGCGAGACCCGGTTGACGCCCGCAGCGCGATAGCCGCGAAAGCGTTCGGCTTCGACCGAGGAGGGATTGGCCTCCAGCGTCACCTCGATGGCGTCGGGCACCGTCCAGTTCTTCGCCACGGCGTCCAGGACCCTGGCCACCGTTTCCGGCTTCATCAACGACGGCGTGCCGCCGCCGAGAAAGATGCTGGTCACCTCGCGTGGGCCGGTGCGCTGGCGCATCGTCGCCAGTTCCGCCTCGAAGGCGGCGGCAAAGCGCTCCTGGTCGACCGGCTGGTGGCGAACATGGCTGTTGAAGTCGCAATAGGGGCATTTGGCCGCGCAGAACGGCCAATGCACATAGACGCCGAAACCGGGGCTGCGGTCGAGCGGCATGGTGGCGCCGGGCCTGATCATGCCGAGCCTAACCTGGCCAGACCCAATCGAGCTTGGGCGAATTTCTGAAAGGCGCGGGCGCGGTGCGACAGCGCCGTAGCCTGGCCGGGTTTCCAGCCGTGTTTTTCCTCGGCACTCATCTCGCCGAAGGTCTTTTCGAAGCCGTCGGGCAGGAACACCGGGTCGTAGCCGAATCCGAGCTCGCCGCGCGGCGGCCAGACCAGCGTGCCTTCGGCCTCGCCGCGGTAATATTCGGCCTCGCCATCGGGAAAGGCGAGGCAGATGACGGCGACGAAGCGTCCCGTGCGCTGCGCGGGCGTGGCGGCGCCGACTTCCTGCAGCGCCACTTCGGTGCGCTGCATGGCGATGCCGAAATCCCTGCTGCCATCAGGCGTTTCGGCCCAGTTGGCGGTGTAGACGCCGGGCGCGCCGTCGAGCGCGTCAACGCACAGGCCCGAATCGTCCGACAGCGCCGGCAGGCCCGTCGCCTTGGCCGCGGCGAAGGCCTTGATATAGGCATTCTCCTGGAAGGTGGTGCCGGTCTCTTCGGGTTCGGGCAAGCCATAGTCCTTCGCCGATTTCGCCTCGAATCCGAATGGCGCCATCAGATCGGCGAATTCGCGCAGCTTGCCTTCATTGTGGCTGGCGACGACGATCTTTTTTCCATCGAGAGAATGCATCAAAGTCCCCAGATTCTCGGCTCGGCGAATTCGATCGAATTGCCGGAAGGATCGCGGATATAAAGCGAGCGGCCGCCTTGCGGCCATTCGAATTCGCTTTCGATGGCGATGTTCTTCGCCTTCAGATGGGATTTCCAGCGGCTGATTTCATCGGCGGTCGCCGCAAAGCAGAGATGGCCTTCGCCTGATGTGCCGTGCGGCGGCACTTTCAGCCTCGCGTCGGGCGCGGGCGGGACCTTGGTCGCCTCGGCGTTGAAGATCAGCAGCACGCCGGCTCCGCAACGGAAGAAGAGATGGCGGCCCTCGACCTTGCCGAGGAGGGTGAGGCCGAGGACATCGGTGTAGAAGGCTTCGGCAGCGGCGAGGTCGGTGACGTAAAGAGCGGATTCAAGAATGGCAGAGGGGGTCACGAGGCGCCCCCCTCTGGCCTGCCGGCCATCTCCCCCGCAAGGGGGGAGATTGGCGGCGTGAGCGCCCGCTCATGGTATTCTATGCTGATTACTGGCGAAGCTCGAGACAACAGCCGATCTCCCCCCTTGGGGGGGAGATGCCCGGCAGGGCAGAGGGGGGGGCCCAGGCTCCGCATGAATAAACTACGCCACCGCCATCTGCTGCAAACTCACCAGCCTCTGGATGCCTTTCTTGGCCAAGCCCATCAGCTCGGCGAACTGCCCTTCCGAAAAGGGCTCGCCCTCGGCCGTGCCCTGGATCTCGACGATGCCGCCCTTGCCGGTCATGACGAAATTGGCGTCGGTGCCGGCGGAGGAATCCTCGAGATAGTCGAGGTCGATGACCGGCTGGCCGTCATGGATGCCGCAGGAAATCGCCGCGACATGGTCCTTCAGCACCTTGGCGACGCTCACCATCTGCCGCGCTTCCATCCAGCGCAGGCAATCGTAGAGCGCCACCCAGCCGCCGGTGATGGAGGCGGTGCGGGTGCCGCCATCGGCCTGGATGACGTCGCAGTCGACGGTGATCTGCTGCTCGCCCAGCGCCTGCAGGTCGACCACGGCGCGCAGCGAGCGGCCGATCAGCCGCTGGATCTCCAGCGTGCGCCCGCCCTGCTTGCCGGCGGAGGCCTCGCGGCGCATGCGCTCGCCTGTCGAGCGCGGCAGCATGCCGTATTCGGCCGTCACCCAGCCTTTCCCGGAATTGCGCATCCAGCCCGGCACCTTTTCCTCCAGGCTTGCCGTGCACAAGACATGCGTGTCGCCGAACTTCACCAGGCACGAGCCTTCGGCATGTTTGGAGACGCCGCGCTCGAAGGAGATGGCGCGCATTTCGTCGAACTGGCGTTTGGAGGGGCGCATTCGGCCTGCTTTCTTGTCAGCTTTTTTGAATCTTGGCCGGCTTTTAGACGCATGCGGGGCACGGCGTAAAGGAAAATGGACCGGCGGCCGCAAACGCGGCGACACCGGGGCGATCGCGCAACACGACACCGGGTGATCGCAAACGGCGACACCGGGTGATCGCAAGTGCGACACCGGCTGATCGCGCAACGCGACACCGGGTTGCGCGCAGCGCCGCGAAGTCTATATCCTTGAACCGGAGGTTATGGCCGCAATGACCAAGGCAGTCGATCCCGCTTCGCAGTCGCTCGCTCTTCACGCGCCGGCACTTCAGGCGCCCGCACTTCAGGCGCTCGACATGCGTTCGCGCGACATCTTCCGGCGTATCGTCGATTCCTATCTGAGGGACGGCGAGCCCGTGGGATCGCGCAGCCTGTCGCGCATCCTGCCGTCCTCGCTGTCGCCCGCCACCATCCGCAACGTGATGAGCGATCTCGAACATCTCGGCCTGATCTACGCGCCGCACATCTCGGCCGGTCGCCTGCCGACGCAGGCCGGCCTGCGCTTCTTCGTCGACGCCTTCATGGAATTGGGCGACCTCTCCGACGAGGAGCGGCGCAGCATCGAGGCGCAGGTGCGCGCCTCCGGCTCGGGCGCCACGCTGGAACACATGCTGACCGAGGCCAGCCAGATGCTGTCGGGCATGTCGCGCGGCGCCGGCCTGGTGCTGGCCGCCAAGAACGAGGTGGCGCTCAAGCACATCGAGTTCATCCAGCTCGAGCCCACCAAGGCGCTGACCGTGATGGTGTCGCAGAACGGCGACGTCGAGAACCGGGTCATCGATCTGCCGGCCGGCATCACCGTCTCGCAATTGCACGAGGCCTCGAATTTTCTCAACGCCCATATTCGCGGCCGTACGCTGGCCGAGGCGCGGGCGGAGGTCGAGCGTATCAAGGAAGAGACAAGGGCAGCGCTCGACACGCTGTCGCAGGACCTGGTGGAGAAAGGGCTGGCGGTGTGGGCCGGCGCGGAAAGCGGCCTGCCGGCGCGCCTGATCGTGCGCGGCCGCGCCAATCTGCTCGAAAACGTCACCGCCCAGGCCGACATCGAACTCCTGCGCCACCTGTTCGAGGACATGGAGACGCAGGACGGGCTGATCCAGCTGCTCGACCTCGCCGAGGCGGGACCGGGCGTGCGCATCTTCATCGGCTCGGAAAATAAGCTTTTCTCGCTCTCCGGCTCGTCGCTGGTCGTGGCACCCTACCGCGACAAGGACGCCCGCGTCGTCGGCGCGCTCGGCGTCATCGGCCCGACCCGGCTCAACTATGCCCGCATTGTCCCGATGGTCGACTATACGGCGCAGCTGATATCGCGCATGCTGCGCTGAGAGCTGGGATCGATCCAGACGGCCGAGGAGAGAAAAGATGGCGCTGGAATCGTTCAAGGCCCAGATCAGCCTGCTGCTGGAGGAGATGGTCAACCAGCCTGAGGATGTGCGCGAAGTGCAGGAGCAATTGCGCGAGAAGCTGCGCGAAATCCGCGCCATGGGCATGCCGCTGCCGGCCGATCTCGTCGAACTGGAAAAGAACCTCGACGCCGATCTCGATCTCGACGCGGATAGCTGACCCGAATTCCTTCAACTCCCCGTGTCGTCCGGAACGACTGCCGAGCCCGCCCGTTCCCTTGATGCATGTGACTTCGGTCTTGGGACAACGACATGCATGAAGAAGCGAGAAGCTGGAGACTGGGATGATCCGACTTGCCGGCGCCGTGGTAATCGCTGCTGCCTTGCTCTTCGCCGCGACGGCATTGGCCCAGCAGGAAGAGCCGGTGCTGAAGGGCGCGGCCGCATTCGGTGACTGGCGGGCCGATGCGCCGGGCGTGCGCCGGTTGATCAGCCCGCAAGACCAGCCCAGGCCCTATGTCACCAGATCCGCCTCGAACGGCGCCGGTCCGGTGCAAAGGCCGCAAGGCGCCGAGCCGCGGCTGCCGGCGGGCTTTTCGGCGGAACTGATCGCTTCGGGCATCGACAATCCGCGCGTCGTGCGCGTCGCGCCCAATGGCGACCTGTTCGTCGCCGACAGCGAGGCCAACCAGATCCGCGTCTACCGTCTCGGCGAGGGCAGCGCGAAACCTGTCAGGGACGGCATCTTCGCCCGCAATTTCAACCAGCCCTACGGCATCGCCTTCTACCCGCCTGGGGACAACCCGCAATGGGTCTATGTCGCCAACAGCGACAGCATCGTGCGCTTTCCCTACCGCGATGGCGACCTGGAGGCCTCCGGCGAGCCGGAAACCATCGTCCGCGATATTCCGGCCACTCATCACTGGACCCGCGACATCGCCTTCTCGCCGGACGGCAAGACGCTGTATCTCTCGGTCGGCTCCGGCTCGAACGCCGCCCAGGACATGGCAAGGAAACCGCGGGGCGGGCTCGACGCCTGGGCCAGGTCGAAGCCGCTCGGCGCCACCTGGGGCGCGGAGGAAGGCCGCGCCGACGTCAGGGCTTTCGACCCGGACGGTAGGAATGGGCGCATCGTCGCCACCGGCCTGCGCAACTGTTCGGGCATGGCCATCCAGCCGGCGGCGGGCGCGCTGTGGTGCGTGGTCAACGAGCGCGACGCGCTCGGCGACAACGTGCCGTTCGAATATGCGACCGAAGTGAAGGAAGGCGCCTTCTACGGCTGGCCCTGGTACTATATCGGCGACAATGAGGATCCGCGCCACAAGGGCGCGCGTCCCGACCTTGCCGGCAAGGTCACCGTCCCCGACATTCTGATGCAGGCGCATTCGGCGCCGCTCAACATCGCCTTCTACGACGGCAGGAATGTCCGCGCAGGATCCGGTTTTCCGGCCGAATACAGGGGCGACGCCTTCGTCGCCCTGCACGGTTCGTGGAATCGCGGCAACAGGACTGGCCACAAGGTGGTGCGGCTCAAGTTCAAGGACGGCAAGCCGACCGGCGAATATGAGGATTTCATGACCGGCTTCGTCACCTCCGGCGGCGAGGTCTGGGGCCGGCCGGTCGGCGTGGCGGTGGCGAGCGACGGCGCGCTGATTGTCACCGAGGACGGCAACGGCACCATCTGGCGCGTGACCTACGGCGACGGCCGGTCCTGATCCGCTGGGAGGCCTCGAGCACGGGGCATGCCTGGTGCAACCAAATCCGGCTCCAGGCAATTCCCGCCCGCGAAACTCTGTGCGACAAGGCGCCGTCCCAGCAGTTTCGCGGACGCAAGGCTCGATCCATGACCCTCACCGGCTTTCTCGCCTACAGCGCCGCCCTCGGCTTGGCCGCGGCCATTCCCGGCCCCGGCATCACCGCGCTTGTGGCGCGCGCGCTCGGTTCCGGCTTCCGCTCGTCGCTGGCCATGTCCTTCGGCCTGATGCTCGGCGACCTCCTTTATCTCACCGCCGTGGTGCTTGGGCTTGCCTTTGTCGCGCAGACCTTCGGCCTGGTGTTCCTCGCCGTCAAATGGGCCGGCGTCGCCTATCTCGCCTTCCTCGGCTGGCGCTTCTGGACCGCCGGCATCACGCCCGAGACGGTCGAGGCCAGGAAAGGCAAGGGCGGGCTAGCGTCGAGCTTCCTCGCCGGCCTGACGGTGACGCTCGGCAATCCGAAGACGATGATCTTCTATCTCGCCATCACGCCGACCATCGTCGACCTCAAGACCATCACGCTGGCCGATTACGGCATCCTCGCCGCACTCACCGTCCTCGTCCTGTTCGTGGTGCTGGTGCCTTATCTGGCGCTGGCGGCCAAGGCGCGCTGGTTCCTGCGCTCGCCGCGCGCCCTGAAGGCGCTGAACCGCACCGCGGCCGGTTTCATGGTCGGCGCGGCGGCGGCGATCGCCGCCCGCCAATAGGGCCATTTTTGCCAAGGCATTCCGCCGGACTGGCTTTTGCGGGAACGCTTTTCCGAGGCCGAGGCGTTTTAGACACGGGCCCCACTCGGATATTTTCGGGCGACGGTCTATCTTGCGTCCGTGGAAGGCCTATCTTGGCGGCCATCCGTCTGAGATCAGTTCCATCCGCCTGACATTCTGGGAGCCAAACCAATGAACAAGTTCGCCGCCTCCGCTCGTGTTCCCGGCCGTGGCCGCATCTACAATTCCATCACCGATACGATCGGCGACACGCCACTGGTGCGGCTCGACAAATTCGCCAAGGAGAAGGGCATCGTTGCCCATCTCCTTGCCAAGCTCGAATTCTTCAACCCGATCGCCTCGGTCAAGGACCGTATCGGCGTGGCGATGATCGAGGCGCTCGAGGCATCGGGCAAGATCGCTCCCGGCAAGACGACGCTGATCGAGCCGACTTCGGGCAATACCGGCATAGCGCTTGCCTTCGCTGCCGCCGCCAAGGGCTACAAGCTGATCCTCACCATGCCCGAGACCATGTCGGTCGAGCGCCGCAAGATGCTGGCGCTGCTCGGCGCCGAACTGGTGCTGACCGAAGGGCCGAAAGGCATGAAGGGCGCCATCGCCAAGGCCGACGAACTGGCGGCCACCATCCCCAACGCCATCATCCCGCAGCAGTTCGAGAACCCGGCCAATCCCGAGATCCATCGCACGACGACTGCCGAGGAGATCTGGAACGACACCCATGGCGAGGTCGACATCATCGTCTCCGGCATCGGCACCGGCGGCACCATCACCGGCGTCGGCCAGGTGCTGAAGAAGCGCAAGCCTTCGCTGCATGTCGTCGCGGTCGAACCGGAAACCTCGCCGGTGCTGTCGGGCGGCCAGCCTGGCCCGCACAAGATCCAGGGCATCGGCGCCGGCTTCGCGCCAAAAATCCTCGACACCACCATCTATGACGAAATCGTCACGGTCTCGAACGAGGATTCGGTCGCCAATGCCCGCCTCGTCGCCCGGCTGGAAGGCGTGCCGGTCGGCATCTCCTCGGGCGCCGCTTTGCAGGCGGCGATCGTCGTCGGCTCGCGGCCGGAGAACAAGGGCAAGAACCTGGTGGTGATCATCCCGTCCTTCGCCGAGCGCTATTTGTCGACGATCCTGTTCGAAGGGCTGGGCGCTTAGGGTCTTCGTTGGGCGAAGCGATACGACGCGTCGCCTGTCAAGTTTCGACACGCCCCCTGCCGAGCGCCTAACACAAAGGTGCTTAGCCTGGCCCGCTGAAAAAACCCGCCGTGACGGATGCCACGGGCTTGAGCAGCGCCCTGCTTCCGGTTCATATCGCCCCCGGCCCTAGCAGGGCCGGCGGAGGACCTCATGTACAAGCTCTACACCCGTCCCGGCAGCGGCGGCTTCGTTGTCGAGGCGGCCCTGGTGTTGGCCAATGCGCCGTTCGAGCAGATCGACGTACCGAAATCCGATCGGCCCGATCCCGCTTTCCTCCACATCAGCCCCCTGAACCAGGTGCCGGTGCTGACCTTGCCGGACGGCCGCTCGCTGACCGAATCGGCGGCCATCTGCATCCTGCTCGCCGAACGCCATCCGCGGGCCGGACTGGCGCCAGCGGCCGATGAACCGGCCCGCGCCGACTTCCTGCGCTGGATGGCGTTCATGTCGTCCGCCCTCTATCCGGCGGTGCTGCGTTTCTACTACGCGCCACGCTACACGGCCGACGCCGACGGCGCCAAGGCCGTCAAGCAGGCGGCCGTGGCCGAGATGGACCGCGGCTTTGCCGTCGTCGATGCCGCCTTGCGCGGCCGCGACTGGCTGGCAGGCGAGGCGATGTCGGTGGCCGATATCTATTTGGCCATGCTGGTGGCCTGGCATCCCGACAGCGGCAAGGCACGCACTGCCTGGCCCGACATCGAACGCCTGTGGGCCAGGCTTCGCGAGCACCCGCTGATGAAGACGCTCAACGCATCGCACGAAATGTGGCCGGGCTGAACAATTCATCGGCAAAGCACCGCGCTCAGGCATTTCAATGCCTGAGCGTCGCGCGTTTTCCCTGCAGGAAGCGGCGTACCGCCGGATCGCTTTCGAGGCCGATCGCACGGTCATAGGCTTCGACCGCCTGCGGCACCTGGCCGAGCCTGGCCAGAAGGCCGGCGCGCGCGGCCCAATAGGGCTGGTAATCATTGAGCCGCTTGTCGTCGCCAAGCACGTACAGCGCCGCCAGCCCCGCCACGGCGCCCTCGGCTTCGGCGATCGCCACCGCGCGGTTGATCGCCACCACGGGCGATCGTGCGATCGAAAGCAAGGCGTCGTAGAATTCGCGGATCGCCACCCAGTCGGTCTCGCCGCTCAGCCGCCGCGCCGCGTGGACGGACTGCACGGCCGCCTCGAGCTGGTAGCGGCCGATCACGCCCATGGAGGCGGCGCGGCCGAGCAGGGTTTCCGCCTCGTCGATCAAGGCATGATCCCAAAGCGCATGATCCTGCTCGGCGAGCGGCACATAATCTCCGGACCCATCGCGGCGCGCGGTACGGCGCGCCTCGGCGAACAGCATCAGCGCAAGCAGGCCCAGCGCCTCCGGTTCGTCCGGCAGCAGCGAGGCCACCAGCCTCCCGAGCCAGATCCCTTCGGTGGCCAGGTTCCGGCGCCGCGTCTCTGTGCCCGCCGGGTCGGACCAGCCCTCGGCGAAGGTCGCGTATATGGCCTCCAGCACGGTATCCAGGCGCTCGCCGAGTTCGGCTCGCTCCGGTACGCGGAACGGAATGCCGGCTTCACGGATGCGGGCCTTGGCCCGCACCAGGCGCTGGCCCATTGTCGCCGGCGGGACCAGGAAGGCGGAGGCGATCGTCGCGGCGTCGAAACCAAGCACGGCCTGCAGGATCAGCGGCGCGCGCACGCCAGGTTCGATCGCCGGATGCGCGCAGGCGAACATCAGCCGCAGCCGTTCGTCGGGCAGGTCCTGGTCGGTCATGCACGCCTCCGCCTCCTCGGCAATCAGCTTGAGATGGTCGCGGCCGGCTTCGCTGGTGAGCCGCCGCCGCACCGCGTCGACACGCCGCCGCCTTGCCACGGCAAGCAGCCAGGCCTCCGGCTTTTCGGGCACGCCGGTTCGCGGCCAGCGTTCGAGCGCCGCGGCAAAGGCGTCGGCCAGCGCGTCCTCGGCGGCGGCCACATCGCGCGTGCGCGCCGCGAGCCAGGCGACCAGCTTGCCGTAGCTTTGCCGGGCGGCGGCCTCGGCGGCTGCCCGGGCAATCTGCGCGCTGCTGTCCATCACATCGTCATTTCTTGGGCATGTATTCGGCCATTTCCCAAATCGGCCGCAACTCGACCGTGCCTGTGCTGGCCGCCGGGCAGCGCGCGGCCCATTCGATGGCGGTATCGATGTCGGCCGCTTCGATCATGTAGAAGCCGGCAAGCTGCTCCTTGGTGTCCGCATAGGGGCCGTCGATCACGTTGGTCTTGCCGTCGGTGATCCGCACCGAGGTGGTTGCCTGAGTTGGGCGCAGCCTTTCTCCGGCCAGCCACGCGCCAGATTTCTTCAACGCTTCGGTATAGGCGCCATAGGCCGCGCTCATCTGTTGGGCCTTTTCGATCGGCGTGTTCGCCAGTGCGGCTTCGTCGTTGTTGATCAAAAGCATGTATCGCATGGGTCTTCTCCCGTGGTTTCCTAGGCTGCGTCCTTGCGAGCCGGACATATGTCGCGCGGCAAGGGCCGATTTCGACAGGTGCCGGAAAAAATCTTTCGGCCACGGTCGCGTCCCGCGCAAGCCGGAGCTGTTTCCGCATCCATTCAACCGTTCGTCTAATGAATGCAATTGCGGGTTGGCATTTGCGGCCCGCCGTCTAAACTTGGCCGGTTCGCATCGAGGAGGTGGTGCGGCAGCCAATATTTCAGGGAGGAAACCGGATGTTCCATTTCAGAACGAAGTTCGTTGCAGCCGGCGCAATGGCGCTATCGCTTGGGCTCGGCATTGCCTCGGCCAGGGCACAGGAATTCATCAACGTGCTGACCGGCGGCACGTCGGGCGTCTACTACCCGCTCGGCGTGGCGCTGTCGGAAATCTACAGCAAGGGCATCGCAGGCGCCCGCACCCAGGTGCAGGCCACCAAGGCTTCGGTCGAGAACCTCAACCTGCTGCAGCAGGGCAAGGGCGAGATCGCCTTCGCGCTCGGCGATTCCGTCAAGATGGCCGCCGAAGGCAATGCCGAGGCCGGCTTCCCCGGCAAGCTCGACAAATTGCGCGGCATCGCCGCCATCTACCCCAACTATATCCAGATCGTCGCCAGCCAGGAATCCGGCATCAAGACGCTGGCCGACCTCAAGGGCAAGAGCCTGTCGGTCGGCGCGCCGGCCTCCGGCACCGAGCTCAACGCGCGTGCCATCTTTGCCGCCGCCGGCCTGAAATACGAGGATCTCGGCCGGGTCGAATACCTGCCCTTCGCCGAATCGGTCGAGCTGATCAAGAACCGCCAGCTCGATGCCACGCTGCAGTCGGCCGGCCTCGGGGTCGCCTCGATCCGCGATCTCGCCACCTCGGTGCCGATCAACGTCGTCGCGGTGCCGGCCGAGGATGTCGCCAAGATCGGCGCCCCCTATCTGTCGGTGGTTATCCCCAAGGGCACCTATGAGGGCCAGGCCGAGGACGTCGCGACCGCGGCCGTCGGCAATTTCCTCGTCACCCGCGCCGATGTTTCCGACGAGACGGCCTATCAGATGACCAAGCTGATGTTCGAGCATCTCGACCAACTAGCCGCCGCCCACGCCGCCGCCAAGGCGATCGACCCTGCCAAGGCGCTCGACGGCATGCCGGTGCCGCTGCATCCGGGCGCGGAACGCTATTACAAGGAGAAGGGGCTGCTGAAGTAGGCGAGGACTATCTGAGATGTCTTCGCACTGTCATTCGCTCATTTTGGAGTGCATCGGATGAGCGAAACAACGCATGGAACGACAGCCGACGGCAAATCCTCCACCTTCCGTCTCCCCGTCGCCGAAGAGCAGGTCGAAGGCTTGCCGCCGGGCTTTGGCGAGGGCATCACCGGCAAGGCTGCCTTCCTCATCGCCGTCGCCTTTTCCGTGTTCCAGATCTACGTCGCCGCCTATGGCAGCATCCCGAGCCAGGTGGTGCGGGCCATGCATGTCGGTTTCCTGCTGCTGCTCGGCTTTGGCCTGATCGCCAACCTGCGCGCCCGAAGCCTGCCGGCCAAGGCCGTGTTCTGGGCGCTCGGCGTGCTCGGCTTCGGCACCGGCCTCTACAATTGGGTGTTCTACACCGACCTCATCCGCCGCTCCGGTTTCCTCACCACGCCGGATCTTGTCGTCGGCGCGGTGCTGGTGGTGCTGGTCTTCGAGGCGGCCCGGCGGCTGATGGGACTGCCGCTGGCGATCATCGCTTTCATCTTTCTCGCCTATTGTTTCGTCGGCAACCATCTGCCGCCGCCCTTCATCCATCGCGGTTACGATTTCGCCCAGCTCGTCGACACTTTCGCCTATGGCACCGAAGGCATATTCGGCACGCCGGTCTATGTCTCGGCCGCCTATATCTTCATCTTCGTGGTCTTCGCCGCCTTCCTCGAACGCGCCGGCATGATCGCGCTGTTCAACGATTTCGCGCTCGGCCTGGTCGGTTCGTGGCGCGGCGGCCCGGCGCAGGTCTGCGTTTTGTCCTCGGCGCTGATGGGCACCATCTCCGGCTCCGGCGTCGCCAATGTCGTGGCCAGCGGCCAGTTCACCATCCCGCTGATGAAGCGCTTCGGCTTCCGGTCGGCCTTCGCCGGCGCCGTCGAGGCGACCTCCTCGATGGGCGGCCAGATCATGCCGCCGGTGATGGGCGCGGTCGCCTTCATCATGGCCGAGACGCTGAACATCCCCTATGCCGAAGTGGTCAAGGCGGCGATCATCCCGGCGCTGCTCTATTTCGGCGCCTGTTTCTGGCAGGTGCATCTGGAAGCCGGCAAGGCCGGCCTGCACGGCATGGCCAAGGCCGAACTGCCCAATCCCTGGGATGCCGTGCGCCAGCACTGGCCGCTGGTGCTGCCGCTGGCGGCCCTCATCTATCTCCTGTTTGCCGGCTACACACCGATCTTCGCCGGCACGATGGGGCTGGCGCTGACCATCGTGCTCATCCTCGGCACGCCGCTGGCGGCCCTGATCGGACCGCTCGCCTTCCGCGTCGTCTTCTGGCTGGCGCTCGGGCTCGCCGCCGCCTCGTTCATGCGCTTCGGCGTCAACATACTCGGCCTCGTCATCGCCGCTCTCGTCGTCGCCTGCTTGGCCTTCAAGGGCGGGCGCGAAACGCTGCGGATCTGCGTGGATTCACTCGCCGAAGGGGCCAAGAACGCGCTGCCGGTCGGCATCGCCTGCGCCATCGTCGGCATCGTCATCGGCACGCTGACGCTCACCGGCATCGCCTCCACTTTCATCGGCTGGATCATCTCCATCGGCCAGGACAATCTGTTCCTGTCGCTGGTGCTGACCATGCTCACCTGCCTGGTGCTCGGCATGGGCATCCCGACCATTCCCAACTACATCATCACCTCCTCGCTGGCCGGCCCGGCGCTTCTGTCGCTCGGCGTGCCGCTGGTGGTCAGTCACATGTTCGTTTTCTATTTCGGCATCATGGCCGATCTTACGCCGCCGGTGGCGCTGGCCGCTTTCGCGGCCGCCCCGATGGCCAGGGAAAGCGGCCTCAAGATCGGCATCCAGGCGACCAAGCTTGCCATTGCCGGTTTCGTCGTGCCGTTCATGGCCGTCTACACGCCGGCGCTCATGCTGCAGGATCCAGGCCCGATCGCCGCCCAGTTCGGCTACCCCCTCGAGGTCGCCTACATCGTCGTCAAGGCGTGTATGGGCATCGTGCTGTGGGGCGCCGCCGCCGTCGGCTTCCTTGCCAGGCGCATGGCGTGGTGGGAACGGCTCGTCGCCTTCTGTGCCGGCGTGCTGCTGGTCGCGGCGATCCCGCTCACCGACGAGACAGGCTGGGCATTGTCGTTCGCCTGGATCGGCTGGCATTTCTGGCGCGCGCGGCGGGCGACGGCCCAAGCATGAGCCTGTGTATCCTTGCCGCCGGCAAGACGGTGACGCTGGCGGCCGCCGCCTTCACCCTGTCCTGGACGCACTCGGTGGAGCGCACGCGCTGGGAGGAACACTGGAAGGTGATGCCTACCGGCCTGCAAGTCACCGAGGCGCGCATAAAGGGCTCCGGCGCCGGCATGGAACCACCCGAGGGCGCGGTGCTGCGAGACGGTTGGTGGGCCTATGCTCCGAAAGTCGGGCCGCAGCGAAGCCTTATGCTCGCCGCCTCCGGCGCGACCGGTGATGGTTGGACACTGTGCACAGATCAGGGTTGCCGAGAACTCGGCAAGGTGGCCGGCGGCACGATTGTGCTGGAGCCGTGTGCGCCGGACGGCGCGAGCCGGCCGCGGTAGCGCACGATCATCCCGGCTGGCGCAAACGCCGTCGAAGACGGTCAGCGGCTGGCTTGCATCGAAGGGTATTCAGAAGGACGGCTTGGACTGGGGCCCGACTGGACTGGGGCGACTGGACTGGGGAAGGTCGCTCACGCGGGCCTCGGCGGCCTGTGTCCTGAGACATTAAGCCGGCGAAGGCGGTCTCAAAGCCGCGGCGATGTCGCACGCCGCCGATCGGCGAAGGTCGGGCGCTCGGCGCGATAGGTGGTGGCGCGCGACTCGGCGTCCGGCCTGCAGATGCGGCTGTTGTGTCGGCTCTCGAAAGTCATGGTCAGTGCGCGCCCAGCGAGGTGCCGCGACGAGCGCAGGCCGGGCCTGGTCCGCGCATGTAGTAGCGCTCGGGCCGATAGGTCGGCGCGACGAATTCGCGGATGGCTGCGGCATAGCCGATGAGGTGCGTGAGGAAGTTCATTTTACCTGTCCCTGTCCCGACTTTCGGATGTCCCTTCCGAATTGCGGAAATCATAGCGTCGAGGCGTGAATAGTCGGTGAACGCGATGTTAATTTCTGGTCGAAAACCCGTCGCTTCATGGCCGGAATGCGGCTGATTCGGGGTCTTTCCACGCCTTTTGTCGCCATTTCGGCGTGTGTGACTTTTGCATCACATATGTTTCGTTTGAATGTCGCCTGGGTGCGGTTGCGTTTCAGCTTTCGCCCTGGCGGGAGAATTTCCTTGCTCGCCGCCGCAAGTCCGGAACCCGGCCCGGGACGAGACGTTGATTCTTCGAGCCGGCATGGCCGGCCATGGGGCCGCCGACCTGCGGCCCCACGCTAACCCGCAACCGCAAGAGCAAAGGAAGGGCCGCAATCATGGGCTTCTTTTCGAAGGACATCAAAACCCTGGACGACCTCTTCGTGCACACGCTGCGCGACATCTATTATGCCGAAAAGCAGATCGAGAAGGCATTGCCGAAGATGATCGACAAGGCGACGGATCCGCAGCTGAAGGCCGGCTTCGAGAAACATCTCGAGCAGACCAGGGGCCATGTCGAGCGCGTCGAGCAGGTGTTCGAACTGCACGGCGTCAAGGCCAAGGAGGTCAACTGCCCGGCCATAGACGGCATCCTCGAGGAAGCCGACGACGTCAGTGGCGACGTCGACGACAAGGAGGTGCTGGACGCGGCGCTGATCGCCTCGGCGCAAGCGGTCGAGCACTATGAGATGACCCGCTATGGCACCTTGATCGCCTGGGCCAAGCAGCTTGGCCGCAGCGACTGCGCCAACGTGCTGGCCAAGAACCTCAAGGAAGAGCAGGCGACGGATCGAAAGCTGACCGAAATAGCGGAAAGCAAGATCAACCTGCAGGCCGCCGAATAGGGGCTGAAAGAGCCGGGGCCGGTGGCAATCGCGCCGGCCTTGGCTCGACCGGATTGGAACCGTTGGGGTCGTCGTCCGTTCCAGCCAGGTCTTTCTCTACAGGAAATCATCATGGCGCCGCGTCCCGCCTGGAGAGGCTATCTGAAGCTTTCGCTGGTCACCTGCGCCATCGAACTGACCAATGTCGTCACCCATGCCGAGAAGGTCTCTTTTCGCATCCTCAACCGCGAGACCGGCAACACGGTGAAGCGGATCTATGTCGACGCCGAAACCGGCAAGCCGCTTGAGGATGGCGACGAGATCAAGGGCTACGAGGACGACGATGGCAAGTTCATCCACATCGAAGAGGACGAGATCGAGGCCATCCAGATCGAGTCCTCGCACACGATGAGCCTCGACGGCTTTGTCGACAAATCCTCCATCGAGCAGATCTATCTCGATACGCCCTATTACGTCGCGCCGGCCGACAAGGTCTCGCAGGACGCTTTCGCCGTCATCCGCGACGCGATGGCCGGCAAGAAGATGGCGGGTCTGGCGCGCATCGTGCTCTATCGGCGCGAACGTCCCGTGGTCATCGAACCGCTCGGCAAGGGCATGGTGCTGACGACGTTGCGATACGACAACACGGTGCGCCAGCCGGACACCGTCTTCGGCGACATCGAATCGGTAAAGACGGATCAGGAGATGACCGATCTGGCCGAGCTCATCATCGACAAGAAGAAGGCGAAGTTCGATCCCTCGAAATTCGAGGACAAGTATGAGGATGCGCTGCTCGAACTGATCCGCGCCAAGAAGGCGGGCCGCAAGGCGCCGAAGGCCAAGGCGGCGCCCAAGCCGTCCAACGTCGTCAATCTTTTCGACGCTCTGAAGAAGAGCCTTTCGTCGGACGGCGGATCGGGCGAACGCCGCGGCAAGGCCTCCGCGAAAGCCAAACCGGCGGTCAAACGCGGCAAGCCGAAAGAAGCCGCGCCCAAGCGCAAATCGGCGTGAGGACATCAAGGGATGGCTAGCCTCGAACAATATCACGCCAAGCGCGATTTCAGGAAAACCGCCGAACCCCCCGGCAAGGTCGCCCGCGGCAAGAAGAGCGAGGCAGGCGGCATCTTCGTCATCCACAAGCACGCCGCGACCAGGCTGCATTACGACCTGCGCCTCGAACATGCCGGTGTGCTGTGGAGCTGGGCGGTGACGCGCGGGCCCAGCCTCGATCCGCACGAGAAACGGCTCGCCGTGCATGTCGAGGACCATCCGATCGACTATGCGCCGTTCGAGGGCACCATTCCCAAGGGCGAATATGGCGCCGGCTCGGTCATCGTCTGGGACGAGGGCACATGGGTGCCCGAGGGCGATCCGGCCAAGGCGATGAAGAAGGGCCATATCAACTTCGAGCTCAACGGCCACAAGCTGCACGGCCGCTGGCACCTGGTGCGGCTGAGACCGCGCCCCGGAGAGAAGCGCGACAACTGGCTGCTGATCAAGTCGGACGATGGCGCGGCCCGGCCAGGCGAGGATATTCTGGAGGAAGCGCCGAAATCGGTGAAGTCGGGCCTGACGATCGAGGAGGTCGGGGCGGGCAAGGCCGCGAAAGGGGAGAAGGCGAAGGTCTGGCACTCCAACAAACCGGCCGCCGCCCAAGCCAAGGCCGGACACGCAAAGCGCCTCGACTTCATCGAGCCGCAACTGGCCACGCTCGAGCGGGAAGCGCCGCCGGGCGAGGACTGGCTGCATGAGGTGAAGTTCGACGGCTATCGCATGCAGACGCAGATCGCCGGCACGGACGTGCGGCTGCTCACCCGCACCGGCCTCGACTGGACGAAGAAATTCGGCGACGCGATCGTCGCCGAGCTCGCCGGATTGAAATGCAGCGACGCCATCATCGACGGCGAGATCGTGGTGCTGGCCGACAGCGGCGTCTCTTCCTTCGCGCTTTTGCAGGCCGACCTGTCGGCGAAGCGCACGGATCGCTTCATCTACTACGTCTTCGACCTGATGCGGCTGAATGGGCGGGACCTGCGCCGCGAGCCGCTGGTCGAGCGCAAGCAGGCCTTGCAGGAATTGCTGGCCAGCCAGCCGGAGGATTCGGCGGTCCGCTTCAGCGACCATTTCGCCGAGCCCGGCAAGGTGATGCTCGAGCATGCCTGCCGCATGGGACTGGAAGGCGTCGTCTCCAAGCGCGCCGACGCGGTCTACCGCAGCGGGCGCGGGCCGTCCTGGGTGAAGTCGAAATGCACGCTGCGACAGGAGTTCGTCATCGCCGGCTACCTGCCGTCCGACAAGACCGGGCGCGGGCTGCGTTCGCTGCTGCTCGGCTATTTCGAGGCCGGCAAGCTGCACTATGCCGGCCGCGTCGGCACCGGCTTCTCGACCGGCGGCGCCAATGCCCTGAAGAAGAAGCTCGATGCGCTGCAAACGAAGTCGTCGCCCTTCGACAAGGCCGTGCCGAGAGGCAAGGGCCTGGTCTGGGTTAAGCCCGAGCTTGTCGGCGAAGTGGAGTTCCGCAGTTGGACCTCCGACCGTATAGTACGCCACGCCTCGTTCCAGGGGCTGCGCGAGGACAAGCCGGCGGAGGAAGTCGTGCAGGAAAAGCCGAAGACACCGACAGGCAAAAGCACGGCCCGGGCCAAGCCGGCGTCAAGCGGCGCAACGCCGGCAAGGGCGGCAACCACCACGGTGAAGCTGTCCCACCCAGAAAAGCTGCTGTGGCCCGACGAAAAGATATCCAAGCAGGGGCTGCTCGATCATTACGCGCTGGTGTGGCCGCGCATGAAACAATTCGTGGTCAACCGCCCGCTCAGCCTGGTCAGGGCCCCCGACGGTGTCGGCGGCCAGCGCTTCTTCCAGAAGCATGCCTCGCCAGGCATGCATGACAAGATCGAGAAAACGAGGGATCCCACGGATGGCGAGGAAATCCTGTTTATCCGTGACTTCGACGGCGTCGCGGCACTTGTCCAGCTCGGCGTGGTTGAGATCCACATCTGGGGTTGCACCATCGACGAGCTCGAACGACCTGACCAGATCGTCTTCGATCTCGACCCCGATGAAGGCGTCGACGTGAAGGCGGTGCGGGCGGCGGCACTCGACATAAGGGGCAAGCTTGACGAGCTGTCGCTGCCCAATTTCGTCAAGACGTCGGGTGGCAAGGGCTTTCATGTCGTCGTGCCGCTGAAGCCGTCGGCCAACTGGGAGGAGGTGAAAGGCTTCGCCCATGATTTCGCGCGCGCGCTGGAACAGGGCGCGCCCGACCGCTACACCGCGACGCTGTCCAAGAAGGCGCGCACCGGCAAGATATTCGTCGACTATCTGCGCAATGGCAGCGGCGCGACCACGGTGGCGCCCTACTCGTCGCGGGCCAAGAAGGGTGCCACGGTGTCGATGCCGGTGACCTGGGCCGAGATCGAAGCCGGCCTGCCGCCGAACGCATTCCCCATCGGCGACAAGACGACGCTGAAGCAACTCGCGGAAGCCGATCCGTGGAAGGATTTCTTCAAGAAGGGGAAGGTGTTGAAGCGGGGGTAATCCTGCCCGCATTTGCAGCGCGGCGATCCTTCGCGCCTGTCCCGCCGACGAATCGATGCTGGCAACAGCGCCGATAGCTCAAGCCAAAAACACCTTCTCGAACGCCTGTTTGCCGGGCGGCGAAAAAATCAAGGCGCGGCTGTCCTTCTCCCGGCGCGCCCATTTCTCGGTGAGGATCTTGTCGAGGATGGCGGCGCCCAGCGTGCCGGCGAGATGCGAGCGTCGTACGCTCCAGTCGAGGCAGGCGCGGCACACCGGCCGCCGGGCCTTTGCCTCCACATCGATGCCCATCGCCGCGAAATGCGAGGCGGCCGAAGGCGCCAAGCGGATTTCGCCGTGGTCTCGCAGCAGCAGTCTCCGGTCGATGAGGCGGTCGAGCATCGCCACCGCCTGCTCGCCGGCAAGATGATCGTAGCAGACGCGCGCCACGCGCATGGCCCCGTCGCGCGGGCCCGGCCGCACGCGCCTGGGGCCGATGGTTTCGGCGACGCCGGCGATGGCTTCGATCATTTCAGCCACCTGCGGCCCGGCGAGCCCGTAATAGCGATGCCGGCCCTGGCTTGCCACGGTCAGCAGCCCGCCTTCCATCAGTTTCGACAGATGCGAGGAGGCGGTCGGCATCGATACGCCGGCCTCGAGCGCCAGTTCGCTTGCCGTCAGCGCCGTGCCGCCCATCAGTGCGTTGAGCATGTTGGCGCGGGCCGGGTCGCCGATCAGGCTGGCGATGCGGGCAATGTCGGGTCCTTCGCGCATAGTTTCATCCCTATCGAAGCATTCTCGCCAGATAATCACTATCCTTCGCTGAGCTCAAGGAGCGCTGACGATGCTCCTGACAGGAAACTGCTTAGCACAACGGCGTAGGCGACGTTTCGACAGAGATCGAATAATCTGTGCGTCAACTCAGGGAGACCGAAATGACCATCACCTGCTTCATCCGCTACGAGATCGATCCGTTCGGCAAGGCCGCGTTCGAGGAATATGCCCGCAACTGGGGCCAGGCCATTCCGCGCTGCGGCGCCGACCTGATCGGCTACTACGCGCCGCATGAAGGCTCGGCCACGACCGCCTATGCCGCCTACAACATAGAAAGCCTGGCTGCCTATGAAGCCTATAGGGCCCGGCTTGCCGCCGACCCGGCCGGCAAGGCAAACTACGAATTCGCCCGCCGTGAAAAATTCATCCTCAAGGAGGACCGCATGTTCCTGAAACTGGCGTCCGGCCCGCACGCGAAGCTGGTGCTGCCGTGATCGCCGTCATCTTCGAGGTCGAGCCGGCCGCGGGCAGGCGCGATGCCTATCTGGACATCGCCGCGCAGTTGCGGCCGCTGCTTGAAAGCATCGATGGCTTCATCTCGGTCGAGCGCTTCCAGAGCCTCGCCAATCCGGATCGCATCCTGTCACTATCGTTCTGGCGCGACGAGGAAGCGGTGAAGGCCTGGCGCAACACGCAAGAACACCGGCAGGCCCAGCAGGCCGGGCGCGGCGGCATCTTTGCCGGCTACCGCCTGCGCATCGCGCACGTCGTGCGCGATTATGGGCTGAGTGAAAGGCAAGAGGCGCCGGTCGATAGCCGGGCGGTGAACGGGTAACACCTTTCTCTTCTCCACAGGAGGAGGAGAAGGGAAATGGCGTTATGCGTTGCCGATCAGCACGCCTGCCGCGAACACCAGCGCGCCGCCGAGCACCACCTGGAAGGCGGCGCGCAGGAAGGGTGTCTGCATGTAGCGGTTCTGGACGAAGGCGATGGCCCAGAGTTCGAAGAACACCACCACGGCGGCAACCGCTGTCGCCGTCCAGAAATGTGGGATCAGGTAGGGCAGCGCATGGCCGAGGCCGCCGAGCGTCGTCATGATGCCCACGGTCAGGCCGCGCTTGACCGGCGAACCCCGACCCGACAGCTTGCCGTCGTCGGAGGCGACCTCGGTGAAGCCCATCGAGATGCCGGCGCCGATCGAGGCGGCGAGGCCGACGAGAAGCGTCTGCCACGTGTCGTGCGTGGCAAAGGCGGCGGCGAAGATCGGCGCCAGCGTCGATACCGAGCCGTCCATCAGTCCGGCCAGTCCCGGCTGCACATAGGTGAGGATGAACTGGCGCTGCTCGGCCGTCGCCTCCTCGACCTTCACGGTGCCCGGCACGTGCTGCTGCTCCAGCCGCTGCGCCATGCTCTCATGGCTCTGTTCCGCCGCCGCCAGTTCGTCGAGCAGCTTTCTGGTCGAGGCATCGGTGGTGCGCCTGGCCGCCTCGACATAGAACAGATAGGCCTGCCGCTCCATCGCCTCGGCCTGGCGGCGTACCTGCTCGATGCCGAGCGGCTTGACCAGCCAGTCGGGCTTGCGCTCGTAATAGCCCTTCACATGCTCGCGCCGGATCAGCGGAATGCGCTCCCCGAAACGCCTGCGGAAAAGCTCGATCAGCGCGTCGCGATGACCGTCCTCCTCCTCGGCCATGTCCTCGAACATCTTGGCCGATTGCGGAAAATCCTCCGCCAGCCCATCCGCATAGGCGCGATAGATGCGCCCGTCGTCTTCTTCCGACGAGATGGCAAGCGCCAGGATCTCCTGTTCGGAGAGCGAATCGAAGGAGCGGCGGCCGAAGCCGAAAACACGGGAAAGCATGAGGAAATCACCCTAGTTTAGAATTGTTCTAAACTAAAGTTTGCTGCCGCATCGGTCAATCGTGCGCCTGGGCAGTGGTCAAGATTTGTTGAAGCCGCCATTCGGCGCCGCCTCTTCATTATCGGCAAATGTTCACTTATATGACCAAACTCAAGCCAACAACCGAGGAAGCCGCCGATGACTGCAAAGCCGGACGCCCATCACTTCGACCCGAAACCCGTCCTCGACCTCATAGCCAGCATCGAGGCCGATCTGCAGCGCCTGAAAGGTCTGGTCGAGCAGCAGATCGAGAAGTTCGATCCCGCCAACCCGCACAACAAGACCCTCGACGGCAAGCTGACCGAGGAAGGCGTCGAGTGCTGCTACCGCATGTTCGACGAAGGCAAGTCGCGCTATTCGGTCTCCCAGCAGATGAAGATTTCCTTTGCCGCCGCCACCCATCGCTTCAACGCCTGGCGCAAGGCCGGCGGCAACAAGCGGCAGCGGACGTTGTTGGGGTGAGGGTTGAACTGGACGGACCGGCAGGCAGGTGACTGCCAGCACTGCCGGCCGTCGTGATCTCAAACCTTGTGAGGGTTACATTTTTTTGTTGGCCTCGCGCGGCCCTTTGCGTGCACCATGGCCGGACCACATCTTACAGGACCCGCCATGACCACGCCTCCCGGCATCGCCGATATCCACGCCGCCGCCGCCCGGCTCTCCGGCCTTATCGTCGAGACGCCGCTGATCGAATCGCCCGAGCTCAACAGCCGCTTCGGCGGCCGCATCCTGTTCAAGCCGGAAACGCTGCAGCGTACCGGCTCGTTCAAGTTCCGCGGCGCCTACAACAAGCTGTCCTCGCTATCGGCCGAGGAGCGTGGCCGCGGCGTGGTCGCCTTTTCCTCGGGCAATCATGCGCAAGGCGTTGCCGCTTCCGCCGCCATGTTCGGCGTCAGGGCGGTCATCGCCATGCCGTCGGACGCACCGGCCATGAAGATCGGCAATGTCCGCAAGATGGGCGCCGAAGTGGTCGCCTTCGATCGCGTCCGCGAAGACCGCGTGGCCGTGGTGCGGCCTTACGTGGAGAAGGGCATGGTCCTGGTGCCGCCCTATGACGATCCCGCCATCATCGCCGGCCAGGGCACGATCGGCCTCGAACTGCTGCGTCAGGCCAAGGCGCTTGGCGTGAGCCTCGACGCCGTCATCGTTCCCTGTGGCGGCGGCGGGCTGAGCAGCGGGATTTCGATCGCGGTCAAGGACGGTTCGCCCGCCACCGCCGTCTGGGCGGCAGAGCCGGAATTTTTCGACGACACCAGCCGGTCGCTGGCCAAGGGCACCAGGGTAGCGAATGAGCCCGGCCACACCTCGATCTGCGATTCACTTCTCGTCGCCGAGCCGGGCGCGCTCACTTTCGAGATCAATCGCAGGACGCTGGCCGGCGGGATTGCCGTCTCGGAGGAGGCGACGAAGCAGGCCATGCGCGACGCCATGGCCCATCTCAAGCTCGTCGTGGAGCCCGGCGGCTGCGTCGGGCTCGCCGCGCTCTCGTCGGGCAGGATCGACTTGGCCGGCAAATGCGTGGCCGTGGTGCTGTCTGGCGGCAATGTCGATTTCGACGCCTATGCCAAGATCATGGCTGCTGCCGCTTGACGCCCGCCCTGCATGGCAGGGCGGGCAGCCTTGTTGTTTCGCAATTCCGGATGGAAACCGCTGCGCACTTTTCCTGGAATTGCCCAGTGCCCGTCAGCTGATGACGGTGCCGTCAGTCGATGACTTTCACGATGCGACGGGTTCCGGGATCGACGAGGACGGTCTGACCGTTGACGACGACATAGCGGTACTGCACATCAGGAACATCGATCGCATGCAGCTCAACAGTGTCCGGCAAGGTCGAGCCGATGGCCAGCTGGACGCCCAGCAGGTCGACCGAGGCGATCGGCTTCTTGTGCACATATTCGCGGATAACGGTCTCCTGCTGCGGCTCGATGATCACGTCCTGAGCAGCGGCGGCACCGATGCCGGCGGCTAGCAGAAGCCCGGCCGCGGTGGCGGAAAGATACAGTCTCATCATTGCCTCCATTGCTGGTCGATAGAGCGCAATACACTTGCAAGTCTGCGCTCTATCCCGTTGTTTTGATGGCATTCCGCATCCCGCCAGATGATCCGGCCGGACTCGAGATGCCAAGGGCTTCGCTTGCACTGAGGGGGCCGTCTTGGCCCGCAAGTGGCAGCGGCGAGGCTGATCGACAACGCCGGGGCAGAAGCATGGTTCCAACGGGAGGGTCCAGGGCTCGATGGAACCCTGGACCCTCTCAGGGGCTGTTTTTCAGTCCAGCGTGCGGCGGAAGCGGACCAGGGCGACGCCGGCAAACAGCGCCACGAACACCACCAGCCAGCCGATCTCCACGGCCACCGCCGGCAGCTGCGCGCCCTTCAGCATGACGGCACGGGTGATGCGCAGGAAATGCGTCAGGGGAAAGATCTCGCCGAAGATCTGCGCCCAGCCCGGCATGCCGCGATAGGGAAACATGAAGCCTGAAAGCATGATCGACGGCAGGAAGAAGAAGAAGGTGAGCTGCAAGGCCTGCATCTGCGTGCGCGCGACGGTCGAAATCGTGTAGCCGAGCAGCACCAGGGACAGCACGAACACCAGCACCGCCGACAAGAGCAGCGTCATCGATCCGGTGAAGGGAATGGCGAACAGAAGCTTCGACGCCGCCAGCACCACCACGACCTGCACCGCGCCGACCGCCAGATAGGGCAGCACCTTGCCCAGCATGATCTCGAGCGGGCTCGACGGCATGGCGAGCAGGTTCTCCATCGTGCCGCGCTCTGTCTCGCGTGTCAGCGCGATCGAGGTCATCATCACCATCGTCATCTGCAGGATGACGCCGAGCAGGCCGGGGACGATGTTGTATTGCGAGATGCCCTCCGGATTGTAGCGCCGGTGCACGACCACATCGAGCTGGCCCCGGGCGGCCTCGGCGGCGGCCTCCTGCATGCCTTGCGCTCTGAGCAGCGCCTGGCCGGCGACGGTGCTGAGCGTCGAGATGGCGCCGCTGGCAACCGCCGGGTCGGTGGCGTCGGCCTCGATCAGGATCTGCGGATTGTCGCCGCGCTCCACCCGCCGCGCGAAATCGGCCGGAATGGTGACGACGAAGGCGACGTCGCCGCGCGCCATCAGGAATTCGGCCTCCTCGGCACTTTGCGCCACATGGTCGAAACGGTAGTAGCCGGTGGTCTGCAGCGCCGAGACCATGGCGCGCGTATAGGGATCGCTGCTCGTCGCCACGAGTGCCGCCGGCAGGCTCTTCGGGTCGTTGTTGATGGCGTAGCCGAACAGCACCAGCTGTATCAGCGGCACGCCCAGCATCATGGCGAAGGTGATGCGGTCGCGGCGCATCTGGATGAACTCCTTGATCAGCAGCGCGCCGAGCCGGGCGAAGGAGAAGACCGCGTTCATGCCATGTTGTCCTTCGAGCCGGACATGAACTGGATGAAGACGTCCTCGAGGCTGGTTTCGCCCGGCGCAACCGTCACGCCCTTGTGTTCCTTCTCGACATCGGCCAGCGCCGTCTCCAGCTTCTTCCTGTCGGCTCCCACGACATGCAGCGTCGCGCCGAACGGCGCCACCTGGTCGACGCCCGGCCGGCCTTCGAGCGCTTGCGCCACCTGGTCGAGGCGCGGGCCCTGCAGGACGAAAGTGGTCAGGCCGGCATTCCTGACCACCTCGGCGACGGTGCCCGTCGCCAGCATCTTGCCGTAGGAGATATAGCTGATGCGATGGCACCGCTCGGCCTCGTCCATGTAGTGGGTGGAGACCAGCACGGTCAGCCCGCCGCTCGCCAGCCGGTGGATCTCGTCCCAGAACTCGCGCCGCGCCTTGGGGTCGACGCCGGCCGTCGGCTCGTCGAGCAGAAGCAGCTTGGGCTTGTGCATGATGCAGGCGGCCAGCGCCAGCCGCTGCTTCCAGCCGCCCGACAGCGTCCCGGCGAGCTGGTTGCGGCGTGTCGTCAGACCGAGTTCCTCCAAGGTCCTGGCGACATGCTCCTCGACCGGCTTCAACCGGTAGAGCCGCGCCACGAATTCGAGGTTCTCGCCGATCGTCAGATCCTCGTAGAACGAGAATTTCTGCGTCATGTAGCCGACCTCGCGCTTGATGCGCAGGCTGTCGGTGAGGATGTCGAAACCCAGCACCGTGCCTTCGCCCTCGTCCGGGGTCAGCAGGCCGCACATGATGCGGATGGTGGTGGTCTTGCCCGAGCCGTTGGGGCCGAGGAAGCCGACGATCTCGCCTTCCGCCACCGTCATCGTGACATTGTCGACGACGGTCTTGTCGCCGAAGCGCTTGACCAGTCCGTGCACGTCGATGACGTTCATTTCCCTGAAACCGCCAGCTCGACGTCGACGATCTGGCCCGGCTGCAAGGCGCCGGCGCTGCCCTCCGGCCGCGCCTCGACGAGGTAGACCAGCTTCTGCCGGTTCTCCAGCGAATAGATCACCGGCGGGGTGAATTCCGGATCGGGCGAGACATAGCTGACGCGCGCCTTCACATCCGGGCCGCAGCCGTCGCAATGGACGCGGAGCAAGGTGCCGACCTTGACCGAGGAGAAGGCGGCTTCCGGTATATAGACGCTGAGCTTCACCGCGCCGTCGGGCAGCACGGAGATGACGGGCGCGGTCGGACCTGCCGTGTCGCCCGGATTGCGAATGACGTCGCTGACGCGGCCCGGAGAAGGGGCCGCCAGGGTGCGCTTGGATAGCCGCCACGCCGCTTGGTCGAGCGCGGCCTGTGCCTGCTTGACCTGACTTTCGGCGGCCTTGATCGTCTCGGGACGCGCCGGCAGGCCGCCCGCGGCGAGATTGGCCTGCGCCTGTCCGACCTGCGCGTTGGCCGTCTCCAGCGTGGCCGAGGCGGTGTCGTAGTCGGCCTGCGTGCCGGTGCCGCGCTTGAAGAGGTCGGCAGCGCGGTCGTATTTGCGTCTGGCATCGTCAGCCTGCGCCTTGGCCATGTCGACCTGGGCCTTGAGGGCGGCGATTTCTTCCGGCCGCTTGCCCACCTGCAGATCGGCAAGCTGCGCCTGCGCCTGGGCGAGACTTGCCGTGGCCTGTGCGACCGCGATTTTCGCGTCGGCGTTTTCCAGCGTCACGATCGTGGTGCCCGATGTGACGCGATCGCCGCGCTTGACCGCGACGGTCTCGACCTGCGCCACCTCGATCGGCGCCAGCAGCACATAGTCGCCTTCGACATAGCCGACGGCCAGCGGCGAAGCCGGTGCGCAGGCGCCGAAGAGTTGAGCGGCAAGCGGCAGCGAACAAAGAAAGCTCATCGTCTCGATCCCTTCCGGGCGGCCAGTATGGCGCCGAGGTTGTCCGATGTGACGGCCGCCACCTTGGCGGCCTCGGCGGCGCCGATCTCGCGCCAGCCCATGCGGCGCATGACCGCCTCGCGGCCGATGCGGAAATAGATGACCTGTCCGATCAGCGTGAACACGGTGAGCCGGGTCGCCTCGCTCTCGGCCGCCTCGCCGGTCGCCTGTTCCCAAAGCAGGCACAGGCGCCGATGCGTCGGCTCGAACACGCCGTCATAGATGCGGTCGAGCGCCGCGGTCGGGTGCGAGAGCTCGCGCAGCACGAACTGCACGATCTCACCGGCCTGCGGCTGCGCCACGACGAATGCCACCATCCGCTCCAGCGCCGCGAACAGCTGCGCGCGCGCCGTCTCGGGGTTCGCGATTGCCGACGCCCCCGCTTCGCCGAGTGCCTGGCCGGCGACCGATTGTATGGTGTCCACGATATGGTCGGCGGCGGCGAGGCGCAGCCCCTCCTTGCTGCCGAAGTGATAGGCAATGGAACCGATATTGGCCTTGGCCTCCGCCGCGATCTCGCGCGTGGAGGTGCCGTCGAAGCCTTGTCGTCCGAACAGCTTGAGCGCCGCGCGGACCAGGGCTTCACGCGTCATCTCCGCGGCGGGCGGCTCGCGGCGAGGAGTTCGGGCTTCGGGCGGTTTGATCATGCGGCAGACTTTAATCAATCGATTGATTAAAGTCAAATCCGATCCCGGACATGGCTTGCCATGCCGGCCCGCGCGGGCTTTAGTGCGCGGCCATGGGCAAGGAAGTCGAGCGCAAGTTCCTGGTCTCCGGCACGGCATGGCGGGATCTGGTCGAGGCGGACATCCGCATCCTCCAGTTCTATCTCGCCGCCGCGCCGGGACGCACGGTGCGCGTGCGCATCAGTGACGGCGCCTCGGCCAGGTTGACGCTCAAATTCGGCAGCAAGGCGCGCGAGCGCGACGAATTCGAATATCCCATTCCGCTGGCCGACGCCGTGGAGATGCTCGGCTTCGCCATCGGGCGTGTCATCGAGAAGACACGTCACCATGTTAGGCATGGCGGCTATCTCTACGAAGTCGATGTCTTCGGCGGCGCGCTGGCGGGGCTTGTGATGGCCGAACTCGAGACACCGGACGATGTCCCGGACGAAATGCTGCCAGACTGGCTCGGCCGCGAAGTGACTGGCGAACAGAAATTCTACAACGCGTCGCTCGCCCTCGGGGGGATTCCGGAGATCGCCGCATGAGCTTTCGCATTGATCCGCGCCTGCCGCTGACCGGCGAGGTCAGGCGTATCCTGGCCGAGGAAATCGGCAAGGCGCTTGCTCATCTCGACACGGCGCATGACAGGCCGGAGCAGGGACTGCACAAATCCCGCAAACGACTGAAGAGCGTACGCGCCTTGTTACACCTCGTTCGTTCCGGAAGCGAAACATTCTGCCGCACGGAGAACGAGTGCTACAGGCAGGTCTCGGCATTGCTCGCCGGACCGCGCGAGGCGACCGCCTTGATCGAGACGATCGACCGCCTGGCCGGCGCCTTTCCGGGGCAAAGCGCCGGTGACGGCCTTGGCCCCGCCCGCGATCGCCTGGTGATGCGCCAGCACGCGCTTCATGCCGGCGCCGGTCTCGATGCGGCCATAAAAGCTGCCATCGCCGCCTGCCAGGAGGGCCTCGAACGCGTCGAGAGGCTGTCCTTGCCGGACCAGCCGGAGCAGGCCGCCGACATTCTGGCGGAGGGCGCCCGCGCCACATTGCGGCGCGCGCGCAAAGCACTGGACAAGGCGGCCTCGAGCGGCGGGGCCGAGGATTTCCACGACCTGCGCAAGGCGGCCAAGACCCACAGCATGCATCTGTCGCTGCTCGGCCGCCTGTGGCCGACGCCAATCAAGGCTCGTCGCAAGGCGGTCGACAAGCTCGCAGAGCAACTCGGCGAACTGCACGACGTCTTCGTCATGCGCGCGATGCTGGAGGCCGGCGGCGAGCCGCTTGGGCCGCCCGGGGATACGAAACTCCTTGGCAAACTCCTGAAGCATTCCGAAAAGAGCCTGAGGAAGTCCTGCCTTGCCGAGGCGGCCGAACTGTTCGGCGACAGTCCCAGGCGCTCGACGAAGAAGCTGGCCCGCAAGGCGCGCGACGATCTCGCCGGCGCTCCGCCCGCGGAGGAATTGGCGGCGAGGTGACGCAACGGCATTCATCGCCGGTCATGCCGGCATTGGCCGTGTATGGCTCGCCGGGAGGGGCTGGCCCTTCATTCGCGCACCGGCATCGGTACCGACGGCAAGTCGATCCTCTATATCCCGCTGATGAACGAGGGCGAAGTCGCGGCGCTGAAGCTGGATTGAGAAGATTTTCGGAGCCGGCCGCACGAGAGCCTTTGCCACATGGGCCGGGCGGATCTAAAACCAGCCGCCATGAGGATGGTCGTCCGCCGCCCGCTCGCTCGTTCGGAACTGCCGCACGATACGGCCGCTCTCGCGCGCTATCTCATCGGCAAGATCGTGGTCCGGGAATTGCCCGAAGGCATTGCCAGCGGCCGCATCGTCGAGACCGAGGCGTATGTCGCCGGCGATGCTGCCGGGCACGGCTTCAGGGGAATGACCCCGCGCAATCGCTCGCTGTTCCTCGAGCGCGGGCATGCCTATGTCTATCTCGCCTACGGCATCTCATACATGCTGAATGTCTCGAGCGAGATGCCCGGCATCGGAACCGGCGTCCTGATCAGGGCACTGGAGCCGCTCGACGGCATTCCGATCATGCAGCTCAATCGCGGCATCGAGCGCCTGCGTGACCTGGCGCGAGGACCGGGAAGGCTCGCCATGGCGTTGCGGATCGACCGTTCGCTCGACGGGCGCGATCTTTGCCGGGAAGGCCCTCTATGGCTTGCAAGCGATGGCCGCGACCCCGGCGAAATCGGGCAGAGCGTTCGGATCGGCATTTCGAAGGATGCCGACCGCCTGCTGCGATTTTACGTCCGGGGAAGTCCGTTTGTCAGCGGTTCACGATCGCTCAACCCATGAGAGGTGCTTCCCGGCGCGTTGAAAGGAAGAAGAATGCAAGCTACTGCGCTGCCCTTTTTCCCTCCAACTGCGCCTGCGCTGCCCGGATCGAGGCGGCGTAGGTCACCAGCGGGCGCTTGAGGCCGTGGTTGATCAGCGTGCGTCTTGTCTGCGGCGAAGCGCCAGATATGACAAAGCGCACGCCGGCGCGCCTGGCCTTGTGCGCCGCACCCTCGATGACATTGGCCGCGGTCGAATCGAAGAACGGCACCGCCGAGCAGTCGAGGATGAAGTTCTTGCGCTGGTCGGCGATGCGGTCGAGCACCGCGCCGACGGTCGAAGCGGCGCCGAAGAAGAATGCGCCGGAGATGCGGTAGACGACGGTGTCGGCGTCGGTCGCGACCCTGGAATCATAGACGCTCTCGCGGTCGGCGACGTCCTCAGGCACCAGCGTCTGGTCGGCCTCGACGGCGATGGATTTCGCCATGCGGTCGATGAACAGGATCGAGCCCAGCGCGAAGCCGACAACGATGCCTTCGGTCAAGTCGCGGAAGACCACGATCAGGAAGGTGGCCATCAGCACCAGCGCATCGCCGCGCGAGGCGCGCAGCAGCGTGGCGAAAGCCTGCTTCTCGAACATGTTCCAGCACACCACCGCCAGCACGCCGGCGAGGGCGGAGAGCGGGATGTAGCTGGCGAGCGGCGCTGCCGCCAGCATCAGGACGAGCAGGATCATGGAGTGGATCATGCCCGAAACCGGCCCGTGCGCGCCGGCCCGCACATTGGTGGCGGTACGGGCAATGGTGCCGGTGGTGCAGATGCCGCCGAACAGGGCCGAGGCGATGTTGGCGAAGCCTTGCGCCACCAGTTCGCAGTTGGAACGGTGCCGGCGGCCGGTCATGCCGTCGGCGACGACGGCCGACAGCAAGGATTCGATGGCGCCTAGCAACGCGAAGGCGATGGCGTCCGGCAGCACGTCGATCATCCTGTCGAGGCTGACGGGGGGAAGCGCCGGCCATTGCAGGCTGCGCGGGATCCCGCCAAAGCGCGTGCCGATCGTCTCGGCCGGCAGCGCAAACAGCGCCACCGCGAGCGACGCCAGACCGATGGCGATCAACATCGCCGGCCATTTCGGCCGCCAGCGCTTCAGGAAAGCGATGGTTGCGATTGTCAGCACCGCCACGAAGGTCGCCGCGAGATTGATCGTGCCGGCCGCCTCGCCGATCGCCGTCAGCTTCGGCACCAGCGGGCCTGGCTCCTTGCCGGCGAGCTTCAGCCCGAACAGTTCGACGATCTGGCCCGAGAAGATGATGACGGCGATACCGGCGGTAAAGCCGACCGTCACCGGATAGGGAATGAACTTTATGTAGGTGCCGAGCCGCAGATAGCCGATGGCGATGAGGAAGATGCCGGCCATCATCGTCGCCAGCAACAGCCCGTCCACGCCGACCCGCGCGACCGTCGCCGCCACCAGCACGATGAAGGCGCCCGCGGGGCCGCCGATCTGGAAACGGCTGCCGCCGAACGCCGAGATGATGAAGCCGCCGATGATCGATGTGTAGAGCCCGCGCTCCGGCGTCACCCCTGATGCGATGGCGATTGCCATCGACAGCGGCAAGGCGACGATGGCGACGGTCAGCCCGGCAATGGCATCGGCCCTGAGATGTTCGAGCCTGTAGCCTTCGCGCCAGACCGTCACCAGTTTCGGTGTGAACAGTTCGGAAAAAGTCGGCTTTGCCGGCCCATGGGTCGGTTTGCGCGCGGTTTCGTTGAGCGTCTGCCCGATCTCGTCCATGGACTTCCTTCCGCACCTGAAAGGCGGCGGGATCGTCGGCAGGACTGTCGGCGGTCGCCGTCGCGACTTATGCCGGCTCAGCTTTCGGATTGGGCGGCACGGCAGGCTTGAGGCGCACGCCCCGGCCGCCGCGCTCACTGGGTTGATTCTCGCCGATCAGCTCCACCCCGGCCTCGTCGAGGGCCTGGATGACCTTCATCAGCGTATCGACCACACCCCTGACCACGCCGTCGCTCGCTTCCATGCGCTGGATGGTGGGAAGCGAAACGCCGGCGCGCTCGGCGAGCGTCTTCTGATCGATGCCGGCCAGCGCCCTCGCGGCGCGCATCTGCGCGGCAGTGATCATCGGCCGGGATCCCCGTCTGAGTCTGCGGATATGATGTATAATACGATCATTATGATGTTTCAAGCATCAGGATGTATGCTTGAGCCTTGATCATCATCGCTATCGAGCATTTTTCGGATACTTCCCGAGCATTGAGAGCTATGGTGTTCCATCTGGGGCAGGGGATAACGTGGTTGACCATTTTCAAGACATTGACGACATCGGCATGCCTGGTATCGGTGGTCCTTCTGCTAACGGGCTGCGGACACTTGATCAACCGGCTGATCTGACCGCTTCCCGGTCGAGCGTCGTCAGACGTCGTCACGCACCACCCTGCGCCGTTGCAGGACCCTTGCCGCCAACCAGCACAGCATGGCCCAGGCAAAGCCCGCGCACCAGCCGGCCAGCACGTCCGACGGCCAGTGGACGCCGAGATAGATGCGGCTGATGCCGACCAGCACCGTCGTCAGCACGGCGAGCGCCAGAACATAGATCTTCGTCGTCCGGCCCTGCAGGAAGCGCGCCGCAAGCGAGCCCAATGTGAGATAGGTCACCGCCGAAAGCATCGCGTGGCCGCTCGGGAAGGAAAGCGAGGTCTCGTTGACCAGATGCGAGACGAGTTCGGGCCGCGGCCGGTCGACGCCGAGCTTCAGCAGGCTCGACAGCATCTGGCCGCCCGCCACGGCGACGAAGATGAGAAGCGCGGTCCCGGGCCTGCGGATCAACAGCAGATAGATGATCGTCGCCGCCGTGATCAGCACCAGCACGCTGGTGCTGCCGAGGCTGGTGATATCGCGCATCGCCCCTTCCATCCATGGCGGGCCGATCGGGATACCGGGTTGGCCGGCCTGGCGGAAGGCAAGCATGATTTCAGCGTCGAAGGCGTGCGGCGTGGTGGCCCGTGCCACCTCCATCAACTCCACGAAGCCCCACAGGCCGGCGGCGACGACAAGGCCGGCCAGCAGCACCGGGAATTCGACCCGGCTCAGCAGAGCCTTTGCCGCAGTCTTCATCGAACCTCGTTTCGCAACCATGGTTTGCCGGTCATCGCCCTTGCACATAGGGCCCGAGCGTGATCAGCGCCACGGCGGCAATCGCCAGCACGATGCCGGCCGCTTGCAGCGTATTGATGCGCTCGCCGAAGAATATCAGCGCCACCAGATTGACCGATACCAGCTGGATGACGGCCGACAGGCTGAACGACACCGACATGCCGAACTCGCGAATCAGCCGCAGCATGATCAGGTTGCCCAGCGAATAGAGCGCAAGCGTCAGCACGATCTTGCCCAGGCTGGGCGCCATCCCCCATTGCTTGGCGGCCGCCGCCGCCAGCAGAAAGATCACGGTCGAAAGACCGAGCTGAAGTAACCCCGAAAAACTCACCCTGCCCTCGATATTGATGCCGGTCGTCCGTGCCTTGTTTCGCAAGCGCGTCGGGACGTCAAGCAGCTGCCGTGGGACCAGGCTCTTGTGTCGGCAGGACCGAAGCGCCAAAGTCGCGGCCACTACCCTGCCCCTGCGGGTGGGGGCGAGGAGCGTGGCGTGCGATTTCTCGAAACCTTGTCGCGGCGCTGGAACGGGCTTACGCTGGCGCTGCAGTTCATCATTGCCGGCGGCTTCGGGCTGCTTGCGGTGATGCTGGTGGTCGGCTTCTGGGTCACCGCGCAAATCCGCGAAAGCGTGCTCCACAATTCGGCGGCCACGACTGCCCTTTATGTCGACAGTGTGATCGCTCCGCTGCTCCCCGATCTGCGCACGAACCATCAGCTCGATGACGCCGTCAAACGGGCGCTTGACGAGACCCTCGGCCAAGGCGCGCTCGGCAAACGGCTGTTTTCCTTCAAGTTGTGGCGTCGGGACGGCACGGTGCTGTATTCGAAGGACACGGCCTTGATCGGCCGGCAGTTCGGCCCGAGCGCCAACCTGCGTGCCGCCTTCGCCGGGAATGTCGTCGCCGAGTTCAACGAGCTAGGCGACGAGGACGACAAGGAGGAGAGGGCCGCGGGCGTGCCGCTGCTGGAAATCTACAATCCAGTCCGCGAACCCTGGTCGGGCGAGGTGGTCGCCGTCACCGAATTCTACGAGATCGCCGACGATTTCCAGGCGGCTCTGGCTTCCGCCTTGCTGTCGAGCTGGCTGATCGTGGCCGGCGCCACGCTGACGGCGCTGCTGCTGTTGTCGGGGATCGTCATACGTGGCAGCCGCACCATCGACAAGCAGCGCGGCGTTCTGCAGGGTCAGGTCTCCGAGCTGCAGGCGCTGGTTTCGCAAAACCGGGCGCTGCGCCTGCGCGTCCAGCAGGCGTCGCGCCGTGCCACGGCGCTCAATGAACGATACTTGCGTCGCATCGGCGCCGACCTTCACGACGGGCCGGCTCAGCTCGTCGCGCTGGCGGCGCTGCGTGTGGACAGCCCCGCCATTTCCGGCGAGGGTGCCTCCAGCGACAGCCGCAACGCCGAGATCGCCATGATCCGCATGGCGCTGGACGACGCGATGCGTGAAATCCGCGGCATCTGCAACGGCCTCGTCCTGCCGCAGATAGAAACGGCCGCGACCGGCGACATTCTGCGTCTTGCCGTCGACGAGCATCAACGCAGGACCCGCAGTTCCGTGGCGCTGACCCTATCCAGGCAGTTGCCCGAACTGGGCGCTTCGGAGAAGATCAGCATCTATCGCTTCGTCCAGGAGGGGCTGAACAACGCTTATCGTCATGGGCAGGGCAAGGATCAGGAGGTGAAGGCCGGGATGACAGGCGGCAAGTTCTTCGTTGAAGTGTCGGATGGCGGGCCTGGATTCGACCCAAGGCGAGCCGAGGGCCTGGGGCTCGCCGGCATCAGGGAACGTATCGAAAGCATTGGTGGCCAGTTCGAGACCACGACCGGGCCACAGGGAACACGATTGATGATTACGCTAGCCGTCGAGGATCAACCATGATCGGTACCATCCGTGTCGCCATTGTCGACGACCACCCGCTGTTTCGCGAAGGCGTTACCCGCAGCCTGTCGGAGATCGGCGGCTTCGAAATGGTGGCCCAGGGCGCCACGGCGCAGGATGCCGAACGCATCGCCTCGACTTTGCAGCCCGACATACTGCTGCTCGACATCAGCATGCCGGGTGACGGCCTTGCGTCGGTGGCCGGCATACTGGGTGCCAATCCCGGACAGAAGATCGTCATGCTGACGGTCTCGGAGGCCAATGCCGACGTGGCGCGGGCGCTGAATGCCGGTGTGCGCGGCTATGTGCTGAAGGGGGTCGGCTCGCGCATGCTGGCCGAAA
The DNA here is from genome assembly GCF_006442305.1 of Mesorhizobium sp. B2-3-6. NCBI lineage: Bacteria > Pseudomonadati > Pseudomonadota > Alphaproteobacteria > Hyphomicrobiales > Phyllobacteriaceae > Mesorhizobium > Mesorhizobium sp. B2-3-6. Next base: position 247,065 of record NZ_VFVW01000009.1, on the reverse strand, counting down.
TCCTCCATGGTGTCGCGGCCGGCGAGACCTATGTGTCGCCGACCCTGTCGGCTCGCCTGCTTTCGGACCTGCAATCGCTGCAGCCGGCCAACGGCAGGACGGATCGCCTGCGTCAGCTCACCGGACGCGAGGCCGAGATCCTGCAGCTGGTGGCGGAAGGGCTGAGCAACAAGGAAGTGGCGCTGCGGCTGGCACTGCAGGAAAAAACGGTCAAGCATCACATGACCGGTGTGCTGTCCAAGCTCAACGTCCGCAATCGCACCGAGGCGGCGCTGCTGATGCGCGAAGCGCGGGATCGGGCCGGCAGCTAATCCTGGTCGGCCGCAAGGGATCCCCGGTTTGGGATAACGACACGCATAAATGAAAACCTGAAGCGCGGTGCAGCAGCGGAACGCTCCAGGGCAAAAAAGACGGCCCCTATACGGGGCCGGAGCGACAAGGTCACCTCCGCCGGGGGGCGGCGGAGGTGACACGTAAAGCGGGCGATGCCTATTGCCCGCTCTACAACCCCTTGAGGCGGCTTATATCCGCCGCCGTCGCAGGGCGCTCGACGATCGTGCGGCCCAGAGCGTCGGTCATTTTGAAGCGACCCTTCTCGATCTCTTCCCCGAAGCCGTTAGGGTGCTGCACCACGATCTTGTTGTCGTCTATTTCGACACGATCGCCGGTTGTTGCGTTCACATGCTTGCCGGAGCTGTTGGCACCCTTCCCCTTGCCACTGTTGCCGCCGCCATTGTTCCCGTTGCCGCCAGCGTTGCCATTGTTGCCTCCGGCATTGCCATTGTTGCCGCCGCCGTTATTTCCATTGCCGCCATTGCCGCCATTGCCGCCATTGCCGCCATTGCCGTTACCGCCATTGCCGCTGTTCCCGCCAGGCTTGGCTTGGGCGCTGGACGCGACAATGCCTGCGGCGGAACCGTGAAAATCGAGGTGATAGGGGGCTATGGTCAGCGCCAGTGCCGGCACTGCTCTCAGGGCCAGCCAGCAACAATGAGCCATGATCGAGCTGCGCATCAGTCCCTCACTTGATCGGGCCGGCGAATTCAAGGGCCATCTCGTGCAGGTACGCGACCATCGGCGACATGGCGTGTTCGTGTAAGTGGCCCACGACCGATGCCGCGGCAATCCGGACCTTCGCCCGATCGGTTTAGGACCTTGGTCCGAGTTTCAAACCGAATGTGGCGCGAGGTTCGCGGTCAGCTGGCGGGTGCACGAATGTCACGAAAGTGTGACCGATCGTCTATAAGGGGTCGAAACGCGTGACACGCTCCAGCCATCCAGCCAGAGGCAGACCATGACCGACCATCGCTCGCCCGACGCCCGATTCCGCACCAGCCTGCTTGAGGAAAACGACGGTCCGGCGACCAACCCCACCGAAAACCGCACCATGGGCGAAATCATTGCCGAGCGGTTCTCCCGCCGCGCCTTCCTCAAGGGCTCGCTGGCCGTCTCGGCCATCGCCGCCACCGTCAGCCCGCTGGCGCTCGTGGCCGCCGACGATGCGCGTGCCGCCGAGGGCTCCGCCTTCTCGTTCGAGGAACTCGAAGCCGGTATCGACGACAAGCACCATGTCGCGCCGGGCTACGATGCCGACGTGCTGTTGCGCTGGGGCGATCCGCTGTTTGCCGATTCGCCGGAGTTCGACCCGGCCAGGCAGTCGGCTGAGGCCCAGGCAAGACAATTCGGCTACAACAATGACTATGTCGGCTATATCGGGATCGGTGGCTCCGCCGAGCACGGCCTGCTGGTCGTCAACCACGAATACACCAATCCGCATCTGATGTTCCCGGGCATCGTCAGGATCGTCGAGAAGGACGGCAAGAAGGCGGCCGAACTCGCGCCGCTCTCGAAGGAGCAGGTCGATGTCGAGATGGCGGCACATGGCGGCACCATCGTCGAGATCCGCAAGGAAGGCGGCAAGTGGCAGGTGGTGCGCGACGGCAAGTTGAACCGCCGCATCACCTCCAACACCGAAATGGCGCTGTCGGGCCCGGTCGCCGGTCATGACCGCGTCAAGACCAATGCCGACCCATCCGGCACCAAGGTCATCGGCACATTCAACAACTGCGCCGGCGGCGTCACGCCTTGGGGCACCTATGTCATGGCCGAGGAGAACATCCACGGCTATTTCTCCGGTGAACTGCCGGAAGGCCATAAGGAAGCCGCCAATTACAAGCGCCTCGGCATTCCGGAAGGCGCCTATGAATGGGGCGCGCATTACGATCGTTTCGACCTCGCCAAGGAGCCGAACGAGCCCAACCGTTTCGGCTGGATCGTCGAGGTCGACGTCAACGATCCGACATCCACGCCGAGGAAGCGCACCGCAATGGGCCGCTTCAAGCATGAAGGCGCCGAATCGATCGTCGCCAAGGATGGCCGCGTCGTCTTCTATCTCGGCGACGACGAGCGCTTCGAGTACGTCTACAAATTCGTCACCGCGGGCCGTTTCGATCCGGACGACCGCGCCGCCAACATGAACCTGCTCGACGACGGCACGCTGCATGTCGCCAAATTCGCTGCGGACGGTACGGTGGACTGGCTGCCGATCGTCTTCGGCCAGGGCCCGCTGACGGCCGAGAACGGCTTTGCCGGCCAGGCCGACGTGTTGATCGAGACGCGGCGTGCCGCCGACCTGCTCGGCGCCACCAAGATGGACCGTCCCGAGGACATCCAGCCCAATCGTGTCAACGGCAAGGTCTATGTCATGCTGACCAACAATTCCAAGCGCAAAGCCGACCAGGTCGACGCCGCCAACCCGCGCGCCGATAACGCCTTCGGCCATATCATCGAGATATCGGAGGATGGCGGCGATTTCGCCGGCACCAGGGGCAAATGGGAGGTGCTCCTGAAATGCGGCGATCCAGCGGTTGCCGATGTCGGCGCCACCTTCTCCACCGCCACCACGGCCAATGGCTGGTTCGGCATGCCCGACAATTGCGCGGTCGATTCGGCCGGGCGCCTGTGGGTCGCCACCGACGGCCAGGGCCCGAAGACCACCGGCCGCACCGACGGCCTGTGGGCGGTCGACACCGAAGGGCCGGCGCGCGCGACGTCAAAACTGTTTTTCCGCGTGCCGATCGGCGCTGAAATGTGCGGGCCGCTGTTTGCGCCCGACGATCAGACCGCCTTCGTCGCCGTCCAGCATCCAGGCGACGGCGGCGAGGATTGGGAGGCGTTCGGCCGCCCGTCCTATTATGAGGATCCGTCGACGCGCTGGCCCGATTTCAAGCCGGACATGCCGGTGCGGCCGGCGGTCGTCGCCATTACCAGGCAAGGCGGCGGCAAGATCGCGATTTAGAGGGCAATTCCAGGAAAGTGGGGTTCCGTCCGACGCGTAAAACGAACCTCCAGCCCGGTTCAGGGGCCGGAATTGGCGATCCGCCGGGCAATCCGCTCGGCGATCGCCTTGGCCTGGATGGCGGCATTGGCGAAGCAGCCGCGGATGCTCGGCCGCATGCCGGTGAACCAGAGGCCAGGCAGTTTCGGATCGGCATCCCCGCCATTGAACAGCGGAACGCCCTTGCCGTCGAGCACGCCGAGATCGCCGACCATCTGCTCAAGCCCGGTGCGGTATCCCGTCGCGGCAATGACGATGTCGGGATCGATCAGGCTGCCATTGGCCAGGATGACGCCGTCGCGGGTGAATTCCCGCACCGCCGGCACGACGGTGATCCTGCCCGAGCGGATGGCGTCGATCGCGCCCTCGTCGGCGGCGATCGCGGTGTAGTCGGTGGTCAGGCGGCTGGCGCCGCCCACCGGTGCCGGCGGCACGCCGAATTTCGTCAGGTCGCCGAAAACCAGCCGTTGCGTCAAGGCGATCACCGCATCGGCGACCCGCAAAGGCAACCGCGCCATCAGCGGCGACAGCCGGTGCACGGCAATCTTGCCGATGCGCTTGGGCAGGACCGACGGACCATTGCGGGCCGACAGCCACAGCGAGGCGGTGCTTGCCTGGGCCAGGTGGTTGAGCGCGTCTATACCCGAATTGCCGGCGCCGACGACCAGCACCTTCTTGCCGGCATAGTCCTTCGCGTCGCCGAAATCCGCCGAATGGATGATGCGGCCGGCGAAATCCCGCATTCCTTTCCATTCGGGGATGAACGGCTGTCTGTCGCGGCCGGTGGCGATCACGACGTGGCGCGCCAGGCGCTTCCCGGCGCTGGTTTCTATCGCCCAGTGGTCGCCCCGGAACAGGACCGCCTCGACGGCGACGCCGAGCTCCACCGGCAGCCGGTTCGCCTCGCTGAAATCGTTCAGATAGCGGATGACGGCGGTTCTGTGGGGGAAGGCGAGCGTGCCCTTCGGGTAGGCAAGGCCGGGAAGTGCCGAAAGGTCGCGGTGAGTATTGAGGCGCAGCTGCTGGTGACGCCGATGCCATGGCTCCGCCAGCCGGCTCTCCTTTTCCAGGATCGCCGTCGCCACGCCGGCCTTTACCAAGGCCTGCGCTGCCGCGAGACCGGCGGCGCCGGCGCCGATGACGATCGCCGGTTCGATGGTTACCGTCTGGTGCGCTGCCGGTCTGATTGTCGTATCTGCCATTCGCTCACGAACCCCATTCCACCCTTGTGGCGCTTCCGCCGACACCGGCAGAACGCCCTCCCGCGCATGATCCATACAGCAGATCGGCCCCGGATTTCGAGGCCATGCGCCGCACCGCGGTTGCGTCCTATATGGCATATACGCGAGATCGGCGATAATCAGGTCGCGGCAATGTGATTGATTCGAGATCCGGGGGCTGGCGGATCTCTGTTACCGGTACAGGAATCCGAAGTCCTCGAAACGCTTTTTTCGGCTTCCTGTGCAAAATCAAGGCGCCACGGCGTATAGCGTACCCGGGTGCGCGCCGCAGATGCACGCGGAATCTCGACCCATGCCCTCCTTGCGGATCTATCTCGACAAAATCCTCGAGCGTGCCTCGCCAAAGGTCGAGCGCCAGGCGTTCACCCATGCCGAACGGCTGGCGCTGGTGCGCCGCCACGGCGACTTCTCACTCGCCTACTCCTCCGCCGTGCAAGGCAGGCTCTCCTATTTCGGCGATGCCGACGGCTACATCGCTTTCGGCACCAAGATGAAGCATCATTTCGCGCTCGGCGACCCGGTCGCCGATCCGGCCCATCGGGCCGACTACATCAGGCGCTTCGTCGAGACCGCCGGCAGCCCCTGGTTCGTGCAGATCGGCGAACAGTCGGCGCGGGTGCTGGCCGGGCTCGGCTACAAGGTCAACCGGCTGGGCATCGACACCCGTCTGCCGCTGCCCGAACACGATTTTTCCGGCAAGCGCAACGAAACCGTGCGCTACTCCGAGCGCTGGCTGTTGAAGAAGGGCTTTTCGTTCGCCGAGGACAAGCGGACGATCTTTCTCGACGAGATCTCCCGGCTTTCGGCGAACTGGCGCGGCGACCGCATCGTCAAGCGTTGGGAAATGGGCTTCCTCAACCGGCACTTCGCCGATCATGTGGGCGTCGACATGCGCCGCTTCGTGCTGCACGGCCCCGATGGCGAACTGGTCGCCCTGCTCGACTTCGATCCGCTGTTTCGCGGCGGCAAGGTCATCGGCTACACCACAGCCTTCAAGCGCAAGCACATCGACGCCTCGCCGCATGCGGAGGTCGGCCTGACCAAATTCGCCGTCGACCGCTTTCGCGAGGAAGGCATTTCGGTCGTCACGCTCGGGCTGTCGCCGCTGGTCGACGTCGGCCCCAGCGGATTCGCCGAAAGCGATTTCTGGCGCAACGCCTTCCAGCGCGCCTATGATTCGCCTTGGGTCAACCGCCGCCGCTTCAACCTGCAGGGGCAGGCGGCGTTCAAGCGTCGTTTCCACGGCATCGAGGAGCCGGTCTACGTCGCCTTCCGTAAGGGAACCTATGTCGAGATGCTGGGCCTGCTGCGGCTGGTGAAGGCGATCTAGCTCTGACCGCGGCTCAGCGTGGCTTCGCCCCTCAATTCCTCAGCCGGTAGCCGGTCCTGAATATCCAGGCGACGGTCGCCACGCAGATCAGCAGAAAAACCACGGTCATGCCGAGGCTGATGCCGACCGAAACGTCCGATTTTCCGAAAAAGCTCCAGCGGAAGCCGCTGATCAGATAGACGACCGGATTGAACAGCGTCACCGTGCGCCAGGCGCCCGGCAGCATGTTGATGGAATAGAAGCTGCCACCGAGGAAGGTCAGCGGCGTGATGATCAGCAGCGGCACCAGTTGCAACTGCTCGAAGCTCCTGGCCCAGATTCCGATGATGAAGCCGAACAGGCTGAAGGTCACCGCCGTCAGCACCAGGAAGGCCAGCATCCAGAACGGATGCTGGATCGAGAGCGGCACGAACAGCGAGGCCGTCGCCAGGATGATCAGGCCGAGGATGATCGACTTTGTGGCGGCGCCCCCGACATAGGCGAGGACGATCTCGAGATAGGAGACCGGAGCCGACAACAGCTCGTAGATCGAGCCGACGAATTTCGGGAAGTAGATGGCGAAGGAGGCGTTGGAGATCGACTGCGTCAAAAGCGACAGCATGATCAGCCCGGGCACGATGAAGGCGCCGTAGCTGATGCCGTCGATCTCGGTGATGCGCGAACCGATGGCCGAGCCGAAGACGACGAAATACAGCGACGTCGACAGCACGGGCGAGACGATGCTCTGCAAAACGGTGCGCAGCGCGCGCGCCATCTCCACCCGGTAGATCGCCCATACCGCGCGCAGGTTCATGGCTCTTGCCTCAGAAGATTGACGAAGATCTCCTCCAGCGAACTGTTCTGCGTGTCCAGGTCGCGGAACTGGATGTCGGCGGCCTCGAGATCGCGGATCAGCGACGCCACGCCCGGCCGGTCGCTCTGGTTGTCATAGGTGTAGGTGATCTGCCCGCCATCCGGCGACAATTCCAGGGCGTAGTGCGAGAAGGCGTCCGGAATGGCGCCGAGCGGGCTGCGCAGTTCCATCACCAGGCGCTTGCGGCCGAGCTTGCGCATCAGTTCGGCCTTGCCCTCGACCAGGATGATCTCGCCGCGGTTGATGACGCCGACGCGGTCGGCCATCGCCTCGGCTTCCTCGATATAGTGGGTGGTGAGAATGATGGTGACGCCGTCCTCGCGCAGCCGCCGCACCATCGCCCACATGTCCTGGCGCAGTTCGACGTCGACGCCGGCCGTCGGCTCGTCGAGGAACAGCACGCGCGGTTCGTGCGACAGCGCCTTGGCGATCATCAGCCGCCGCTTCATGCCGCCCGAAAGCGTGATCGCCTTGGCGTCCTTCTTGTCCCACAGCGACAGGTCGCGCAGCACCTTCTCGACAAAGGCATGGTTTGCCGGCTTGCCGAACAGGCCGCGGCTGTAGTTGACCGTCGCCCAGACGCTCTCGAAGGCGTCGATGGTCAGCTCCTGCGGCACCAGCCCGATCAGGCCGCGCGCGGCGCGATAGTCCTTGGTGATGTCGTGGCCGTCCACCGTGACGCTGCCGGACGAACGGTTGACGATGCCGCAGACGAGCGAGATCAGCGTCGTCTTGCCGGCGCCGTTGGGGCCAAGCAGCGCGAAAATCTCGCCGCGCTCGATATCGAGATTGATTTCCTTCAGCGCCTTGAAGCCTGTGGCGTAGGTCTTGGTGACCCCGGAAATGGAGATGACAGGCTGCATGGCTGAAAACGGCTGCTTGAAAGAGGACCCCAGATATAGGACGAATGTCGCCGCATGCAACCGCAAGTCAATGCCGTTGCTGACAGTTCTCGACATTGCCGCCGCATGGCGCTGCGGCGTTCCGCCTCGCGGCGGGACGCCGCTTTGACCGGCTGGCCCTACAAGCCTATTCTCCGCTTATTAGAAGCAGCCGGAGCCCGCCATGGACCCGCTCATCCTTTCGCGCATTCAGTTCGGTGCGAATATTTCGTTTCATATTCTGTTTCCAGCCATCACCATCGCACTCGGCTGGGTGCTGCTTTTCTTCAAGCTCCGCTACAACGCGACCAATGATTCGGCCTGGATGCGCGCCTATTTCACCTGGGTGAAGGTGTTCGCATTGTCCTTCGCCATGGGCGTGGTTTCCGGCGTCACCATGAGCTTTCAGTTCGGCACCAACTGGCCGGGCTACATGGAAACGGTCGGCAACATCGCCGGGCCGCTGCTGGCCTACGAAATCCTCACCGCCTTTTTCCTCGAGGCAGCCTTCCTCGGCATCATGCTGTTTGGCTTCCGCCGCGTTTCCAACCGCATCCACACGCTGGCGACCGTGCTGGTCGCCGGCGGCACCACCGTGTCGGCCTTCTGGATCATCGCGCTGAACTCGTGGATGCAGACGCCGGTCGGCTTCGAGATGCGCGACGGCGTCGCCCACGCCGTCGACTGGTGGGCGATCCTCTTCAACCCCTCCATGCCCTACCGTCTCGTCCATATGCTGCTCGCCTCCGGGCTTACGGTATCGTTTCTCATCGCCGGCCTGTCGGCGCTGCGTTACCTCAAGGGCGACCGCTCGGAATCGATGTGGAAGGCGCTGCGCACCGGCGTCTTCACCGCCGCCATCCTCATCCCCATCCAGATCCTTGCCGGCGACCAGCACGGCCTGAACACGCTCGAGCACCAGCCGCAGAAGATCGCCGCCATGGAGGCCAACTGGAACACCGGCCCCAACGTGCCGCTGGTGCTGTTTGCCATTCCGGATGAAGCGGCCAGGGAAAACAGGTTCGAGGTGACCATTCCCGACGGGGCGAGCTGGATCCTGCGGCACAGTGCCAGGGGCGTGGTACCGGGACTCAACGACTATCCCGGCAATCATCCGCCCGTCTTCCCGGTGTTCTGGGGTTTTCGCGTCATGGTCGGCACGGGCCTGTTGATGCTCGCCGTCTCCTGGTCGGCCGCCTTCTTCCTCAAGCGCCGTCATGGCTTGCCGAGGCCGCTGGCGCTGCTCATGGTGCCGATGACCATCTCCGGTTGGGTGGCGACGCTCGCCGGCTGGTATACGACGGAGATCGGCCGCCAGCCCTGGCTGGTGACGGGCGTGCTGAGGACCGCCGACGCCGTCGGCCCGGTGACCGGCAGCCATGTGGCGCTGACGCTGGCCGTCTATCTCGCTCTCTACGTGCTGTTGCTGATCGCCTATCTCGGCGTTCTGGTCCACCTGGCGCTGAAGGCGGCCAAGGACGGCGACACCTCGCCGCTGCCGGGCGTGCTCAACAAGCCGATGTCACAGCCCGCGGCTGGCGAGTAGGAGAGAGAGAAATGACCTATGACTGGCCGACCCTGCTCCCCCTCATCTTCGCCGGCCTGATGGGCCTCGCCATCCTGATCTACGTCATTCTCGACGGCTTCGATCTCGGCATCGGCATCCTGTTCGCGGCGGCCGAGGACGCCGAGCAGGACACCATGATCGCCGCCATCGGCCCGTTCTGGGATGCCAACGAGACCTGGCTGGTGCTGGCCGTCGGCCTTCTGCTGGTCGCCTTTCCGATGGCGCATGGCGTCATCCTCAGCGCGCTCTATATCCCGGTGTTCGTGCTTCTGGTCGGCCTCATCCTGCGCGGCGTGGCCTTCGACTTCCGCGCCAAGGTGGCGACGGAGCGCAAGCATCGCTGGAACCGCATCTTCTTCCTCGGCTCGCTCATCGCCTCGCTGGCGCAAGGCTATATGCTGGGCGTCTATGTGCTTGGCCTCGACTTCGGCCTGGGCGGCATGGCGTTCGGCGTGCTGGTGGCGTTCTGCCTGGCGGCGGCCTACGCCGCGATGGGGGCGGCCTGGGTCATCTACAAGGCCGAAGGCGACTTGCAGAAAAAGGCGGTGCGCTGGCTGCGCACCACATTGGTGCTGACCGCGCTCGGCATGGCTGCCGTGTCGCTGGCCACGCCCTTCGCCAGCCCGCGCATCTTCGCCAAATGGTTCGTGCTGCCCGAAATGCTCTATCTGTCGCCGCTGCCGATCCTGTCGGCGCTGCTGTTCCTGTGGCTGTGGCGGCAGACCTCTCATCTGCCCAGGCCCGACGACCGCCATTCGCTGACGCCGTTCCTGACGCTGGCCGCCATCTTCGCGCTGGGCTTTGCCGGGCTCGCCTGGTCGTTCTATCCGTTCGTGGTGCCCGACAGGCTGACCATCTGGCAGGCGGCTTCCGCACCCGAAAGCCTGGCCATCATCCTGGCCGGCACCGTGGTCGTGCTGCCGATCATCATCTTCTATTCCTTCTATGCCTACCGCGTGTTCGGCGGCAAGGCGAGGGACCTGACCTACGATTGAAGGGCCAGGCGACGGCGCGAAATCATCGCCTCCGCCTGCCGCCTGTCGCCTGCCGGAAAGACAATATTCATCTTCACGCGGAATAACCTTCCGCGACATGCTGCGGCCTGATGGCAGCGGTCCGAGAAGAAGGGCAATGCAATGCGCGGTGTCCCGGTTGCCTCGATAGAACACGATCCGCAGGCGCGGCAGCGCTACGCAGTTTTCCCGGGAAAATCGCTACGCCGCTTTCCTGGAATTGCTCTGGTCCTGATCCGCCTGGTCACGCTGATCGCCGCGCTTGCGCTGGCCGGCCTGCTGCCTGTCATTCAGCCCGCTCATGCCCAGCAGACGGCCAACTGGGCCGGTGTCTGGGACACCAAATGGCGCGGCGGCGGCGCCCAGATCACCTTCGAGCAGGACGGCGCCGAGGTGAAGGGCGTCTATCCCCTGTATGGCGGCCGCATCGAAGCCAAGACCGAAGGCGAAAAGCTGTTCGGCCGCTGGTTCGAGGGCAGTCGCCAGGGCGAGTTCAGCTTCGTCATGGCGCCGGACGGCGCCAGCTTCATGGGCCGTTTCGAATCCGCCACCGCCGAATGGTGGACGGGCGTGCGCGTCGACGCCGCCGAGACCCTCAAGGTCGACCAGACCAGCCCGATGACGACGATGCGCTCATTCCTGCAGACCATGAACGAGAGCGGCGCCGACAATGTGCCGCGCGCCACCGGCGGCGGCATGGGCCTTGCCGCGCTGGCGGCCGGCCTCGTCGACGTCACGGAGGCCGATCGCGGCGGCCTCAACATGCCCGATTACACCAAGCTCCTGTTTTCGGTGATCGACAACGCCACCTTGCGCCTGTGGAACCTGCCGCATGATGCGATCCCCGGCGACGAGGTGACAGCCAGGCTGCAGCAATATGGCAGCAAGGTTTTCTTCGACGTCACCTTCCGCCGCAAGGCCGGCGAATGGTTCATCGTCGGGCCGCAGCTCGCCGTGCTGCAGGCCAAGCTCGCCGAGTTCCAGGCGGCGCGTGGCGAAGCCCCCGACATGGTCGACGATCCGGCCAAGCTCGCCTCGCCGCGCGACACGTTCAAGATGCTGCTCGGCGGCATCGCCGACCAGAATGGCGGTTCGACGCAAACGGCGCTCGACATGCGCGGTTACAATCCGGCGGTGCGGTCCGACGAGGCGGTTCTGCTCGAGAGCTATCTCAAGAAAGTCATCGACCGCATCGGCTACGTCTACTGGCAGGAAATTCCCGACGATCCCCAAAGCAACACGCCCTATGTGTATTTCGAGCACCCGGCCGGCAACATCGTCGTCGCTCCGGTGGGGACGGAGAAAGGCGGCAAGCTGTGGAAATTCACGCCGGAAACGCTGGCCAACATCCGCACGCTCTATGCCGATATCGAGGACGCGCCGGTGGCGCCGGAATTCACCGCCTTCGCCAGCAACGATCCGTTCTTCGCCACGAGGGGCCTTGCCCGCGAGATCAGCCCTGCCCTTTTGACCCGCGCCGGGCCGATCGAACGCTGGCAATGGCTGGGGCTCGGCATTGCCGTGCTTGCCGGCATCGCCTTCGGCTTCCTTGCCAACGCCGTCATCGTGTTCTTCGCCCGCCGCGGCAGGAGTTCGGGGCGGGCCGGCTTCTTCCGCGTCGTCGAATGGGCGGTGCGCTCGATCTTCCTCGGCCTGTTCCTGCTGTTTGCGCTGCGGCCGCTCGGCTTGCCGCAGGTGATCGCGGCATCCGCCAAGGCGGCGGCCTGGAGCCTGATCCTGATCGGCGCGGTTCCCGTCGTCTGGCACCTGATCGGCAAGATCGCCGAGCGCTACCGCGCCACCTTCAACGTGCCCGGCTACCACGAGACGCTGATCTCGCTGCTGACCGGGGTGGCGCGCATCGCCGCCCTGGTGGTCGCCTTCCTGCTCCTGGCGGAGGTGCTGGCGATCCCCTATCAGGGCGTGCTGGCTGGCCTCGGCATTGGCGGCCTGGCGGTGGCGCTGGCGGCGCAGCCGACGCTGCAGAATTTTCTTTCCGGCCTGACGCTCTATGCCGACCGGCCGGTCAGCGTCGGCGACTTCTGCAAATTCGGCAACCAGTCCGGCACCATCGAGCATATCGGCATGCGCTCGACCCGCATCCGCTCGGTCGACCGCACGGTGATCTCGGTGCCCAATTCCGACTTCGCCGGCATGCAGATCGAGAACTACGCCCATCGCGACCGCACCCGCTTCGCCACCACGCTGCAATTGCGCTACGAGACGACGCCCGACCAGCTGCGCTACACGCTGGCGGCGCTGCGCAAGCTCCTGATCGCTCATCCGCGCGTCATCGACGACCCGTGCCGCGTGCGCTTCGTCGGCTTCGGCCCCTATTCACTCGACATCGAGGTCTTCACCTACATCACGACCGCGGATGGCTCGGAGTTTCTCGCCATCCGCGAGGACATATTGCTGTCGATGATCGCGGTGATGGACGAGGCCGGCGCCCAGTTCGCATTCCCGGCGCAGCTGGAATACAGCGCCGCCGACCTGCCGCTCGACCAGGAAAAGCGCATCGCCGCGGAAAAGCGGGTCAGCGCCTGGCGCGAGGAGGAAAAACTGCCTTTCCCCGATTTCAGCCAGCTCGACAGGCTGGAGCTCAACGACAGCCTGCCCTATCCGCCGCAGGGCTCGGTGCAATACCGCGAAGCCCAGGCCGCCCCGGCCACGGTCGAAGCCAAGGCCTCGCTGGAGAAGGCGCGCTGGAGCCTGCCGTGGCGGAAGAGGGTGTAGCCTTCTTCGCAGGAGAGGCCGCGATCCCTCGCGCCCCCTCTGGCCGGCAGGGCAGCAGGAGGCGCTTCCCGCCAGCGCCTCCGCTTCTGAACCTCAATTGCTGGCCGACAGCACCAGCACCGGCTTGTCGCTGTAAAGCTGCGGGAACAGCGTCTTCAAATTCGCCACCTTGGGCAGGTCGTTGTAGACGATGTAGGGATAGGTCGGGTTGAGCGTCAGGAAGTCCTGGTGGTACTCCTCGGCCGGGTAGAAGGTCTTGCCGGTTTCGATCGTGGTGACGATGGGCTTGCCGAACAGCTTGGCCTGGTCGAGCTGGGCGATGTAGCTCTGCGCGATCTTCTTCTGTGCCTCGTTTTCGGCGAAGATCGTCGAGCGGTACTGCGTGCCGGAGTCGGGCCCCTGATAGTTGAGCTGGGTCGGATTGTGGGCGACCGAGAAATACACCTGCAGCAGCTGGCCATAGGTGATCTTGGAGGGATCGTAGGTGATCTCGACGGATTCGGCATGGCCGGTGCGGCCGGTGCCGACCGTCTCGTAGACGGCGTCGTCCTTGGCGCCGCCGGTATAGCCCGAGACCGCCTTGGTGACGCCCTTGACGTGCTGGAACACGCCCTGCACGCCCCAGAAGCAGCCGCCGGCGAAGACTGCCGTCTCGCTGCCGCCCGCTGCCTTTTCATCGAGCGCCGGCGGCGGGATCACCACGGCGTCTTCCGCCGAGACGGCCGGCGTCAGCCAGAAGGCGGCGCCCGCGACGGCGAGCGCGAAAGCTGCGAGCGCGCCGCGGACGAGGCCGCTCGAACGGTTCTTGATGTCGGTCATGGTTGCACTCCTAATGGCTTGCATAGGGTCCAGTCTATTGAATTAGCGGAGCCGGTGCGATGCGCGAGTTGCGGCGGAGGCTCACATTCTCGTGCGGCCCCAGCGGGTGCGTAACTCTCCGCCGCGGCTTGACCTAGTTGGCAGGCTTCATCGCATCCGTCGCCGGCTTCACGGCGTCCGCCGGTTTCATCGCATCGGCGGCGGGCTTCATGGCATTGGTGGCCATCGGGTCGGCCGGCTTCATCGCATCGGTTGCCGGTTTCATCGCGTCGGCGGCGGGTTTCATGGCGTTGGTGGCCTCGTCGGCACGGGCGATGCCGCCGGCCAGCAATGCCGTCGAGCACAAAGCGAGCGCGAGCGCCGGCAGCGTCAGGCGGGAAAGAACGGTCATGATGGTCTCCTTGGTTGGGTGGCGCGCCCTCGCGGCGGCCGGCTGTTGCGGCGCCGCAGGCGCGGCGTTGCGCAATTTCTGATGGTCTCTCCCCGCAAACGGGAAGTTCCCGGAGGCAAGCTAATCGGCGGCGGCGGCCAGGATCGGCCCGCCGCCGGGCGACTGCACCAGCACGGCGGTGCTGAGGCCATCGGCGGCGGCCGGCACGTCGAGCGTCGTGGCCTCTCCGGTCCAGCTGCCGAGCTTTTTCAGCGCATGCACGACATTGCCGTGCGGCAAGGTGCGGCCGGTGTTCTCGCCGCGCGCCACGGGCACCTCGACGACGCCCCTGGCATAGCGCACCAGCCAGATGTCGGCTTTGCCGCCCGGCACGCTCCCCGCGCCGATGCTGGCCTTGCCGCCATCGAGCGACAGCGACGGCCCCTTGATGCGGCCGCTCGCCGCAATCAGCCGCTCGATCTCGCCGGGCGCGGCGCCGACCGCGTCGGCATGGCCGTTGACCACCACCTGCGGCGTGAACGGCCCGTCACGGCCGAGCGGCGGCTCGTAGCTCACCTGGCGCTGCGTGAACTCCTGCCGGCCGAAAATGTCCTTCCAGCCGAGATAGTCCCAGTAGGTGACGTTGAAGGACAGCGCCAGCACGCCAGGCTGGTCCTTGACCTTGATCAGATTGGCATTGGCCGGCGGGCAGGACGAGCAGCCCTGGCTGGTGAACAGCTCGACAACGGTAAGCGGTTGCGCCGCGGCCGCACCGACCGACGCCGCGAGCGCAAGCGCGCCCAGGCTGGACACTGCGAGGGACCTGCTACGTTTGGCTTGCGACATGGATTGCTCCGTGGGCGACGGCGCCGCGATGCGCCGCTGATGTCCCCACTTCGCCGCCAATTATCGCTTCGTTACAGCGCTCACCGGTTTGTGATTGAGCGCCAGCGGGTTCTTCCTTCTCCCCCTGTGGGAGAAGGTGGATCGGCGCGCAGCGCCGAGACGGTTGAGGGGTGTTCCAGCGGAGTGAGACGTTGGCGTTTCCTGGAACAGCCCTCATCCGACCTCGCTTCGCCAGGCCACCGCCCGGGGGCGAGCCACGCGTCCCGCCCCGTCCTTCGGACCCCACAAGGGGAGAAGGGAAAACGGCGCCACTATCTCCAGGGCTGCAGACTTCTGTCCCGCACATAGGCGATGATCGTGTCGCAAACGGCATTCATCTCTTTCAGGACATCGTCGTTCCAGAAGCGCAGAACGCGAAAACCCCTAGCCTCCAGCTCGGCCTTGCGGATCCGGTCAGCATCCGAGTCCGCGTGTTGGCTGCCGTCGATCTCGATAATCAGCCCGGCTTCGAGGCAAACGAAATCGGCAATGTATTTTCCAAAAGGAACCTGGCGCCTGAATTTGATCCGGTCCAGTCTGCGGTCTCGCAGTTCCTGCCAAAGCCTGTCTTCCGCTTCCGTCATGTCACGGCGGAGTGAGCGAGCAAAGTTGCGCTTGGCGGGGGTGACGGGTTGGTGCGGCATGGCGCCAGACTAGTCGAACGCTGCGATCCGTCTATAGCCCCGGCGGACGGGACGAGGCCGAGCGCAAAAGGGCTGTTCCAGCGGAGTGAGGCGTTGGCGTTGCCTGGAACACCCCTCATCCGACCTCGCTTCGCGAGGCCACCTTCTCCCACAAGGGGAGAAGGAAGAAGCCGCAGTGTCACTGCGTCAGCACCGTTTGCGAGGGGCGCTGGTTGAAGTCGCATTTGCCCATCACGGTGTAGAAGAAGTCGGCGTTGACGACAGGCGCCGGCACGGCCGAGCCGCCGTCTTCCCAGGCCTGGTAGCCCGTCTGGCCGCACGGCACGGCGGTGAAGATATCGACGGTCTGGCCCGTGGCGATTTCGGGCATGTCGGTCGGGCTGGTGCCGATATAGAGCCGGTTCGAGGTGTTCGGATCGTTCGACCTCAGCGTGGTCGGCTGGGCTGGTTTGGCCGTCGCGGCGGAAGGCACGTTCATCTCCAGATAGAGCTGGTCCATCTGGCTGACGTCGATGACCGCGCCGGTGCTGTTGGCCGGCGTGGTGGTGCAGACGGTCTGCCGCATGACGCCGTTGCCGTCGGTGCTGGTGATGGCGCCAGAGGGCGTGTTGTCGAAATTGGCGACCGTCGTGGTGTTGCACACCTGCTGCTGCACCTGGGTAAGCGTGGTGCCGCTGACGGTTGAGACGGTGGTGGTGCCATAGCCCTTGGGATCGCCGCCCTTGTTGTAGACATAGCTGATCTGCATCAGCTTCTGCTTCGTGGTCGAGCCAAATCGCGTGCCGTAGAGATACATCGTCTTGTCCCACCAGCCCGACGCCTTCTCGATCTTGAAGGTGGTCTGCACCAGGGCCGCCGCCTTGTTGACCGCCGAGGTGACGCCGACCGGCACGGTGTCGATCCTGGCGATCTGCATGAAGTCGGTCGGCATGGCGAAGCTCGCGGAAGCCTGCGCCGTGGCGGTGCCGTTGGCCGCGATGGTGAAGCTCACCAGCGTGGCGGTGCCTTGCCCGCCATTGGCGGCAAAGGTGTCCCGGAGCATCTGCTGGCGGGCCGCCAGCGCCGTCGTCTTCGGCAGCGTGGTGATGGCCAGCGTCGCCGCGTCGAGCGCCTGCTGCATGTTGGAGCGGGTCTGGACCGCCGATGTATAGTCGACCGAGAAGCCGACCACGGTGACCAGCGGCACCAGGCTGATGAAGAACAGCGGCATCATCGAGCCGCCGCGAGAGCGGGCGAACCTTCCTGCAAGCCCCGGCATTTTTTCTTACCCCAAAAAACGGTTACCTGCGGGGGAACTAACATGCGCCGGCAAACCGGGGTCTAAGAGGATCGTTCAAAGTTTAAGCATCCGGCCGCCCCCGCCCGCTGTTTCGGGCTTTCGCACCCGGTTCACCGCTTTGTGATCGCCAAGGGGGCCCTTGCGCCGCAAGCCTTGCCGCCGCTTGCCGCCCCTGCTAAAGCGCGCGGCATGAGCACGCCCCTCGACCATATCAGGAATTTCTCCATCGTCGCCCATATCGACCATGGCAAATCCACCCTTGCCGACCGCCTGATCCAGCTCACCGGCGGGCTGGAGCTGCGCGACATGAAGGAGCAGGTGCTGGACTCGATGGACATCGAGCGCGAGCGCGGCATCACCATCAAGGCGCAGACGGTGCGATTGAAGTACCGCGCCAACAATGGCGAGGACTATATCCTCAACCTCATCGACACGCCCGGCCATGTCGACTTCGCCTATGAAGTGTCGCGCTCGCTCGCCGCCTGCGAGGGCTCGCTGCTGGTGGTCGACGCCTCTCAGGGCGTCGAAGCCCAGACGCTCGCCAATGTCTACCAGGCCATCGACAACAACCACGAGATCGTCGTGGTGCTGAACAAGGTCGACCTGCCGGCCGCCGAGCCCGAGCGCATCCGCGAGCAGGTCGAGGAGGTGATCGGCATCGACGCTTCCAACGCCGTGCTGATCTCGGCCAAGACCGGCCTTGGCATTCCCGATGTGCTCGAAGCCATCGTCCACCAATTGCCGCCGCCGCGCGAGGGCGACGCGACCGCGCCCTTGAAGGCGATGCTGGTCGACAGCTGGTACGACGCCTATCTCGGCGTCATCGTTTTGGTGCGCGTCATCGACGGCGTGCTGAAAAAGGGCCAGACCATCCGCATGATGGGCACCGGCGCCAAGTACCTGGTCGAGCGCACCGGCGTGTTCACGCCCGCCCGCATCAATGTCGAGGAGCTCGGCCCCGGCGAGTTCGGCTTCTTCACCGGCTCGATCAAGGAAGTGGCAGACACCCGCGTCGGCGACACCATCACCGAGGACAAGCGCCAGACCGCGCATGCCCTGCCCGGCTTCAAGCCGGCGCAGCCGGTGGTGTTCTGCGGCCTGTTCCCGGTCGACGCCGCCGATTTCGAGGATCTGCGCGCCGCCGTCGGCAAGCTGCGTCTCAACGACGCCTCCTTCTCCTATGAAATGGAAACCAGTGCCGCGCTCGGCTTCGGCTATCGCTGCGGCTTCCTTGGCTTGCTGCATCTGGAAATCATCCAGGAGCGGCTGGAGCGCGAGTTCAACCTCGACCTGATCGCCACGGCACCCAGCGTCGTCTACCGGCTGCTGCTCAATGACGGCTCGGTGAAGGAGCTGCACAACCCGGCCGACATGCCCGACGTGGTGAAGATCTCGGCCATCGAGGAGCCGTGGATCCGCGCCACCATCCTGACCCCCGACGACTATCTCGGCGGCATCCTGAAACTCTGCCAGGACCGGCGCGGCATCCAGGCCGACCTCTCCTATGTCGGCAAGCGCGCCATGCTGACCTACGACCTGCCGCTCAACGAAGTGGTGTTCGATTTCTACGACCGCCTGAAGTCGATCTCCAAGGGCTACGCCTCGTTCGACTATCACCTCACCGACTACCGCGAGGGCGACCTGGTGAAGATGTCGATCCTGGTCAACGAGGAGCCGGTCGACGCGCTCTCCATGCTGGTCCACCGCACCGCGGCGGAAAAGCGCGGCCGCCAGATGTGCGAGAAGCTGAAGGAGCTGATCCCGCACCATCTGTTCAAGATCCCGATCCAGGCCGCGATCGGCGGCAAGGTCATCGCCCGCGAAACCATCTCCGCCCTGCGCAAGGACGTGACGGCCAAATGCTACGGCGGCGACGTGAGCCGCAAGCGCAAGCTGCTGGACAAGCAGAAGGAAGGCAAGAAGCGGATGCGGCAGTTCGGCAAGGTGGATATCCCGCAGGAGGCGTTTATTCAGGCCTTGAAGATGGGGGATTAAGGGACTTTAAAGATCGCTTTCTCTGCCGAAAAACCAGGCTACGCAATATCGCTCGGACTCGACCTCATCCGTCTCCGCTACCTTAATTGCCAACTCCGGTCTTGACGCAACCAAAGCCATCAGGCGTGATTCGCGAACCGGAGATGTCATCTCCCATATCTTCATCGCAGCCTTTAAAAACTTGGCTGCGTCGGCAAGAGCATTCTTGGTTGCGAATACCTCGCCAATCCATTGGCGCACATATCCTCGATTGCTTACTGCCCGACCCGCCTCATCTTTCTCAATCAGCAATGCCGATTTTCGATAGCATACCAAAGCGGTATCCACTTGGCCCATAAGCTGGAGACACCTCCCAATATTCCCGTAGTAAGAGCCGTCTACTTTTTCGTCCAAGTCGTCTGGATCTAACGCAGCCTCAATCGCTCTGCCCTTCAAAAAAAACGTTAGCGCAGGATCGATGTCTCCGCTGTCCCTGCGAGCCAGCGCAAGGTTATGGCGACTATCGAAGACCGTGTCAGTATTCGCCTTCGACTTCAACCTATCGCCTTCCTCACCCCATTTAATAGATTCTTTGAATTCGCCGATAACCCATTCTAAGTAGCAAAACATATCGCAGTAATTAATATAGCGAGCACTCTTCCCCTCAATAGTCTCTCTATATTGAGCAAGAAACCTACGCGCTTCATCCACCCGTCCCAAGTCTGCTAAAACGCTCGTGTAAGCAGTAGCGATCCTGTCGAACGCCTCGTAGGACGAGTGATTCGCCCAAATATCTTGAGAGAAAAGAATTCCGCAAACGCGCACGAATTCCCGGCTATTGAGCTGGTATAGGCCGCTTCGGAGGACCTCTCCAATAAGATTGAACGCAGGGTCAAATTTGCCCGCAGACACGTGGAGCTCAATGCTTTCAACCCAGTTTTGCAATTCCTGGACTGTCAAATTTGCTCGAGATAGACCCAATCTTACGGCGAAGAACCGTTCGTAATAGTCAATAATGATGTCGATCACACTTCGCCTGTCAGCAAGCGAGAACGTCTTCTTTATGAATTCTTTAACAACCGGATGGAGTTCAATATGGTCTCTGATGCTACCTGAAGATTTGACAACAATTAAATTCAGACTTCTCAAGGTAGAAAGTGCTCGTCCTACTTTGTTGAAATTTAGCTGACCCTCTAAAAAACTCGCAAGCTCCACCTCCGTAGTAGGACGAACACACTCCGCTAACGTTCGTAACACAGTTTGCTCACGTTCCCGAAGCATATTCCATATAGATTGAAGTGTTTCCATCGGAATCCCACGACTACCTTCAGATGAGGAGCTTAGAATTTGTCTCAACGGAGCTTCCGAGTGAGTGGCGACTTGAGCCGCAAGAAGGTCCAGCCAGAGGGCGTGCCCCTCTGTAACGCCATGAGCAAATTCTATATCCGTGAGATCCGAATTTGCCGATCTCTTACCAAACAGCGCTATTGTGGAGTTAAGATCCAATCCCACAAGACGGATACTTTGCGTGCCGTGTCGCGTGTCCCGTATATTGCCGCGACAGGTAAATAGAAATTTCGATTGTACCCTGGAAGCTATAATTTTTTCGACAAAACAAGCTGGACTTCCAACTAACCTCTCATGTTCCATATCGACGTAGTGATCCACATTATCGAAGACGAACAAGATATGTCTGTCTGACAATGTCTTAATAAAGAGCGTAAAGAGCTCGTCGGAAGACAATTTCGACAAAGTCGAAAACGTGAACGTATTGCCACTTAAAGCAACAACAATCCGAACTACTTGCGTCTCGAAGCGTTCGGCCTCTTCTTTGCAGTCGCGCCAAACACAATGTTCAAACTTGCTGTTAGAGAGACTGTCGTTGAAAAATGTAGCTGCAAGAGCAGACTTTCCCTGGCCACCAATTCCGGTGATATAACACACATCATACTGCTGGCGCACTAACTGTGCCAGCTGGTCATCCCTACCAACATAGAAATCCACGGTCGGCGGGCGATCATCTTCGGAAGGGCCAAGCAGGGCGAACCGCCTATTCACCTGCTCGATCGGAGGCCGCTCATTATACTCCTGCTGCAGCCGTTGAGATGGAATGAAGATAGGTCCTTTGTGGGTCGCAGCTGCCGGCCTTGGTGACTCCTGCGAGAGCCGAGCGACAATGTCAGGGAAAAGACGATTACAATCTACGTTTGAGTAAACCGTAACACGCCCTCGATCTATTAGCGGCCCCAGCGCCTTCTCCAAATGGCTCGGAACAGAGCCGTGAAGGGCCCATAGGACTTCTGGATATGCTCCATCGTCATTCACGATGTCTGCTAGTGAAGAATTAAACACGTCATCCCACCCCCCATACCCGCAAACAAGTATTGGATCGTTTCGTATCACGGCGCCGAGCGAAGCTTTTAAACGCGGGCGGTTCTGCATCAATTGGTGTTGAGTGTGGAGCGTGTCAGAGCCCCACCAATACCCATGCAGGTGAGCTATGTTAGTTCCCTCGCCTGCAGCTTGCCCCAGATTGCCGTCTCGGTGGAAGATGCTTCGGAAGCAATGGCCACCGCTTCGGCGTATTCCTATTTCAATCAGGGGGTCGAAGTTTGTCGTTATAATGGTATGCCCGAAGAAGTCTGAGTATGTGCTCGCTAACGTCCCAATCGCGGTTAGAGCTGGTGTCAAATACCATGAATCCCAATCTGCCTCGAGAGATAGGAATGATTGGGCGGCAGTGTTTTCGTCAGGCTTATAGTTCGTGATATCATCTAGCATCCGATGTGGCGCACGGGAATTCCAGACGGCAGATCTAACAACTGAATTTGCAGCATTTTGCCCGCGACGAGGGATAAGAAATTCAAAAGCGGAAATATAGCTATTGTCACTAGCAGAAATGTAGCTAGAAAATTCCGATCTTTTAGCTGAGAAGTACGTTTCTTCGATGTGTCGTACAATCCCGCTGGTATTATACACACCGGGCCCGCCAGGATACATTGGAGCGCTGACTGCTGAACCGAGGACCATCGTCACTCGTTGCGGTGTGGCGAGTATTCCGTCCGTTAGGCGTTCAACCAAGGCGTCATATGGGGATACGAGCATCATTCCTCGTCGATATCAGAAAACGTCAACAACATCCCGAATTCTTGAATCTTGTAACAGCTTTTTAAACTGTATCGGCGGTAGGATCATTTGCAGCGCTTGCCTGGTCATCGGGTTTCAGTTGACTCGCTCATCCCGAGGTAACTTGGGATACGAAATGAGTGCTCTGTGAGAGCACTCACCCTGGAGTATTTTCCGCACGATCTGGGAAGACATCACGTATATTCCGCTCCACCGCGCCGCTGCGCGAAACGCTCTGGACGATCGAGGACGTGGCATTCGCGATGGCAACCGCGCTGTTGACGATGAAATACCAGCCGCTGGACAATGACTGCGTCGCGGCCGAGTTCCTGGCCCCTTCGCGGGCGAGACACTGCTGCTGGCCGACAATGCGGCGGGGCTGGAGACCAGCGTGCCCTCCGATGCCGGCGCCATCACGGTGTAGGCGGCGGCGCTCGCGTGGTGAGCGGTGCCAGCAATTTTGTGCTCTGGATGCAGCTCACCGCGTTGAGGGCGCGCTTCAATTTCAGGCGTCGGCGCTGCCCCTCATCTGGCTGCCGCCATCTTCTCCCCGTAAACGGGGCGAAGGATGCTGTCTTCGCCGCTTTCGCCAATCGCCGGCGTTGCAGGGATAAAGCCGGCGTTGCGGCCAGCTTGCCTTCTCCCCTTGTGGGAGAAGGTGGATCGGCGCGCAGCGCCGAGACGGTTGAGGGGTGTTCCAGCGGAGTGAGGCGTTGGGATTTTCTGGTTCGGTTCGCTGTTGACGTGGCGCCAAGCTGGAGCACCCCTCATCCGACCTCGCTTCGCGAGGCCACCGCCCTGGGGCGAGCCACGGGTCTCGCCCCGTCCTTCGGACCCCACAAGGGGAGAAGGGAAGACCAGCGTCGGCGTCCCCAGCCCTTCGCAGGCTCAGGGCGTTCGAGGCTCGAAAAGCCAAGCAATTGGCTTTTCGTCCGCTGACGCGGACCGCCTCTCACCCCTCCAACCAAACCTTCTCGAAATGCTGCTCCAGCGCCTGGTGCTGCTCGCACCCTTCCACCCCTTTGCGATAGGTCCGGTAGACCGAGCGCCAGTAGGGTTGGATGATGATGCCGGAATCGCGCAAATTCTTCTCGATGCCGGCCATGATCTCCTTGCGCTGGGCGGCGTCGGGGGTGGCGAGCGCCTTGTCGAGCAGTTCGTCGAACTCCTTGTTGGCGTAGGCGCTTTCGTTCCAGGCGGCGCCGGATTTGTACGCCAGCGCCAGCACCTGGACGCCGAGCGGGCGGCCGAGCCATTCGGTACAGGAGAAGGGATATTTGCTCCAGTCGTTCCAGAAGGTGGCGGCGGGCAGCACGGTGCGCTTGATCTTGAGGCCGGCCTCGCGCATCTGCGCCGCTATGGCGTCGCCGGTGCTCTTCTGCCATTCGACGTCGACCGAGATGAGGTCATATTCATGGTCGGCCTTGCCGGACTCGGCCAGCAGCTTCTTCGAGGCGTCCACGTCGCGCTTGGCCGGGCCGATATCGGCATATTCTGGGTGCATGGGGCCGACATGGTGGTTGTCGGCGGGCTTGCCGCGGCCGCCGAGGCCGAGCGCCAGCACGGCCGAATTGTCGACGGCGAGCTGGGCGGCGCGGCGCACCTTGACGTCGTCATAGGGCGCGTTGGCGACATTGAAGCGGGCGACGATGGTGGAGCCGGTGGCGATCTCGGAATTCTTCAGGCCCATTTGCTCGGTCTGCGAGACGGCATCGGAGGCGGTCTCGTGGTCGGTGTCGATCTCGCCGGATTCGAACGCCGACAGCATGGCGTTGGGGTCGGAGCCGTAGTCGATCCACTGGATCCCATCCAGGTGGAATTCGCCCTTCCACCACGGCTTGTCCTTGCGCTTCACCTCGGCTCCCGTCTCGGCATCCCACTTCACCAGCTCGCAAGGGCCGGTGGTGATCGAAAGTGCCTTCAGCGGATCGCCGTCGCCATCATAGGAGCGGTGCATGATCAAAGCGGGATAGTCGGCCATGCCGGCGATCAGCGAAATGTCCGGCTTGGGCAGGTTGAGCTTGATGGTGTGGTCGTCGACCTTCTCGATGCCGCCATCGACCACCTTCTTGGTGTCGGCATTGACCAGCGCGCCCATGCGCGCGGCGACCGAATTGCCGGCAACGCCGGCCTCGCACCAGCGGGTGAGGTTGTGGACGACATCGTCGGCGTCGAAGGCGTCGCCGTTCGACCAGGAGATGCCCTTGCGCACATGAAGCGTGAGCGTCTTGGCGTCGTCGCTCATCTCCCATTTTTCGAGCAGCCAGGGCTCGAAGGAGAAATCGGTGTTCCAGCGCACGAGATATTCGTTGCAGTGCCGCGCGACGTTGGACATTTCGACGCCGTCGAAGGTGCGCGGATCCTTGAAACCCTTGACGTTCATGGCCACGCGCAGCACGCCGCCCTTCTTGGGCTCCGCCGCGCGGGCGGGCGTGGGCGCCAGCCCGCCCAGGGCAAAAGCGCCGGCGGCGCTGACGCCGAGCCCGGCCATCAGCGCAAAATATTCGCGCCGGTTGATGGCGCCGCTCCTGAAATCCTCGGCGACGGGTTTGGCTTTCGGGTGCAGTTTCCTGCCGGTCAGCATGAATTTCATCGTCGTTCCCTCTCATTGGGCGCCCGGCCGACCGCCTGCGCGGGGGCGGATGCGGCTCGCCGGACGCCATTGCCTGAGGGATGATAGGGCGAGCTTACGCAGCGGAGTGTTCTGGAATCCGCAGGACTTGTGCGCTGCTCCGCAGGAGGTTCGCATGAAGGGGGCGCGCGAAGGCCTTCACCTTCGTCATCCACGGGCCTGCGCGGCGTCGCTGCGCTCCTTGCTTCGCCCGTGGATGACGAGGTCACCCCCAGATCATCAGCGCGGCGAGCCCGACGATGCCGACCACCAGCCGCCACCAGCCGAACAGCGCATAGCCCTTGCGCGAGACGTAATCGAGCAGCAGGCGCACCACGAGCAGCGCGGTGACGAAGGCGGCGACGAAGCCGACGGCGATGATCGGCAGGTCGGCCGACGTCAGCACGTTGCGGTTCTTGAACAGGTCGAAGGCGAAGGCGCCGACCATGGTGGGGATGGCGAGGAAGAAGGAAAATTCCGCCGCCGCCCGCTTGTCGACGCCAAGCAGCAGCGCGCCGACGATGGTCGAGCCCGAGCGCGAGGTGCCGGGGATCAGCGACAGGCACTGGAACAGCCCGATCTGCAGGTAAAGCCGGGTCGGGAAGCGTTCGACGTCGCGGTACATCGGCTTGAGCTTCATGCGGTCGACGGCGAGCAGCACCACGCCGCCGATGATCAGCATGATGCAGATCAGCCGCGGCGATTCGAACAGGATGGTCTTGATGAAATCATGCGCCAGCGCACCGATGATGGCCGCCGGCAGGAAGGCGATGAGGATGCCGATGACGAAATGCCGCGTCAGCCGGTCATGCGGCAGGTCGAGCAGCATCTGCCACAAGCGCCGGAAATAGACGCTCAGAATGGCCAGGATGGCGCCGAGCTGGATCAGGATCTCGAAGGCCTTGCCGGTCGAGTGGAAGCCGAGAAAATGGCCGGCGAGCAGGATATGGCCGGTCGAGGACACCGGAATGAACTCGGTCAATCCCTCCAAGAGACCGAGCAGCAGGGCTTCGACGATTGTCTGGCTTTCCATTGGCTACCTCGGCATTCGCTGGATGGGCTGACAGGGCTTGCTTGTCATGGCGCCGAACTCCCCCTATAGGTCGCAACACCCTGACGGCCCGCTTACCGGGCGGCCAAGACTTACCGGTGCGCCCGGCGATTCGCCAGTGTGGCAATCCGGAATTCGCCACACCCGGGAGGAGCGCGATGCGCGAATTCCGGATTCTGAGCCACACTGCCAACTTTAGTTCTGGTGTGGTTTGGATTTGAAGTTCCTGAACGCGGATGCCGTTGAGGGGACAGGAACTTCAAATCCAAACCACCAGTGCGCTTTATCATCGCGGAACCATGCTGACGCTTTTCCATCATCCCATGTTCGCCTCCTGCCGGTTCGTGCGCCTCGCTTTCGGCGAGTATGGCGAGGAGCTGGCGCTGATCGAGGAGAAGCCGTGGACGCGGCGCAAGGAGTTCTTGGCGCTGAACCCGGCCGGCACGCTGCCGATCCTTTTGGCCGAGGGCGACGTGCCGATCGTCGGCGCCACGGTCATCTCGGAATATCTCGACGAGACGCGCGGCGTCCTGAAGCGCGACAAGCGCCTGTTCGCCGAGGACCCGATGCAGCGCGCCGAGATCCGCCGGCTGACCGACTGGTATCTCCACAAGGCCGAGAGCGAGGTCACCCGGCATCTGGTGCGCGAGCGCGTGCTGAAGCCGGTCATGCCGGAAACCGCCGGCGGCGGCTCGCCCGATTCGGCCGCCATCCGCGCGGCGCGGGCCAACATCCGCCAGCACATGAAATATACCAACTGGCTGGCCGGCACCCGCCACTGGCTGGCCGGCTCGAGGGTCACCTATGCCGACCTTGCCGCCGCCGCCACCCTTTCGGTGCTCGACTATCTCGGCGAGATCGACTGGCGCGAGCACACTGCCGCGCGCGAATGGTACACGCGGGTCAAGTCGCGGCCTTCGTTCCGGCCGCTCTTGACCGACCGGGTGCGCGGCCTGTCGCCGGTGTCGCATTATGCGGACCTCGACTTCTGACGCCGCAAAACTGCGCGCGCTGATCGACGCGCAGGCGCGACGCGCCGGTTTCGAGGCGGTCGCCGTCACCACCCCCGATGCGATCCCGCTGGCGCCGGCCCGGCTCGCTGCCTTCGTCGCGGACGGGTTCCACGGCTCCATGGGCTGGATCGCCGAGACGCTGCAACGCCGCAGCGAGCCGTCAAGCCTGTGGCCGCAGGTGCGTTCGATCGTCGTGCTGGCGATGAATTACGGGCCGGACCACGATCCGCGCGACCTGTTGGCCAGGCGCGACCGGGGCGCGATCTCGGTCTACGCGCAAAACCGCGACTATCATGACGTGATGAAGGGCCGGCTGAAGGAAATCGCCGGCAAGATCGTGGCGCGGGCGGGAGGCGACGTCAAAGTCTTCGTCGACACCGCACCCGTCATGGAAAAGCCGCTGGCCGAGGCCGCCGGGCTCGGCTGGCAAGGCAAGCACACCAATCTGGTCAGCCGGCAGCACGGTTCCTGGCTGTTCCTCGGCACCATTTTCACAACCGCCGAACTGGTCCCCGACATGCCGGAGGAGGACCATTGCGGCTCCTGCCGCGCCTGCCTCGACGCCTGCCCGACCGATGCCTTCCCGGCGCCCTACCGGCTCGATGCGCGGCGCTGCATCTCCTATCTCACCATCGAGAACAAGGAGCCGATCCCGCATGAATTCCGCGAGGCGATCGGCAACCGCATCTATGGCTGCGACGACTGTCTCGCCGCCTGCCCATGGAACAAGTTCGCCAAGGTGGCGTCCGAGGCCAAGCTCGCCGCGCGCGACGATCTACGCGAGCCGGCGCTGGCCGATCTTCTGCGGCTGGACGACGCGGCCTTTCGCGCGTTCTTTTCCGGTTCGCCGATCAAGCGCATCGGCCGCGACCGCTTTGTCCGCAACGTGCTGATCGCCGCCGGCAATTCCCGCGATGCCGCGCTTGCCGGCGCCGTGCGCGCCTTGCTAGCCGACGCCTCGCCGCTGGTGCGGGGCGCGGCAATATGGGCGCTGGCGCGGCTGGTGCCCGAGGCCGAATATGCCGAACGCGCCGCGACCGGCCTGGAAACCGAGAGCGACGCGGCCGTGCGCGAGGAATGGGCGCGGCCGATTCCAGCCAGGGCGCCTGCATGAGTGAAAAGCGGATATTCATCTTCGGCGCCGGCTATTCGGGTCAGGCTTTTGCGCGCGCCAACCGGGATTCCGCCACGACGGTCCGCGGCACGACGCGCTCCGCGGAGAAATTCGAGGCGCTCCGCCAGGCCGGCATCGCGCCGCTGCTGTTCGATGGCGCGCTGACCGGCGAAATCAGCGATGCGCTGGCGACAACAACCCATCTGGTGAT
This sequence comes from Mesorhizobium sp. B2-3-6, assembly GCF_006442305.1. Lineage (NCBI taxonomy): Bacteria > Pseudomonadati > Pseudomonadota > Alphaproteobacteria > Hyphomicrobiales > Phyllobacteriaceae > Mesorhizobium > Mesorhizobium sp. B2-3-6. The sequence continues at coordinate 219,010 of NZ_VFVW01000009.1, read as the reverse complement.
CTCGATCGCGCCCGAGGAGGCCGGCGATCCCGTGCTGAATGCCGCCCGCGAGGCGATCGTGCGGATGCCCGCGCTCGAATGGGTCGGCTATCTCTCCACCGTCGGTGTCTATGGCGACCATGGCGGCGCCTGGGTCGACGAGACGGCGCAATGCCGGCCGGTGTCGAAACGCTCGGCGATGCGCGTGGCGGCCGAGCAGGACTGGCTGCGGCTTGGCCGCGAGATCGGCCGGCCGGTGGCGGTGCTGCGGCTCTCCGGCATCTACGGCCCCGGCCGCAACGCCCTGGTCAATCTGGAAAACGCCACCGCGCGGCGGCTGGTCAAGCCCGGCCAGGTGTTCAACCGCATCCATTGCGACGACATAGCCGGCGCGCTGTGGCATCTCATCGGGGATAATACAGGCGGCATCTTCAACGTCACCGACGATGAGCCCGCGCCGCCGCAGGACGTCGTGGGCTACGCCGCCGCGCTGATGGGCATCACGCCGCCGCCCGAAATTCCCTTCGAGGCCGCCCAACTTTCGCCCATGGCGCGGTCCTTCTATGGCGAGAACAAGCGCGTCGCCAACGCGGCGCTCAAGGCGGCGGGCTACCGGTTCCGCTTCCCGGGCTACCGCGCCGCCTTCGACCATATGTGGGCAAGCGGCGACTGGCGCGACGGCGCGCCGCGCAGCCCGATGAAGCGCTGACGCATGCCGGGAAGCACGTGACACGGTTCGGTCGGAATGCCTCGGAAAAGAAAACAGGGCGGTTGACCGGTTTGTGAAAAACGGAACCGCTCCGGCGATCGAAGCAACGTCCATTGCGTGCTATGATTCGGGCTTGGGTTTGCGGCGGGGGTTCATGGAGACAGCGATGCGGCTCGGCAAGCGTTCAGAGCTGGCGGCGGCTTTTGGCCTGCTCGCCCTCACAAGTCTCGCCGTGCGGCCGGCAATGGCCGAGGAACGGGCAAAGGACCTGTTCGGCGCGATGAAACTGCCGGCTGCGACCGCCCCGCAATCCTTCGGCTTCTACTCCAAGGGCTGCTTTGCCGGCGGCGTCGCCATCCCCATGGACGGCCCGACCTGGCAGGTGATGCGGCCGTCGCGCAATCGCCGCTGGGGCCATCCGGCGATGATCGCGCTGGTCGAGAAACTGTCGCGCGATGCCGTCGCCGACGGCTGGCCGGGCCTTTTGATCGGCGACATCGCGCAGCCGCGCGGCGGCCCGATGCTGACGGGCCATGCCTCGCATCAGATCGGGCTCGATGCCGACATCTGGCTGACGCCGATGCCCCGCCGGCCGCTGTCGATGGCGCGGCGCGAGACGATGAGCGCGACCTTGATGGTCGACGAAAAGACGCATCTGGTGAAGGACGCGCTGTGGACGTCGGCGCATACGCGGCTTTTGAAGCGCGCGGCGAGCTATCCCGAGGTCGAGCGCATCCTGGTCAATCCCGGCATCAAGAAGAAGCTCTGCGACACCGTCAGGGGCGACCGCTCCTGGCTGCGCAAGATCAGGCCGTTCTGGGGCCACGACTATCACTTCCACATGCGCATCGGCTGCCAGCCGGGCTCGCCCAACTGCAAGGCGCAGGAAGCGACCCCGGCCGACGACGGCTGCGGCAAGCCGCTGGCCTGGTGGTTCACGCAGGAACCGTGGCGGCCCAACAAGAACCCGGATGCGCCCAAGGCGCGCGATCTGATGACGATGGCGAACCTGCCGAGAGAATGCCGCGCCGTGCTCGACGCGCCCGGGCCGGCCTCGGTCGAGGCCGCCACCTATCATGGCGGCGCCGTGCCGGTCGCGGTCGCCGCGCCCGAACCCGAAGCGCCGTCGCTGCCCGCCACCGCGGCCAGCGGCACGGCCGGCCTGCCGGGCATGGTGAACGCCTTCACCGCGACGCCCGAGATCGGCGTGCCGGTGCCGCGGCCACGGCCGGGAAACTGACCGCGTGATTTGACGCCCCGGCGCTTCGCCGCCGTTCATTCGTTACCCCGCGAGCAGGAGGGCCGGCATTGCAAACGCAGGATATAGGCCTTCGCCGCGTCGTCCGGTGGGTGGCCCTTCTGAACCTGGGCTACTTCATCGTCGAGTTCGCCGTGGCATCTGCGATCGGCTCCGTGTCGCTGTTCGCGGACAGCGTCGATTTCCTGGAAGATGCCTCGGTCAATTTGCTTATTCTCGTTGCCCTGGGCTGGGGCGCACGCAGCCGCGCAAGGGGCGGCATGGCTCTGGCGGCGATTCTTCTGGTGCCTGCCTTGGCAACGCTCTGGACGGCTTGGGTCAAGTTCAACCTGCCGGTCGCGCCGTCGCCGCTGCCGCTGTCGCTTGCGGGCGCCGGGGCTTTGGCCGTGAACCTGTCTTGCGCGTTCATGCTGGCGCGCTTCCGCCATCACAGCGGCAGCCTGACAAAGGCCGCGTTCCTCTCCGCGCGGAACGACGCCTTTGCCAACGTCGCCATAATCGCCGCGGGCCTTCTCACCGCCGTGATCTGGCATTCCGCGTGGCCCGACCTGATTGTCGGCCTGGGAATTGCCGCCATGAACGCCGATGCGGCCCGCGAGGTCTGGTCCGCTGCCCGCGAGGAGCACAAAGCGGCAGCCTAGTCGCGGCCGTTCGACTTCATAAATCGGTCGTGCGCACCATCGGTTTCGAAAACCGTTTCCCTTTTCAAACTCATGCGCTAGTCAACGGGAGAACGGCAATGAGCCGTCGGGCGCCGGGGACGGACGAGAAAGCATGCCAAACACAGGCGACGACGACACGGCGCTGCGGTTCCCGATCCTGATCGGCGACATCGGCGGCACCAATGCGCGCTTCTCGGTCGTGCTCGACGCCAATTCGGAAGCCGGCGAGCCGGCGATCGTCCAGACCGCCAGCTACAACACAATCGACGAGGCGATCCAAGCGGCGGTGCTCGACCGCTCCTCGGTCCGCCCCAATTCGGCGGTGCTGGCGGTGGCCGGCCCGGTCGATGGCGACGAGATCGAGCTCACCAATTGCCCGTGGATCGTCAAGCCCCGGCAGATGTTCGCCAGCCTCGGCCTCAGCGACATCGTCGTGCTCAACGATTTCGAGGCGCAGGCGCTGGCCGTCGTGGCGCTCGGCGAAGAGCACATGGAAAAGATCGGCGGCGGCACGCCGGAGCCCAATGCAGGCCGCGTGGTGCTCGGTCCCGGAACCGGGCTCGGCGTCGCCGGGCTGGTGCACGCGCTGCGCCACTGGATCCCGGTGCCCGGCGAGGGCGGCCATATGGACATCGGCCCGCGTTCTAGCAGGGATTTCGAGGTCTTCCCGCATATCGAGAAGATCGAGGGCCGCATTTCGGGCGAGCAGATCCTGTGCGGACGCGGCCTGGTCAACGTCTACCGGGCGGTGGCCAAGGCGGACGGCAAACCGTCGCCCTTCACCACGCCGGCCGAGATCACCGCAGCGGCACTTGCCAGGACCGATCCGGTCGCGCAGGAAGCGCTGGAGATCTTCGTCACCTGTCTTGGGCGCACCGCCGGCGATCTCGCCTTGGTGTTCATGAGCCGCGGCGGCGTCTTTCTCACCGGCGGCATCGCGCAGAAGATCGTGCCGGCGCTGAAACAGGGCAATTTCCGCGCCGCCTTCGAGGACAAGGCCCCGCACAGCGAACTGATGCGCACCATGCCCGTCTATGTCATCACCCATCCGCTGGCGGCCCTTCTGGGCCTCGCCGCCTACGCCAGGAACCCTTCGCTGTTCGGCGTGCAGACCGCGGGCCGCCGCTGGCAGGCCTAGGCTGGGTCGCATGACGGACCAGGCGTCCGTCCGGTCCCCGCGACGAAGTTAATCAGCCGCAGGCATAGGCAAGCCGGCCGCTTGGCGCTAAGAGGGGCGCCAGAAGGGATGCCGTGTGCAGCCCGTCCCACCAAGCGGAAACCACGAAGCGCTCCCGATTTGACACTCCAAGCTCCACATAAGCAGAAAGCCACCCCTGGCGAGGTCTGGGCGGTGCTGCGCCGTATCATCGCCGAGAACGGCCGCGACTATTTGTGGTCCTACATCTTTGCCGGGGCCTGCCTGCTGGCGGTGTCCGCCACGACCGCTTTCACCGCCTGGATCATGAGCCCGGTCGTCAACCAGATCTTCTATGAGCGGCGCGGCGATCTGATCGTGTGGATTTGCGCCGGCGTCATGGGCGCCTTTCTCGTGCGCGGTTTCGCCGGCTACGGCCAGGCGGTGACGCTGGCGACCGTCGGCAACAATCTGGTTGCGCGCTACCAGCGCCGCATCTTCGATCACCTGATGAAGCTCGGCGTCGGTTTCTTCAACGACACGAGATCGGGCCGGCTGGCGGCGCAGGTCAACGAGAACGTCAACGGCATTCGCGACCTGCTGTCGATGACGCTGACGTCGATCGCGCGCGACGGGGTGACGCTGTTCGGGTTGCTCGGCGTCATGATCTACCAGGATCCGGTCCTGTCGCTCAGCTCGCTGGTGATCGGGCCGCCGCTCATCTACACCGTTGTCTACCTGATGCGCCGGGTGCGCCGCATCACCCGCGAATCGGTGCAGATCAACTCCCGGCTGATCGGCGCCATGCAGGAAGCCACGCAAGGCATCGCCATCGTCAAGGCCTTCACCATGGAGGACGAGCTGTCGCGACGCATCAGCCAGCTCGCCAACAGCGCCGAGCACCGCGGCAACAAGATCGCCCGGGTTTCGGAACGGCTGTCGCCGATTTCCGACATGCTGGCCGGTCTCGCCGTCACCGGCGTCATCGCCTATTCCGGCTATCGTGCGCTCGTCCTCGGGCAGCCGCCGGGCGCCGTCTTCTCCTTCATCACCGCGCTGATGCTGGCCTACGACCCGGCAAGGCGGCTGGCGCGCATGCAGGTCGGCATGGAGCGCGCGTTGGTCAATGCGCGCATGATCTACGAAATCCTCGATCTCGAGCCGCAGCAGGGCGATGCGCCGGGAGCCGCCGAGGCCAATTTCACCACGGGCGAAGTGCGGTTCAACAATGTGAGCTTCCGCTATGTCGAGGAGGCACCGGTCCTGCAGGACCTCAGCTTCGTCGCCGCCGCCGGCAAGATGACCGCCATCGTCGGCGCCTCCGGCGCCGGCAAGACGACGCTGGTGGCGCTGCTGCAGCGCTTCTACGACGTCGGGTCGGGTACGATCGAGATCGACGGCCAAGACATTTCGAAGATCACCAAGCAGTCGCTGCGCAGCTCCATCGCCTATGTTTCGCAGCAGCCCTATCTGTTCGAAGGCACCATACGCGACAACATCCGCTATGGCCGGCTCTCCGCCACCGACGCCGAGATCGAGCAGGCCGCGCGACTGGCCCAGGCCGACGGCTTCATCCGCCAGCAGCCGCTGGGCTACGACACGCCCGTCGGCGAAAACGGCGCGTCGCTGTCGGGCGGCCAGCGCCAGCGTGTGTCGATCGCCCGCGCCATCGTCCGTCAGGCGCCGATCCTGCTGCTCGACGAGGCGACCTCGGCGCTTGACAATGAGGCGGAAGCCAAGGTCCAGGAAGCGCTGACCCACGTCATGGAGGGGCGCACCACCATCGTCATCGCCCACCGGCTGTCGACGGTGGTCAATGCCGACCACATCATCGTGCTGGAACAGGGTCATCTGGTCGAACAGGGCACCCATGCCTCGCTGATGGCCGACCCGCACAGCGTCTATTCCCGCTTCCACCGGGTGCAGGGCAGGAAGGGCCTGGGGCTTGTCGATGACGGCGCGCCGATCCAAACTCCGGCGCCAGGGCCGACGCAACCTATCGAGACGCAGGGCATCGCCGGGAGCGCGAGATGAGTGAAACGCCGACAGCCGACAGACCCGCGGGCGATATGGGCCTGGTGGTGGTGGGCGCCGCCGGCCGCATGGGCCAGACGCTGATCCGCGCCATCCACACAATGCCGGGCGCACGCGTCGCCGGCGCGATCGAGCGGCAGGGATCGCCCTATCTCGGCAAGGATGCAGGCGAGCTTGCCGGCATCGGCATCATCAATGTGCCGATATCGGACGATCCGCTGCCGGCCTTTGCCGGGGCGGACGGCGTGCTCGATTTCACCGCCCCGGCTGCGACCGTCGAATTCGCCGGCTATGCGGCGCAGGCGCGCATCGTCCATGTCATCGGCACGACCGGCTGCTCGGCCGACGACGATGCCAGGATCGCCGCCGCGGCGCGCCATGCGACGATCGTCAAGTCGGGCAATATGAGCCTCGGCGTCAATCTCCTGGCGGTGCTGGTCGAACAGGCCGCGCGCGCCCTCGACGCCGGGGATTTCGACATCGAGATCCTCGAAATGCATCACAGGCACAAGGTCGACGCGCCGTCCGGCACCGCTCTGCTGCTGGGCGAAGCCGCCGCCGCGGGGCGTGGCGTGCCGCTTGCCGGCAACGATGTGCGCGTCCGCGACGGCCACACCGGCGTGCGCAAGCCGGGTTCGATCGGCTTCGCAACCCTGCGCGGCGGCTCGGTGGTCGGCGACCACAGCGTCATCCTGGCCGGCACCGGCGAACGCATCACGCTGGCCCACCATGCCGAGGACCGCACCATCTTCGCCCGCGGCGCCGTCAAGGCAGCCCTGTGGGCGCATGGCAGGAAGCCCGGCCTTTACTCGATGCGGGACGTGCTCGGGCTTGCCTGAAACGACCCCGGACCATCTTCATCCCCATGCAATTCCAGACAGAAAACCGCTTCCCACTTCTGCTGGAATTGCTCAGATCCCAGAGGAGCAAAAATGTCGAGAACCCTCGTGCTCGTGCGCCACGGCCAGAGCGAATGGAACCTGAAGAACCTGTTCACCGGCTGGCGTGACGTCGACCTGACCGAACAGGGCCACGCCGAGGCCAAGGCAGCCGGGCAGAAGCTCAAGGCACGCGGCCTGAAGTTCGACATCGCCTTCACCTCGGCGCTGGTCCGGGCGCAAAAAACCTGCCAGCACATTCTTGACGCCGTCGGCCAGAGCGACCTGAAAACCGTCCGCGACCAGGCGCTGAACGAGCGCGACTATGGCGACCTCTCCGGCCTCAACAAGGACGACGCGCGCAAGAAATGGGGCGAGGAACAGGTGCATGTCTGGCGCCGCTCCTACGACGTGCCGCCCCCCGGTGGCGAAAGCCTGAAGGACACCGGCGCCCGCGTCTGGCCTTATTACCTGCACGACCTCCAGCCGCATGTGCTGCGCGGCGGCACGGTCCTGGTCGCCGCCCACGGAAATTCGCTGCGTGCGCTGATCATGGCGCTGGACGGCAAGTCGGGCGAGGAGATCGTCAAGCTGGAGCTCGGCACCGGCGTGCCGGTCATCTACACGCTCAACGCCGATTCCACCGTGGCGTCGAAGGAAGTGCTGGAGGGCTGACCGGCAAGCGTCCCGGTCACCAAATTGTCAAAGTCGGCGCCGCCCCTCATTGTCCTGCCGGACATTTCTCCCCGTATAGTGACGGGGAGAAAGGGCTGGCCGCAACGCTGGTGATTGGCGAAACCGTTGATGAAAGCGCCCCTCTCCCCGTCACTATACGGGGAGAGGATGCCGGCAGGCAGGTGAGGGGCGGCGCCAACGCCCGAAACTGAGCCGGCGCGCGGCAGCCCTCGAAAAAAACCGCGTTGACACGCACCGCTTGCCCGCTTATTGAGCCCGCACCAGCCCAGATGGCGGAATTGGTAGACGCGCACGGTTCAGGTCCGTGTTCCGCAAGGAGTGGAGGTTCGAGTCCTCTTCTGGGCACCAAATTCCCGTCTCTGAACCGTTCGACGGTTCAGAGACTCGCAGAAAAAGCCCGGCTCGTCCGGGCTTTTTTGTTGCCTGTGCGACCGATCGCATCGTCATTCCCGCCAACAGAAAGCCGCGGGGATTTGCCCGACATCATGCGCACGCCTGCCGGGGAACGTGCGCTGTCGATGGCCGTGCCCTTATCGCACGGAGCCTGTCACCGTCCGGTCGATGGCGGGAACGGATTTGCGGTCGTTGCCGGCAAGTGCGGCTATGATCAGCAGGCTGGCGACGACCGGGACGAACAGGACCGCCACGCGGGCTTGTACGTAAAGAATGGCGCGCCATTCATTGCGCTTGTCAGGGCTGTCGCTCATCATACACTCTCTGTCATGCCCCTCCCGGGCGCTGACATAGCGACGAACGGTTAAACAACCCCTTCCGAAATCGTTAATCGGCGGGAATTGCGCGGGCTCAGTTCAATCCGATCCGCTTTGCGCCTTGCCGGAACAATGCCTCCGCGTCCGCCTCGAAACGGAACGTGCCGATGAAATCGTCGGCGCGGTAGTCCGGCAGCGCCTTGCGGAGGGCGGCGGCGAAATTGCGTGCCTCGTCGAGCCGCCCGGCCAGCGCCAGGCAGTGTGCTGCTATCGCCAGGATGATGGCGTGGGCATTGGGCCGCGCCGCCGCCTTCAGCGCCCATTCTGCCGCTTCCTCGAACTGGCCGAGCCGCACATGCGACATGGCGCGCGCGCCCAGCATGCCGAACAGCAGCGGGTCGAAAGGGCTGAGATGGCGCGAATGGTCGGAGGAGCCGATCGCCGACTGCGGATCGCCCGACTGCGAGTGGACGAAGGACAGCGCATAGTGGCCGAGCGCGAAATTGGGGCTGAGCTCCACTGCCCGTTCCAATTCGAAGAGCGACCCGTCCTGTTCGCCGCGCAGCCACAGCGCCCGGCCCATCGCCCAGTGCGCGGCAGGGTTCTGTTCGTCGACCAGGAGACTGTGCCCCGCTGTCTCGTAGGCCAGCGCGCTTTCGTGGTCGCGGTCGCCCCAGCGCTGGAAAGCGCTTTGCCAATGGGTGAAGGACAGGCCGGCATGGGCGCGGGCGAAGGTCGGGTCGAGCGCCGTCGCCACGCCGAAGAAGTGCTGCGCCAACTCGTTTTCCGGCTGGGTGAAGCGGTACATATGCCAGAGGCCGCGGTGATAGGCTTCCCAGGCGTTGAGCGAGTTGGGCGCCTTCAGCATCGCGCGGTTGCGCTCGACCGTCTCGATCTCGGCCGAGATCGACGAGACGATCGCGTTGCCGATATCGTCGAGCACGCCGAAGAGGTCGTCGGCCCGGCGCTCGAAGCTCTCGGCCCAGACGATCCTGGCCGTGCGAACCTCGATGAGCTCGACGGCGATGATGACGCGGCCGGCCAGGGTGCCCACCGTGCCGGTGGCGACATAGTCCACATTCAGCTGCCGCCCCGCTTCCTGCGGCGCGATGTTTTTCTCGGCGAGCGCGAAGACCGAGCCGCGCGCGATGACGAAGAAATCCCTGAGCTTGGCCAGACGCGTGATGATGTCATGGGTCAGGCCGTCGGCGATCCCGCCGCGCGTGCCGCAAGGGCCGGCAGTCTCGACGAACGGCATCACCGCCAGCGAGGCGTGGCTGGGCTCCACGCCCGCCGGAGCGGGCGACGGCGGCGATGCCGCGATGCCGGCGGGCTGCGCCGCAAGCCGATCTACCGCCGGCCGATCTACCGACGGCCGATCCGACGGCCGATCTTCCGCTGGCCGATCTTCCGCTGGCCGATCTTCCGCTGGCTTGTCGCGCAGCGCCTGCCAAGCCGCGCGCACCGGTCCGAAGTCGAGCCCTTCCGATTGGAACAATTGCGCCGTCGCCGTCAGGTGCTGCTCGGCCGCGCCGATGGCGCCGCGCCCGGCCAGATGCGTGAGCAGCGCCAGATGCGCGCGGCCGTCGAACGGCGCCAGCTCCACCCACCGGTCAAGACCGGCTGCTGCCGCCTCCGAACCGGGCGGAACCGCCGCGACAAGGTGCTCCAGCACGGCGGCGTGAGACGACTGGAAGCGGCGGCGCTGCGCGATCAGCCAACTCTCGAAAAACGGACTGCGGTCGAGCTCCAGACCGTCGAGAAAGTCGCCGGCGAACAGCTCCGACAGCGATCGCAGGCGCTCCGCGTCGAGGGAGGCGATCCCTTGCGCGGCGGCGGCGCTAACCTCCAGCGCGTCGACGAAACAGCCGTCGAGGCGCAATGCGACCGTGTCGTCCTGTGTCTCGACCCGACGGTGCCCCGGCTCGTCGAGGACGGCGCGAAGCTTGCTGAGGCACCAACGCAACTCGCCCCTGGGGTCGTTCGGAACATCCCACAAGAGCTCGCACAGCCGAGCGCGTCCGACCGGATGCGGCGCCAGCGCCAGATAGGCAAGCAGCGCGCGCAGCTTGCGCGATGCCGGCAATTCGGCCCGCACGCCATCGCGTACGACCGCGAACGGCCCGAGCAGGCGCACGGCAAGAGCGGGCTTGCCGCGATCCAGGCTCGGTCGAGCGGATTCCACGTGCATTTCCACGCTTGCTCCCACGCTTCCTCCCACGTTGGCCGGTCGGCCCTCGTTTTATCACCGAACACGGCATGAACGCACCCGGTTGCGAGTTGCGCGCCGGGATGCGGGCAGCCGCATTGCCGGCACGTCGAGCGACCCTAGCGCGGCAAGGTCTCGAAACCTCGCCGCCCAAGCCGCCGGTTTGTAACCGGCCCGTGACCGCAAGGTACCAACACAGACGAGGAGACAGATATGTTGCAGCAAGCAAGAATCAGAACCACGGCCGGCCGCGGCCGCCTGTTCGACAGCATTTTGGACACGGTCGGCGACACGCCGGTCATCCGCATCAACAATCTTGGCCCGGCCCACGCGACGATCTACGTCAAGGCCGAGTTCTTCAACCCGGCTGCCTCGGTGAAGGACCGGCTGGCGCTCAACATCATCGAGGAGGGCGAGCGCAGCGGCGCGTTGAAGCCGGGCCAGACCATCGTCGAGGCGACCAGCGGCAACACCGGCATCGGGCTCGCCATGGTCTGCGCGCAGAAAGCCTATCCGCTGGTCGTCACCATGGCCGACAGCTTTTCCGTCGAGCGCCGCAAGCTGATGCGCATGCTGGGTGCCAAGGTGGTGCTGACGCCGCGCGCCGAAAAGGGGTTCGGCATGTACAAGAAGGCCGTGGAGCTGGCCGAGGCCAATGGCTGGTTCCTGGCGCGACAGTTCGAAACCAGGGCCAACGCCGCCATCCACGAGGCGACGACGGCGCGCGAGATCATCAATGATTTCGCCGGCTCGCGGCTCGATTGCTTCGTCACCGGCTACGGCACAGGCGGCACCGTCGTCGGCGTGGCGCGCGTGCTGCGCCGTGAGCGGCCGGATGTGCGCATCATCCTGTCCGAGCCGGCCAACGCCCAGCTCATCGGCAGTGGCAAGGTGCAGCAGCGCGGTGCCGACGGGGCGCCCGCCGCCAGCCACCCGGCCTTCGAGCCGCATCCGATCCAGGGCTGGACGCCTGATTTCATCCCCAACGTGCTGCAGGAAGCGGTCGATGCCGGCCTCTATGACGAGGTGATGCCGATCGCCGGGCCCGAAGGCATCAAATGGGCCAAGGCGCTGGCGCGGAAGGAAGGCATCTTCACCGGCATTTCCGGCGGCGCCACCTTCGCCGTGGCGCGGCAGGTCGCCGAGAAAGCGCCGGCCGGATCGGTGGTCCTGTGCATGCTGCCCGACACCGGCGAACGCTACATGACGACGCCGCTGTTCGACGGCATCGATGCCGAGATGGACGCCGACGAGACGGCGCTGTCGCGCTCGACGCCCGGCTGCCAGTTCCCGGCGACTTGACGGGAGGCTGTCATGGACGTCGCGCAGGAAACCCTTGGCACTGTGGCCGAGGAGACGCTTGACCCCCTGGACTGGGCCGATGTGCAGGCCCTGTCGCACCGGGTCATCGACGATGCCGTCGACTATCTGCGCGCCGTGCGCGACCGCCCGGTCTGGCGGGAGGTGCCGGCTGACGTGAGGGAGGTCTTCGCCGCACCCCTGCCGCGAACGCCGGCGCGGCTGGCCGCCGTCTATGGCGAGGTCTCCCGCACCGTGATGTCATACCCGATGGGCAACATCCATCCTCGCTTCTGGGCCTGGTACATGGGCTCGAGCAACTTCACCGGCGCGCTCGGCGATTTCCTGGCGGCGATCCAGGGTTCCAACCTCGGCGGCGGCAACCATGCCGCCGGGCTGATGGACTGCCAGGTCGTCAACTGGTGCAAGCAAATGCTGGGGTTTCCCGTCTCGGCCAGCGGCACGCTGGTCAGCGGCGGTTCGATGGCAAACATGATCGGGCTGACGGTGGCGCGCAACGTCAAGGCCGGCATCGACGTGCGCGAGCACGGCGTTGCCGCCATCGAGAAGCCCCTGCGCTATTATGGCTCGGACCAACTCCATTCCTGTCACCGCAAAGCCATGGAGGCGCTCGGCCTCGGCAACCGGGCCTTGCGGCGAATACCGACCGGTGCCGGGCTGCGCATCGACATCGCCGCCTTGCGGGCGGCAATTGCCGAGGACCGCCAGGCGGGCTTCAAACCGGCCTGCGTCATCGGCAATGCCGGCACCGTCAACACCGGAGCGATCGACGACCTGCGGGCGCTTGCCAAGCTGGCGCATGAGGAAGAGCTCTGGTTCCATGTCGATGGCTGCATCGGCGCCCTGGTCGCCATCGCTCCGCAGAACGCCCATCGCGTCGCCGGCATCGAATGGGCCGATTCGATCGCGCTCGATCCGCACAAATGGCTGCACGCGCCGTTCGAGGCCGGCTGCGCCCTGGTCAGGGACGCCCTCGCGCATCGCCGTACCTTCGCCGTGACGCCCGAATATCTGGAATCGACGCCGCGTGGTCTCGCCTCCGGCGAATGGCTGCACGACTATGGTTTGCAGACGTCGCGCGGCTTTCGCGCGCTCAAAGTATGGATGGCGCTGAAGGAGCATGGCATCGACAAATTCGGCCGCCTGATCGACCAGAACATCGCGCAAGCGGCCTATCTCGCCGGACTGATCGAGGACGAGCCGTCGCTGGTGCTGATGGCGCCGACCACGATCAACATCGTCTGCTTCCGGCATCGGCTTGCCGGGGCGTCCGGCGAGGAGCTTAAGCGGTTCAACACGGAGATCATGCTGCGTTTGCAGGAACAAGGCATTGCGGCACTGTCGGACACGACGGTGCAAGGCCAGCATTGCCTGCGCGTGGCGATCACCAACCACCGGACCCGGCGCGACGATCTTCACCTGCTGGTGCGGGAAACGCTGCGGCTGGGACGCCAGATCGCGGCGGAGGCGGCTTCCTAGTTCGCGGCGGCCATGCGAGTCTGCTGGCATGATTCGAAAGGTCCAATCGTGACGCTCTTTCGCGCGGCCACACTCGCGGCATTGGTTTTCACCACCTCGGCTGGGGCTGCCGACATGGCTTTCTTCGTCAAGAACCAGCGCGGGCAGGCCGTTGCGGTCGAACTATTCAGCCGCGACCGCGAAACGGTCTGGCCGGGCGACGACAAGGTGTTCCTGATCGATCCCGGCTCACGCAAATCGGTGCCGATTTCGTGCAATGAGGGTGAACGCATCTGCTACGGCGCGTGGGTCAACGGCAATGACGCCATCTCGGCCGGCGTCGGCCCGGACAACGACCGGCCCTGCGACGATTGCTGTTTCATCTGCGTGCACCATTCGACCGAGACCGTCGACCTGGTGGAGTAGCGCCAATCTCCCCAAAATTAGTCCGGGATTGTCGCGGTCGCCCCCTTTAGCGATCGCTCGCCCCGTGCAATGCCCGCAAGGCGGCCGGGTGGGCCGTTTATTTTTGGGGGATATCATGTTCTACGCCTATGCGCGCCGCTCGCTGGCCGCGCTGTCTCTTGCCATGCTGCTGGTGCCGTCGGCCCATGCCGGCGACGTCACCTTCGCCATCAAGAACAGCCATCCCAATGCCATGCGCCTCGAGCTCTACAGCCAGGACCGCGACTATGTGTGGCCGGGCAACGGCAAGGATTTCTACCTCGATGACGGCGAGACCAGGCAATTGCCGGTCTCCTGCGACGAGGGCGAATCGATCTGCTACGGCGCCTGGGTCGACGGCGACGAAGGCACCTATTGGGGCGTCGGCCCCGGCGACAAGGAAAAATGCGACGATTGCTGCTATACCTGCAGCGGCGGCGAGACCGAGGAGATCGAACTGGTTCCCTGACCGGCTTGCCAGCTTGACGCTTTTCCTGCCTGGGGCATAGCCTGCAAGAACAGCACCCAAAGCACGCCGCATCCAGGCGGCGTGCGTCAGGCAACAGGAGCAAGGCGATGGCAGGTCCGGTCGAGGGCGAGAAGATAGACGTCGGCTTTGCCGGCCGGCGCTGCATCCATTCGCGCAATTGCGTGCTGGGCGATCCGCATGTCTTCGTGCCGAACGCGCCGGGAGAGTGGATCCATCCCGACGCGGCCAGCGTCGAGAAGATCGTCGCCATTGCCGAAAGCTGCCCGTCAGGCGCCATTACCTATGTCAGGAAGGATGGCGGGCCGCAGGAAAGGCCGCCGGTGGTCAACACCGTGCGCATCAGGGAAAATGGCCCGCTGGCCGTCCACGCCGAGATTATGCTCGACGGCGAGACGTTACACCGCGCCACGCTCTGCCGCTGCGGCGCGTCGCAGAACAAGCCGTTCTGCGACGGCAGCCACAACAAATCAGGTTTTGCCGCCACCGGCGAGCCGGCGCTGAAGGACACGCCGGCGCTGGACGCGCGCGACGGGCCACTCAAGATTACGCCGACGAAAGACGGGCCGCTCAAGCTCGAAGGCAATGTCGAAATCGTCACCGGCACCGGCCACACGGTCGACCGCACGCAACGCGCCTTCCTATGCCGCTGCGGCCATTCGGCGAACAAGCCGTATTGCGATGGGTCGCATAAAAAGGTTGGGTTCGTGGGGTAGGTTGACCCTGCCATTGAAGCTGCCAATCTCCCCCCTCGTGGGGGAGATCGAACTCCTCCCGTGGCCCAGCGCTCTCAGCTTTATCGTCCGGCCGCTATAGGTTAAGGGCGAGAAGCATTTTCCTATCTGCTCGGGCCATCATCAGACATGACCAAGACCAAGCCAAAACCTCTTTTCCTCGGCATCGACACCGGCGGCACCTACACCGATGCCGTGCTGTGGTCCGAAACCGAAGGCCCGCAGAGCGGGCCGAACAAGGGAAAGGTGCTGGCCAAGGCCAAGGCTCTGACCACCAGGCACGATCTCGCCGTTGGCATTTCCGGCGCCGTCGACGCGGTTCTGGAAAAAGCGGTCACCGATCCGGCCGCCATCAAGCTTGTCTCCATGTCGACGACGCTTGCCACCAACGCGCTGGTCGAGGGCCAGGGTGGCCGCGTCGCGCTGGTGATGATCGGCTTTTCCGAGGCGGACCTTGCCCGCGATGGGCTGAAGGCGGCATTGGGCACCGATCCGGTCGTGTTCTGCCCCGGCGGCCACGATGTGCATGGCAATACCGCCAAGCTCGATCTGTCCGGCCTCGAGGCGGCGCTGCCCGGACTCGGCGGCTCGGTCTCGGGCTTTGCCGTCTGCGCCTATTTCGCCACCCGCAACCCGGCGCACGAGATCGCCGCCCGCGAGCTGATCCGGGAGAAAACCGGCCTGCCGGTCACCGCGAGCCATGAATTGTCGGCCAAGCTCGGCGGCCCGCGCCGGGCGCTGACGACGCTGCTCAACGCCCGGCTGATCTCGATGATCGACCGGCTGGTGGCGGCGACCGAAGGCTTTCTCGAGGCGCGCGGCATCGCCGCGCCCCTGATGGTGGTGCGCGGCGACGGTGCGCTGGTGTCGGCGGCGTTCGCCCGCCAGCGGCCGATCGAGACCATTCTCTCCGGCCCGGCCGCCAGCCTGGTCGGCGCGCACCACATGACCGGATTGGAAAACGCGGTGGTTTCCGACATCGGCGGCACCACCACCGATGTTGCCGTGCTCGACAAGGGACGGCCGCGGCTCGATCCGGAAGGCGCCACCGTCGGCGGCTTTCGCACCATGGTCGAGGCCGTCGCCATGCGCACCTTCGGCCTCGGCGGCGATTCCGAAGTGGCGTTGGAAGACGGCGCTCTCAACCCCAGGCTCCTGCTTGGACCGCGCCGGCTGGTGCCACTGGCGCTGGCCGGCATGGTGCATCGCGAGGCCGTTCTGGCGGAACTCGAGCGCCAGCTGCGCGCGCCGAACACCGGCCGCATGGACGGCCGTTTCGCGGTGCGCACCGGCGTGCCCGACCGTCTTGCCGCCGGGCTGACTGCTCCGGAAGCAAGGCTCTATGAAGCGATCGGCGCAATGCCCTTGCCCCTCGACAGGCTTTTGACCTCGAATGCCCAGAACGCTACCCTGAACCGCCTGGTGTCGCGCGGGCTGGTGCACATTTCAGGTTTCACCCCGTCGGATGCGGCGCATGTGCTTGGCAAGCAGGCGAACTGGGATGCCGCGGCCGCCCGCCTCGGCGCAGAGCTGTTTGCCCGCAAGCGCGACGGCCGCGGCCAGGCGATCGCGGCCTCTCCCGAGGCGATCTCGGAGCGCGTGCTGGCCGCGCTGACGCGCTGGTCGGCCGAATATATCCTTCAAACCGCCTTCGCCGAGGACGGGCTCGACGGCGCGGCCACCGTTGCGCATGCGCTGGTGCAGCGCGCCGTCGACGCGCATCCCGGCATTGCGCGCCTGAGCGTCGCGCTCGACCGGCCGGTGATCGGCCTCGGTGCCTCCGCGCCGCTGCACTATGCCGGACTGCCGCCATTGGTCGGCAATGACTGCGTGGTGCCTGATGACACCGACGTCGCCAACGCGCTCGGCGCCGTTGTCGGCCAGGTCCGGGTATCGGCGGAGGCGCGCGTCAGCCAGCCCAAGGAAGGTCTGTTCCGTCTTGCCTCGGGCGAAACCGTGCGCGATTTCCTCGACGAGGCGACGGCGATCGCGGCCGCCGAGGCCGATGTGCGCAGCATCGCTGCGCAGCGCGCCAGGGATGCCGGCACTGATAGCGCCGAGATCGATGTCGCGACCGAATTCCGCGTCTCCACCGTCGAAGCCCAGCGTATGTTCATCGAGGCACATGTGGTGGCGGTGGCTTCGGGCAGGCCACGGATCGCGGTGTGATGGAGGGTGTAATCTCCCCCCTTGTGGGGGAGATGGCCGGCAGGCCAGAGGGGGGCGCTGTCCCGCCAGCGTCTCGGAGCAGCGCCCGCTCATACTCGACGTCGACCGACTGCACGAAATACCGAAACTTGCCGAGGTCGGCATTCCTTCGCGCCCCCCCTCTGCCCTGCCGGGCATCTCCCCCACTTGGGGGGAGATTGGCAGCGTCGCCGCGGGCACCAAGCCTAAAAACCGCCCCTACCTGCCTTGCCTTCACCCTAAGCTGAATTGACCCTGCACTCCCAACATGCCAAAGGCCCGCGAAAGCCTTTCATCTGGAGCAGCCTGATGACCGATCGCGTCGAAATCGCCGGATTGCGGATCGCCCGCGAACTTCATGACTTCGTTGTCAACGAGGCCGCTCCGGGCACCGGCATCGATCCGGACAAATTCTGGAACGGCTTTTCGGCCATCGTCCACGACCTCGCGCCGAAGAACCGGGCACTGCTGGCAAAGCGCGACGCTATCCAGGAAAAGCTCGATGACTGGTATCGCGCCAATGGCGCGCCGGTCGACATGGAAGCCTACAAAACCTTCCTGAAGGAGATCGGCTATCTCGTCCCCGAAGGCCCGTCCTTCTCGGTGACGACCGAAAAGGTCGATCCCGAGATCGCCGTCGTCGCCGGGCCGCAGCTTGTGGTGCCGGTGATGAATGCGCGCTATGCGCTCAACGCCGCCAATGCCCGCTGGGGCTCGCTCTATGATGCGCTTTACGGCACCGACGCGATTCCCGAGACAGACGGCGCCGGGAAGGGCAAGGGCTTCAACCCCGCGCGTGGTGGGAAAGTCGTCGCCTGGGCGAAGGACTTCCTCGACCAGTCGGTGTCGCTCACATCGGGCAAATGGGCCGGCGTCAACGGCCTTTCGCTGGCCAATGGCGCGCTGCGGCTCAGCGCCGGGGCTGGCTCGACCACGCTTGCCGATGTCAGGCAGTTCGTCGCCTATCGCGGCGATGCCGCCAACCCGCAAGCCGTGCTGCTGGTCAGCAACGGCCTGCATATCGAGATCCTGATCGACCGCGACAACCAGATCGGCCGCACCGATCCGGCCGGCATCGCCGACATCATCCTGGAATCGGCGCTGACCACCATCCAAGACTGCGAGGATTCGGTCGCGGCGGTGGATGCGCAGGACAAGGTCGTCGTCTACCGCAACTGGCTCGGCCTGATGAAGGGCGACCTGGCCGAAGAGATCACCAAGGGCGGCCGGACCTTCGTCCGCAAGCTCAACCCCGATCGGTCCTACACCTCGCCAAATGGCGGCACGGTGACGCTGCCCGGCCGCTCGCTGATGCTGGTCAGGAATGTCGGCCACCTCATGACCAATCCGGCGATAACGGACCGAGACGGCAACGAGGTGCCGGAAGGCATCATGGACACCGCGATGACCGCGCTGATCGCGCTGCACGATGTCGGGCCGAACGGCCGCCGCGCCAACTCCCGCGCCGGCTCGATGTATGTCGTGAAACCCAAGATGCATGGGCCCGAGGAAGTCGCCTTCGCCGTCGAGATTTTCGATCGCGTCGAGGCCGTGCTCGGTATGGACCAGAATACCATCAAGATGGGCATCATGGACGAGGAGCGGCGCACCACCGTCAACCTCAAGGAGGCGATCCGCGCCGCCAGGGAGCGCGTCGTGTTCATCAACACAGGCTTCCTCGACCGCACCGGCGACGAGATCCACACCTCGATGGAAGCCGGCCCGATGATCCGCAAGGGCGACATGAAGCAGGCCGCCTGGATTTCCGCCTACGAGGCTTGGAATGTCGACATTGGGCTAGAATGCGGGCTTGCCGGCCATGCCCAGATCGGCAAGGGCATGTGGGCGATGCCCGATTTGATGGCGGCGATGCTCACCGAGAAGATCGCCCACCCCAAGGCCGGCGCCAACACCGCATGGGTGCCTTCGCCGACCGCGGCGACGCTGCACGCCACCCATTATCACAAGGTCGATGTCCACGCCGTCCAGGCGGCGCTGAAGAGCCGGCCGAAGGCCAAGCTCGACGACATCCTGTCGGTGCCGGTCGCGGTGCGGCCCAACTGGTCGCCGGCCGACATCCAGGCGGAGCTCGACAACAATGCGCAAGGCATTCTGGGCTATGTCGTGCGCTGGATCGACCAGGGCGTCGGCTGCTCGAAAGTGCCAGATATCAACGATGTCGGCCTGATGGAGGACCGCGCCACGCTGCGCATCTCCTCGCAACACATCGCCAACTGGCTGCATCATGGCGTCTGCACGGCCGACCAGGTGATGGAAACGATGAAGCGCATGGCTGATATCGTCGACCAGCAGAACCAAGGCGACCCGCTCTACCGGCCGATGGGCGCCGATTTCGACGCCTCCGTCGCCTTCCAGGCCGCCTGCGACCTCGTCTTCAAGGGCCGCATCCAGCCCAACGGCTACACCGAGCCGGTGCTGCACGCGCGGAGGCTGGAACTGAAGGCGAAGGGAGCGGCCTGAACCGGAGATTTGGAGCCGCCGGCGTTCCGTTCCCCTCCTCTCGAGCGAGAGCGCGCTACGCCGCCTGTGCCACCCGCTCCGAACTCATCCGGTAGGAGATCGCTTCGGCCAAGTGAATGCGGCCGACGGTCTCGCTGGCGTCGAGGTCGGCCAGTGTTCTCGCGACCTTCAGCACGCGGTGATAGGCCCGCGCCGAGAAGCCGAGCTTTTCGCTGGCGTCCTTGAGCAGCGACAGGCCCGATGCGTCGGGCATGGCGATCTCCTCGATGACCGCCGGCGCGCAATGCGCGTTTGTGGTGGCGCTGGTGACGCCGAGCCGTTCGAAGCGCTCGCGCTGGAGGGTGCGGGCACGCGCCACGCGCAGCGCCACGTCGGCGCTCTTCTCCGCCCGGTCGGGCCGGATCAGGTCGCTGGCCGAGACCGCCGGCACCTCGATCCTGAGATCGATGCGGTCGAGCAGCGGTCCCGAGATGCGCGCCTGGTAATCGGTGCGGCAGCGTTCGCCGCGCAGGCAGCGATAGCCGGGCTCGCCGGCCATGCCGCAGCGGCACGGGTTCATCGCCGCCACAAGCTGGATGCGCGCCGGATAGGTGACGCGGTGATTGGCCCGCGCGATCATGCAGTCGCCGGTCTCCAATGGCTGGCGCAACGCGTCGAGCGTCTGCGGCGTGAATTCGGGAAATTCGTCGAGGAACAGCACGCCGTGGTGCGCAAGCGACACTTCGCCCGGCCGCGCCCGGATGCCGCCGCCGACCATCGCCGCCATCGAGGCCGAATGGTGCGGCGCGCGGAACGGCCGCCGGTCGGTCAGCTTGCCTTCGCCGAGCTCGCCGGCGACGGAGGCGATCATCGACACTTCGAGCAATTCCTTCGGCGCCAGCGGCGGTAGGATCGACGGCAGCCGCTGCGCCAGCATCGATTTTCCCGATCCGGGCGGGCCGACCATCAGCAGGTTGTGCCCACCGGCCGCCGCCACCTCCAGCGCTCGTTTGGCGGTTTCCTGGCCCTTGATATCGGCAAGATCGGGCAGGTCGCGCGCCGCGGCATGGATGCCGGCCTCCGGCCGGGACAGCACCTGCGTGCCGCGGAAATGATTGGCGATGGCAATCAGGCTGCGCGGCGCGAGTATGTCAAAGTCCTTGCCGGCCCAGGCGGCTTCCGGGCCGCAGGCGAAGAGGCAGATCAGGCCCTTGCCTTCAGAATTGGCCCCAATCGCGGCCGGCAAGGCGCCGGCGACGGCGGCGATAGTGCCGTCGAGCGATAGTTCGCCAAGCACGACATAGCCGGCCAGCATGTCGCCCGGAATGGCGCCAAGCGCCGCCATCAGGCCGAGCGCGATCGGCAAATCGTAGTGGCTGCCCTCCTTGGGCAGGTCGGCGGGCGCTAGGTTGACAGTGACCTTCTTGGACGGCATCGACAGGCCGGAAGCATGCAGTGCCGCCTGCACCCGTTCGCGGCTTTCGGCCACCGCTTTGTCGGCCAGGCCAACGATGTGCATGTTGACCTTGCCGGGCGCGATCATCACCTGCACGTCGACCGGCACGGCCTCGATGCCCTGGAAAGCAACCGTGCGAACCCGCGCCACCATGTCTTGCCCCCGGATCTGGGCTTGCCCCAAGCCTTTTGCAATCAGGCCGCGAAGGGCCTGGGCCGGAGACAATCACAGTTCCTCGGCTAAATCAAGAACATTACAGGAACACGCAATCGCTTGAGTTGCGGCGCGATTGTCTCCGGTTGCAAAAACGGAACATGGTTAATACAAAATGAAAACGGCTATTTCCGCTTGGCCTCCACCGCGTCCCAGAACAGGCTGGCGATGTCGGCGCCGCCGAAGCGTTTGACTTCGCGCACGCCGGTCGGCGAGGTCACGTTGATCTCGGTCATGTAGTCGCCGATGACGTCGATGCCGACGAGGATGAAGCCGCGTTCCCTCAGTGCCGGCCCGATGCGGGCGCAGATCTCGCGCTCGCGCTCGGTCAGCTCGGTCTTCTCGGCGCGGCCGCCGACATGCATGTTGGAGCGGGAATCGTGCTCGGCCGGCACCCGGTTGATGGCCCCGACCGGTTCGCCGTCGATCAGGATGATGCGCTTGTCGCCCTTGCGCACGTCCTTCAGGTAGCGCTGCACGATGTAGGGCTCACGGAACAACTGGCCGAACATTTCGAGCAGCGAGGCGAGGTTGCGGTCGGCCTCCAGCAGGTGGAAGATGCCCGCGCCGCCATTGCCGTAGAGCGGCTTGACGATGATGTCGCCGAATTCCTTGCGGAAGGCGGCGACCTCCTGGGGATCCTTGGTGATCAGCGTTTCCGGCATCAGGTCGGAAAACTCGGTGACGAAGATCTTTTCCGGGCTGTTGCGCACCCAGGCCGGGTCGTTGACCACCAGCGTCCTGGGGTGGATGCGCTCCAGTATGTGCGTGGTGGTGATGTAGTTCATGTCGAAGGGCGGATCCTGTCTCAGCAGGATCACGTCCATCTCCGACAGGTCGGTTCGCACCTTCTCCCCCAGCGAATAGTGGCTGCCCTTCTCGTCGCGTACCTGCATCTCCTCGATGCGGGCGAACACCTTGCCGTCGCGCAGCGACAGCCGGTCGGGCGTGTAGTGGTAGAGCTGATGGCCGCGCCGCTGCGCCTCCAGCGACAGCGCGAACGAAGTGTCTCCGGCGATCGACACGGTGGAGATGTGGTCCATCTGGACGGCGATTTTCAGCTTCATGGCAGGTCCCCAGCACGGTCGATGAGAGAGCGATATAAGGGTCCCGGCGCCTTCTGCCAATCGGGCCACGCCTCTAGCGGTCGAAGACCAGCCTGGAATAGCCGAGAAAGGACAGCGCCATGGCGGCCAGCGAAGCGAAAGCAAGGGCGGCCAATGGCGGGGTTGTCGGCAGGACGACAAGGATGGCGCAGTAGACCAGATAGTTGGCGATGCTGGTGGCTATGCCGATGCTGCCATAGCGGGCACCTTCCCGCACCAAGCCGCGGCTCGACGGCGAGAAGGTCAGATGCCGGTTTATCTGCCAGGTGACGCAGAGTGCAAAGCCGATGGACAGCATGCGGGCGCTGAAAGGGCCGAGCGGCGTGACGGCAAGCAGCAGCCAGAGGGCGGCCGCGTCGGCGACGAAGCCGATGCCGCCGGCAAAGAGGAAGCGGATAAGACGGCTCACCGCTTCATGCGGCGCGAGGCGTCTTGCCTGGGCCGGCCTTCGCGGCAGTCGGCTCGCTGGCGCGCTCGCGCCGCTCTATGCGGCCCGAAGGCATCGACAGGTAGAAGATGCGCTTCTGTTCGGCGCGGCCGCGCGACACCGAATCGAGGATCACCCCGGTCACACCGGCCAGCATAGAAAGCAAGAGCAGGCCTACCGACAGCACCCATGTCGGCATGCGCGGCACCAGCCCGGTCTCGGCGAATTCGACCAGCACCGGCGCCATCAGGAACAGGCTCGACGCCAGGAAGACCAGGGCGAAGGCGCCGAAGAAGCGCAGCGGCTGCGTTTCCTTCATCAGCATGGCGAACATCCAAAGGATCCTGGCGCCGTCGCGAAAGGTCGAAAGCTTCGACGACGAGCCGTCCGGCCGCTTGCCGTAATCGAGCGCGATCTCGCTGACGGGCAATTTGAGCTGCGAGGCATGAACAGACATTTCGGTCTCGATCTCGAAGCCGCCGGAGACGGCCGGGAAGCTTTTGACGAAGCGCCGGGTGAAGACCCGGTAGCCCGAGAATATGTCGGTGAAATCGCTGCCGAACAGCCCTTTATAGAGGCTGTTGAAGACGCGGTTGCCGAAGGCATGGCCGGTCCTGCCGGCATCGTTGGTGACGCCGCGCCGGGTGCCCACCACCATGTCGGAGCGCTCGGTCAGAAGCGTGTTGATCAATTGCGGCGCGTCTTCCGGCGCATAGGTGCCGTCGCCGTCGGCCATCAGGTAAATGTCGGCGTCGATGTCGGCGAACATGCGCCGCACCACATTGCCCTTGCCCTGGCGCGGTTCGCGCACCACGATGGCGCCGGCCGCGCGGGCCCTGAGCGCGGTCAGGTCGCGCGAATTGTTGTCGTAGACATAGACCGTCGCCAAAGGCAGCGTCTCGCGGAAGCGCCGCACCACCTCGGCGATCGTCAATTCCTCATTGTAGCAAGGCAGCAGCACGGCGATAGAGGGTTCGTAGCGAAGCTCTTGCGGCATTTTCCTCTCCGGGTGCCTCGCCGCCACGCGCGGTTCGCGCCGAAAGTCAGGCGCATTCAGGCGGTTTTACTATTTATTGAAGCCGTTAAGGCTAGGTTTAAGGCCGGACCGTACGAGTGTCGATTGGCCGGAAAGGCCCGGCATTCCTGCCAGAGGCGATGGGGATGAGCACAGCCAGCAACGGCGCTTCCACCTGGAAGTCCGACATAGCGTTTGCGTTGCTTGCCGCCTTGCTGCTGCTGGCGCTTGATCTTTATGCCGGATTCCCGCAACTGGCCAACCCGGCCGGCGACAATGACAGCCTGCTGCAACTGGTGGAGGTTCGCGACCTCCTGGCCGGCCAGGGCTGGTTCGACCTGCACCAGTACAGGATGGGGCTGGAGGGTGGCTTCGTCATGCACTGGTCGCGGCTGCTCGACGCCCCGCTGGCGCTCGGCATGCTTGCCCTGTCGGCCCTGACGGGCAGTGCCGCTTTGGGCGAGCAGGTCGTGCAGGTGCTTTGGCCCCTCCTGCAATTCTGGCTCGCGCTGTTCTCCATCATGCGCGCCGCGCGCGCTTTCGCCGGCGAGCACGCGGTCCTGCCCGCCGCGGTGGTCGGCGGAGCGGCCTTGTATTATCTCGGAATCTTCTCGCCCGGCGCGCTCGATCACCACAATGTCCAGCTGATGCTGACCCTGGCCGGCCTGGCTTTGCTGCTTGAAGCCCCTCGCCACCGGACCGCCGCCCTGTTTGCCGGCGCGTGCGCCACCCTGGCATTGGCGATCGGCATGGAAAGCGCCCCCTATGCTGGAACCCTGGGCGCCATCGTCGCCCTGCTGTTCCTCGTCAGCGGTGGCGGCGAAAGGCTGATCGCCAGGGATTTTGGCTTGGGCGTCACCGCCGTCTCGGCCCTTGTTTTCATCACTACCATACCGGCGTTGGCATGGGGGCAGACGCAGTGCGACACCTTCTCGACCGTGCACTTCGTGGTTGCCGCGCTTGCCGGCGCCGGCCTTGCGGTCATCGCCTCATGGGGCGCCGCCAATGCGACGTACGGCCGTCGCCTGGTCTCGCTCGGCCTGCTGGCGTTCGTGCTTATCCTTGTCGTGATGTTTCTGTTCCCGCAATGCCTGGCTGCCCCCTATGCCGGCCTCGACCCGCGCCTCCAGCAGATGTGGCTCGGTCATATCGACGAAGCGCAGTCGATATTCCAGCTCGTCGCGGCCGATCCGGCCAGAGCGGTGGCGCGCTTCGCGACGCCGCTGGTGGCGATCGTCCTGATGGCGCTGCGTCTCGGCAAGGGCGGCTGGCGGCGGCAGGACAGTCTCGTCGGCGCGCTGCTGGTGGTGGCTTTCCTGGTCAGCGCCTGGGAGGTCCGCGGCTCGACCTTCTCCATCGCCTTCGCGGTGATCCCGCTTTGCGCCTGGATCGCCAAATGGCGGCAGCGCGCCGAAAACAGTCCGTCCGGTGGCTCCGTGCTCCGTATGGCCGCAGCCTGGCTGATCTCGGTCAATGCGGTTTGGTCCAGCGCTGCCGAGGCGGCATCGAGCGCCTTCCAGACCGGTGCGGCCGTCACCGACGCCGGCATCGATGCACCTTGCAACAGCAAGGCCTCGTTCGCCGCGCTCGCCCGCATGCCTCACACCACGGTGCTGGCCATCTCCAATCTCGGCTCGCCGATCCTGGCCTTTACCGGTCATCGCGCGCTCGCTGGGCCCTACCACCGCAACGTCGCCGGAAACCTGCTCGTATTCGATGCCTTGCTGGGCTCGGCCACTGACGCGAAAGCCGTCGTGGCAAACCATCGCGTCGGGATTGTCGCGCTCTGCCGCGGCAATCCCGAAACCAGGCTTCTCGCAACCAAGGCGCCTGACGGCTTTCTGGCCGGGTTGATGCATGGCAGCGTGCCGGATTGGCTGGAACCGGTGGCGGAGACCCAGGGCGCGCCGCTGGAGCTCTATCGCGTTCGCCCCGCCGGCTGAGAATCCGCGTGAGCGACGACGCCGTTGAGCCCGGACGGCTTTGCGGAGGGCAACGCACTCCAGCGGCGAAAAATCGATTTTTCCGATACGTTTCCTAAAGGGTTTGCTGCCAGTCTCGGAAATAAATTCCGACTTCGAGAAACAGGGACACCGATGCAAACTTCGTTTGGCACCGGTCAGGCAAACAGGGAGAGCACGGATCTGGCATTCACCGATCCGTTGACCGGGCTTGGCAACCATCGCCGCTTCTTCGACAAGGTCGATCGCCTGATCAGCGACCGTGCCGACGATCCCGCGCCCTTCACCGTCGGCATTCTCGACCTTGATGGCTTCAAGCCGATCAACGATCTGTTCGGCCACAAGGCCGGCGACGACATCCTGATCCAGGTGGCGATGCGGCTGCGCGCCTCGATGGACGGTCATTCCACCGTCTGCCGCATCGGCGCCGACGAATTCGCCTTCCTCTACCCGCTGGTGTTCAGCGAGGAGGCGGCGGCCGAAAAGTCGCGCATGCTGATCGAAATCCTGTCGGCCCCGTATGATGTCGGCGAACGCACGGCGAGGCTGTCGGCCTCCGTCGGCTGTTCGCTGTTCTATTCCGGCGACGAGACCACCGAGATCCTCATCAACAAGGCCGAAACGGCGCTTTACCATGCCAAGCGATCCGGCCGCGGCCGGGTCGTCGTCTATACCCGCGAAATGGAAGAGGCGGCCAAGCGCGTCACCCGCATCGAGCAGGCGCTGCGCCGCGCGGTCTCGGCCGGCGAGGTGGAGCCGCATTTCCAGCCGATCGTCGACCTCACCACGCGCCGCACCATCGGCTTCGAGACGCTGGCGCGCTGGACCGACCGCGATCTCGGCTCGGTGCCGCCGACCGTCTTCATTCCGATCGCCGAGGAGCGCGGCATCATCGGCCCGCTGTCGCAGCTAGTGCTGCGCAAGGCGACCGAGGCGGCGAGAAGCTGGCCGAAGGACCTGTTCCTGTCGTTCAACCTGTCGCCCTCGCAGCTCGTCGACCAGAACACCGGCCTGCACATATTGGCGATCCTCGACCGTACGGGCTTCGATCCGCGCCGGCTGGAGATCGAGATTACCGAGACCGGCCTGATGAACGATCCGGCCTCGGCCGCGCAGATCGTCGAGGACCTGCGCCGCGTCGGCATCCGCGTCTCGCTCGACGATTTCGGCACCGGCCAGTCCTCGCTCGGGCGGCTGCGCGAATTCCATTTCGACAAGTTGAAGATCGACCGCGCCTTCGTCTCCTCCATTCTCGATGACCGCCCGTCGGAGCACATCATCCGCGCCATTCTCGCAATGTGCGAAGGGCTCGGCATGGATGTCGTCGCCGAAGGCATCGAGGAAGAGGCGCAGGCCGACCGCCTCGTCCAGTTCGGCTGCGCCGGTGGGCAGGGCTATCTGTTCGGCAAGCCGGCCGATGCCGACGCCACGCTCGGCTATCTCCGCGATTCCTTCCGCGGCGCCTTGCGCGCCAAGGCAATCTGACCGGGCGATTGACCGGTCCTCGATCGAGGACCGGCCGTGCCTGTGCGTGGTCTCCAGGCTTTTTGTCAGACATAAGCCTCAAAATCCGTCTTTTCGCCCTTGCCCGCCGGATCGGTCTGGCTAGGATGCGCGCCGGTCAACCCGGGAGACGAAAACCATGATGCCATCGGCACGTTTTGCCGACCTCGAAGGCGCTTCGGTGCTGATCACCGGCGGCGGCTCCGGCATTGGCGCGGCATTGACCGAGGGTTTCATGCGCCAGGGCGCCAAGGTCGCCTTCATCGACATCGCCGACAAGCCCAGCACCGCGCTTGCCGACCGCATCGAGAAAGAGCTCGGCCGCCGGCCGCTCTACCTCAAGTCCGATCTGCGCGACATCGAAGCGCTCCGGGCGTCTGCCGCGAAGGCGGCCGAAGCGCATGGCGACGTCACCGTGCTGGTCAACAATGCCGCCTGGGACGAACGCCACGCCGTCGAAGACGTGACGGTGGAGTTTTGGGACAACAACCAGGCGATCAACCTCAGACCGCATTTCTTCACCGCGCAGGCGGTGGCGCCGGGCATGAAGCGGGCCGGCGGCGGCTCGATCATCAATTTCACCTCGACCTCCTACCTGATCAACCACCCCGACATGCCGGCCTACACCGCCGCCAAGGCGGGCATACTCGGCCTCACCAAGGGTTTGGCCGGCAAGCTCGGGCCCGACCGTATCCGCGTCAACGCCGTCGCGCCCGGCTGGGTCATCACGGAACGGCAGCAGGAACGCTGGGTGACGGAGCAGGCGCTTGCCTCTCATGTCGCCAAGCAGTGCATCAAGGACGTCATGCGGCCGGACGATTTGGTCGGCACCGTGCTGTTCCTGGCCTCGGACGCCTCGCGCATGCTGACCGCGCAAATGCTGATCGTCGACGGAGGTTTCCTGTGAGCCCCGGGTTTGCCGGCCCCCGATTTGTCGGCAATGTGCCGGCGGTCGCGGCGCTCGATTGGGGCACGACCCGGCTTCGTGCCTGGCTGATCGACGGCGGCGGCAAGGTGCTTGCCGAGCGTCGCGGCGACGACGGACTGATCACCGCGCGCGAGAAGGGCTTTTCCCGGGTTCTCGAGGGTCATCTCGCCGCCATGGGCGCGCCGGAAACGCTGCCCGTCATCATCTGCGGCATGGCAGGCTCGCGCCAGGGCTGGCTCGAAGCGCCCTATGTCACCGTGCCGGCGCCGATCGGCGCCATCCTGGCCGGCGCGGCCCGCATCCCGGGGGAGAGCCGCGACATTCGTATCGTGCCCGGCCTTGCCCAACGCCTGGCCGATGCGCCAGACGTCATGCGCGGCGAGGAGACACAGCTTGCCGGCGCCGGTTTGCCGGCAAAGGGGCGTGAAATCGTCTGCATGCCGGGCACCCATTCGAAATGGGTTCTGGTTGAGGACGGCGCCGTTGCCGGCTTCGGCACATGGCCGACCGGCGAGCTGTTCTCGGTGCTGGCCGCGCATTCGATCCTGCGCCATTCGCTCGGCGAGCATCCCAAGCCGGTCGACCCGCAGAACCCTTTCTTCCGCCGCTGGTGTGGTGCGGCGTTGACCGAAGGTGGCGACGTCACCGCAAAACTGTTCTCGATCCGCGCCGCCGGTCTGCTCCAGGACATGAAGGCCGACGATGCCGCGGCCTGCCTGTCGGGCCTGCTGATCGGCGGCGAGATCGCCTCGGCGAGGCGCCGCCAGGCCGCGGGCGCCACATCGGTGGTGCTGATTGCCTCCGGCGCGCTTGCGGCGCTTTATCGGCAGGCGCTCGGCCTTGCCGGGCTTGGCGTGCGGACCGTCGACGCGGATGAGGCGGTGCGTGCCGGCCTGGTCGAGGCGGCGCGCGAAAACGGCATGATCGCCAGAACCGGAGTTGCCTGATGAACCAGACCGCTGCGTTCCCGAAGCTCAAGCGCGGGCTGGTCGCCATCCTGCGCGGCCTCAAGCCTGCCGAGGCGGTGGCGATCGGCCAGGCGGTCTTCGATGCCGGCATCGAGGCGATCGAGGTGCCGCTCAATTCACCCGATCCGTTCGCGTCCATCGCCGCCATCCTCAAGGCGCTGCCGCCGGCCGCGCTGGTCGGCGCCGGCACGGTGCTGACGCCGGCCGATGTCGATGGCTTGCACGAAGTCGGCGGCCGGCTGCTGGTCAGTCCCAATATCGATGCCGAGGTGATGGAACGCGCCATGCAATACGGCATGGTCACCATGCCCGGCGTGTTCACGCCCACGGAGGCCTTCCTGGCGATCCGGTTCGGCGCCTCGGCGCTGAAATTCTTCCCGGCAAGCGTGCTCGGCGCATCCGGTATTTCCGCCATCCGCGCGGTGCTGCCGGCTTCGACATTGGTCGGCGCGGTCGGCGGCGTCTCGGAGAAGGACTTTGCCGGCTACAAGGCGGCCGGCGTCACGGTTTTCGGGCTTGGTTCCAGCCTGTTCAAGCCGGGCATGAGCGTCGAAGACGTGGCCGCGCGGGCCCAGGCGGCGGTGACGGCCTGGGACGCGGTGTTCGGCGGAGACGCAGGATGAGCGAAGCGATCGTTTCGGTTTTTTCCGACCATGTCTGCCAGCTCGGCGAGGGGCCGAGCTACGACCCCGCCACAGACACGCTCTACTGGTTCGACATCGTCAAGGGCCATCTCCTGGAAAAGCGCCTGTCCGGCGGCGCGGCCCAGGTGCACGAGCTTGGCCGGATGGCCAGCGCTATCGCCATCATCGACGACAAGCGCCAGCTGATCGCCACCGAAACCGGGCTTTTTGTCCGCGACGTCGCCACCGGCAGGATGACGCTGCACACACCTGTCGAGGCCGACAATCCGGTCACCCGTTCCAACGATTCCCGCGTCCATCCCTGCGGCGCCCTTTGGACCGGCACGATGGGCAAGGGCGAGGAGAAGGGCGCCGGCGCGATCTACTGGTTCTTCAAGGGCGAATTGCGCAAGCTGTTCTCCGACATCACCGTGTCGAACTCGATCTGTTTTTCCGCGGACGGCGCGCTCGCTTATTACACCGACACCTCGACCGGCCTGTTGATGCGTGTTGCCTGCGATCCGGCGACCGGCCTGCCGGAGGGCGAGCCGAAAGTGTTCGTTGATCACCGGTCGGCCAAGGGCTTCGTCGACGGCTCCGTGCTCGACCGCGACGGCATCCTGTGGAATGCCGTCTGGGGCGGCAAGGTGGTCAAGGGCTATGCGCCCGACGGCAAGCTGGTGCGCACGATCGCCATGCCGGTGACGCAGCCTTCCTGCCCGGCCTTTGTCGGCAAGAACGCCAGCCGGCTGGCGGTCACCTCGGCCTGGCACGGCAAGGACGAGAAGCAGCGTCAGCTTGACCCGCAGGCAGGCATGACCTTCCTCCTCGACATCGAGGTCAATGGCCGGTTCGAGCCGCGCGTGCTGATCGCCTAGGGCATCTCTATATTCAGGTGACGCCGGCCTTTTCGGCTCGGCCCGACTTGAGTCTCGGTACCCGATGCACCGCGTCTGACGGGATCATTCAGCCGGCTGTCACGCAGGCGTCCGGCCCGCGTCGGTTTCGCGAAAGCCTGGCGTCTTCGCCATGCGATGGTGTGGAATTGCACCATTGGGAATCATGTCATGTCCAGCCTAAGGCTGATCCTCGTCCACGAGCCGGAAAAGGCCTGCCTCGAGCGGCTCCTCGCCGATGGCCACCCGCCGGAGCGTGCCGCCGAAATCGCTTCTTACCTGGCGCAATCGACCGATCTCGCGCATGAGTTCGACGCCCTCGCTTCTGCCTTCAAACGACGCGATCTCGGCTTCGCGGCGGTGGAGCTGGACGATGCCGCCGATATGCTCGCCAAGGCCGACCCGGCGGCCACGCTGGTCTGGACGCTGACCGACGGCATCGCCTATTTCCGGGGCGGCGCGGCGCCTGCGCTTGCCAGGCTGAACGGCCTGAAGGCGATCGGCGCCGAGGATTCGCTGTTCGCGCTCTGCCAGGACAAGTTTCGCTCCGGCGCCGTGCTCGGCGCGCTCGGCCTGCCTGTGCCGCGGGCCGGCCTGGCGCGCAACGGACAATGGCTGGTCGAGCCGCCGGTTTCCGCCGCCGGCTGGTTCGTCAAGCCGAACCGGCTCGGCGCCAAGATCGGCATCTGGCCGGAGTCGCGCTGCGGCGATCTCGGCCACGCGCTGGAGCTTAGCCGGCGTGTTTTCGCCGCCTATCGCGACGACGTCGTCGTCCAGCCCTATGTCGCCGGCCGCAACGCGCGCGCCAGTTTCCTGGGCCTGAGGCCGGACACCGGCGTCGAAGCGCTCGGCGTCGCTTTCGTCGAGTCCGGCGGCGATTTCCAGACCATGGAAGACAGCCTGGCGCTTTACGGCGAGACCGGCGAGGCGGCGAAGGCGGCGGGCAACTACGCCGAGCCGCTTCTGCTTCCGGTCGCCGAAAGCCAGCCGGTCGCCGATGCAAAAGTCCGCGCCATCGCCGAGCGGCTGATGAGCGGGATCGGCCTGCGCGACGTGTTTTCCATCGATCTCCGGATCGAGCCCGACGACACGGTTCACCTCATCGAGTTCGAGGTCTGCCCCGGCCTGCCTTGCTTCGATTTCCGCGCCTATTGCCGGTCTCAATGGGGCTTGGGGCTTGCCGACGCCATGGCCGAAACCGCCGCGAACCGGATGACCCGTTAAAGCGCGGCAAGATTGCCTGCCGTACGCTATCCCTGCGGCATTCGCTCGAAGGTCTGCAACGATGGGTCGATCATGTCCCAGGCATGGCCGCGGATGGCATATGTGACCACCTGCGGATTGAACTGGCCGGGATCATCAAGGCTGGTCGCGTGGACCGCTATCAGGTCCGGCATCGCGACTTGCGTCAGGTAGACCGGCGTTCCACAGGTCGGGCAGAAGGCGTGGATCTTTTCGTTGCCGCTGTCGCCAGCCACCCGCCAGGTGTTCGCTTCGCCCGTTATCGTCACAT
This sequence comes from Mesorhizobium sp. B2-3-6, assembly GCF_006442305.1. Taxonomy (NCBI): domain Bacteria; kingdom Pseudomonadati; phylum Pseudomonadota; class Alphaproteobacteria; order Hyphomicrobiales; family Phyllobacteriaceae; genus Mesorhizobium; species Mesorhizobium sp. B2-3-6. The sequence goes on along the minus strand of NZ_VFVW01000009.1, from coordinate 187,041 downwards.
CGGCTCGCCGGGGGAAGGTCAGATAGGAGCTGTGACCCGTGCCGCTTCGCTTCTGGCATTCGTGGCATTGGCAGTGGTTCTCGAAGATGGGTTCGCTGCTCGTTTCATAGCGGATCGCACCGCAGGCGCATCCGCCGGTGTAGCGTTTGGTCATTATCGTTTTCCCACAGTCGGATTTGCTGGTCAGGCCGATTTCGGCTTGGCGAAAATGTCGATGCCACTGCCGGTCTCCAGGAAGGATTTCATGCTGGACAGCACCGCCGGCCATCCCTGGCTGACGCCCTTCGCCATGCCGCTGCCGGCTTCGAGCTCGTCATGGCTGACGGTCAGCCGCACCATCGTGTCGTATTCCTCGATGGCGAACGTCACCCGGCTGTATTTCGACGCATCGTCGGCCTGCGAAGCGTTTGCCCAGGTCATCACGAGACGGGTCGGCGGCGAGATCTCGACGACCTTGCCGACCAGTTCGACGGTGCGCTCGTCATTGGCGCGGATATGTTCCCATTTCGATCCCGCCTTCCAGTCCGAGACGTTCTCGTGGCCCCAGTAACGCCGTGCGATGTCGGGCCTGGTTATGGCCTCGAACACTTTTTGCGGCGTCGAGCGGATGTAGGTCACGTAGACAAAGCTGGTCGTCTCTGCGGTCATTTGTCTTCTCCTTCGAGTTCCTGTTTCAGGTCATGCAGCAGGCTGAGCCGCTGGCGTTCGAATTTGCGCACCCAGCGCTCGTAGACCTCGTGCAGCGGCACGGGATTGATGAAATGCAGCTTCTCGCGGCCGCGTTTGACCGTGCTCACCAGATTGGCCGCCTCCAGCAGGTCGATGTGTTGGGTGGCGGATTGCCTGGCCATATCGAGATGTTCGCAAAGCTGGCCCAGCGTCTGCCCGTTCTTCTCGCACAGAAGATCAAGCAGCCTTCTGCGCGTCGGGTCGCCCAGCGCCTTGAAAACCTTGTCCGCGTCCATCGGGTTCACTCTGATGTGAAGCCATAATATGCAGGTAAATACCTGCATGTCAACCCGCGATCGGCCGGCATCAAAATTACCCCGTGTAAGGGCTGTTCGGACGCGATTGCTAAAGGGATTATGCGTCAGCCATGTCGTGGCCGTTGTCGAACGACTGTGCCGGTTGTCACTCAAAGACAACCGGTCGGGGCGCCGCCTGCTGGGCCAGGCTGCGGGATGTGAACCTCAGGACTCGTGCAAAGGCCGCGGCCGGCACTGATGCCGGCCGGGATAGCCTCAGACGCCCTTGACCAGCACGATCTCGCCGTCGGCGACCTTCTGGCGAATGGCGGCGGCGCGCTGGTATTCAGGTGAATGGTAGCAGTCATGCGCGGCGGCAAGCGTCTCGAACTCGATGACGACGTTGCGCGCGCGGCCGGCCCCTTCTGCCTTCTCATGCTCGCCGCCGCGCGCCAGGAATTTCGCGCCGAAGCGCTCGAAGGCCGGCTTGGCGGCGGCGACATAATCCTTGTAGCCTTCCGCGTCGCGCACATCGACGCGGGCGATCCAGTATCCCTTGGGCATCCTTCTTCTCCGAAGCCGTTCGTTGCAAATTATGCCGAGCGCATTTCGTCGAGGATGGCTTCAGCCGCCGCGCGTCTGTCCGCCGCGGCGACGATCGGGCGCCCGACGACCAGATGGCTGGAGCCGCTGCGGATGGCATCCGCCGGCGTCATCACGCGCTTCTGGTCGCCATGGTCGCTGCCGGCGGGGCGTATGCCTGGCGTTACCACCGCCATGTCGGGCCCGACGATGCGGCGCACCGCCTCTGTTTCCGCGGCCGAGCAGACGATGCCGCCCATGCCGGCATGCAGCGCCTGTTCCGCGCGCCGCAGCACCAGCGTGTGCGGGTCGTATTCGTAGCCCGCGTCGATCACGTCCTGTTCGTCCATCGAGGTCAGCACGGTGACGGCAAGCAGGCAAAGCTCGCTGCCTCTCGCCGCCTCGACCGCCGCCCGCATGGTCTTCGGGTAGGCATGCAGCGTCAGCATGGTCATGCCCATCTTGACGATGTTCTCGACCCCCTTGGCCACCGTGTTGTCGATGTCGAGCAGCTTCATGTCGAGGAAGATCTTCTTGCCCCCGCTGGCGAGCTCCCTGGCGAAATCGAGACCGCCGGCGAAGGCGAGCTGGTAGCCGATCTTGTAGAAGGAGACGACGCCATCGAGTTCGCGTACCGCCTTCTCGGCCTCTTTCAAGCTCGGCACGTCGAGGCCGACGATCAGTCTTTCGCGCATTGTGTCGGTCTGCATGGCGTTGGCGATCACGGCTCGACCCGGGTCGACAGCATGCGCGAGGTTTCGATCAGCGTGCGGCATAGGTGCTCCATGGTTCGGTGCAGTCGTTCGTCCTTGAAACGCCCGTCCTCGTCGAAGGCGTTGCCGCCTTCCGGCACCGAGCATTCCGGCGTCACCACCTCCATCTGGCAATGCACCAGCACGGCGCGCAGATGGTTGATGCAGCGTATCCCGGCGAAGTGTCCGCTGGAAGACGAACTGAGGCCGGCGACCTTGCCGGCAAACGGCCTCACCGCACGGCCGCCATCCTTGCGCACCCGGCTCACCCAGTCGATCGTGTTCTTGAGCAGCGGCGGAATGGAGCCGTTATATTCGGGCGTGGCGATCAGCAGCCCGTCATGGGCAATGATCATCCGGGCAAGTTTCAGGGCGTTTTCGGGGACGCCTTTTTCCTTATCCAGATCCTCATCCATGATCGGCAAGGGGTAGTCGCCGAGCGAGATGCGAGTGACCTCGGCGCCTTGTACCGCAAGTTCCTTCTGCGCCACGTCGGCGGTCCTGCCACTGAAGGTCCCGGCCCGGACCGAGCCGGCAAAGACGAGGATTTTTGGGATCACTGCCATTGGCCAACCTTGTTCCCGGACAGGTACAGCCAGAGCCCGCTCAAATCAATGCAGATCAGGCAAAGCGTCATCCGCGGGCTTGCCCCGAGAATCTGCCAACGCATCCAAGTCAGACATTTTCGTCCCAATGCCCACCGCATCTGATACCGCTATGCGGCAGATCCTCGGGACAAGCCGCAGGATGACGACTTTCGAAGACATTCGCGGCCGGCTTCGCAATCCCTAATGCGCCTCGCGCCGGTAGATCCACAGCTGCGTCGGCGGGATGTTGCGGATGATGAAGTCGAAATGCTTGACCGTATAGTCGCCGCGGCCGGGCGGGATCGGCGACATCGGGCCGTAGGTCAGCTGCACGATCGGCCGGCCGGCCGGAATGCGGTCAAGCAGGCTTTCGATATAGGCGATGCGCTGGGCGACCGGGAAGTTGAGCAGCGGCACGCCCGAGACCACCGAATCGAACATCATCCCGCTCTTGTCGCCAAGCGTGGCGTTGAGATTGAAGGCGTCGCCCTCGATGACGTTGACGCCGGGGTAGAGCCGGCGCAGATGGCGCACGAAGTCGGTGGAATATTCGACCGCGTAAAGGTTTTCAGGCCTCACGCCCTGGGCCAGGATGGCGCGGGTGATGACGCCGGTGCCGGGCCCGACCTCGAGCACCGGCAGACCGGACTTCGGGTCGACGATCGAAGCCATCTTGCGGGCGGTGATGGAGCTGGTCGGCACGATCGAGCCGACCGTCTTCGGCTTGTCGATCCAGCCCTTGAAGAACTTCAGCTCGTCGTCGAACTTTTCGGCAAGCGCCTTCCGCAGTCCCGGACCACGTGTCATGCAAGCTCTCCTCAGCGCTCCCCTGAGAGCTACTTAACACCTAAGCCGCCCAAGGCAAGGCAGGGTCATGCCAATGTCGTGGATAAGATAGTTTTCGTCGCGTCTAAAAATGCGCGCCTACTGCGGTTTTCACGGCGCGTGTCGGCCGCCCGGCAGGTGAGGCGCAGCGCCGACACCGGCAAGGCAAGCCACACGCGCACAGGCCGTCGATCAACGCTCGCCGAACGACTCGAAAAAGTCCTTCATGCGGGCGAAAAAGCCGCTCGACTGGGGGGAATTGTCCTGTGAGGAGAGCTGTTCGAATTCCTCCAGCAGCTCGCGTTGGCGGCGCGACAGGTTCTGCGGCGTCTCGACCGCCGTCTGGATGTAGAGGTCGCCGACATTGGGCTGGCGCAGCACCGGCATGCCCTTGCCCTTGAGGCGGAACTGGCGGCCGTTCTGGGTGCCCTCCGGCACCTTCACCTTGGTCTGCGTTCCGTCCAGCGTCGTCACCTCGAACGAGCCGCCAAGGGCGGCCGTCGTCATCGAGATCGGCACCTTGCAGTAGAGATCGGCGCCGTCGCGCTGGAAGAATTCGTGCGGCTTGACCGCGAGGAAGATGTAGAGGTCGCCCGACGGCCCGCCGCGCAAGCCGGCTTCGCCCTCATTGGCAAGCCGGATGCGGGTGCCGTCCTCGATGCCGGCTGGGATGTTGACCGACAGCGACCGCTCCTCGGTGACGCGGCCCTGGCCGGCGCATTTCGGGCACGGATCCTTGATCGTCTGGCCGCGGCCCTGGCATTGCGGGCAGGTGCGCTCGATGGAGAAGAAGCCTTGCGTGGCGCGCACCTTGCCGTGGCCGTTGCACATCGAGCACGTGACCGGCTGGGTTCCGGGCTTGGCGCCGGTTCCCGAGCATTCCGAACAGGAGATCGAGGCCGGCACGCGGATCTGCGCGGTCTTGCCGGCAAAGGCCTCTTCCAGTGAGATTTCCATGTTGTAGCGCAGGTCGGCGCCGCGCTCGCGGCCGCCGGAAGAGCGGCGCTGGCGGCCACCCATCATGTCGCCGAAAATGTCCTCGAAAATGTCGGCGAAGCCGCCGGCGCCGAAGCCGTGTGCGCCGCCGTTCATGCCGCCCTGCTCGAAGGCCGCGTGACCAAAACGGTCATAGGCCGCGCGCTTCTGCGGATCCTTCAGCGTCTCGTAGGCTTCGTTGATTTCCTTGAACTTGTGCTCGCAGGCATGGTCGCCCGGATTGCGGTCGGGGTGGAACTGCATGGCGAGCTTGCGGAAAGCGCTCTTCAGTTCCTTGTCGTCGGCACCCTTGTGCACGCCCAGCGTTTCGTAGAAATCAGCTTTCATTTTTTCCCGCTGTCCGGATGCTCAACGTCTTCATGCAGTGTTGCGTCGTTTGCCGGCACGTTGCCACGATTTAGGATCGGCGCAGCCCGGATGCTAGGGCCGGTGCGGAGCTGTTCGTGTTTTTCGACGATTTTTTCCGCACTTTTTCTGCCAGGGTTGCAAAAAAGCCCGGCTTTGCGCCGGGCTTTCCGCTTTATCTTGCCGTCAGCCGGTTCAGGCCGACTTCTTCTTGTCGTCGTCCTCGTCGATTTCCTCGAAATCGGCATCGACCACATCCGAGTCCTTGGCGGCGTCCGCCTTGGCATCGGCTTCCGCCGCTTCCTTCTGCGAGGCCTCGTACATGGCCTGGCCGAGCTTCATCGAAGCCTCCGCGAGCGCTTGGCTCTTGGCTTCGATTTCCGCTGCGTCGTCACCCTCGGTAGCGGTCTTCAGCGCCGCGATCGCGTCCGATATCGCCGTGCGGTCGGCTTCCGAGACCTTGTCGCCATATTCCTTCAGCGACTTCTCCGAGGAATGCACCAGCGCCTCGGCCTGGTTGCGGGCCTCGACCAGCGCGCGCCGCTTCTTGTCGGCGTCGGCATTGGCTTCGGCATCCTTCACCATCTTCTCGATGTCGGCGTCCGAAAGGCCACCCGAGGCCTGGATGCGGATCTGGTGCTCCTTGCCGGTGCCCTTGTCCTTGGCCGAAACATTGACGATGCCGTTGGCGTCGATGTCGAAGGTGACCTCGATCTGCGGCACGCCGCGCGGGGCCGGCGGAATGCCGACCAGGTCGAACTGGCCGAGCGCCTTGTTGTCGGCGGCCATTTCGCGCTCGCCCTGGAAGACCCGGATGGTCACGGCCGACTGCGAATCCTCGGCCGTCGAGAACACCTGGCTCTTCTTGGTCGGGATCGTCGTGTTGCGCTCGATCAGCCGGGTGAACACGCCGCCCAGCGTCTCGATGCCGAGCGACAGCGGGGTCACGTCGAGCAGCAGCACGTCCTTGACATCGCCCTGCAGCACGCCGGCCTGGATGGCGGCGCCGAGTGCGACGACCTCATCGGGGTTGACGCCCTTGTGCGGCTCCTTGCCGAAGAACTGCTTCACGATCTCCTGGATCTTGGGCATGCGGGTCATGCCGCCGACCAGCACCACTTCGTCGATCTCGCCAGCCTTCAGGCCGGCATCCTTGAGCGCCGCCTTGCACGGATCGATGGTGCGCTGGACGAGGTCTTCGACCAGGCTTTCGAACTTGGCGCGCGTCAGCTTCAGCGTCAGGTGCTTGGGCCCGGTAGCGTCGGCGGTGATGAAGGGCAGGTTGATCTCGGTCTGCGTCGTCGACGACAGCTCGATCTTGGCCTTCTCGGCAGCCTCCTTGAGGCGCTGCAAGGCAAGCTTGTCGTTCTTCAGGTCGATGCCCTGTTCCTTCTTGAACTCGGCCGCCAGATACTCGACGAGGCGCATGTCGAAATCCTCGCCGCCGAGGAAGGTGTCGCCATTGGTCGACTTCACCTCGAACACGCCGTCACCGATCTCGAGCACCGAAATGTCGAACGTGCCGCCGCCAAGGTCATAGACGGCGATGGTCTTGCCGTCCTTCTTGTCGAGGCCGTAGGCGAGGGCAGCCGCGGTCGGCTCGTTGATGATGCGCAGCACTTCGAGGCCGGCGATCTTGCCGGCGTCCTTGGTCGCCTGGCGCTGGGCGTCATTGAAATAGGCGGGAACGGTGATGACCGCCTTCTCGACCTTCTCGCCGAGATAGGCTTCCGCCGTTTCCTTCATCTTCTGCAGGATCATGGCCGAGATCTGGCTGGGCGACTGCTTCTTGCCGCCGGCCTCGACCCAGGCATCGCCATTGTCGCCCTTGACGATCTTGTAGGGGACAAGCTTCTTGTCCTTTTCCGTCACCGGATCGTCATAGCGGCGGCCGATCAGGCGCTTGACCGCGAAGATGGTGTTTTCAGGATTGGTGACCGCCTGGCGCTTGGCCGGCTGGCCGACGAGACGTTCGCCGTCGCCCGAGATGGCGACGATGGAAGGCGTCGTGCGCGCGCCTTCCGCATTCTCGATCACCTTCGGCTCCTTGCCGTCCATGATGGCGATGCAGGAGTTGGTGGTGCCGAGATCGATACCGATTACTTTTGCCATTTTTCTAGTCTCTCCGCTAAGCAGGCTCTCAGGACCCGTAAGGCGTTCCGACGAAAGCCCCTGTTCACAAGAAATCCCGTTCGGCAACCGCTGTTGCGGCGCTGGACGGCTTGGCGCGTATATAAGAACAGGCGGCATCGGGCGCAAGCATTCTGCGCAAGGCTTCCACCATCCTCGACAGCGGATGGCGAAACGGCCCGATTACGCCTGCGCCCGAGGCATCGCGTCCGCCCGCTTCGCGGCGTCTGAAAGAATAGCCGGGCCCCACAGTGAACCTTTCCGCCTCCGCGTGCGACTGACGCTCAGGCGCCGCATGATGCGGCCACGGGAAAGGGAGCCACCATGACCAGCACCCCAGGGACGCCATGGCCTCCCCGACCAACAGGAGCTCGGCGCGACCATCGTCTTCGCGACAGGGTCGATGCGCTTGGCTTTCCGCTGGTTCCGTTGACCCTGCACAGGAGCAGGCGTATCGTAATTATGAGGAAAGCAGACAATTCGATCGGGGACGAACGTGCTGGAACGCCGCGCCTTGCGCTGGTTTGCGCGGCAGGATCGGTTGGTTCTCCGTTAGACTTCGGGGGGAGTTCCATGTCTCGCGATCACCGCCGGTTCGCGCCCTCTCGTGCCGGCCGTTTGGGCGGCGTGGCGAAGGCCGCCAGCGCCTTTCTTGTCCTGGCGCTGACCGCCGGCCTATGGCTTGGCGGCCCCGCGCGGGCGCAGGAAACCCGGATCCTCTATCCCGGCTCGATGGCGGTCACCGGATTTTCCGGCACCGTCATTCCCGATTTCGACTCTTCAGATTCCGAAAAGGGGGGCCTGCCGCCCGGCGTCGATCCGGTCGACGAAACCTTCATCGACACGGCGCGCGCCACCTTGCGCGTTTTCGACGTTTCAAGCCTGGGCGGGCCGGCCTCCGGCCAGCTCGTCTACACGCCGCCGCCTTTCGAGGTGACATCAGGCCAGATCGGCCAGGTGTTCGGCCTCACCTATGATGACGGCATGCGCGGTGGCGTCCCGTCAGGCATTCCCAATCTCTATGCCGGCGCCACCTCGCTGCACGGCATCCGCATCGTCACGCCTGACGCCGACGATGACGGCCGTCCGGAGCGGCAGCGCCGCGGCATGGCAGGCGCTGCCTTCATGGAGGGCCAGTTCGGCACCGAGAACGGCGGCGGGCCGGGCACCATCTGGAAGGTCGACGGCATCAGCGGCCAGGTCGCCAAATTCGCAGACATCGACACCAACAGCGGGCCCGGCATCGGCAATCTCACCTTCGACCCCATCCACCGCCAGGTCTTCGCCTCCGACCTCGATACCGGTCTGATCCATCGCATCGACGCCAATGGCGCGCTGGTCGACACGTTCGACCATGGCGTCGCCGGGCGCCCGGCGCATGGCCTGGCTCCGGTCGCCGACGATGGCGCCGTCATGGACATACAGGGAGCGGCCTTCGACACGGAAGACCCCGAGACCTGGGGCTACACCCAGGACGAGCGCCGTGTCTGGGCAGTCGCCTATCATGGCGGCCGGCTCTATTATTCCGTCGGCGAGAAGGCCGAGATCTGGTCCGTGGGCATTGCCCGCGACGGCCGCTTCGCCGGCGATCCCCGTTGGGAGCTGACGGTCAAGGCCGACAAGGACTATGCCGTCACCGACATCGCCTTCGACAATAGCGGCTTCATGTACCTGGCCCAGCGCGGCCCGGTCGAGAACCGCTACGACTACAGCCAGTTCGCCGATGCCGGCAGGGGCGAGGTCATCCGCTACTTCAGAGAAAACCCGAACGATCCGGCAACGGAATCGGTCTGGGTGAAAGCGCCGCAGGAATATGCCGTCGGCTTCCCGCAAGGCTTCAGGCAGTCGGCCGGCGGGCTGGACCTGCAATATGGCTATGACGCCGAAGGCGATCTCGACACCTCGGCCTGTGCCCAGACGCTGGTCAACACCGGCGACAAATTGCGCGACAATCCGGCCCTTGCCGAACGGCTCGCCGCTGGCGGGCCGCTCGCCGTGCATGGCGTGCAGATCACGCCCAGGGAGCTGGTCAAGCCGGCCAATGTGCCGCCTTTCGGCTCCTGGTTCGTCGACTTCGACGGCTATTTCGAGGACCCGGAAGTGGAAGGCCATGTCGGCGACGTCGCCGTCTGGCATCCCTGCGAGGGCCGCGCCGGCTACTATGAGGAAATCCCGGGCGGCTATCTGCCACCGTTCTATCCGCCGGACTTCCCGCCGCCCGGCAACCTGCCCTCCTGTCTCGATGTCGACGATGTCAGGTATTTCTGCACGCCGCACGGGCTCGAGGCGGACCTCTACCTTCATGACCATGCCGGCTTCGGCGGCGATTCGATCAAAGCCCAATCCAGGACGCCAGGCGTCGGGGTGACCTCGCCCATGTCGCATGTGCCTGGCAAGCCATACACGATCGGCATCACCGGCCACGATCCGGGCGACACGGTCGATGTCGGGCTCTGCTTCTACAGGAAGTCCGACAAGGACAAGGGCGGCTACTACCCTTGCTGCAAGATGACCTTGCCGCTCAGAACGCCAGCCGTCAGCTGCGACCGTTGAGGAGGGGACGATGAACAATCTCGCACTCTCCCCGCTGGGCGTCGCCGACAAATCAACCGTCATGAACACGAGGCGCCTGTCTTTTGCCAGGCGCGCTGCGCGCTGGCTGGTGGCGGCCGGTATCGCGGTCGCCATGCTGCCGGCGCTGCCGGCACTTGCCGAAGGCACGGCTCCGGCCAAGACCGTCCAGGCCGCCAGCCCGGATAAGGAATTCAAGCTCGACAATCCGCGCATCATCAATCCGGAGCCCGGACGAGCCGTGCCGTTCTTCACCAAGACCGGCGGCCAGCGAAGCTGCGACTATGTCTTCTACACTTTGAGCTTCGGCCTGCGCGGCGCACCGCAAGGCTTCGCCAGCCCGGGGTTTGCGGCTTCGCTGCAGACGGTCCGGCTCGACTTCAAGGACCAGCTCCCGCATGGCTTGCAGATCGTCAACATGCAGGTCTCCGGTGACGGCACCGATGCGTCCGGCGGACCTCTGCCTGGCGCCGTCATCAGCAATTCGGCCGGCCCCAACGACATGGCAACGGTTTCGGATTTCCGGATTTCCGCTTCCGACCTCGACGGCTCGGGCGCACCGGGCGAACGCGTCATCACGTTCCGCATCACCGCCAGGATCGACCACGCGGCGTTCCCCGCGCCGGCGACGGTCGACAATCAGGGCCTGGTCAAAGTCACCGTCGGCACCGGCACGGGAACCATCATTCCCTCACAGGATCCGGGCAAGCCGGACGACGGCAATTTTCTCACCGGCGAAAAGACCTCGATGCGGATCGACCTGACCAAGTGCAATCCGCCGCCACCGCCGCCACCGGGCAAGGAATGCTTCAAGGTGGAGCGCGGCACGGTCGACTGCGTGCCCGGCGGCGGCGCGTTCATCTACCATATGCCTGTCGGTCCCGAGATGGGCGGCAAGTGGGTGCAGCTTTCGACGGCCACGCCAGGCATCACGATCGTCCCCGACACACAGAAGGTGCCGGCCGGCGGCGGTGTGCTGAACTGGAAGATCGTCGGCGCCTCGCCCGGCGACGTCATCCACCTCGTCGTCACCGGCATCGAGACCTATGCCGGGCCGAAAGAGGGTTGGGGGCTCTGCTGCACACAGACCATCGACATCGTCATCCCGCGCGACCAGAGATGTCCGCCCAAGGACAGGGAACCGGACCTGAAGGTCGAGAAACGCGCCGATGTCACGCGCTGCACCATGGGCGGCGGCTGCGACTTCAGCATCCGGGTCACCAATGTCGGCGACGCGCCCTATAACGGCAAGATCGTGCTCGACGAGGTGACGCTGCCGGCGGGCTCGACGCTCGATTCGGGACCCAATCCGCCCTGGATCTGTGTGCCCGGCGCCACCCCGATGACGTGCACCCATCCGGTGACCACGCTCAATCCGGGGGCTTTCATCGACCTGGAGTTCGGCTTCAAGCCGGCTGGCGGCTGGCAAGGCAGCAGCTTGCGCAACTGTGCCGCCTATAACTATGCCGCCAGCGGCAAGCCGCTGTTCGGCAGCCAGGCCAACGACCGTGGCTGCGCCTCGATCCCGATCTGCCGGCGTGGCGATCGCGATCGCGACTGCCGGCCGCCGGTCGAGAAGAAGGCCGACCTGATCCTGAAAAAGCGTACCCGCGCGGAAGCCTGCACCGCCGATGGCGTGTGCAGCTTCGTCATCGACATCATCAACAACGGCACCTCGACCTATAACGGGCCGCTGACCGTGGTCGACACCTATCCCAGCGGCGCGCCGGCCTCCTCGACCTTTGGCCCGAGCCCACCCTGGACATGCGGTCCGAACGGGCCCGGCCAGTTCCGTTGCGACAATGCCGGCATCTCGCTGCCGCCGGGCGCTTTGACGGCGATCGTCGTCAAGGCGGTGGTGCCGGCCGGCTACCGGTCGGACACGGTCGAGAATTGCGCCGAGGTGAAACCGATCCCCGGCGAAACCGACCTCACCAACAACCGGGCCTGCGCCAAGCAACGCATTCCTCGTCCCAATGGCGGCCAGCCTGTCCTGCGTATCACCAAGACATGCGGCGGTTCGCTGGCGGGTGCCGCTTTCGTCTCCTGCCGCATCACCGTCAGCAATGCCGGCACGGCTGCCCCCACCGGTCCGGTGCGGGTCAACGATGCCGCCGCTTTGGTGTCGGGCGGCGCGCCCGTCCAGATCCAGACCGTCACATCAGACGGCGCGGAATGGGCATGCGGGCCGGTTCCGGCCGACACGCTGGCGTGCCAGATTCCAGGCGCCGTCATGACACCCGGAACCAGCAGGCACTTCGACGTGACGGTTTCGGCCAACGGCGAGTTCGAGAATTGCGCGCGGGGCTCCTACGGCCCGGCGCAGGGCGAGGACGTCGTCCATCCGGTCGGCCGGGCCTGCGCCAAGGGCGGCGGGGTCTCGTCCATCCGCGTCGAGAAGACCGGCGACCGCGAGTGCCGGCCCGGAGAACCCTGCTCGTTCGAGATCACCATCACCAACGACGGCCCGGCGGAATTTTCCGGCCCTGTCCGCATCGGCGATGCGATCGGCGTCGAAGGCCTCGGCCGGCTGGAAGGCGTCGCGATCACCTCGATCGAGCCGGCCTTCGGCTGCTCGCCGGAACCGGCGGCCTTGCCTGCGTCCTGCATCGCAGACCTGACACTTGGCGCCGGCGAAAGCCGCGTCCACCACGTCACCTTGGTCATCCCCGACGACGGCCGCCTGGCCAATCTGCAAGGCAGCGTCAACGGCCAGAACTGCGTCGGCGTGCTTTCTCCCGATACGCGGGTGCAGGGCGGCGGCGATGTGCTTTCCCGCGACCAGGCCAACACCCAAGCCGATCGCGGCAAGGCCTATGCCTGCCATCCCTTCACCATCAGGCATGAGACGAAGAAGGAATGCTCGGCAGACTTCGTCATGAACGACGCCGGCCGGTGCGTCTGCCCGCAGGGCACCACCTATCGCAACGGCCAGTGCTCGTCCGGCGGCGTCATCATCCCGCCGAAGGAGCCAAAGCGTTGCGTGCTGCTCGAGGGCCAGGTCCGCACAGAGGATGGACGCTGCGTCTGTCCGCGCGGGACCGAGCTGGAGAATGGCGCCTGCGTCAAGACATCCAGGCCGGGCTGCGCGATACCGGGATCGGTGCCGACATCGGACGGCGATGGCTGCACCTGCCCCAAGGGCACGCATCTCGACCGGGATGCCAACGCCTGCGTGCGCGACAGGCCGAAGCCCGAGCAATGCACCATCCGTGGCCAGGTCCACGGCGCGGAAGGCGAATGCGTCTGCCCACGAGGGACCGAACTGCGCAAGGGAGCCTGCCGGGCTCTCCAGCCGGAGCCTGAGCAATGCACCATCCGCGGCCAGGTCCACGACGCCAATGGCGACTGCGTCTGCCCGAGGGGGACCGAGCTGCGCAATGGAGTGTGCCGGCGCAAGCAGCCCGATGTGGAGCAGTGCGACATTCGCGGCCAGATCCACAACAAGCGCGGCGAGTGTGTCTGTCCGCGTGGAACCCGGGTGATCGACGGCGCATGCCGCCGGTCCAGGCAAGAGAGCGAATGCGCGCCGGGCTCGCAAATGGTCAACGGCCAGTGCCAGCCGATCTTCAGGCGGCGTTGCCCGGAAGGCATGATCGGCCGTTATCCAAACTGCAGGCCGGTGCGCGGGCAGCCCTCGCTGGAACTCAACCCGGGCATGCTGCTGCAGCAGGTTCTGCCACGGCGCAGGCCGCAGTCCGAACAGCAGCAGGATACGGCTCCAAACAGAATCCTGAATCTCCAGCAGCAGTAACCATCGCCTGAAGGCACATCGGAAACCCCGCCGGAGGAATCCCGGCGGGGTTCTTCGTGGCCGGGCAGGCTGAAGCTGCAACACGAAGAGGACGCCGCACTACCCCAGCTGTGGAACCGCCAAGCTCGCACCCTCGACAAGTCAGCGGCTGCGCTTTAGGCAGTGATCAGATGAAAAAGGCGCTCGGAAAGGCCCCGTCATCATGACGAAAAAAACCTTGATCGCACCTTCGGTGCTGGCTTCGGACTTTTCGAAGCTGGGCGACGAGGTCGAGGCCGTCGCGGCAGCCGGCGCCGACTGGATCCATCTCGATGTGATGGACGGCCATTTCGTCCCCAACATCACCTTCGGTCCGCCGGTGATCAAGGCGATCCGCAATCGCACCAAGGCTTTCTTCGACTGCCATTTGATGATTGCGCCGGCCGATCCCTATCTGGCAGCCTTCGCCGAGGCCGGGTGCGACGGCATGACCGTGCATGCCGAGGCCGGGCCGCATCTCGACCGCTCGCTGCAGACGATCAGGAATCTCGGCAAGAAGGCCGGCGTTTCGCTCAATCCGGCAACGCCGGAAAGTGCGATCGAATACGTGCTCGACAGGCTCGACCTGATCCTGATCATGACCGTCAACCCGGGTTTCGGGGGCCAGGCCTTCATTCCGGCAATCGTCGACAAGGTGAGGCGGGTCAAGGCGCTGATCGGCGGCCGGCCGATCCGCATCGAGATCGACGGCGGCGTGTCGCCCGAAACCGCGCCGCTGGTGACCGCCGCCGGCGCCGATGTGCTGGTGGCCGGCGCCGCCATCTTCAAGGGCGGCAGCGTGGAAGCGTACCGGGCAAATATAGAGGCGATCAGGACGGCGGCCGACAAGGCAGCCGGCTAAAAGCACCGCACAAGAACCGATGGAGGCCAGGATCTCCCCACGTGGTCAACCCCGGGGGCCTGCACTGCGCGCTTCGCTGCGGCTGGCCCCGCGACAAAAGCCATGGGCAGGATAAAAGGCCTGATTCGGTCCCACTGTTCGGTGTCTTTTGCGCGCGACGGAAAAGAGGTTCGCGCGGAGGCACGGAAGAACAGGTGATCCTGCATATAAACACGTTAAATTTCCGCCGGTTGTAGCCGAACACGATTTCGTTCGACCAGATATAGGATCGTGCATATTTCTTTGTTCTAAAGTACAATGACGCGATCTCCCGCTTGAGCGCGTCGAGGCGCGCGCGGTAGGGTACGTGTACGGAAAGGGAACTGTTTCTCGGACTCGAATTGCCCAGGACCAGATTTGGGGACAAGGAGCCGATTTTGACATACGCAGCTGCCAATCTGAATGACGACGGCACAGGCTCGAAGAGTACGCTCGCCAGCACTGTCTATCATCAACTCCGTGCCGATCTTCTGCGGGGCGCCTTTGAAACCGAGAGCAAGCTGCGGGTTGAGTGGGTTGTTTCCAAATATGGCGCCGGCGCTTCCCCGGTTCGTGAGGCTCTCAATCGCCTGGCCTCGGAAGGGCTTCTCGGTCGGCATGACCAGCGAGGCTTCTTCATCATGCCGGTCAGCGCGGCAGAGCTCGAGGAATTGACGCGTACCCGTTGCTGGCTCGAGGAACGGGCGCTTCGCGAATCCATCGCCCACCGCACCGCCGAATGGGAAGAACAGCTGGTTCTGGCGTTGCATCGGTTGGGGCGCACCTCACGTCTCATGCCAACGGATCTGTCGTCGCTCAATCCGGACTGGGAGAGACTGCACCGCACTTTCCACCGTGCGCTGATCTCGGCCTGCCGGTCGCGATGGCTGGTGGGGTTTTGCGACCAGCTTTCCGATCACGCCTACCGCTACCGCCGAATGGCCAGTAACGGCGAAGGCATCCAGCGCGACGATTTTGCGGAGCACCGCCTGATCGCGGAAAATGCGCTGGACGGTAATGCCGACGCCGCGGTCGAAGCCCTGCTCAATCACTATCGCCTGACGGCAGCGATGTGCATGGAGCGCTTCAAGCAGGTCGAAGCATCAGAGCCGGCCAGCGCCAGGGCCGAGCGCACCCCACGGTAGCGCCGCATCGCGCCCCAAGCCTTTGCCGCCCCAGCCTTCTACCGCCCCAGCCTTTTACCGCCAAAGCCTTCCGCTTTCGCCCGGCGACATGATCATGGCCGCCGCGTGGAGCCGCCCTTGCGGGCTTGACGGGTCGGCAAGAACCACCAACAGTCTGGCGCCGTGCAAAGCGGCCGAACCGGAAGACAGGCCCGGCTCCGTCCGATGCATGCCTTTCGCCGCCAGACGCAGGAAGACCTCATGAGCAATCATCTGTTCGACATTTTCCGGTCCCGGATGCCGAAGCCCGGACGCCTGTTGATGCGGACGGATGACGGCCGCGTGCTGACCTATGGCGACATGCTGGCGCGCTCGGCGCAACTGGCTCACGCGCTTTTGCAACTTGGCGTCGAGCCCGGCGACCGGGTCGCGGTGCAGGTCGAGAAGAGCCCGGAAGCTATGCTGCTGTACCTCGCCTGCCTGCGTGCCGGCGCCGTCTTCCTGCCGCTCAACACCGCCTATACGCTGGCCGAACTCGCCTATTTCTTCGGCGACGCCGAGCCCCGGCTGGTCGTCTGCGATCCGGCACGGGTAGCCGGCATCGACGCCCTGGCGCAAAAATGCGGAGCTCTTGCCGTCACCCTCGACGGCAAGGGCGAAGGATCGCTGGCGGACCAGGCGTCGCGGCAATCGCCCGACTTCCACGACGTCGCGCGCGGTCCCGACGATCTTGCGGCGATCCTCTACACGTCGGGAACGACCGGCCGCTCGAAAGGGGCCATGCTCAGCCACGAGAACCTCGCCTCGAATGCGCGCGTGCTGGTCGACTATTGGCGCTTCACATCGGACGATGTGCTGATCCACGCACTGCCCATCTTCCACACCCATGGGCTGTTCGTCGCCACCAACGTCATCCTGATGGCCGGCGCCTCGATGCTGTTCGAGCAGAAATTCGACGCAGGGCGCGTCGTCGCGCTCTTGCCGGACGCCACGGCGCTGATGGGCGTGCCGACCTTCTATGTCCGGCTCTTGCAGCAGGACGGGCTGACCCGCGAGGCGGCAAGAAACATCCGCCTGTTCGTTTCCGGCTCGGCGCCGCTGCTGGCCGAGACGCACAGGGCCTGGCGCGAGCGCACAGGCCACGCCATTCTCGAGCGCTACGGCATGACCGAGACCAACATGAACACCTCGAACCCCTATGATGGCGAGCGCCGCGCCGGCACCGTCGGCTTTCCCTTGCCCGGCGTGTCGTTGCGCATCGCCGACCCCGACACTGGCAGGCCGCTTGCCCAAAGCGAGGTCGGCATGATCGAGGTCAAGGGGCCGAATGTCTTCTCCGGCTACTGGCGCATGCCGGAAAAGACCAAAGCGGAATTCCGCGACGACGGCTTCTTCATCACAGGCGATCTCGGCATGATCGACCCCGACGGTTATGTCCACATCGTCGGCCGCGGCAAGGACCTGATCATCTCGGGCGGCTACAACATCTATCCCAAGGAGCTCGAGAGCGAGATCGACGCGCTTGACGGCGTCCTGGAAAGTGCCGTCATCGGCGTTGCCCATCCCGATTTCGGCGAAGGCGTAACGGCCGTCGTGGTTCGCTTGCCGGCTTCGACCGTCACCGCTGCCGAGATACTCAATGCCATTGCCGCGCGCGTGGCGAAATACAAGCATCCCAAGCGCGTGGTCTTCGTCGACGAATTGCCGCGCAACACCATGGGCAAGGTGCAAAAGAATCTGCTGCGCGATACCTACAAGGATCTTTTTTCCATAAGCAGTCCCGCCAGCTAAGTCGATCGAGGCAAGGATACCTCATCCCGCTTGTTTGGACGGGGAGCATCGCGAACAGTTTCGTGCGATCGCCTGGGCACTATCGGGGGAACAAGAGACCGACGACATGCTCGGCCAGCGCCAGGCTTGCCGTCAGGCCCGGGCTCTCTATGCCGAACAGGTTGACGATCCGGCCCGCGCCGTGGTCGGCCGGACCCTGCACCATGAAGTCGGCCGCCGGCTGGTTCGGGCCCGACAGTTTCGGCCTGATCCCGGCATAGGCCGGCAGCAGGGCGCCGTCCCTCAGATCCGGCCAATAGCGCCGGATCTCGTCATAGAAGACCGCGCCGCGGCCGGGATCGACCGCATAGGCCGCCTGGTCGATCCATTCGACGTCGGGGCCGAAGCGGGCGCTGCCGCCGAGGTCGAGTGTCAGGTGCACGCCCAGGCCGCCATTGACCGGCACTGGATAGATCAGCCGCGAGAATGGCGAGCGGCCCGAAAGCGAAAAGTAGTTGCCGCGCGCCAGCCAGAGCGGCGGCACGAGCTCTGGCGGGAACCCTTCGATGCTACCGGCCAGCGCCTGCGCGTCGAGCCCTGCGGCATTTACGAAAGCGCCGGCTTTCAACGCGAACGTCTCGCCGTCGCCATCGCGCGTGGTGATACGAATCCCGTCGGCCTCGACCGTCGCCGCTGCGACGGCGGTCAGGAAGGCGAACGACGCACCGGCCGCCTCCGCGTCGCCGCGCAGCGACAGCATCAGCCCCTGGCTGTCGACGATGCCCGTCGACGGCGACAGCAGCGCCCCGGCGCAGCTCAGCGCCGGTTCGAGGCTTTCTGCTTGCGCGGCGGTCAGCAAATCGAGGTCGTCGACGCCGCATTGTTCCGCATTGGCCCGGATTGCATTGAGCCGAGGCAGCTGGCCCGGTTCGACGGCGACGATCAGCTTGCCGGTGCGTCGATGGCCGATGCCGCGCTCGCGGCAATAGGCATAGAGCCGTTCGCGTCCTTCGACGCAGAAACGCGCCTTCAGGCTTCCGGGCGCGTAATAGAGCCCGGCATGAACGACTTCCGAATTGCGCGAACTGGTGACGGTGCCGATCGAAGCGGCCTTTTCGACCACCAGCACTTCGCGGCCCGACAGGGCGAGCGCCCTGGCGATGGCGAGCCCGACGACGCCGGCTCCGGCGACGACGCAATCGACGTCAGCCATTGCCGGCTTTCACCGTTGCCCGCCGGCGCTGGTCGAAAAAACACTGTCGCCGCCGATCCAGACGCTTTTGATGTCGAGATCGTCCGAAAGCGAAACGATGTCGGCGGCGGTGCCCTTGGCGAAGCGCCCGAGCCGGTGCGACTGGCCGACCGCCTGCGCCGGATAGAGAGACGCCATGCGCAAGGCCTCGGAAAGCTCCACGCCCACGCTGCGATGGGTGAAACGCACGGCCGAGATCATGTCGAGATCCGCACCGGCCAGCGTTCCATCGGCAAGCCGCAGGCTGCCGTCCTTGCGGTAGATGGTGCGGCCGTTGAGCGTGAAGGAGGTCATGTCGGTGCCGATCGTCGCCATGGCGTCGGTGACCAGCACGATCCTGCCCGGCCCCTGTTTGGCCCGCAGCGCTATTGCAATGGTGGCGGGATCGACATGGATGCCGTCGGCGATCAGTCCCGCGGACAGGCTGCCGACGTCGATGGCGGCGCCCGCCAGTCCCGGCTCCCGATTGCCGATCTGGCTCATGGCGTTGAACAGATGCGTGACCACGCTGGCGCCGGCCTCGGCGAAGGCTTTGGCCGTGGCGTAGCCGGTGTCGGAATGGCCGAGGCTGACGATGATGCCGGCCTTGGCCAAGGCGGCCACACGGGTCGCCTCGACGGATTCAGGCGCGATCGTGGTGAGCAGCACCGGGAGCTTGCCTCGCGCCGCGATCAGCATCGCCTCGTCCTTGTCCGTCATCGGCCGGATCAGCGCCGGGTCATGCGCACCCTTGCGGGCGATCGACAGATGCGGACCTTCCAGATGCAGCCCGAGAAACCCCGGCACTTTCCGCAGTGCCGACGCCTCGCCGGCGGCGATCGCCGCGGCGGTGATATCCGCTGTATCGGTGATCAGCGTCGGCAGCAGTGCGGTGGTGCCAAACGGCGCATGCGCCCGGCAGATGGTCTCGATCGAGGCGACATCGGGATGATCGTTGAGCATGACGCCGCCGCCGCCATTGACCTGGATGTCGACGAAGCCCGGCGCCAGCATGCCGCCGCCGGTGTCGACGCGGCGCATATCCGCGGCAAGCGCGCCGGTGGGCAGGATGGCCTCGATCAGACCGTCGCGCACGACGAGGGCATGACCGTCATGCCAGTCGTCGCCGTCGAAGATACGGGCGCCAGTCAGGGCGAAACGGTCGCTCATACGGTCTCCGTCACCTTGCGAAGGTTGCGCGGCGTATCCGGATCGAGGCCGCGGTGGCGCGCAAGGGCCTCGACGAACACGTAGAAGGAGACGATCAGCGTCAGCGGATCGGTCAGTGGATGGCCGGTGGCGACATGCGGCAGGCGTGTGGCCTTGTTCGCCAGCATCGAGGTGACGAAGACCGGCGCCCCCTTGGCCGCCAGGCTGTCGGCGGCTTCGGCTACGGACGGTTCGGATGCGTCGCGCGCGGCCAGGGCCAGCACCGGAAAATCGGGGCCGATCAGCGCCAGCGGGCCATGCATGACTTCGGCAGCACTGTAGGCCTCGGCATGCATGCCGCAGGTTTCCTTGAATTTCAGCGCCGCTTCGTTAGCCATCGCCGCGGATGGGCCGCGGCCGAGGATGAACAGCGACTTCTGCTTTTCGATCGTTTCGACGAGCACGCTCATCCAGTCGCAGGCGATCGCCTTGCCGAAATGCTCGGGCAAGCGGGCAAGCGCCTTGAGAAGCGCTTCGTCGCCGGTGGAATGCGCCATCAGAGCAAGGCCGGCGACAGCGGAATTGACGAAGGTCTTGGTCGCCGCGACGCTGCGCTCGGGCCCGGCCAGGATGTCGATCGCATGGTCCGAGGCGCGCGCCAGCGGTGAATCGGCGGTGTTGGTGACGGCGATGGTCAGCGCGCCACCTGCCCGTGCGGTTTCGGCCATGGCGACGATGTCGGGGCTCTTGCCCGACTGCGAGATGGCCAGGCACGCGGAGCCGCCGAGCCTGAGCTTGCGGCCATAGATCGAAGCGATGGAAGGGCCGACCGAAGCCACCGCAAGACCGGCGGTGAGTTCGACCGCGTACTTCATGAAAGTAGCGGCATGATCGGACGAGCCGCGCGCCACGGTGACGACGAAATGCGGATCGCGCTCGCGAATGCCGCGGCCGGCTTCGGAAAGTACGGCACCGGAACCGTCGAGCAGGCGGGCGACGGCTTGCGGGATCTCCTCGATCTCGCGCCGCATATGGGTCGGCTCCGTCGATTTGTTCGGCTCGGTCGTCATGGTCGGCCCTCTTCGCTCGGCCCTGTCAGCCGCAGTTCGGCGACGAAATCATAAGCGTCGCCCCTGTAGATGGAGCGGGTGAACTCGATCACCTTGCCGCTCGCCAGATAGGAAATACGCTCGATGTGCAGGCCGGCAATGCCCGGCGGCACTTCGAGCAGGCGCGCGTCGCCGTCGCCGAGATTGGCGGCCGAGATGCGCTGCACCGCGCGCACCGGCCTGTTGCCGGTCAATTCCAGGGCTGCGTAGAGCGAGGAGCCAATTCCAGCGGGGTCCGGCAGCACGCTGGCCGACAGCGAGGCGCGCTCGATCGCCAGCGGCGTGTCGTTGGCTATGCGCAGGCGCGCCACGCGCGCCACCAATTCGTTCGACGACAGGCCAAGCACCATCATCTCGTCGGGCGAGGGCGCGTAAAGGCCGCGGTCGAGCCAGGCCGAGCGCACAACCATGCCGCGCCGCGCCATGTCCTCGGTGAAGGAGGTCAGCCGCGACAGCGACTGCTCGACCCGCTCCATGCGCGGCGCCACGAAGGTGCCGGAGCCGTGGCGCTGGACCAGGATGCCGCCCTTGACGAGGTCCTGCACCGCCTTACGCACGGTGACACGCGAAATATCGGCCTTGATGGCGATGTCGCGCTCGGAAGGAAGCGCGTCGCCGGGCCCGATCAGACCGCGATTGACGGCATCCTCAATGCTTTTGCGCAGTTGCAGGTAGAGCGGCGCACCGCTTTGCGAGGACTGTTTCAGCGCGGCGAAGATCTGGTCGGCGGCGTCGCTCATCGAGCCGCTCCCCTCGGCGCGAACAGGCGGACCGCCATCTGCACGGCGCCGCCGAGCGCATCGTCGAGCGGCTCCCGAAGCAGCGCCCGGTAGCGTGCCGACAGGCGCGGCGCGTAGAGCGGCGCCAGCCCGCCGAGCAGGCAGAGCGGCGCGTCATCCGCCAACTCCAGCGCGCCAAGCGAGGCCTCGACATCGGCGACGGCCTTGTCGAGGATCCAGTTGGCGACCGCGTCGCCTTTTTCGGCATGTTCGAACACTTTGGGGGCGAAGCCGCCGAAATCGCCGGGCTTGGCATTGGTGGTGAATTCGACCACATCCTCCGGATTGTCGCGGAACACGGCCATCATGCTATCGGTCAGCGCCGAACGCGCGCGCACGCCATCATGGGCAAGCAGGGTCTGTTCGAGCAGGTCGCGGCCGATGCGGGCGCCGCTGCCCTGGTCGCCGACCTGGAAGCCCCAGCCGCCGATGGCACGCGACTTGCCGTTCTTGCGCGCCATGTAGGCGGTGCCGGTGCCGAGGATCGCCATGGCGCCGTCGCCGGAACCGACCGCGCCCTCCAGCGCGATTTCGGCATCGGTTTCGACGCGGCTGGTGCTGAACGGCAGGATCGCCTCGAGCTGCTGCCGGTAGGTGCCGACATTGGCGCCGGCGAGGCCGAGAATGGCCGGTGTTTGCGGGATCAGGTCCGGATCCTGGCCAGCCGCGACAAAGGCTTGCCGCGCCGCCTCGACGATGTTCGACCGGGCGCCGGTCAGGTCGGTGCGGATGTTGGCGGCGCCGCTTTTGGCGCGGCCGAGCACCGTGCCGTCCGCCATTGCCAGGGCCGCCCTGCAACTGGTGCCGCCGCCATCGATGCCAAGCACGAATTTCACGTGATTTCTCCTCCAGGCCGATAATACCAATAAAATACCAATAGCCAAGGGTTAATTTCCGCTGCAAAAAAGATTAGAGCGTATTTCACTGAAAAACTTGGCCATTTACCTGCGCCAGCGATTTCAATGCGGCGAATTCGTTAATGCGTGTGGACAAGTGGTATTTTTTTGGTATTGTTTTCCGAATTGGAGGAATTGGGATGGCCGAAACGCGCACCGAAGCGCTGCACAGGAATGCTGAGGGGCTGGATATCCAGGCTCCCGAAGCGATCCTTGCTTCGCTGGCCGATGCGCAGGTCGAGGCGGCGAAGATTGTGCGCAACGCCATTCCCTCCATCGCCGAAGCGGCCGAGATCATCACCGGTAGCCTGAAGGGCGGCGGCAAGCTCGCCTATGCCGCGGCCGGCAGCTCCGGCCTGATGGCGCTTGCCGATGCGCTGGAACTGCCTGGCACCTTCGGCATCCGTCGCGACCGCATCGCCATCCTGATCGCCGGCGGCGATGAGGCCTTCAGAACGCTGGCCGGCGGCCCCGAAGACGATAAAGAGGAGGCCGCGACAGCGGTCGCCAACGCCGGCATTGGCAAGGGCGACTGCCTGATCGCAATCTCGGCCAGTGGTACGACGCCCTATGCACTGCGGGCGATCGAGGAAGCCGCCCGTCGCGGTGCGGCCACCATCGGCATCGCCAACAACCGGGACTCGGCTCTGCTGCGTCTGTCTGGAACCGCCATCCTGCTCGAAACGCCGCCGGAAGTGATCGCCGGCTCGACGCGCATGGGCGCCGGCACGGCCCAGAAGATCGCCCTCAATATGCTGTCGACGCTCGCCGCCATCCATCTCGGCCATGTCCATGACGGCTACATGGTCAATCTCATGGCCGACAACAGCAAGCTGCGCGACCGCGCGGCGCGGATCGTCGCGGCCATCAGCGGCGGCAGCCGCGACGACGCGGCCCGCCTGCTCGAAAAGAGCGGCGGTGCGGTCAAGACCGCCATTCTGCTTGCCGCCGGCGCCGACAGCGCCGACACGGCGCAGAAGATACTGGAAGAGGCCGGCCAGAAGCTGCGGCCGGCCCTTTCCGCGCTGGGGCATGATCCCGAAAAGTGGAGACCGCTTTTCGGAAAAGATCGTGCTCGAACAAAGAAATAGAGCCTGTTTCATCCCGGTGTCCATCGGGGTGAAACAGGCTTGCGAGGGGAGCAAGGGGCGCAACGCCTCTGTTCTCATCAAAACCGAACCTGAAAAAGGTCAACAGGGAGACTGAGCATGACAACGAAACTACTGACGGCACTGCTTCTGGGCACCAGCATTCTCGGCTCCGCCGGGGTGGCTTACGCCGAGGACGTAACGCTCAACATCGAAAGCTGGCGCGGCGACGACCTTGCCATCTGGAAGGACAAGCTGATCCCGGCTTTCGAAGCCAAGAACCCCGGCATCAAGGTGGTGTTCGCGCCCTCGGCGCCGACCGAATATGACGCGGCTCTCGGCGCCAAGCTCGCCGCCGGTTCGGCGGGCGACCTGATCACCTGCCGCCCGTTCGACAAGTCGCTCGAGCTGTTCAAGAAGGGCAATCTCGCGGACCTCTCCTCGCTGCCGGGCATGGACAACTTCTCGCCGGTGGCCAAGTCCGCCTGGCAGACCGACGACGGCAAGGCGACCTTCTGCGTGCCGATGGCGTCGGTCATCCATGGCTTCATCTACAACAAGGACGCCTTCGACAAGCTCGGCATCAAGGTGCCGGAGACCCGTGACGAGTTCTTCGCCGCGCTCGACAAGATCAAGGCCGACGGCACTTACATCCCGATGGCGATGGGCACCAAGGATCTCTGGGAAGCCGCGACCATGGGCTACCAGAACATCGGCCCCAACTACTGGAAGGGCGAGGAAGGCCGCGCGGCCCTCATCAAGGGCGAGCAGAAGCTGACCGACAAGGACTGGGTCGCGCCCTATGAGGAACTGGCCAAGTGGAAGCCCTATCTCGGCGACGGCTTCGAGGCGCAGACCTATCCGGACAGCCAGAACCTGTTCACGCTCGGCCGCGCCGCCATTTACCCGGCCGGCTCGTGGGAAATCGGCCTGTTCAACACTCAGGCCCAGTTCAAGATGGGTGCCTTCCCGCCGCCGGTCGAGAAGGCCGGCGATACCTGCTACATCTCCGACCATACCGATATCGGCATGGGCCTGAATGCGGGCTCCAAGCATGCGGATGCGGCCAAGACCTTCTTGTCCTGGGTGGCCTCGCCGGATTTCGCCACCATCTACGCCAACGCGCTGCCGGGCTTCTTCAGCCTGAACTCCTCGCCGGTGAAGATGGAAGACCCGCTGGCGCAGGAATTCGTCTCCTGGCGCGGCAAGTGCAAGTCGACGATCCGCTCGACCTACCAGATCCTGTCGCGCGGCACGCCGAACCTCGAGAACGAGACCTGGGTCGAATCGGCCAATGTCATCAACGGCACCGATACGCCGGAAGCCGCTGCCAAGAAGCTGCAGGACGGCCTCGACAGTTGGTACAAGCCCGCCAAGTAAGGCTCGGGCAATGAGCTGGGCCGTTCCAAGTGGACGGCCCAGCGTTTTTCGATAGCATCGACTGCGAAGGACGGCGCCGCCCCTTATCCGCCTGCCGGCACCTTCTCCCCGTACAGTGACGGTGAGAAAGGGAGTTGCCGCAACGCTGGCGACCTCCTCTCTCCGTTCTTCACCGGGAGAGGGTAAGGATGAGGGGCACCGCTGTTGTCGAAAGCATTTTCCCAGACCTGATCGGTGGGGACCGAACTCATGGCCGCACAAGCACGACCGAAAAGACCGATCCGCTGGCATATCGCCGTCTTCCTGGCGCCGGCGGTGCTCGTCTATACGGCGATCATGATCCTGCCGCTCGCCGGCACTTTGCAGCTGTCGCTGTTCCGCAACATCGAGCAATCCCAAGTCTTCGTCGGGCTGGCAAACTTCCGCACCCTGTTCGGCGATCCAAACTGGTCGGTGAATTTCTGGAACGCGCTGCGCAACAATGTCTGGTTCTTCATCATCCACATGCTGGTGCAGAACCCGATCGGCGTACTGCTGGCCGCACTTCTGTCCAGCCCCAGGCTGCGCTTTTCGGCCTTCTACCGCACGGCGATCTTCGTGCCGACCATCCTGTCCTTCGTCATCGTCGGCTTCGCCTGGAAGCTCATCCTGTCGCCGCTATGGGGCGTGGCACCGCACATGATGGACCTGGTCGGCCTTAAAAGCCTGTTCACGCCATGGCTCGGCAAGGAGCAGTATGCGCTGACCGCGCTTAGCCTGGTCTCGGTGTGGCAGTTCGTCGGCATCCCCATGATGCTGATCTACGCCGCGCTGCTGTCGATCCCCAATGAGGTCATAGAGGCGGCGGAATGCGATGGCATCACCGGCCTGTCGCAGTTCTGGAAGATCAAGCTGCCGCTGATCCTGCCCTCGATCGGCATCATCTCGATCCTGACCTTCGTCGGCAATTTCAACGCCTTCGACCTGATCTACACCGCGCAGGGCGCGCTCGCCGGGCCGAATTATTCGACCGACATTCTCGGCACCTTCCTCTACCGCGCATTCTTCGGCTTCCAGCTGCAGGTCGGCGACCCCAACATGGGCGCGACCATCGCCACGATCATGTTCCTGATCATCCTCGGCGGTGTCTGCGTCTACCTCTTCCTCATCCAGACGCGCCTGCGTCGATATCAGTTTTAGGGGGCGATATGTCGAGCTTGAGCACCCCCCTCTGTCCTGCCGGACATCTCCCCCGCAAGGGGGGAGATCAGCTGTTGTCACGGCCTTCGCCAGCCACCAGCGATGCAGGAGATGTGTCGGCGCCAAAGCTGCCAATCTCCCCCCTTGCGGGGGAGATGGCCGACAGGCCAGAGGGGGGTGGCTGGGCGCTGTTCCTCGGCAAAGTAGCTCCTCAGGAGACCATCCAATGAGCACCGCCACCCGTTCGCTGCCCCGCACGATCGGCGCCCATGCGATCCTGCTGACCTACACGGCGATTGCGCTGTTCCCGGTGATCCTGGTCATCATGAATTCGTTCAAATCCCGCGCCGGCATATTCGGCGCGCCGCTGACACCGCCGACGCCAAAGACCTTCGACCTGATCGGCTACACCACGGTGATCGGCCAGGGCGATTTCATCCACTATTTCCAGAACAGCCTCGTCGTCACCGTCGCCTCGCTGTTCTTCGTGCTGCTGTTCGGCGCCATGGCGGCATTCGCCCTGTCGGAATACCGTTTTCGCGGCAATACGCTGATGGGCCTCTATCTGGCGCTGGGCATCATGATCCCGATCCGGCTGGCCACCGTCGCCATCCTGCAATTGATGGTGGCGAGCGGGCTGGTCAACACTCTGACGGCGCTGATCCTGGTCTACACCGCGCAAGGCCTGCCGCTGGCCGTCTTCATCCTTTCGGAATTCATGAAACAGGTGTCCGACGACCTGAAGAACGCCGGCCGCATCGACGGCCTGTCGGAATACACCATCTTCTTCCGGCTGGTACTGCCGCTGGTGCGGCCATCGATGGCGACAGTCGCCGTCTTCACCATGATCCCGATCTGGAACGACCTGTGGTTCCCGCTGATCCTGGCGCCGTCGGAAGAGACCAAGACGGTGACGCTCGGCGCGCAGCTCTTCCTCGGCCAGTTCGTCACCAACTGGAACGCCATCCTGGCCGCGCTCTCGCTGGCGATCATGCCGGTGCTGATCCTCTACGTCATCTTCTCGCGGCAGCTGATCCGCGGCATTACGTCAGGAGCCGTCAAGTGAATTCGCAATCGCCCCTTCGCGTCGTCGTCGCCGGCCTCGGCAATATGGGCCGCAGCCATGCGCTCGCCTATCACACCAATCCGGGCTTCGAGATCGCCGCGTTGATCAACCGCTCCGACGTGCCGCTGCCGGATGGGCTGTCGGGCTACGGCATCAGGCGCTCCTTCGACGATGCGCTGCGCGACGAAAAGCCCGATGTCGCCTGCATAGCCACTTATTCCGACAGCCACGCCGACTATGCGGTGAGGGCGTTCGAGGCCGGCTGCCATGTCTTCGTCGAAAAGCCCCTGGCGACGACGGTGGCCGACGCCAGGCGCGTCGTCGCAGCCGCCAAGGCCAACGGCAGGAAACTGGTGATCGGCTATATCCTGCGCCACCACCCGTCCTGGATCAGGCTGATCGCCGAGGCGCGCAAGCTCGGCGGCCCTTATGTCTTCCGCATGAACCTCAACCAGCAATCCTCCGGCCACACCTGGGAGACGCACAAGCAATTGATGCGCACGACCTCGCCGATCGTTGACTGCGGCGTGCATTATCTCGACGTCATGCTGCAGATCACCGACGCCAGGCCGGTCGAGGTGCGCGGCATGGGCGTGCGGCTGACCGACGAGGTCGCGCCCACGATGTACAATTACGGCCACCTCCAGGTGCTGTTCGATGACGGCTCGGTCGGCTGGTACGAGGCCGGCTGGGGACCGATGATTTCGGAGACCGCTTTCTTCGTCAAAGATGTCATCTCGCCGAAGGGCTGCGTGTCGATCGTCATGAAGGAAGGCGTTAAGTCCGACGACATCGACACCCACACCAAGACGTCGACCATCCGCCTGCACAGTGCGGAAACCGGCGCGGACGGCAAGTTCGCCAAGCCGGACGAGATGCTGTCGATGGAGGGCGAACCCGGCCACCAGGATCTCTGCGATCTCGAACAAGCTTTTGTCCTCAAGGCGATCCGCGAGGATATCGATCTCACCCGCCATATGGAGGACGCAGTGAAATCGCTCGCCGTCTGCCTTGCCGCCGACGAGAGCGTGCGCAGCGGGAAGGCGGTGCGATTGTGAAAAGGGAGCTAGCGGCAGGGGTTGCGGTCTACGGCGCCCCCCTCTGGCCTGCCGGCCATCTCCCCCTCAAGGAGGGAGATCAGCTGTCGGCATGGCCTTCGCCAATCACAAACGTCAAAAAGAGTGTGTCAGCGTCAAAGCTGCCAATCTTCCCCCTTGAGGGGGAGATGTCCGGCAGGACAGAGGGGGGTGCCCTGGCGCCCACTTATCAATTTGGAGGACTGCCGTGGGCTCGCTGAAGATCGAAAACGTGAAGAAGGCTTTCGGCCCGGTCGAGGTGCTGAAGGGCATCGATCTCGAAGTGACGGATGGCGAATTCGTCGTCTTCGTCGGCCCCTCGGGCTGCGGCAAGTCGACTTTGCTGAGGGTGATCGCCGGGCTGGAGGATTCGACCTCGGGCCGGGTGGTCATCGATGGCGCGGATGTCTCGGCCACGCCGCCGGCCAAGCGCGGCATCGCCATGGTGTTCCAGACCTATGCGCTCTATCCGCACCTGACGGTCAAGAACAATATGGGCCTTGGCCTCAAGCAGGCCGGCACGCCGGCGTCCGAGATCGACCGCCGCATCGGCATCGCTTCGTCCATGCTGTCGCTTGAGCCTTATCTGGAAAGGCGTCCCGCCGAACTCTCCGGCGGCCAGCGTCAGCGCGTCGCCATCGGCCGCGCCGTGGTGCGCGAGCCAAAGCTGTTCCTGTTCGACGAGCCGTTGTCCAATCTCGACGCGGCACTGCGCGTCAATACGCGGTTGGAAATCGCGCAGCTGCATCGCCGCCTCAAGGCGACGATGATCTACGTCACCCACGACCAGGTCGAGGCGATGACGCTGGCAGACAAGATCGTGGTGCTCAATGCCGGGAAAATCGAGCAGATCGGCGGACCGATGGAACTCTACAATTCGCCGGCGAACGAATTTGTCGCGGGCTTCATCGGCTCGCCGAAGATGAACTTCATCGACGGCGCCAGGCTTGGGGAAACCGCCAAGAGCATCGGCGTGCGGCCGGAGCATCTGACTGTCGACCCGAAATCCGGCGCCTGGAAAGGCACGGTCGTGCATGCCGAGCACCTCGGCGCCGACACCAATCTCTATCTCGACTGCGAGAAGGCCGGGCTGATCACCGTGCGCATTTTCGGTGTTTATGACGCCGAGCCGGGGGCGACACTTTATGCAACGCCGGATCCCGCGAAGACCTATCGGTTTGACGCAGATGGGAAGGTGCTGAAGTAGTAGCGCAACACAGGTTGGCGCTGCCCCTCATCCGCCTGCCGGCACCTTCTCCCCGTATAGTCACGGGGAGAAGGAAGATAGCTCCAGCGCCGGCGATTGGCGAAAGCAGCAACGACAGCGTCCTTCTCCCCGTTTTACGGGGAGAAGATGGCGGCAGCCAGATGAGGGGCGGCGCGACTCGTGAAAGTTATGCGTCAGCCCTGAACGTCTGCTTCTGCTGGCCCAACCCTTCGATGCCCAGCTCCACCACGTCGCCGGCCTTCAAGAACACCGGCGGCTTCATGCCCAATCCAACGCCGGGCGGCGTGCCTGTCGAAATGATGTCGCCAGGATGCAGCGACATGAACTGGCTGAGATAGGACACAAGATAGGCGACGCCGTAGACCATGGTCTTCGTCGAGCCGTTCTGCATGGTCTTGCCGTTGACGGTCAGCCACATCTTCAGGTTCTGCGGATCCGAGACCTCGTCCTTGGTCACCAGCCATGGGCCGGTCGGGCCGAACGTGTCGCAGCTCTTGCCCTTGGTCCATTGGCCCTGGCGCTCGGCCTGGAAGGCGCGCTCGGAGACATCGTGCGCGACGCAGTAGCCGGCGACATAATCGAGCGCATCGGCTTGGCTGACATATTTTGCCGTTTTGCCGATGACCACGCCGAGCTCGACCTCCCAGTCGGTCTTTTCCGAGCCGCGCGGGATCAGCACGTCATCGTCCGGTCCGACGATGGCCGAGCTGGCCTTCATGAAGATGATCGGCTCCGGCGGCACGGTGGCGCCGGTCTCGGCGGCGTGGTCGGAATAGTTGAGGCCGATGCAGATGAACTTGCCGGTGCCGGCAACGCAGGCGCCGAGCCGCGGCTTGCCGGAAACCGCCGGCAGCGACTTTGCGTCGAGCTTGGACAGCATCTCCAGCGAGGCCGGGTGAAGCGTGGTGCCGGCAATGTCGGCGACATGGGCGGAGAGGTCGCGGATCGTCCCATCCGCATCGAGCAGGCCGGGACGTTCGCTCCCCACCTCGCCATAGCGCAGCAGTTTCATTTAGACCCTTCTCCTGGTTGCGGCCTCGCGGCCTTTTGCAAACTCTTCACCGAAACGAATGGCTCCCGTTTGGGAAGCCGGCGGACCGTACCACCGGCCTGATCCAGGGCAAGCGCGGACACCATATAGTGATCGCCGGTGAGCGGGATTTTCAGACTCCTCGATCCGGTCAGATCGACCAGCCACCATCGATATTGTAGGCCTGCCCGGATGTGTAGGTGGCGCCGGCCAGATAGACGGCCAGATCGGCGATTTCCTCCGGCGTGCCGAGCCGGCCCATCGGCTGGCGCGCGATGAAGGCGGCGCGCGCGGCTTCATAATCGCCCTGCGCGTGCATGCGATCCTGCAGCGACGGGCTCTCGACCGTACCGGGGCAGATGGCGTTGCAGCGTATGCCCTTGCCGACATAGTCGGCCGCGACTGCCTTGGTCAGGCCGATCACCGCAGCCTTGGTGACGCCATAGGCGAAACGGTTCGGCACGCCCTTCTGCGAGCTCGCCAGCGAGGCCATGTTGATGATCGACCCGTCTGCGCGCTCCAGCATGCCGGGCAGCACGGCGCGGATGGTGCGGATCATGGCGCGGACGTTGAGGTTGAGAGCGAAATCGAGATCGCTGTCCTTCATCTCCAGGATCGAGCCGGAGTGGACGAAACCGGCGCAGTTGAACAGCACGTCGACGCGGCCGATCCCGGCGAAGGCGGTGTTGACCGCCTCGTCATTGAGCACGTCGACCTTGCGGGTCTTGATTCCTGCGGTCTTGGCGAGTTCCGCCAGCAGCGTCTCGTTGATGTCGGTGGCGTGGACCACGGCACCTGCCTTGGCGAAGGCCAGCGCGCTTGCCTTGCCGATGCCTTGCGCCGCTGCCGTGATGACGACGACCTTGCCTGCCAGATCCGCCATGCTGTTCTTCTCCTGGGTCAACTGCCTTTATCGGCGGCCTGCGAAGGCGTCATGTGCCAGTCACAACCCCATGATGCGGCCTGCACTTTCAGTTCACAGATAAAGATGTTTTTTCTCGTTAAAGAACATAAGTCCGGGCGTCAAGCCCGAACCCGATCTCCATTGTGACAGCATGGAACGTCAGTCGCCGTAGGGCACCCAGACATTCTTCACCTCGACGGCGCGGTGCAGCAAAGCATCGCCAGCGGCTTCTTCCGAGGCCCAGTCGAGGCTACGGCCATTGCCGCTCCAGATGCGTTTGAGGTTGCCGACGGACTCGACCTCCGCCTTGGCGCAGGTGTCGGCATCCGCGAACAGCCAGAGCCCATCGACATCGTCATGCTTGGCCAGCACGCCGGCAAGTTCGGCCGTGCGGCCGGTGACGATGTTGATGGCGCCGGCAGGCACGTCGGAATATTCGATGACCTGATACAAGTCGGTGGCGAGCAGCGGATAGCGCTCCGAAGGCACCGCGACCACCGTGTTGCCCATCGCCAGCGCCGGCGCGACCAGCGAGATGAACCCGAGCAGCGGCTGACTGTCGGGCGCGACGATGCCGACGACGCCAACCGGCTCATGCAGCGCCAGCGTCACGGCCCGTGCCGGTGGCTGGTGCACGCGCCCCTCGAACTTGTCGGCAAGTCCGGCATAGAGGAACAGCCGCTCGATCGACTGTTCTACCTCTTCCCGCGCTGCCTTGGCACTGGCACCGGTCAATTCAGTGAGGCGGGCGGCGAATTCATCGGCGCGGCCCGAAAGGTTTTCGGCGAGATAATAGAGCACCTGGGAGCGGTTGTAGGCGGTCGCCTCCGGCCAGGCCTTGCAGGCTCGCGCGGCTGAAACGGCATCGCGTATATCCTTGCGGTTGCCGAAGCCGACTTCGCCGGCAAGCTTGCCCTTGGCGGTGACGACCGCCAGCGAGTAATTGCCATCGGGCCGGACCTGCTTGCCGCCGATGAACAGTTTTGCCGTCCGGTCGATTGCCGCGCCATCGGCCTGCTCGACCGGTTGTGCCGAGACTGTCGCCGGCTTGATGACCGGGCCGAGCGGCAGCTTTGCCGTGAGATATTCGAACATGCCTTCGCGCCCGCCCTCGCGGCCGAAACCGCTCTCGCGGTAGCCGCCGAAGCCGCAGGCGGCGTCGAACATATTGGTGCCGTTGACCCAGATCACGCCGGCCTTCAATTGCGGTGCGACGTGCAAGGCGAGGTTGACGTTTTCGCTCCACACCGAAGCGGCAAGGCCATAGCGGGTGTTGTTGGCGAGCTCGATCGCTTCCTCGGTGTTGCGGAACGTCATGGTCGCCAGAACGGGGCCGAATACTTCTTCCTGGGCGAGAATATTAGCCGGCGAAACGCCGGTAGCGAGGGTCGGCAGATGGTAATAGCCGGATGAGGGCAGCGCCGCATCCGGCTGCCAGCAGACCGCCCCCTGTTTTGCGCCCTCGGCGACCAGGCCCTTGACGCGATCGAGCTGCGTCAGATCGACCAGCGGGCCGATATCGGTGTTCTTGTCCAGCGGGCTGCCGACGCGCAGCCGGCTCATCCTGACCTTGACCTTGGCGATGAAGGCGTCGGCGATGCCTTCCTGCACCAGTAGCCGCGAACCGGCGCAGCACACCTGTCCCTGGTTGAACCAGATGCCGTCGACCAGGCCTTCGACGGCGCTGTCGAGATCGGCATCCTCGAACACGATGAAGGCCGACTTGCCGCCAAGCTCCAGCGACAGCTTCTTGCCCGAGCCGGCGGTAGCCTTGCGGATGATCTTGCCGACTTCGGAAGACCCGGTGAAGGCGATCTTCTGGATGCCGGGGTGTTTGACGATGGCCGCACCCGCTTCCGGGCCGCCCTGCACGATGTTGACGACGCCTTTCGGCACGCCGGCGCGTTCGCAGATTTCGGCGAACAGGATGGCTGTCAGCGGCGTGAACTCGGCCGGCTTCAGCACCACCGTGCAGCCGGCGGCAAGTGCGGGCGCGATCTTCCAGGCCAGCATCAGCAGCGGAAAGTTCCAAGGGATGATCTGGCCGACGACGCCGACGCCCTTGTAGCCGGGGAAATCCTTGTCCAGCGCCTGCGCCCAGCCGGCGTGATGGATGAAGTGGCGGATCGCCAATGGCACATCGATGTCGCGGCTCTCACGGATCGGCTTGCCATTGTCGATCGTCTCAAGCACCGCGAACAGGCGCTGGTGGCGCTGCATGGCGCGGCCGATGGCATAGAGCACTTTGGCCCTGGTATAGCCCGAGGAGGCCGACCATTTCGGCAGCGCTTTCGCGGCCGCCGCGACAGCCGCGTCGATATCGACGGCTCCGGCATCCGAGACCTTGGCCAGCAGCTTGCCGGAAGACGGTTCGCTGGTTTCGAAGGTCTTGCCACCGCCAGCCGCCTTCCAGGTACCGTCGATGAACAGCGCCTTGGAAAAATCGCGCGCGGCAAGCCAGGTGTCGGCCTCGTTGCGGGCTTCCGGCGCCGGACCGTATTCCATGGCGTGATAGCGTTCGAGAATGTTCATGGGGCCCTCCAGATAATTGCCTCGGCAAGCGCTCTGTCGCGCCCCCCTCTGTCCTGCCGGACATCTCCCCCACAAGGGGGGAGATTGGCAGTTTCAGCGTGTCGCTGCCCTTGCGACGTTGAAAATGGACGAAAACAAGGAAGCGCGTGATCTCCCCCGTGTGGGGGAGATGTCCGGTAGGACAGAGGGGGGGCGCCGTAGGGCTCCACGTTCGAGCCCTGACTCAAGCCATCGCGTGGCGGTGATTGGCCGAATAGTGCCCGGTCAGGTGATGTTCGAGTTGCCGCTCGATGTCTGTCAGCAGGCTCGAGGCGCCGAAGCGGAACAGATCCGGTTCCAGCCACGGCCGGCCGAGTTCTTCCTTCATCAGCACCAGCCAGTCGAGCGACACCTTGGCGGTAGAAATGCCGCCGGCCGGCTTGAAGCCGATGAGATAGCCGGTTTCCTCGAAATAGGCCCTGATGGCGCGCACCATGGCAAGGCCGACGGGCAGCGTGGCGTTGACGCTTTCCTTGCCGGTCGAGGTCTTGATGAAATCGGCGCCCGCCATCATTGCCACCATAGAGGCCAGCATCACATTGCGCAGCGTGGCGAGGTCGCCGGTGCCGAGAATGACCTTCAGATGCGCATCGCCGCAGGCAGCGCGCATCGAGACGATCTCGTTGTAGAGCTCGCGCCATTTGGCCCCGAACACCAGGCCGCGCGGGATGACGACGTCGATCTCGTCGGCGCCGTCGCGCACCGAGGCCTCGATCTCCTGGAGGCGGGTCGACAGTGGCGCAAGACCATGCGGGAAGGCGGTGGAGACGGCGGCGACATGGATGCCGGTGCCGCGCACGGCGTCGACCGCGGTGGCGACGAACGGATGATACACGCAGACGGCGGCCGGGCGGATGGGTTCGCCCGCAATGCCCAAGCCCTCGGCGATGTCGCGGCGCAGCGGATAGATCGCTTTGGCGCAAAGCCGGCGCACGCGCTCTTCCGTGTCGTTCGAGTTGAGCGTCGTCAGGTCCATGCAGGCTATCGCCCGCAGCAGCCAGGCCGCCTGGTTGTCGGCCTTGATCGAGCGCCGCTTGGTCAGGCTGGCGACGCGCCGTTCCAGCGCCGAGCGGTTGACGCTGCGCACCGACTCCAGGAAGCCGAGGTCGAGCTTCATGCCGGGATTGCGCGCGATGCGATGATCCAGCGGGAGGGCGGTGTTGGCGGCGGCGCGCGCCGGCAGCGGCATCACCTTGGCCTCGGCCTCGCGGATTGTGCTGCTCATCTCCTGCCCTTTCACTCAGCGACTGCGCCTATGTCTTGGTGTGTATCGTCTTCCCAAACCGCTCGGCACTTTGGGCGACACGCACGAAGATAGCCCGCGAAGCCGCGCTTCACGAGTCCTCAAGCGAGGGATAGCTGAAAAAGGCCGCGAAAGCAGCTAATTTTTGACCAGAAGGTCAAAAGGTCGATCGCCGGTAAGAGCAGGCCTCAGCCGACGAAGGCGCGCTCGACGACAAAAGTCGAGGGATGGCTGAGCGAGCCTTCCTGGAAACCGAGGCTCTCGGCCATTTCCTTGACGTCCTTCAGCATATGCATCGAGCCGCAGATCATGATGCGGTCGGTGTCGGGATTGAGCTTCTCGATGCCGAGATCGCTGTAGAACTTGCCGGAGCCGATGAGCGCGGTGATACGGCCCATGCGCGCCGACTCCTCGCGGGTCGTGGAGTTGTAAAGCGTGACACGGCCGCCGGTCAGTTCGCCGATCAGCGGGTCGCTTTCGAGCGCCGCCACCAGTTCCTGGCCGTAGGTCAGCTCGGCATTGTCGCGGCAGGTGTGGGTCAGGACCAGCTGTTCGAATTTTTCATAAGTGTCGGGGTCACGCAGCAGGCTGGCGAAGGGCGCGATGCCGGTGCCGGTGGAGATCATGAACAGCCGCTTGGCCGGCGTCAGCGCGTCGACTACCAGCGTGCCGGTCGACTTCTGGCGCATGATGACGGTGTCGCCGACCTGGATCTTCTGCAACTCCGAGGTCAGGGGGCCGTCCGGTACCTTGATGGAAAAGAATTCCAGCTCTTCGTCCCAGGCCGGGCTGGCCACCGAATAGGCGCGGAACACCGGCTTCTCGGCATTGGGCAGGCCGATCATGACGAATTCGCCGGAACGGAAGCGCAGCGACTGCGGACGGGTGATGCGGAACGAGAACAGCCGGTCGGTGTAGTGCTTCACCGAGACCACGGTTTCGGCATAGACATTGGCCGGAATCGGAAATTGCAGCGGGCGGGCGCCGGCGGTGTTGAACGCGGATGTGGTGTTCATCAAATCCAACCTTCTGGCCCAACTCACGGACGCGGGCGCCAAACCTTGTTCCTGCGCGCCCAAACCGTTCAGGTCCCGGCGTGCTGCTCGCACACTCCAAAGCGGTAAGCTCTTGTGTCCGGAATTTATTAGTATACAAACGATATTTGCGTCAAGATGCCGCCGTAAAACACCTTTCCAAACTGTGACATATCCGTAGTCCCAGCATTTCGGGTTTCGACAATGAAAGAGAATTTTTCGGTGCAGCCGCCGGATTCCCTGGGCAGTGTCGTCGCCGGCATCGACGTCGGCGGAACCTTCACCGATCTGCTTCTGATTGATGGCAGGGATGGCGGGCGGGTACATATCGCCAAGACGCCCACGACCGTCGACAACCAGGCCTTCGGCGTCGTTTCGGCGCTCGATACCACCGGCTTTCCGATCGACGGCATCGATCTTATCGTGCATGGCACGACGACAACCACCAACGCGGTGCTCGAACGCCGGCTGGCGAAGACCGGCATGATCACCACGCGCGGCTTTCGCGACGTGATCGAGCTCGGCCGGCGCACGCGGCCGCAGCCCTATGGCATGACCGGCACCTTTGTTCCGGTCATCCCGCGCAACCTGCGGCTCGAAGTGTCCGAGCGCGTCGAGGCGTCGGGAGCGGTACGCATGCCACTCGACGAAGCCGAAATGCGCGAGGCGGTGAAGGCGCTGATCGATGCCGGCTGCGAATCCCTGGTCATCCACTTCCTGCATTCCTACGCTAACCCTTCGCACGAGCGGCGCGCCGCCGAGATCGCCGCCGAACTCTGGCCGAACGACTACATCACCGCGGGTCATGCGCTGCTGTCGGAAGCGCGCGAATTCGAGCGCGGCGTCACCGCCTCGGTCAACGCTTCGGTGCAGCCGATCCTCGAGCGCTATGTCGAGCGGCTGCGCAAGGAACTCGCCGACAAAGGCTACGCCCGCGACTTCCTGATCATGAACGGCAATGGCGGTATGATCTCGGCCCGCTTCGTCACACGTGAATCGGCCAAGACCGTGATGTCCGGCCCGGCCTCGGGCGTCATCGCCGCCGCCTACACGGGCAAGCGCGCCGGCTTCGAAAATCTCGTCACCTACGACATGGGCGGCACCTCGACCGACGTGGCGCTGATCCGCAACGCCGAACCGGCGGTTTCGAACGAGATCGAGATCGAATACGCTATGCCCATCCATGTGCCGATGGTGGCGGTGCACACGGTCGGGGCCGGCGGCGGCTCGATCGCGCGCGTCGACGCGGCAGGCCTGATCCAGATCGGCCCGGAAAGTGCCGGCGCCAATCCAGGCCCGATCTGCTACGGCCGCGGCGGCCTGGAGCCGACCATCACCGACGCCAATCTGGTGCTCGGCCGGCTGGCGTCGAAGAAGCTGCTTGCCGTTGACAATCCGGTCACATCAGAGCGTGTCACCGGCATTTTCGCCGACAGGATCGGCAAGGCGACGGGCTTGTCCGGCGTCGAAGCAGCCGGCGCGGTGCTCAGGCTCGGCAATATGAAGATGGCCGGCGCCATCCGCATGGTGTCGGTGTCGCGCGGTCACGATCCGCGCGATTTCGCGCTGTTCGCCTTCGGCGGCGCCGGCCCGCTGCACGCCACCGCCCTGGCGCGCGAACTCGGACTGCCCCGGGTGCTGGTGCCGGCTCGGCCCGGCATCACCAACGCGCTGGGCTGCGTCGTCGCCGATCTGCGCCACGATTTCGTCAACACCATCAACCGGCCGGTAGGCGTTCTTGATGAAAGCCAGCTCCATCGGGTTTTGGAACGGCATCGAAACGAAGGCGAGGAGCTGATCGCCAAGGAGGCGGTGAAACCGCAGACCATCCGCGTCACCCATTCCGCCGACATGCAGTTCGTCGGCCAGACCCACATCATCAACGTGCCGCTGCCGTCCTCGTCGGTGACCCGGCAGGAGCTGCAGGCGCTGTTCGAAAAGGCCTATTTCGCGCGCTTCAAGGTCGAGCTGCCGGAAATCCGCGCCAATCTGGTCAACTTGAACACCTCGGTGACGGGTGTCAGGCCGGCGATCGATCTGTCGCGGCTGATCGACCCCGCCGGGCGGGCAAAGACGCTCGACGAGGCCCGGCGCGAGATCCGGCCGGTCTGGTACAGCGGGCGCTGGCATGACACGCCCGTATACGCACGCGAAGAACTGCCGCTCGATGTGATCATCGAAGGGCCGGCGATCCTCGAACAGATGGACGCTACCACGGTGCTCGAACCCGGCGACCGTGCCCGCTCGGACGCCGACGGCAACATCATCATCGACATTGGCGAGGCCTGAGATGCAAAAGCTCGACGCCATCACGCTCTCGGTTCTCCAGGCAGCCCTGCAGCAGGTCTGCGATGAGATGGACCTGACCTTTTCCCGCGCCGCCTTCTCACCTGTCATCGCCGAGGCCAATGACCGCTCCGACGGCATCTATTCGGCCGTCGACGGCTCGCTGATCGCGCAAGGCAGCCAGGGCCTGCCGGTATTCGTCGGCGTCATGCAATATTCGACCAGGACGGTGATCGAGATGATTGCCGACGGCCGCTGCCTGGCTCCGGAGCCGGGCGATATCTACATCGTCAACGACCCGTATCTCGGCGGCACGCATCTGATGGACGTGCGCTTCGTCATGCCGGTCTACCGCCACGGCAAGATTTTCTGCTGGCTGTCCAACACCGGTCATTGGCCCGACATTGGCGGTTCGGTGCCCGGCGGCTTCTCGGCTTCGGCGACGGCGGTCGAGCAGGAAGGCTTGCGGCTGCCGCCGGTCAAACTGTTCAAGAAAGGCGTACTCGACCCGGAGATCTACGCCATCATCTGTTCGAACATCCGCGTCGCCGACCAGCGCATCGGCGACATCAGGGCGCAGGCTGCCGCACTGCTGATCGGCCAGGATCGGCTCAATGGAATTCTGGATCGTTACGGAGACGAAACTGTTGTCGAGGCGATCGCAGAACTGCGCCGCCGCGCCGCCGAGCAGATGCGCGCCAACATAGCGGCCATTCCCGACGGGACCTACCGCTCGAAGGCCTTCGTCGATTCCGACGGCGTGGTCAACGAGCCGCTGACCATCGCGCTCGCCGTCGAGAAGAAGAGCGACACCCTGATTTTCGATTTCGCCGGCTCGTCAAAGCCCTGCGCCGGGCCGATGAACAGCGTGCTGGCGACCACCTTGTCCTCGGTTTATCTCGCCATGCGCCACATCTTCCCCGATGTGCCGATCAGCGCCGGCGCCTTCGAGCCGCTCGAGGTCAAGCGGCCGGAGGGTACCTTCCTGGATGCCAGATATCCGCGCCCGGTCTCGGGCTGCGCCGCGGAAGTGTCGCAGCGCATCGCCGAGGCGGTGTTTGCGGCCATGGTGCAGGCGCTGCCCGACAAGGTAACGGCGGCGCCCGCCGGCTCCAGCGGCAATTTCGCGCTCGGCGGCAACGATCCGGCGCGCGGCCGCGACTATGTCATGTACCAGATCTCTGGCGGCGGCTATGGCGGCAATGCCGGCCATGACGGGCTGACCAATGGCTGCTCGACCATCGGCATCTCCAAGTCGCCGCCGGTCGAGATCATGGAGCAGGCCTTTCCGGTGCTTTACCGTCACTATGCGTTGCGCGAGGGCTCGGGCGGCGCCGGCAAACATCGCGGCGGCTTTGGCCTTGCCTACGAGGTCGAGATCCTGCGTGGAGAAGCCCGCGCCTCCTTTGTCATGGACCATGGCCGCTTCGGCCCGCAAGGCGCGCTCGGCGGCCGGGATGGCGAGCCCAACACGGTGGCCGTCATCCGCGACGGGAAGGAACATGTGCCGCCGCACCTCTCTAAGGAGCAGGACATCGCGCTCAAGGCCGGTGACCGCGTCCGCGTCGGTACGCCGGGCGGCGGCGGCTACGGCAATCCGCGTGAGCGCGATCCGGAACTGGTGGCTCAGGACATCAGGCTTGGTTATTATACGGCTGAACAGGCCAGGGATTTGTTCGGCGCCGCATGAACTCGCTGGCGCCTTGTTCGACCCGGAGGAGTAAGGCCGCGGCCTGGTCCGGCTTGCTCGGAAATCGTTTTGGCCTCTCCTGCGGGTCCATGATATGATTTGCGAATGAAGTATCTTAATTCAAGAACCGGCCGCTCAGCCAAGACGGGTCATTTCGTGCTGACGAGAGCGCATGGCGATAAAATCAGCGCTGTCGAAGGTATGAAGTTGTCGTCCCGCATGGCGAAAATACTCAACCATGGTGTGCGGCAAGGGTTGTCCGGTGACGAGCGGCGCTCGCTGATCAAAGAAGAAATCCGCAAAAAGAAATAGGCCGTTGGTCTACGCTGCCGAGTTCGATCCACTCTGCTACCCCGGCACGACCGTGCTTATAAATCTGCTTGATATCCGCGAGCAGGCAGAGCTCGATGAGGTCGAGCTCGCCTTGTTCCTGACTCGCGCGGACGAGCCCCTTCCGGCAGGCGAACTCGACTACCGTCACTATCTCCACCTGCATCGGCACCTGTTCCAAGACGTGTATGCTTGGGCCGGTCAGCCGCGCACCATCCGGATCGGCAAGGGTGGCAGCTGGTTTTGCTATCCCGAGCACATCGCCAGCGAGATGGTTCGGGTGTTCCGTGAACTTGGCGACCCCGACCCCTTGGCAGACCTAGACAGCCTCGGCTTTGCGAGGCACGTGGCCCACGTCGTTGCGGAGGTCAATGCCGTTCATCCTTTTCGCGAAGGCAACGGCCGTACCCAACTCACCTTCCTTGCGATGCTTGCTGAACATGCGAGCTTCACATTCAATGCCGACTCCTGGAGCGAGATCGCGTTATACAGGCGATGATTGACAGCTTCGGTGGTTCCGAGGCGCCGCTTCAAACGCTTATCGAAGACATCATCGCGTAGCTCAGCCGCTCACCCCCTCCGGTCCAGCTTCGCCACCAGCCGGTCGCCCACCCACTGGATGCCGCAGACCAGGATGATCAGCACGATCACCACGGCGACCATCACTGAGGTCTCGAAGCGCTGATAGCCGTAGCGGATGGCAAGGTCGCCGAGGCCGCCGGCGCCGATCGCGCCGGCCATGGCGGAGGCGCCGACCAGCATCACCAGTGTCACGGTGAAGCCGGCGACGATGCCGGGCAGCGCTTCCGGCACCAGAACCTCGCGGATGATCGTCCAGCGGTTGCCGCCCATGGCGCGCGCCGCCTCGATCAGGTCGTGGTCGACCTCGCGCAGCGACACTTCGGCGATACGCGCATAATACGGCGTGGCGGCGATCGACAGCGGCACGATCGCCGCCCAGGTGCCGATCGAGGTGCCGACGATCAGCCGCGTTACCGGGATCAGCGCCACCAAAAGGATGATGAACGGCACCGAGCGGAAGCCGTTGATGACGGCGCCCAGCACTCGGTTGACCCAAAGACTCTCGGAGATGCCGCCGCGTTCGGTGGCGATCAAGGCGAGACCAAGCGGCAGGCCGAAAACCAGCGAGATGAGGCCCGAAGCGGCCGTCATCAGCACCGTCTCCCAGATCGACCGCAGCAGAAGCTCAAACAGGATCGGCGACATGGCCAAGCACCTCCACCCGCGCCTGGCGGGACTTCAGGAATGCGATCACTCGCGCGAGATGGCTTGCATCGCTGCCGGGGACAGACAGGAACAGTGTGCCCACCGGCTGCTGCTGGACATGGTCGATGCCGCCATGGACGAGGCGGAACGTGCCAGGCACGAGCGTCGCGAGATCGGACAAGAGCGGGCTTTGCGCGGCCTCCCCGGCCACATCCACGCGCAGGATCGTCTCCGCGCCGGTCGCGGGCAGCAGCCGGGCCGAGAGCTCGGCCGGCAGTTGCGGCCGGATGGCGCCAAGCAGGCTTTTCGTGATCGGCGACCGCGGCTCGGCAAACACCGACCAGACCGGGCCTTGCTCGACGAAGCGCCCGGCGTCGATCACCGCCACGCGGTCGCCGATCGAGCGGATCACCTCCATCTCATGGGTGATCAAAAGGATGGTCAGGCCAAGCTGCCGGTTGATGTCCCTCAGCAAGGCGAGGATGGACCGCGTCGTCTCCGGGTCAAGCGCGGAGGTGGCTTCATCCGACAACAGCAGCGCCGGCCGCGCGGCCAGCGCCCTGGCGATGCCGACGCGCTGCTTCTGCCCACCCGACAGCGATGCCGGATACGCCTTTGCCTTCTCCGACAGGCCGACCAGTTCAAGCAGTTCGGCGGCGCGGCGCAGCCGCTCCGCCTTCGGGCGGCCCTCGATCTTGAGCGGCAGCGCCACATTGTCCTCGACGGTCTTGGCCGACAAAAGGTTGAAATGCTGGAAGATCATGCCGATGCGCCGCCGCAGCGGCTGCAGGTCGCGCTCGCCGAGCCGGCTGATCTCGCGGCCTTCGATGAAGACTTCACCGGAATCCGGCCGCTCCAGTCCGTTCAGGCAGCGGATCAGCGTCGATTTGCCGGCGCCGCTGCGTCCGATGATGCCGAGGATCTCCCCCTTGCGCGCCGTCAGCGAAATGCCGTCGAGTGCCGCCGTCGCGCCGAAGCGGCGCTTCAGGTCGACGAGCCGCACCACGTCTTGCGGCGGTGGGCCTGTGCCCTCCATGGCTTCTGCGGTTGCTGAGAAATGCTGGTTCATGCGCGGATCCCGAATACGATCGCGGCCCGCGCACCGCGCGGACCGCCTTTTCATATCAAATGCACTAACAGCCTCAATAGGCGCTGAGGCCGGTGCCCTTGTAGACCTTGTCGAACTCGGCTTTCACCGCCTCGTTCTGGTAGGAGGCGACCAGCGTCTTCACCCAGGGCTCGTTCTCATTGCCAACCTTGACCGCGATGAAGTTGCGGTAGGGGTTGTCGGCGATAGGCTCCTGCGCGATACGGTTTTCCGGTGTCAGGCCGCTCTTCAGCGCCCAGTCGGTGTTGACCACGGCGGCATCGAGATCCTCGACGGAGCGGCCGACAATGCCGGCGTCAAGCTCCTTGATCTCGACCTTCTTCGGGTTTTCCGCGATGTCGGCGGTGGTGGCGAGAATGCCGGTGCCGTCCTTCAGTTTAATCACGCCCTCGTTCTGCAGCACGCGCAGCGCCCGGCCTTCATTGGAGG
Organism: Mesorhizobium sp. B2-3-6; assembly: GCF_006442305.1. Classification (NCBI taxonomy): domain Bacteria; kingdom Pseudomonadati; phylum Pseudomonadota; class Alphaproteobacteria; order Hyphomicrobiales; family Phyllobacteriaceae; genus Mesorhizobium; species Mesorhizobium sp. B2-3-6. The sequence goes on along the minus strand of NZ_VFVW01000009.1, from coordinate 143,709 downwards.
GATCGTTCGGCACGCCGATCACCGCGCCCTCGGGCAGGTCGGCGATCTTCGTATATTTCTTGGAGTAGAGGCCGATCGGCCAGACGCCGGTATAGCCGACGCGCACGATGTGGTAGCCCTGTGTCTTGATCTGGTTGTCGAGATAGGGCTGGTGCTGGAAGGCATTGGCGTCGATCTCGCCGCGTTCCAGCGCCTCATTGGGCTGGGTGTAATCGTTGAAGACCACGGTTTCGATGCTGAGGCCCTTTTGCGCCGCCTGGGCGACGACGACGCGCCAGACATCCTCGTCCTCGCCGCTGATGATGCCGACCTTGATCGCCTTCTTGTCCTCGGCGAACGAAGCGCTGGGCGCAATCAGCCCGGCGACCGCGACCGCCGAAGCGAAAAGCAAGCCAAGACCCGCGCGGCGGTTGAAATATGACGAGAGGGAAGACGACAAGGTGTTCCTGAAATCGGACATGATGGATCTCTGCGGTTGCGAAGTCACAAGCCGGGCGGAACGCCAAGCCTTGTCCAGATCATCAGAAACTCTAGGGATATTATCAAAGAACCGCGTTCCCGGTTCGCCCGGAAGCCCGGAATATTCTCTCAAAATTTTCTGAACGGCGAGCACGGTAGCCTAGCCGCCGCGCCAAACGGGCCGCAGCGCCGCGGTTGAGCTGACGAACGCACTTTCCCGTAGTGTCCCGGTTGCGATCTGGCCGGTCTGCTGGCGCATTCCGCTCTGAATCCCTATATGCCTAGAGGAAAGCACAGGAGATTTCATGATAGCCAAATACACAACCGCTGAAGAAATGGCTCAAACCGTAGGCGTTGAGCCGACAGCATTCCGTGAAGCGCTACGCAGTGCTAAGTTTCCCCGTAAACGCGGCACTGACTGGGAAGTGACAATCGGCGGCCCGGCATACTCAGGAATGCGTACCGTCCTAGCATCTCTCATACGGCGCAAGGCGGCCTGATTCCGACCGGTCCAAAAGGTCACATGTTCTTTTCAATCGCGCCGCTTTTCCATAGGAGTTTGGCTAGGATCGCGACAAGCGCGGCGTCTAATTTCAAACTGAGACACTACCCACTTTCCCGCTTGACTGCGTGGTGGCACGGAATAGTTTAGGCTGAAAATACCGGCCCTGATCGCCGGGCGGCAAGAATGCCTCGTATGCCTCGCCCTCCGGCGGTGGCTGCGGGGCATTGTTATTTTGGGGATCTGTTTGAAACGGCGTATCGAGATCGGCATCCTCTATTCCCGCTCGGGAAGCTACCAGCTCGTCTCCGATGCGTGCCGGATGGGCGCCATGCGCGCCATCGCCGACACCAATGCCGACCGCGGCTCGGGTATCGAACTGATGCCCGTCGAGCGTGACCCGCAAAGCAATGCCGATCGCTATGCGACGCTCTGCGAGGACATCTTCAAGACCAGCAGCGCCCGCCATGTCGTCGGCTGCGTCACTTCCTGGAGTCGCAAGGAGACCATTCCGGTGCTGGAAAAAGCCGGCGGCATGCTCTGGTACGCCTGCCCCTATGAAGGCTTCGAGGCCAACGAGCACGTCGTCTACATGCACGCTTGCCCAAACCAGCATCTGGTGCCGCTGATGGCCCATGTCGTGCCCCGCTTCGGCGCCAACGGCTTCCTGCTCGGCTCGAACTACATCTGGGGCTGGGAGATGAACCGCGTGGCGCGCGACCTGATCGCGGATGCCGGCGGCAAGGTTCTGGGCGAGCGCTATCTGCGCATAGGCGAGACCGACGTGTCGCGGCTGATCGCCGAGATCCGGGCGACGCGGCCGAACTTCGTCCTCAACAACCTGATCGGCACCTCCTCCTACGCCTTCCTGGCGGCCTACCGCGACCTGGGCGTTGAGGACCCGGCCTTCAGCCCCGAGGTGTGCCCGATCATCTCCTGCAACCTCACCGAGGGTGAGCTGCCGGCGATCGGCGAAACCGGCAAGGGGCATTTGTCGGTCGGGCCGTATTTCGCGCCTCGCCCGGCGGCCTTCGCCTCGTCTTTCGAGGCCTCCGCCTATGCCTCCGTGCAAGTGATGGCCGACGTGCTCTCGCGTGATCCCGACGCCGGTCCGGCGGAATTTTCCAAGGCCTTCGCCGAACGGCGCTTCTCCACCCGGCTCGGCCCGATTGCTATCGACGCTCATTCCCAGCACGCAACGCTGCCGGTAATCATCGGCCGGATCGCCGACGGCTTCTTCGAGGTCGTCAGCCGGCAGCACGAGGTCGCGCCCGATCCGTACCTGTCACGCTACGACCCCGCCACGACATTCGGCCGGCCGCGCCTGAGGGTGGTGTCGTGACCAGGCCATCGCGCATCCCGAATCTCGGCGGCGCCAGGGCATTCATCCTGCATCGCCCGCACCCGACCGTGCAGGCCATCACCAGGCAGTTGTCCGCCATCGGCCTGGTCACCGTCGACTGCTGGCCCGAACTGCCGCCTGAAGCGCTGGCCGCCGATTTCGTGTTCTTCGACGCCGATCTCGGTTTCGACGAGCAATTCCCGTGGAAGGCCGGCGAGGCGCCGATGCCGCTGGTGGCGCTGATCGGTTCGGAGGCGCCCGGCCGCATCGAATGGGCTCTCTCGCACAAGGCCGATGCGCAGCTCCTGAAGCCGGTCGGCACCGCCGGCGTCTACAGCGCGCTGCTGATCGCAAGGCAGAGTTTCGAGGCGCGAAAACATTTGGCCGGCGAGATCGCCTCGCTGCGTCAGCGTGTCGCCGAGCGCCAGACCATCGTGCGCGCCGTCGCGGCACTTTCGAAAGGCGCCGACGACGATCGCGCCTACGCGCAGCTGCGCTCGCTGGCGATGAGCTGGCAGATCAGTGTCGAGGATGCGGCGCGCCGCATCGTGGCAATGACCAATGAGGAAGTAACGGGTGAGGAAGGCGGCGATGACCACTCCTATCGCGCCTGACCTCCCGGCGGCCGCACGCATGCCGGTCAAGTCGCGCGCCGGCGTCTGGCGCCGGCTGGTCAAACGCCGCCTGGCGCTGCTCGGTCTGTTCATCGTCGCCATCGTCCTTGCCGGCGCGATCCTCGCGCCATGGCTGACCGGCTATGACCCGAATGAGCAGATGTTCGACGGGCTGACGCTGGAAGGCTCGCCCTTGCCGCCTGACGCAAAATTCTGGCTGGGCACCGATCTGCTCGGCCGCGACCTGTTGACCCGCATTCTCTACGGCGCCCGCACCTCGCTGATCATCGGCATCGCCGCCAATGGCGTGGCGCTGTTGATCGGCACGCTAGTCGGCGTCACGGCGGGTTATTTCCGCGGCTGGATCGGCAGCGCTCTCATGCGCTTCACCGATCTGATGATGGCGTTTCCGGCGCTGCTGCTCGCCATTTGCCTGGCGGCAGTGTTCGAGCCAAGTCTCTGGATCGTCGCTCTGGTCATCGCGCTGGTCAACTGGGTGCAGACCGCGCGCGTCATCTACACCGAAACCTCTTCGCTCGCCGAACGCGAGTTCATCGATGCCGAACGCACCATCGGGGCGAGCGCGCCGCGCATCCTGTTTCGCCACATCCTGCCGCATCTTCTGCCCACCATCATCGTCTGGGGCACGCTCGGCATCTCCACCACGGTGCTGCTGGAAGCGACGCTCTCCTTCCTCGGCATCGGCGTGCAGCCGCCGACGGCCTCCTGGGGCAACATCATCTTCGAGAACCAGACCTACTTCCAGGCGGCACCCTGGCTGGTGTTCTTCCCGGGTGCGGCGATCCTGGCGCTGGCGCTGGCCTTCAACCTGATCGGCGACGCGCTGCGCGATATCCTCGATCCGACGCAAAGGGGCCGGGCATGATCTCCTATCTCGGCCGCCGCCTGATCCAGTCGCTGCTCATCCTGCTCGGCGTCTCGCTGATCACCTTCGCGCTGCTTTATTTGCTGCCTGCCGACCCGGTGCGCCAGATCGCCGGCCGCAGCGCCACGCCGCAGACGGTCGAGAACATCCGCCAGCAGCTCGGCCTCGACCAGCCCTTCGTCGTCCAGTACTGGCACTATCTCACGAAGCTCGCCAGCGGCGATCTCGGCCGCTCCTACATCCAGCGCTCCGAGGTCACCGAGCTTATCGTCTCGCGGCTGCCGGCGAGCCTGCTCCTGATGGTCGGCGCCATCCTGTGCGAATTGCTGATCGGGCTCAGCATGGGCCTGATCGCCGCCGTCAAGCGCGGCACCGCCACCGACCAGACGCTGATGGTCGCCTCCTTCGTCGGCGTCTCGGCGCCGCAATTCGTCGTCGGCCTGCTTTTGCTCTACGTGTTCGCCGTGCGGCTGGGCTGGTTCCCGATCGGCGGCTACGGCACCTGGCGCCATCTGGTGCTGCCCTCGCTAACCATGGGCATTCTCGGCGCCGGCTGGTACGCGCGCATGATGCGCTCCTCGATGATCGACGTGCTGCGCCAGGATTATGTGCGCACCGCCCGCGCCAAGGGCCTGGCCCGCCGCGCCATCCTGTTCCGCCATGCGCTCCCCAACGCCATCCTGCCGGTCATCGCCATGATCGGCATCGATATCGGCATCTTCATGGGCGGCATCGTGGTGGTCGAAAGCGTGTTCGGCTGGCCAGGCATCGGCCAACTCGCCTGGCAGGCGATCCAGCGCGTCGACATTCCGATCATCATGGGCGTCACCCTGGTGTCGGCCTTCGCCATCGTGCTCGGCAATCTCTTGGCCGACATCATCGCCCCGTTCATCGATCCCCGCATCAAGCTCAGATGAAACCAGAAAACCAACAGAGAAAGGGAACATAACAATGAAAAAGCTTCTCGCATCCACCGTGGCCGTATCGGCGCTGGCGCTGATGCTCGGCATGACGAGCGTCCGCGCCGAGGACGCCGTCGATCCCAACGCCAAGCAGGGCGGCGCCATCACCATCACCTACAAGGACGATGTCGCGACCCTCGACCCGGCGATCGGCTATGACTGGCAGAACTGGTCGATGATCAAGAGCCTGTTCGACGGGCTGATGGACTACGAGCCGGGTACCACGAACCTCAAGCCCGATCTCGCCGAAAGCTACGAGATCTCGCCCGACGGCAAGACCTTCACCTTCAAGCTGCGCCATGGTGTGAAATTCCACAATGGCCGCGAAATGACCGCCGAGGACGTGAAATACTCGCTCGACCGCGTCACCAACCCGAAGACGCAGAGCCCCGGCGCCGGCTTCTTCGGCTCGATCAAGGGCTATGACGATGTCGCCGCCGGCAAGGCGGAGACACTATCGGGTGTCACCGTGGTCGACCCCTATACCGTCAAGTTCGAGCTGACCCGGCCCGACGCCACCTTCCTGCATGTCATGGCCATCAACTTCTCGCATGTCGTGCCGAAGGAAGAGGTTGAGAAATATGGCGCCGATTTCGGCAAGCATCCGGTCGGCACCGGCGCCTTCAAGCTCGCGGAGTGGACGCTCGGCCAGCGCATCGTCTTCGAGCGCAACGCGGACTACTGGCATAAGGGACTGCCGCATCTGGACAAGATCACCTTCGAGATCGGCCAGGAGCCGATCGTGGCGCTGCTGCGCCTTCAGAAGGGCGAGATCGACGTGCCCGGCGACGGCATTCCGCCGGCCAAGTTCCAGGAGGTGATGGCCGATCCCGAGCAGAAGGCGCGCGTCGTGGAGGGCGGGCAACTGCACACCGGCTACGTCACCATGAACACCACCATGGCGCCGTTCGACAATGTGAAGGTGCGCCAGGCGGTCAACATGGCGATCAACAAGGCGCGCGTCGTGCAGATCATCAACAACCGCGCCGTGCCGGCCAACCAGCCGCTGCCGCCGTCGATGCCGGGCTACGACAAGGCGTACAAGGGCTATCCCTATGACGTCGCCAAGGCCAAGGCGCTGCTGGCCGAAGCCGGCCATCCCGACGGCTTCGAGACGCAGCTTTTCGCCATGAACACCGATCCCAATCCGCGCATCGCGCAGGCGATCCAGCAGGATTTGGCGGCGATCGGCATCAAGGCCAGCATCCAGTCGCTCGCCCAGGCAAACGTCATCGCCGCCGGCGGCGATAAGGCCGGCGCGCCGATGATCTGGTCCGGCGGCATGGCCTGGATCGCCGACTTCCCGGACCCATCGAACTTCTACGGTCCGATCCTCGGCTGCGCCGGCGCGGTGCCTGGCGGCTGGAACTGGTCGTGGTATTGCAACAAGGACCTCGACGCCAAGGCGGCCGAGGCCGACTCGGTGGTCGACCCAGCCAAATCAGGCGAGCGCGACAAGATGTGGAGCGCCATCTACGACAAGGTGATGGAGGACGCGCCCTGGGCGCCGGTCTTCAACGAGCAGCGCTTTACCATGAAGTCCGCGCGCATGGGCGGCGCCGACAACCTCTATGTCGACCCGGTCCATATCCCGATCAACTACGACAATGTGTATGTAAAAGATGTGCAATAACTGCGACTACACCATCCACGGACGCCATCACCATTTCGGCTGGGACAATTCCTTTGCCCCGGCGCAGCGCGTGGCGCCCGGCTCGATCATCGAGTTTCAGTGCCTCGATTCCTCCGGTGGCCAGCTCAAGCCCGACAGCACCGTCGCCGACATCGCCAAGCTCGACTTCGCCGGGATCAACCCTGTCACCGGGCCGATCTTCGTCGAGGGCGCCGAGCCGGGCGACGCGCTGAAGGTGACGATCGAGATGTTCAAACCGTCCGGCTTCGGCTGGACGGCGAACATTCCAGGTTTCGGCCTGCTGGCCGACGACTTCAAGCAGCCGGCGCTCAACATCTGGAAATACGATGCCGCCTCGCTGGAGCCGGCCTTGTTCGGCAAGAACGGCCGCGTGCCGCTGAAACCCTTCGCCGGCACCATCGGCAACGCGCCGGGCGAGATGGGCCATCACTCGGTGGTGCCGCCCCGCCGCGTCGGCGGCAATCTGGACATTCGCGACCTCGCCGCCGGCACAACGCTCTATCTGCCGGTGGAGGTGGCCGGCGCGCTGTTTTCGGTCGGCGACACGCATGCCGCGCAGGGCGATGGCGAGGTCTGCGGCACGGCGATCGAAAGCCCGATGGACGTCGTGCTCAAGCTCGACCTTGTCAAGGACGCCAGGCTGAAGATGCCGCGCTTCACCACGCCCGGCCCGGTGACGCGCCACCTCGACACCAAGGGTTACGAGGTGACCACGGGCATCGGCCCGGACCTGATGACCGGCGCGAAAGAGGCGGTCGCCCAGATGATCGACCTGCTCGCCGGCCGTTACCAGATCGATCCGGTCGAGGCCTATATGCTGGCCTCGGTCTGTGGCGATCTCAGGATCAGCGAGATCGTCGACATGCCGAACTGGGTGGTGTCGTTCTACTTCCCGCGCTGCGTGTTCGAATGATGTTCGGTCGGCGCTGCACCCCCACCCCGCTGCTTCGCAGCGACCCTCCCCACAAGGGGGAGAGTAAAAAACCGGCGCCCTACCTCCCCCTTGTGGGGAGGTCGGACCGAAGGTCCGGGTGGGGGGCGCCACAGAATAAATCCCTTGCAGGTTTGCGTCTGCAATGACATCAGCCACCGAAACCATTCTCGACATCGCCAATCTCTCCGTCTCCGTGCGTGGCGAGGACGGCGAGCGCGACGTCGTCTCCAACCTCTCTCTGACGCTTTCACGCGGCGAGACGCTCTGCATCGCCGGCGAATCCGGCTCCGGCAAATCGATGACCGCGCTGGCGATCATGCAACTACTGCCGCGGCCCGCCGCGCGCATATCTTCGGGCACGATCCGCCTTCTTGGCGGGGATGCGGGCGACACCGATCTCACAGCGCTCGACGAGCGCCGGATGCGCCGCATCCGCGGCGACCGCATCGCCATGATCTTCCAGGAGCCGATGACCTCGCTGAACCCGGTGCTGTCGATCGGCCGCCAGCTCACCGAATCCATCGAGGCGCATACCAGCCTCTCGCCCGCCGAGGCCCGAAGCCGCGCCAGCGAGGCGTTGAAGGCAGTGCGCATTTCGGAAGCCGAAAGCCGGCTGAAACAGTTTCCGCATGAGCTGTCCGGCGGTATGCGCCAGCGGGTGATGATCGCCATGGCGCTGGCGCTGGAACCCGACGTGCTGATCGCCGACGAGCCGACGACTGCGCTCGACGTCACCGTGCAGGGCGAGGTTCTGGAACTGCTGCGCGACCTGCAGCGCCAGCACGGCACCAGCGTCATCCTCATCACCCACGACATGGGCGTGGTCGCCGAAATGGCCGACCGCGTCATCATCATGCGGCATGGCCGCATGGTCGAGGAAGGCAAGACATCGGACATTTTCGCCAGGCCGCAAGCCGAGTACACACGCGAGCTGCTCGCCGCCGTGCCGCGCATCGGCACTGGCGCCGGCCGCCAGAAATCGAAAGAGATTGCCGAGCCGGTTGCGCCGGCGAACGTCGCCGATGTCACCGATCTGCATGTCCGGTTCGACCTGCGTGGCGGCTTCTTCGGCCGGGTCAACCGGCGCGTCCATGCCGTCGAAGGCGTCAGCTTTTCGATCGCGCCCAACGAAACGCTGGCGCTGGTGGGCGAATCCGGCTGCGGCAAGTCGACCACCGCCAAGGCGCTGGCCGGACTGGTGCCTTATACCGGCGACATCGTCATCGGCGGACGCAACCTGTCGGGCCTCGGCCGCGACGAGCGCAAGGCGGTGCGCCGCGACGTGCAGATGATCTTCCAGGACCCCTACGCTTCGCTCGACCCGCGCATGCGCGTCGGCGATCTCGTCGCCGAGCCGCTGGTCATCCATGGCGTCGCTTCGAAGGAAGAGCGCAGGGAGCGGGTGGCGGCATTATTCGAGCGTGTCGGCCTGTCGGCCGGCCAGATGGAGCTCTATCCCCACGAATTCTCCGGCGGCCAGCGCCAGCGTGTCTGCATCGCCCGCGCCCTGGCGCTAAGGCCGAAGCTGATCATCGCCGACGAAAGCGTTTCGGCCCTCGACGTTTCCGTGCAGGCGCGCGTGCTCGACCTGTTGAAGGAATTGCAGCGCGAATTCGGCGTCGCCTACCTCTTCATCTCCCATGATATGGCCGTAGTCGAAAACATCTCCGACCGCGTCGCCGTCATGTATCTCGGCCAGATCGTCGAGATGGGCACGCGCGACCAGGTTTTCTCCAACCCGCGCCACCCTTACACCAGGCGGCTGATCGAAGCTGTGCCGGTGCCCGATCCGGCGAAGCGCAGGAGCCGGTTCGCAAGGCTGGACCAGGAGATTCCGAGTGCGACGCGAAGGCTGGGCGAGAGCCCGCAGAGGCTGGCGCTGAGCGATGTCGGAGGCGGTCACCTGGTGGCGGGGTGAGGGTATGCTGCTCATGTGGGGCGGCGCCGACGCTTGCTGCGGCAACTGCAGCCAAATCCGGGCCGCGACGGCTGTCCCGATCCCATCAATACCCAAGCGCCATTCCGTCCTTGCGTGGATCCGACGCCCCGGTCAGCGTTCCCTTTTCCCAGTCGATCAGCACCGCCTGGCCGCCGCCGAGCGGATGGTGCGGCTGGGTGATGGCATGGCCGCGGCGGCGCAGGCCTTCGATCGCATCAGCGGGAACACCGCGCTCGGCCTCCACCATGCCGTCATTGTAGAACACTCGCGGCGCATCGAGCGCCTGCTGCGGATCCATGCCGAAGTCGAGCACGTTGGTCAAAAGATGGACGTGGCCGAACGGCTGGTAGCCGCCGCCCATGACGCCGAACGGCATCACCACGCGGCCGTTCCGCGTCGCCATGCCGGGCATGATCGTGTGCATCGGCCGCTTGCCGGGCGCGATCGCGTTCGGATGCGCCGGGTCGAGGCGGAAGCTCGAGCCGCGGTTCTGCAGCACCACGCCGGTCTTAGGGCCGACGACGCCGCTGCCGAAGGAATAATAGGTGGAGTTGATGAAGGAGACCGCGTTGCGGTCGCGGTCGACGATGGAGATATAGACCGTGTCGCTGCCGGGCAGCTGCACATCCGGCAGGTGCGTCATGGCACGCTGGCGGTCGATCTCGGCACGCAACCGCTCGGCATAGGCGGCCGACAGAAGCTCTTTTACCGGCACCGGCACATGGTCCTGGTCTCCGAGGAAACGGTCGCGGTCGCGGTAGGCCAACCGCCCCGCTTCGATCTCCAAGTGCAGGCGCTCGGCGCCGTTGGGGTCGAGGCCGCCGAGCTTGAACCCCGACAGCACATTCAGCATCACGAGCGCCGTCAGCCCCTGGTTGTTCGGCGGCATCTGGTGGATCTCGTGGCCGTCATAAGAGACGCTGACCGGCGCTACATAATCGCCCTTGGTCGAAGCGAAATCCTCAAGCGAATGCAGTCCGCCCAACGCCTTGAGCCGGCTCACAATGTCGTCGGCCACGGCGCCTTCATAGAACCCGGCGCGGCCATGCCTGGCAATGATGCGTAAGGTGGCGGCAAGCTCCGGCTGCCGGTGCACGTCGCCGGCCCTGGGCGCCTCGCCGCCCGGCAGGAAAATGCGCGCGGCGTGCTCGTCGGCCGACAGGTCGGTCTCCGGTTCGGCCCAGTCGAAGGCGACGCGGTCATGCACGACATAGCCGTTCTCGGCATAGTTGATCGCCGGCGCCAACACCTCTGCAAGGTCCTTGCTGCCATGGTCTTCCAGCAGCCTGCACCAGGCGTCGATCGCGCCGGGCACGGTCACGGCATGCGGTCCCTGTTTGGGAAGTTCGCTGAAGCCTTTGTCGCGATACCAGTCCACGGTCGCCTTGGCGGGCGCCCGGCCGGAGCCATTGAAGGCCAGCACGTTTCCCTGCCCCGCGGGGCAATAGAGGACAAAGCAGTCGCCGCCTATACCGGTCGATTGCGGCTCGACCACGCCCTGCACGGCGGCGGCGCAGACAGCGGCGTCCATGGCATTGCCGCCGGCGCGCAGCATGTCGATGGCTGCAAGCGTCGAAAGCGGATGCGAGGTCGCGGCGATCGCTTCGGTGGCGCGGACCGGCGAGCGGCCGGGAAACTGGAAATCACGCATTCTGTCCGAATATCTCCTGGTCACTTGAAGCCAATTGGTCCGGTGAAATCAATGCCGCCTGCCGAAGATCTGCGCCACCGACAAGAGCACGACCGACAGCACGATCAGGCAGGTCGAGATGGCAGCGATCGTCGGGTCGATCTGGTCGCGCAGGGCGTTGAACATGCGGCGCGTCAAGGTCGTCGTCTCGCCGCCCGATATGAACAGCGAAACCACCACTTCGTCGAAGGAGGTGATGAAGGCAAACAGCGCGCCCGAAACGATCGAGAAGCGGATCTGCGGCATGGTCACCTGCCAGAAGGCGGCGACGCGTCCGGCGCCGAGGCTGCGCGCCACGCGCTCCTGGTTCATGTCATAGGAGCGCAAGCCGGACAGCACCGTCAGCACCACCAGCGGCAGCGCCTGCACCGTATGCGCGATGACCAGGCCGGTCAGCGTGTTGTTGAGCCCGATGCGCGCATAGAGGAAGAAGGTGCCGATGCCGATCAAGATCACCGGCACGATCAGCGACGCGGTCATCAGCGCGTTGATGGTGCCGTTGAAGCGCAGCGTGCCCCGGTTGATGGCATAGGCGGCGGCCGTGCCGAGCGGCGTCGCCACCAGCGCGGTCATAACGGCCACCTTGACCGAGACCACCGTCGCGTCGCGCCACTCCAGCGACTGGAAGTAGGTCTGGTACCAACGCAGCGACCATTGCTGCGGCGGAAACTGCAGCAGCGTCGAATCCGAAAACGACATGATGACGATGATGACCGACGGCGCGATCAGGAACAGCAGCACGAGGCCGCCCAGCGCATAGAGCCACAGACGTTGCCGGTGCGAGATCGGCAGGCCGACATCTCCGCTCATCGCGAACTCCACACACCTGTGGCGCGCGCGCCGAGCAGCCACTGGAACAGGCCGAGCAGCGCCAGCGTGACCACGAGCAGCACGACGCCGAGCGCCGCGCCGGCGCCCCAGTTGGAATAGAGGCTGGTGGTCTGTTCCATGCGCATCGCCCACATGACGACCTTGCCGCCGCCCATCAGCGCCGGGGTGACGAAAAAGCCGAGACACAGCACGAAAACGATGACCACGCCGGAGGCGAGGCCAGGCAGCGACAGCGGAAAGAAGATCTGGCGGAAGGTGGCGACCGGGCCGGCGCCCAGGTTCATCCCGGCGCGCAGGCAGTCGGTGTCGATGGTCTTCATCGAGGCGTAGAGCGGCAGCACCAGGAACGGCAGCAATATATGCGTCATGCCGATGACGACGCCGGAAAAATTGTTGGCCAGCGGCAGCGGCTGGCTGATGACGCCGAGGTCGATCAGCCAGCTGTTGATCAGCCCCTTGCGCTGCAGGATCACCAGCCAGGCATAGGTGCGCACCAGCACCGATGTCCAGAACGGCAGGATGACGAAGATCAGGCAGATCGACGCCGCCCGGCGCGGCAGTTGCGACAGCATATAAGCCAAGGGATAGCCCAGCAGCACGCAGGCGGCGGTGACGATGAAGGCGACCTTGAAGGTGGTGAGGAAGGTCTTGATATAGGAGGCCTGCTCGAAGAAGCGCGCATAGTTGGCGGCGCTCAAGACGCCGACCTCGTCGAACAGCGACAGCCAGAACAGCCAGCCGATCGGCACGATGATGATGGCAAAGACGAGGAACAGGCTTGGCGACAGCAGCGCCAGCAGCCGAAACTGCTCGCGCCGCGCATCGGCGCGCAACGCATGCGCGTTCAGGTCCTGGGTCATGGCGCCAATTGCCTCGTCCATCGTGGCGGTTTGCACGCTCATCAGTCCGCCGCCACCAGGATCGTATCCTGCGCATCGAGGCCAAGCGCGATCGGCTGCCCGGCGGCCGGCAACCTGGCCAGCACGTCGCTGCGGCAATAGTCGCGCAATGTCAGCTGCCTGCCGTCGCGCAGCACGGCGTAGCAGACGAAGCTGTCGCCCTGATAAATCACGTCACTGAGCGTCGCGCTGAGCACGTTGACGCCCTTGGCCGGCTCTGCATTTGACAGCAGCCGCAGCTTTTCCGGCCGCACCACCATCAGCTGCTGGCCCGATGCCGGCGCCGGCGCCGCGGTGTGGATTTGCCTGTCCTCGTACCAGACCGAACCGGAGCGGCATTCGACGGGAATGAAATTCGATTCCCCGATGAAGCCGGCGACGAACCGGGTGCGCGGCGCGGCGTAGAGAATTTCGGGCTTGTCGAGCTGCTCGATGCGCCCGGCATTCATGACGGCGATACGATCCGACATGGTGATCGCCTCGCGCTGGTCGTGCGTGACATAGACAGTCGTCATGCCAAGCCGCCGATGCAGGGCGCGCAGTACGATCTGCATGTGCTCGCGCAGGCCCTTGTCCAACGCCGACAGCGGCTCGTCCATCAGCACGATGGGCGGCTCGAACACGAGGGCGCGCGCCAGCGCCACGCGCTGGCGCTGGCCACCGGAGAGCTGGTCGACGCGCCGTTCGCCGAGGCCCTGCAACTTCACCAACTCCAGCGCTTTCTCGACGCGTTCCACCGTCTCGGCGGCCGGAACGCGGCGCTGCTTCAGCGGAAAGGCGATGTTGTGGAAGACGTTCATATGCGGGAACAGGGCATAGTTCTGGAACACCATGCCGATATTGCGCCTGTGCGGCGGCGTGGTGATGATCTCCTCGTCGCCGACCTTGATTGAGCCGGCAGTGGCCCTGACGAATCCCGCCAGGATCATCAGCAGCGTCGTCTTTCCGGAGCCGGAAGGGCCGAGCAACGTCAGGAATTCGCCGGCCGCGACGTCGAGATTGAGGTCGCGCAGCACCGATACGGAGCCAAAACGTTTCTCTATCGCGCGCATGCCGATCGGCAGCGCGGATGGCGCAATGGACAAGATTGTTTTCTCCTAGGCAGGACTCCAAGAAGCAGGGCCAGGCGGCCCCGCAATGTCAGGGTTTCCGGTCTATTGCTGGATCAGATTGTTGAACTTCTCCGTCGCCTCGACGAGGTTGTCGCGCCAGAACTCGGCGTCCTGCAGCACCTGCTTCTTGACGTTCTCAGGCGACGAGTTGATGTCCTTGATCCGCTCCGGCGGGATCTTCCCGGTCTCGAACGCCTTCTCGTTGACCGGTCCGTTGTCGACATAAAGCGGCAGATTGGCCTGTAATTGCGGACTGACGAACATCGCCAGCGCCTTCATCGCGACCTCCTTGTTCTTGGCGCCCTTGGGAATGACCATGCAGTCGGCCGTGAGTACGCCCTGGTCGAAGGAGAAGCTGACCGGCGCGCCTTCCTTCTTCAAGGTGCCGGCGCGGCCGTTCCAGATGCTTGCCATGTCGACCTCGCCGTCCTTCACCAGTTGCATGGCCTGCGCGCCGGAAGTCCACCAGGCATCGACATGGCCACGGATCTTGTCGACCGATTTCAGCGCGCCGTCGATGTCGACAGGATAGACCTTGTCGATCGGAATGCCTTCGGCGAGGGCTGCAACGCTAAGCGTCTCCGTCGCCTGGCTGCTGCTCAGTGCGCGCCGTCCGGGAAACTTCTCCACATTCCAGAAGTCGGCCCAGGTCTTGGGGCCTTTGTCACCGAATACGTCGGTCCGGTAGACGAGTACCACGGAGGTGTAGGAGATGCCGACCCAGTCGTCATGCACGAGCTTGGGATTGATGCCGCTCTTGTCGATGAGGTTGTAGTCGAGCTTTTCGAAAAGCCCTTCCTTCGAGCCGCGCGCGCATTCGTCGGCGCCGAGCTCGGTGATGTCCCACTTCACCGCGTTGCCTGTCACCTGCAGGCGCACGTCATCGAGACCGTTGGTGGTGTCTTCCTTGATGGTGATGCCGAGCGCATCGGCGGTCGGCTTGAAGAAGGCCTTGGCCTGCGCCTCCTGATAGGTGCCGCCCCATGAGGCGACGGTAATGGTGTCGCCTGCCGCGGCGGGCGCCGTGACCGTGGCCATGAGGCCCGCTATGGCAACGACGCTAATGCCTTTGGTGCTGTTTATTTCGGTTCTCCAACCGGTGTTCCCATTGTTTTTGATTTCGCATGCGATTTTGTATACAATTTTGAGTGTAGCTCGGGGATCAGCGAAGTCAACACCGCTCGGCGGGGCCTTGGGGCCACCGACCCGGGGCCGGGGAATGGCAAAACGCGCCGATTTTGAATACAGCTACGCGCGAAACACATCGATTTCCGGCACGGACCGGAGACTGGATACGGAACTTGGCCAAGGAAACAAAAAACACGCTGCGCGACTCGGTCTATTCCGCGCTCAAGGCAATGATCGTGACCGGCCAGATCCCGCCGGGCGCGCGCGTCACCGAGAGCGACATTGCGGCAAAGCTGAATGTCAGCCGCACGCCCGTGCGCGAGGCCTTCAACCGCCTCGAGCGCGACGGGTTGGTCACCGGCCGGCCGCGGCAGGGCTACGCCGTCACCGAGTTCGACATAAACATGTTCCGCGAGGCCTTCGACATCCGCGAACTGCTCGACGGCCACGCCACCGAACTGGCGGCGGCTGCGGCCACCGAGAAAGACAAGGCGCGGCTGCGCGCCATGCTGGCCGAATGCGAGAGGCTGGCCGCCATTGCGGATCGAACCACAAGGGAAAAATTCCAGGAGCTTGAAGTCGGCATCGATCTGCACCGCGTCATCGCCGAAATCAGCGGCAATGCCATGCTGCACGGCATGCTGTGCGGCATCCTCGACAGGTGCCAGCACTATGTCTGGACGGAACTGCTGTGGCTCGACGAATGGAAGATCGCCCGCGACGAGCATGCCGAGATCGTCGAGGCGATCTGCGCCGGCGACGCCAAGCGCGCCGGCGCCCTGGCGCGCGCTCATGTGCGCGGCTCGCGCGAGAACGTGCTGCGCCTGCTGCAGGCCAAATCGGATTACCAGAGCTTTCTGGCCAAGGCGTCGTGAGCGGGGTTGGACTTGGCGCGAAGCAACGCGTTAGCGATCTCGACTGGGCAGCCATGGATATTGCGGGTGGCGATGCTACCATAGGCCGGACGAACCTCGACAAGGACACTCCAGGTGCTTCCCTCGACAGGGCTTGAGCGATTGAGCGCATTTTCGGATGGCGTGTTCGCCGTCCTTATCACCGTGCTCGTGCTTGACCTGCGTCCACCGGAGGTGCCGACCTTCACCGCGTTGCTGGCCTTGTGGCCGACATGGCTGAGCTACGGCGTGAGCTATCTCTTCATCGCCATCGTCTGGGCGAATCACCATCATCTCCTGCGCCACGCCACGGCGGCGACGACCAGCCTGATGTGGTACAATTTCGCGCACCTGTTTTCGGTGTCGCTGCTGCCGTTGGCAACCGCGTGGATGGCGGTCAGCGAGCTGGCCCCGCAGCCGGTGGCGTTCTACGCGGTCGTCTTCTTCCTGGTGAACCTGACCTACATTCTCCTGATCCGGGAACTCATCGACCCGATGCCGGCCGACACCGTTCCGCTCAAGGTGCGCAAGGTCATGCGCATCCGCTCGATGGTGACGCTGTGCCTTTTCGGCTTGGCGGCGGTCGTCGCCCTGAAATACCCGATCGCCGGACTGGCGATCTGTTGCTGCTGCCTGACGGTCTATCTCCGGCCGGAAGCGCCGGGATCGCGCGCCGGCTGAGCACAATGTCAGGTCATGCCGCCCGCGTCGGCTTTCGGCCTCGATCCGCCAGACCGCCCTGAATTTGCGCTGGGCAGTCTCCAGATGCTCGCCGCATCGCCACTTGGCCGCGTCAGGCCGCGCGGCTCGAACGGCAGGGTCGTTACGGTCGAAAATGATCAGTCGGCGGAGCGCTTCTCGAATACGGAGCGTGCGACCGGGGCTGCCGAGAAAGCGTTTGGCCATCCCGCGTAATAGGCGAGATGACTGATCACCTCCGAGGCCTCGGCGCGCGTCAGTCCATTATCCATGGCCCTGTTGAGATGATAGGGAATCTGCTCCACCTGACCGGCGGCGACCAGCGCGCTGACCGTCACCAGGCTGCGGTCGCGCGGCGCGAGGTCGGGACGCAGCCACAGGTCGCGAAACAGCACTTCCGTCGTGTCGCGCACCAGGCCCGGCGACGCCGGTCCCGTGCCTTGCTCGACCCGTGCGGCACGATCGGCCTCCGCCTTTTCGTCGAGCGGCAGCAAATCGACGACAGCCTTGGGGAGCTGGTCCGACCCGATGCCGCGTGCCTCGAACACCGCTTTGGCGATCGCCGTGGCTGCCATCGCGTTGCCCCACCCGGCATAGAAGGCAAGATGCGTGATCATCTCCGAGATCTCGGCCGGCTTCACGCCACTGTCGAGGGCGAGGCTCAACTGCTCCGGCAGGAGTATGCCCTGGTTGCGGGTGACCACCGCCGCGATGGTGACGATGCTGCGATCGCGCCGCGACAGGCCGGGGCGCTTCCAAACGTCATTGGCAAGCTTGTCCGTCGCATAGCGCGCAAGGGCGGGCGAGACGGCCTGCACATCCTCTGGAGGCAGGCTGCCGGTCTGCGATCCCGTCTGCGCCGCAGCGTCGGCAGCCCCCATCGACAAAGCGAGTGCGAGAATGGTTGAAGGTTTCATAATGATGCCTTTCGTTCCTGCGTACGGTCAGCGGTATTGCTCGTCGGAGACAGGCTCCAGCCAGTCGACATTCTTGCCGTCATGCATGTAGCTCAACGCGATATGGGCCATCGGGCTGGTGGCGGTCGCGCCATGCCAGTGCTTCACCCCGGCGGGAATCCAGACGACGTCGCCTGGATTGATGACGAGGGCCTCCTTGCCGTCTTCGCGAATCCAGCCTTGGCCTGATGTGACGATCAGCAACTGACCGGCAGGATGGGTGTGCCAGACGGTGCGCGCTCCGGGAGCAAAGTTCACCAGCCCTGTGCTTGCGCGCGTTATCTCGGTGGCGGGAAACAGCGCAGTGATGACCGCTTGCCCGGTAAAGTTTTCTGCCGCTCCGATCATCGCCGGCGTGCTGCCGTTTGTCCGGATTTCGATGCCCTGCGCTTGCACGGGCATACCTCCCGCCACACTCGCGGCCGTTGCTGTCAGGATTTTCTTCATTTTGGTCTCCTTAAGGTTCGCTCCCCTGCATTTGTGGGCTGAACGCAGTGCGGCGCTTACAGACGAAGCAGCGTCTTGATCGCCCGCCTCTCATCCATGGCGCGGTAGCCCTCGGCGACATCGGCCAGCGGCAGGGTCAGGTCGAAGACCTTGCCGGGATTGATCTTGCGCTCCAGCACCAGATCCATCAGATGCGGAAGAAAACGGCGCACGGGCGCGGGGCCGCCGAGCAGGCTCTTCTGGGCGAAGAAGAGGCCCTGGCCGTCGAGCTGGACGCCATGCGGCACGCCGACGAAGCCGATCGAGCCGCCGGGGCGGGCACAGTTGATCGCCTGCATCATGGATTCCTGCGTGCCGACGCATTCCAGCACGGATTCCGCGCCGACGCCGCGGGTCAGATCCTTGATCCGCGCCACGCCGTCATCGCCGCGCTCCGAAATGATATCGGTGGCGCCGAATTCGAGCGCGAGATCCTGGCGCGTCTTGTGACGGCTCATGGCGATGATGCGCTCCGCGCCCATCTGCTTGGCCGCGAGCACGCCCATCAGCCCGACCGCGCCGTCACCCACGACGACCGCCGTCGCGCCGGGCTCGACGCGCGCGGCGTCGGCGGCATACCAGCCGGTGCCAAGCACATCCGATGCCGCCAGCAGGCTCGGGATCAGATCGTCCTCGGGCATGCCGGGGGTGGCGACCAGCGTGCCGTCGGCAAGCGGCACGCGCAGCATCGGCGCCTGCGCCCGGCTCATGAACTCGCGCTGCTCGCAGGACGAGGGGAAGCCGAAGCGGCAATGCGGGCAGGTGTTGTCGGAGGTGCAGAACGAGCCGACGACGAACTGGCCGGGCTTCACCGTTCTCACCGCGCTGCCCACTTCCACCACCACGCCGCAATATTCGTGGCCCATATGCATCGGTTCGTTCAGCGGCTGGAGCCCGCGATAGGGCCACAGGTCGGAGCCGCAGATGCAGGTGGCCGAGAGCTTGAGGATGGCGTCGGTGGGATGAAGGATTTCGGGCTCCGCCACTTCCTCGCAGCGGATGTCGCCGGCACCGTAAAGAACTGTTCCGAGCATGGTTTTCTCCTTGAGCCTATGTCAGGCGTTCTATGCGTATGTTGAAGCGTCCGCCGCGCAGCAGCGGTGCGATACCGCTGTCGAGCCGGCCGAGCCGGATCAGGCCGCGCGAATACCGGTAGGGGCCATAAAAGAAGATGAGATTGCCCCAGGGCGCGTAGTAGGCGATGTCGCCGATGGCCTCACTGTCGAACGGGCCGCTGCCCTCGATCCGCAATTTGCGCGGCAGGTAGCCGATCTTCTCGACGGATGCGTAGTCTTCCAGTGTCAGGTCGAGCGGCAGCATCGCGGCGAAATCCTGCGCGCTCAGATTGTCGAACAGGGAGGCCGTCAGGCGCATTGCGTCCACTTCAATAGCAATCCTCATCAACGGTCTCTCCTGTCCGTCCGTTCCGCCGGCTTGGCCTGGCGCGGCGGAGGGCGCGAACGCGGCTGCCAGTGCGGCGGCAACTGCGGTGCGGCGCGTCATGTGGCTGCGTGTCATGGCGCGTCCTTGCCATGATCATGGGCGGCTGCCGCCGCGGCCAGCGCGGATCCCACAAGCAGCACCGCGCCGAGTGCGAAGGGGCTTCGCCAGCCGAGCGTGTCCAGTAGCAGGCCGCCGCCCGCCGCGCCGAGCGTGATGGCGAACTGGATGACGGCGACCTGCAAGCCGCCGCCGGCTTCGGCATCGTCGCGCGGCGCGCGGCTCAGCCAGGTGCCCCAGCCGACCGGCGCCGCGGTTCCGAAAAAGCCCCAGCCGACGAGCAACGCGGTGACGGCCACCGGCATCGATCCAAGCACGATCAATGCGACCGCCAACAGCGCCATGGCCAGCGGAATGATGATGACGATGCTGTAGAGCCGCGTCTTGAGCAGCCGGCCTATGATCCAGGTGCCGGCGACGCCTGCTAGTCCCATCACGAGCAGGATCGCCGAGAGCGCCGAAACGCCGACACCGGTCACGGTTTCCAGGAAAGGCCTGAGATAGGTGAAGAGCGCGAACTGGCCCATGAAGAGCAACAGGATCGAGGTCATGCCGAGCGCGACCTGACGGCGCAGCAGCAACCGGAGGACATTGCCCGACGCCTTGCGGCCGCGTGGCGGCAGCGCAGGCAGGCTGAAGCTTTGCCAGGCAAGGGCAAAGAGGGCCAACGGCACCACGAGGAAGAACGCGCCGCGCCAGCCGACATAATCGCCGAGCAGGCTTCCGAGCGGCGCCGATATGGTTGCCGCGACGGCGTTGCCGGCGTTGATCATCGCCAGGCCCTCGGGCACGGAGTCCTCCGGCACGAGGCGCATCACGATCGCGGTGGACATCGACCAGAAACCGCCGATGGCAATGCCGAGCAAGACGCGGCCGATCATCAGCACGGCATAGTTGGGCGCAAAGGTCACCACCAAGCCGGACACGGCGAGCAGCAGCGAGAACGACGTCAGCACCAGCTTGCGGTCGATATGCCGCGTCAGGCCGGCGATGAACAGGCTGGTGAGGACCGCGAAGATGCCGGAGACCGAGATCGCCTGTCCCGCCCGGCCTTCGGTGATGCCGAGCCCGTCGGCGATCGGCGTCAGCAAGCTGACCGGCATGAACTCGGAAGCGATGAGGACGGCGACGCAAAGCGTCATCGAGAACACCGCACCCCATGCTGCCCGAGGCTTCACCAGCCTGTCGTCGTAAGTCGTTTCCATCAGCCGTCACCACGCACAAAAAGCCGGCCGCCGGAAAACGCATCAGCGGCCTGTTCGCGACAGGAGATAGCGCCGGACTATTGGAATGATTAGCGGCTGAAAGTCGCTTGAACTTATCGATGCAGGCCATAAATAACGTCGGGCCGTATTCAGCGGGGCAGAAGGCCATGCGCGAAAACTTCAACGATCTTCTGTGGTTCCTGATGGTGGCCGAGGAGCGCAGTTTCACCAAGGCCGCCGCCAAGATCGGCATTACCCAATCGACCCTCAGCCACACCATCAAGCGGCTCGAAACGCGCCTGGGCCTGCGGCTGCTGGCGCGAACGACGCGCAGTGTCTCGACGACCGAGGCGGGGGAGCGGTTACGTCAATCCCTGGCGCCGCGCATCGTCGATATCGAAACCGACATCGCGGCGCTGACGGCCTATCGCGACAAACCCTCGGGGACCGTGCGCATCACCGTCTCCGATCATGCGCTCGAGCAGCTGGTCTGGCCGAAACTGCGGCCTGTCCTTGCCGACTATCCCGACATCAAGCTCGAATTCAGCCGGGACAACGGATTGCGCAACATTGTCGAGGATGGTTTCGATGCTGGCGTGCGGCTTGGCGAAAGCGTGGAGAAGGACATGATCGCCGTGCGCATCGGGCCGGACTGGCGGCTTGTTGCCGTAGGCTCGCCGGCCTACATCGCCGGACGTGGTGTGCCGAAGGCGCCGCAGGACCTGATCGGCCACAATTGCATCAACCTGCGCATGACCAGCGCCGGTGGCCTCTATGCCTGGGAATTCCAGAAGGCCGGCCAGGCTCTGCGCGTCCGCGTCGATGGCCAGCTCGTGTTCAACTCGACCCTGCCGATGGTCGACGCCGCCATTGCCGGCTACGGGCTTGCCTATGTGCCCGAGGATCTGGTCACGGCGCATGTTGCCGCCGGACGGCTGCAACTCGTGCTCGACGATTGGTCGCCGAAATTCGCCGGCTATTACCTATACTATCCAAGCAGTCGCCAGAACTCGCCGGCCTTCAAGGTCATTGTCGACGCGCTTCGAAAACACAGCCAATGATGGCCACCACACAGAAGCCGAGGACGGGGCTGAGCACAACCGGGAATGGGAGCGGCGGACCTCAGATGATGCCGTGCTTCTTCAGCAGCGCCTGCTCATCGCCCGACACCCATCCGAATATCTTCGGCTCGCCGTCGAGTTTCCGGACAAGGTAGTGAACGTCGAAATCTATCTCGACGTCCGCTTGACCCTTGCGGGCATAGGTCGCGGTCCACGCAACATGGGCAACGCAATGATGCTCGTCGATCGGCGAGATGCCGATGTCGCGTATCCGCATCTCTTTCGTTCCGATTGCCCGGTAGTGGGCATAGCCCTGAGCCATGACTTGCTTGAGTTGATCGTCGTTCTTTCCGGTCACGACGCCGGCAGGCGAGGCGGCTATGAACTCCGACGTGTAGAGCGACGCGGCCTCATCCATATCCATGCCGCCGCCAAGCGACTCCTTGAAAAACCGCTGATAGCGTTCAAAAAATCTCTTTACGCTCATCTCCATGATTTCCGCTCCGGTCGTGTCCTCGGATCAGCGCTGTTCCCGCACGCTCCGGAGGAAATGGATCATCGCGGCGTTGACCTCGTCCGGGCGTTCCTGCTGGGTCCAGTGCCCGCAGCCGGGCAGCATCAACTTGTCGCGGAGTTGCGGGACGAAATTTCCGAGATTGGCCAGCAGCTGATCCATTCCGGGGAAGGCGACAACCAGATCGCGGTCGCCTGCTATATAGAGGGCGGGGACCTTGATCCGCGCGCCCGCAAAGGGCGCCATCAGCTCCCAGTTCCGGTCGATGTTGCGGTACCAGTTGAGACCTCCCGCGAAACCGGTGCGCTGGAACTCGCCGGCGTAGAAATCGAGGTCGCCTTGGCTGAGCCAGGGCGGTAGGCCCGGCGGTGCCTCGACGGCTTGCAGGAAACCTCCATCATGTGGAACCATGCCGATTCCACCCGCGCTCGTGCCCGAGGCATCCCCCGATGCGGCGTAAAGCATGGCCCGCACCGTGGTCCGGGGGTCCCGCTCCAGCTCGGCTTCTGCAATGCCGGGTTGCTGGAAATAGAGCTGGTAGAATTGCGAGTCCGTCGTTCGCGGCATCACGCTGGTTGGGCGCACCTTGGCCCGCGGCCGGAACGGCACGCTGAGGCCGATGACGGCTTGGAATCGGTCCGGGCGCATCAGCGCCGCGTGCCAGGCGACGACGGCGCCCCAGTCGTGGCCGGCGATGATGGCGGTCTGCGCTTCGAGGGCGTCGAGAAGGCCCACCATGTCGCCGACCAGATGGAAGAGCGTATACTGTTCGACCGCCTCCGGCCGATCGCTCCTGCCATAGCCCCGCATGTCGGGGGCGACGGCGTGAAAGCCCGCCGCCGCGAGCGCACTCAATTGATGGCGCCAGGAATACCAGGATTCGGGAAAGCCGTGGCACAAGAGCACCAAAGGGCCATCGCCCTGCTCCGCGACGTTGAGGCGGATGCCGTTGGTCTCGACCATTCGCTGCGTCGGCTCGCTCACGGCTGCTTCTCACGCTCGTGTGTCAGTCTCTGTTTAAGTTTAACGGCTGGCGGCGGACGCCGCAACGAGTGGGTTGAGCGAACCGAATGCCTGTCCCGAAGGTCACGCATCTTTTGTCGCCAGTCTCAGGAGTGATCGCGGCAATGAATATCCGAGATTTGGTCGGCGCCCGCTTTGCGGTTCCCGAACTTCTGCCCCAGCTTCAAACGCGATGAGCGCGCTTGCCTATTGTCACCCGGCTGTCATATGTCGGCACTACGAAGCCTTAGTTCTGGATTTATGGATACGTGGATAAAAAATCAGCTCTCCTCGCTTTGGCGGCACTCGGCCAGGATACAAGGCTCGAGGTCTTTCGCCTGCTTGTCCAGGCGGGCGCCGGGGGGACCCCCGCCGGCGAGATCGCTTCCCGCCTCGACATCGTGCAGAACACGATGTCGGCGCACCTCAAGGTTCTTGACCATGCCGGCCTCGTCCGCGCCGAGCGCGATGGTCGCACAATCCGCTATGTTGCCGACATGACGGGATTCCGCGATCTGCTCGCCTACCTCATGGAAGACTGCTGCAATGGCGCGCCAGAACTCTGTCGGCCCGTGATCCAGGCGGTCACCTGCAAGTGTTAGAAGAGGCATCCGCCATGAGCGAGCCATGCAACGTTCTTTTCCTCTGCACGGGCAATTCGGCAAGGTCGATCATCGCCGAGGCGATACTCAACCTTCCGAAAGCCGGCTGAGCAAGGAAAGTATCATGAACGATCACGCTTTGAGCGCGGGCGGCGGCATTGGTTTCGTCGAGAAATACCTGACCGTGTGGGTGGCGCTGTGCATCGTCGCCGGCATCGCTCTCGGCCATCTCATGCCAGGCGTCTTCCACGCCGTCGGCGAGGCCGAGATTGCCAAGGTCAACCTGCCGGTCGCGGCACTGATCTGGCTGATGATCGTGCCGATGCTGGTCAAGATCGACTTCGCCGCGCTCGGCCACGTGAAGGAGCATTGGCGCGGAATCGGTGTGACACTGTTCGTCAATTGGGCGGTGAAGCCGTTCTCGATGGCGGCGCTCGGCTGGCTGTTCATAGGGTATCTCTTTCGGCCTTATCTGCCGGCCGACCAGATCGACAGCTATATCGCCGGCCTTATCATCTTGGCGGCCGCGCCCTGCACGGCGATGGTCTTCGTGTGGTCGAACCTAACGAAAGGCGAACCGCATTTCACGCTGAGCCAGGTCGCGCTTAACGACACCATCATGATCTTCGCCTTCGCGCCGATCGTCGGCTTGCTGCTCGGCCTCTCGGCCATCACCGTACCCTGGAATACCCTCGTCCTCTCCGTCGCGCTCTACATCGTCGTGCCGGTCATCGGCGCCCAGTTCCTGCGTCGGCGGCTGCTCGCCGCGGGCCGCGAAGCCGCCTTGAAGCGATTTCTCGAGCGGCTTCAGCCGCTCTCGCTCATAGCCCTGCTTGCCACGCTCGTGCTGCTGTTCGGATTTCAGGGCGTGCAGATCCTGGCGCAGCCGCTGATCATCGCGCTGCTGGCCGTGCCGATCCTGATCCAGGTCTATTTCAATTCAGGGCTCGCTTACCTACTCAACCGTGTCTCGGGCGAACAGCATTGCGTCGCCGGCCCCTCGGCCCTGATCGGCGCTTCGAATTTCTTCGAACTGGCGGTCGCCGCCGCCATCAGCCTGTTCGGCTTTCAGTCGGGGGCGGCGCTCGCCACCGTCGTCGGCGTGCTGATCGAAGTGCCGGTCATGCTCACCGTGGTCTGGATCGTGAACCGCTCCAAAGACTGGTACGAGGGCGGCCGGGCAGTGTCCCGTGGTGCCGAAAACATTAATGCTCGACCCTGATCGAAAAATCCTCAGCCGGCCGGGCAGCCTGCTGGTGGACTGCTTTGCAGGAAAAGCTCGGGATGGCCGCGCGACGCACTCCCGTTAATTGCGCGGGTATCCGTCCGCTTGACAGTCTGCCTACTAGAAGGTAGACAGGGTGCATGAGCAACTTTTCAACGACATCTGACGAGATTTTGGCCTCCGCACAAAAGCTGATCATCGCCGGCGGTTATAATGGATTCAGCTACGCAGACATCGCGGCCGTGGTCGGCATACGCAAGGCCAGCATCCACCACCACTTCCCCAGCAAGGTCGATCTGGTGCGTACGCTTGTGTCGCGTTACCGCGAGAACGCCGAAGCCGGCATGGCCGATCTCGAGCGCAGCGTGCCTGAACCGCTCGAACTCGTTCAGGCCTACGCGGGTTATTGGGCCAGATGCATCGAGGATGCAAGCATCCCGTTCTGCGTATGTGCGCTGCTGGCAAGCGAACTTCCAGCGCTTCCGAACGAGGTCGTCTCGGAGGTACGGGCGTATTTTCAGTTTCTCTCGGCGTGGCTGACGTCGGTCATCGAACGCGGCGAACAGCAAGGCTCCCTGAAAATCTCTGGTCCGGCGCGGGTGGAGGCAGAGGCGCTCATGGCCACCGTTCATGGCGCGATGCTATCGGCTCGGGCATACGGAAAGCCTGGCGTCTTCGCTTCAATTCTCGACCCGACCCTGCGGAGGCTGAAGCCCGAATGATATCAGTGCCGGGCGGCTAAGCGACGGGTCGCCCCGGCAAGAGCATCGACAAATGCGCCGCGGTAAACTACCAACTAGTAGGTAAAGGAATTCCCTATGTTTCACAAACTCCTCTCGGCTCTCTTGGTCATCGGTATCCCGGCGACCTACGCCATCACGGCGCCCGCTCAGGCTCAAAGCCGGGAGGCCGAGCAGATCCACATCAGGGGCAGCGTGGTGAGCTTCAGCGCTTCGACGCTGAGGGTCAACACGCGGGAAGGCGAGACTGTTGACGTTGTCCTGGCTGATGGCTGGAAGATCTCCGGCGTCGCTGCTGCGAAGGTGGCCGATATCAAGCCAGGCGACTTCGTCGGAATTGCCTCGCTGCCGAAGGACAAGGGCGGTGACGGCGCTCTGGAAGTCCTGATCTTCCCGCCCGCGCTGAAAGGCGCAGGTGAGGGAAGCTACGGGTGGGATCTGAAGCCTGACAGCAGCATGACCAATGCAACAGTCGCCGATGCCGTCAAGGACGTCGACGGGCGCACCGTGACCGTTTCCTACCAAGGCAAGGAAAAGAAGATCGCGATCCCGGATGGCACCCCCGTCGTGACCCTCGCTCCGGCAACCCAGGATGATCTGGTCCCGGGTGCCGTCGTCTTCATAGCGGGCGAGAAGGCCGCAAGCGGAACGATCGGTCATCAGGTCGTCGTTGGCAAAAATGGCGTGGTCCCGCCCATGTGAGCCAGGTCGCCGCTCGTTCGCAGGCTGTCGATCGTCACGGCGGCGCTGGCGAAAGATACGCTGAGCGGTTCGGCGCGGACGAACGCGACAGTGAAGGCCTACCGCTCGTCCGAAATGCCGGAGCATTTCCCATGCACCGGGAGCGGCGCATTCGCCGACGGCTGTGGCCTACACCTGGCGCCGCCTCTCGGAGGAAGGCGGGCGGATAGTGAAGGCTATGAGGGTGAAACAGCCCTCTTTGACAAGCGCCTCGGCCACCTGTGGTCGCCGAGGTGCATCGGACAAACATTGAACCATACCCGAAGGATATCCAATGAGACGCGATCGCGTTGAGGTTGCTTCAAATGACCAGCACAAGTGGCTCAAGCTGTATTACCTCGCCCGTGCGGCCTTTTCTGTGGTCTGGGTCGTGGTCGCTTTGACGGTCGGCCGGCAGTCGGCGTCCATCGCGGCTGTCTTGCTTATTGCCTATCCTGCCTGGGATGCAGCCGCCAATTATGTCGATGCTTCCCGCAACGGCGGGCTTGCCGTCAATCCTACGCAAGCATTCAACATCGCAGTCAGTTCGGTGGTCGCCCTTGCAGTCATCATGGCGCTGGCGATGAACATGAATTGGGTTCTCGGCGTTTTCGGCGCGTGGGCAATCTTCTCCGGTCTGCTGCAGCTCGGAACCGCAATCCGGCGCTTGAAAACCGCCGGAGGCCAATGGGCCATGATCTTGAGCGGAGGCCAATCGGCTGTCGCCGGCGCATTCTTCATCGCGCAAGCGCAGATGTCCGCACCGCCCTCGATCGCCAACATCGCAGGCTACGCTGGCTTCGGCGCCTTCTATTTCCTCGTCTCAGCCCTTTGGCTCACCGTCTCGCAATCGCGGCGCCGGAAAGTGGCATCCGTTCAAGTATGATCCACATTGTCGGTCTACTGCGTATCCCATCGTGGTCCGGCGATCGACATTCATGGCGGACCATTCGAGGTCGTCGCGCGCGACGGCGAGACCATTCCCCCTTCGGCCCGCTTCCTCGCCGACACCATCAATGTCGGTCCGGGCCAGCGCTATGATGTCGTCTGGACGGCGCGGCGACCCGGCAAATGGCTCATCCACTGCCACATTCCGCACCACACGACGAACAACAATGTCGAGCAAAAGGGTGGCGGCGGGCTGATGGTCGTCATCGACGTCAACTGACGCGGAGCCGGAATTGGCGCTGTTGCGGCATCAGCGCCGCACTTGGCCCGGCGACGGTTGCCCAGAGGTTTGCCTAGACGCCGAGCGGCGCAGGCAGCCTCGGAACACGTGCGGGCCCTGCACGTTGATCCCGAACCGCTCGTGGAGTGCACCATGCCAGATTGGATCGGGACTTGGCGAAACCAATACGGCTCGACCGTCATCATCGAGCACGACGCGGAAGGCGTCATCCGCGGCACGTTCAGGACCGCGTTGGAAGACAGCAGTTTCTTTGGTCAGGAACTTCCGATCCATGGCGCTGCTAGTGGCGACGTAATCGGCTTCACGGCTGCGGGACAGGGCAAGGCCGGGCCTGCGGCCGTCAGCTACACCGGTATTCTGAGGGAAAGTAAGCTCGAGATGCTTTGGCATACCGTTGCAGGGCAGACCCTTACCGCATCGGCGGAAGGGGCGCCTGCCAGGATGGTCAGAGTTGGGGCATGGCGCGCCTTCGGGACCAGCCTGGATGTGTTCGAGCGCGTGGAATGACCCAGCCTCTCGGGCCGGCGTGGCTCCATGGGCGGCTATGGAAGGCCGCCAGGCCCGCATATGCGCGACTGAAGGCGGCTTGCCGATCCTGAGCGATTTCGGCGGCGCTGTGGTCGAGCCGACCGGAGGACGATGGGATGGCGGAAGAAGGCAACGACGCGCAGGTAACTCTGCAGTGCATGACGACCGAGCACTTCGTGTTGCAGACCGCCCGCGCAGCCACGATTCAGGAGGCGAATCAGCGCGCCAATCTGTTCCTCACGTCAGTCTCAAGCGTAGCGATCGCTCTGTCATTCGTCGCGCAAGTCACGAAAATGGGCACGCCGTTCGTGCTGTTCAGTCTGATCCTGCTGCCCTGCGTTTTCTTCATAGGCCTGGTCACCTTCGTCCGCGCCGTGCAGGTCGCCATCGAGGACATGGTGCACGCCCGTGGAATGGCGCGGATCCGGCACTACTACGTCGAAGTCGCGCCCGCCATGCAAAGCTACCTCGTTCATTCCACGCATGACGATCGCTCGGCGGTGCTCGTGGACAAGGGGCTCAGCCCATCGCCGTTGCAGTATTTCATGACCACGGCCGGAATGGTGAGCGTGATCAGCAGCGCCATCGCAGGTGTCTTTACAGGCATAGCCGCCACAGCGGCAGCCGGCGCCGGAATGGCTCTCGGTGTGGCAGCCGGGATGCTCGCCTTCGCTGCAAGCGTGTTCGCGCTGCGCAGCTACCACCTGCGGGCTTGGGCGGCGGCCGAGCAACGACTGACGGTTCTTTTCCCAGGCACGCGCGGGGAATGAAGCTCTGCGGAGCCAGGGATCGCTTGGCCGAGGCGCGATATGCCAAGCATGCCTTGTGACATCTTCTATTGCCGCGGCCCAAAGCCTCTATATGGCCGTAGCGGAACAATGGAGACCGTTTCCTGCATGCCGCTTTTGAACAGCGGAAGGGCATTGAGCACCGAGCGAACCTCTTCCTCCGCTTCGGCCTCCATGAGAAGACAAGCGCCGCCCATGTCGCCGCGATTCCAGATTTGTCGCACGGTGCTTGCCATGAAGAGTCGGCGAACGCCTTCGGCTTCGGCTTCCAGTCTCTCGGGCGTGTAGTCCGCGTCGTTGAAGCTTTCCGTCCGCCGACGTGTCAAGACGATGAACTGCATGTTCTTTCTCCTGTTGATGAAGGTAAGGCTTTCCGGTTTGTCCCGGTGGGTGCTTGATGCCTGTCATGGTTATTTAGCGACCATCGGCTGGAACAGGGCGGAAAGGATCGGTTTTCCAGTCTCGGCCGGCAACGTCGGCGCGAGAAAGACCGATGTCTTGCAATTGCGAGTCCGTGAGTTCCATCAGCATGCGGCGGCTCCGGCGCCTTTCCATACCGGCTTCGACCCAGACCAAGACCGCCGCGACGCGCGCCATCAGAATCTGTAGAGCCTCGACTCCACGCCGCTGCGGTGCACTCCTTGTTTCGGCCCGCTCCAAGGCGGCGCCGTTGACGACTGCGTCCATCGCATTTCTCCTTTTTTTCGCGACCGGTCGAACCCCGAGGCGAAGGCGGCGAATGAGCCCGCTGCTTTGGGGGTTCGGCGGCCGGAGCCGGTGTCTAACGGTTGCCGAAAAGGTCCCGGCGACGCTCGACCGCCTGATCCCGCGCGATGGCCGCATTGGAGCCCGCATTGAGCAGTTCGTAGACTGCACTATGCGCGATCGAGGACGTGTGGGTGCTGTCGAGCTGTTCCCGGGCAATCGCATTGATGTCGGAGCCGCCGACCTTCGGGTTCTCGGCGAGTGCGGCGTCAGTGATGGCCAGGAACGCGGCGGCGGCAAGAGCGATCTTTTTCATGGAAATCTCCTAAGGTTGAGTTCTGGACTTGGTTCAAGAACAGGTCCTTGCCCGTTCGCCAAGAAGATGCATCTTGGACCCACTCATGATAATCTTCGAATATTGGAAAGGATCATCCGCCAAGAGCGGATAATAGGATCATGAGCGGGCGCGCGGCCTCAGCGCTGGCCCTCCCGGATCGAGGGTTTTGCCATGTCGGTGCTGGCAATCGCTCCGGCCCTTGCCGGCATGTGGGCCGGCCATAGACGGCGTATCAGCCCGACTTTCCGGCGCGGACGGTGGACTGCTGTTCAGTACTTCAATTCCATCCATCTGCGGTGTTCGGCAAAGCGCTCGGCCAACAGATCGATGAAAGTCCTGACCTTGGCCGAGACATGGTGACGATGCGGATAGAACGCGTTGATCGCGAACTCGACTCCTGAATATTCCTCCAGCACCCGGACAAGGCGCCCGGCCCTCAGGTCGTCGGCCACGAGGAAGGGCGGCGGTATGAACAGACCGCGGCCGTCGAGAGCAAGGCGTCTGAGCGTCTCCTGGCTGTTGGTCAATAAGTTGCCATCGACGCGGACGGAAACGGGCTCGCCGTCGGGGTCCTCGAAACGCCACTCGTTACCGAAAGGATATGACGCATGGCGCATGCAATTGTGGCGTGCGAGGTCATCGGGCCGACGCGGTGTTCCATGGCGTTCGAAATAGCCGGGCGAACCGCAGACGATGTTGCGCCATGAGGTCAGCCGCCGGACGATCAGGCTTGAATCGGGAAGCGGCAGCGAACGCACGTCAAGGTCGAAGCCCTCCTCCACCATGTCGACCATTCTTTCGCCGACGGTGAGATCGACCGAAACAGCCGGATAAAGGTTGACGAATTCGGAAACGATCGGCGCCAGAAAACGGATGACGCTCATGCTGGAATGAAGGCGAAGCGTGCCTTGCGGCGTCGCCTGAAGTGCTCCCGCGACGCGGTCCGCCTCCTCCAGATCGGCGAGGATCTGCGAGGAACGCTGATAGTAAGCCTGGCCGATCTCGGTCAGGCTCACCTTGCGGGTGGTGCGATTGAGAAGCCGAACGCCGAGCCTTTCCTCCAGCGCCTGGACGTGGTTGCTGACCATCGTCGTCGACATGTTGAGGCGTCGGGCCGCCGCGGAAAAGCCTCCGCATTCCACAACGCGGCCAAACACCGTCAAGCTCGTGAGCCTGTCCATTTCGATTATCCGCTCTTAATGGATGATCCTTCCGTTCTTTTCTCGATTATCACATCAAGATTGCCGTTGCATCGTCCTTGCACCAATCGGCCACTCGGCCCGACCGTGAGAGGAGATTACGATGACCGTAAGCGTCAACCCCGCCACCTTGGAATACCCGGTTGAGGTAAAACCCGCGCGGCGGTCCCGCAAGACGATGATCAAACGCACCGTTATCGGGTTGGGTCTGGTGGCCGGCCTGACCGCGGCTGCGCTCTACGGCTATGACTATTGGACGGTCGGGCAGTATCTGCAATCGACCGACGATGCCTATGTCAAGGCCGACTATACGGCTGTCGCGCCGAAGATCTCGGGCCACATCGCCGAGGTGCTGGTCGAGGACAACACTCACGTCAAGGCGGGCCAGGTTCTGGCCCGCATCGACGATCGCGATTTCAGGACCGCGCTAGACCAAGCGCAAGCCAATGTCGAAGCAGCCGAAGCGACGCTGCATAACCTCGACGCCCAGATCGGCCTGCAGCATTCGGTGGTCGAACAGCAAAAGGCCAACGTCGCCGCAACCGAGGCGAAGCTCAAATTCGCGCAGCAGGAGGGTGATCGCTATAAAACCTTGCTGAAAAGCGGCTACGGCACCAGCCAACGCGCCCAGCAGGCCGAAGCCTCCCTTGGCGAAAACGAAGCCCAACTCCAGCGGGATCGCGCCACACTGGTTGCTGCCCGCAAAGCAATCGACGTGCTCACGACTGAGCGCGGCAAGGCGGAGGCCGAGCGCGACAGCAGCCAGGCCGCCCTGCGTCAGGCGGAACTCAATCTCTCCTACACCACGATCACAGCACCCGTCGACGGCACCGTCGGGGCCCGTTCGCTTCGCGTCGGCCAGTATGTGCAGGCCGGCACGCTGCTCATGGCGGTGGTGCCGCTGAATGCGGTCTATGTCGTGGCCAATTTCAAGGAGACACAGCTTACCCATGTGCAGAGCGGACAGCCGGTCGAGATCGCGGTCGACGGCTTTCCCGGCGTGGCACTCAAGGGCCGTGTCGACAGTGTGTCGCCGGCGAGCGGTCTCGAGTTCGCGCTGCTGCCCCCGGATAACGCCACCGGCAATTTCACCAAGATCGTGCAGCGCATCCCGGTGAAGATCGCGATCAACGACGGCAGGCTCGCCGGCAAGCTGCGCGCCGGCATGTCGGCCGAACCGACGATCGACACGAAGGCAACCATCCTGGCCGAACGGGGTGAACCGGACAGCGGCCGCCGGATCATCGCCGGCTGGTAACTCGTAGCGGCTGCGCGAGGTTCTCCGAGACCTCGCATGGTGGCCGCCACGCCAGTGTCTCACGCGCGCTTCGTCAAACAAGGAATTCAGCCGTGCCCGCAACCCTCACCACCAACCCCACGCCTGCGCCGATGGCAGCCAAAGCATCGAGCCTGGCGCCGACCGATGCCTCTTCCGCCCCGCTCAAGACCTGGATCGCCGTCATTGGCTCGACGCTCGGCGCCTTCATGGCGGTCCTCAACATCCAGATCGTCAACGCATCGCTAGCCGACATTCAGGGCGCCATCGGCGCGGGCATCGATGACGGCGGCTGGATATCGACCGCCTACCTGGTGGCCGAGATCGTCGTCATTCCGCTCACCGGCTGGCTGTCGCGGGTCTTTTCCATCCGCGTCTATCTTCTGGCCAATGCAATCCTGTTTCTCGCCTTCTCGGTTGCCTGCGCCTTCGCGCAAAACCTTCAGCAGATGATTGTTCTGCGTGCTTTGCAGGGCTTTTGCGGCGGCGTGCTGATTCCGGTCGCCTTCACCATCACCATAACCCTCCTGCCGAAGGCGAAGCAGCCGATCGGATTCGCCCTGTTCGCGCTGTCGGCGACCTTCGCACCAGCCATCGGGCCGACAATCGGTGGCTATCTCACCGAGAACTGGGGTTGGCAGTTCATCTTCTATGTCAACTTGGTCCCCGGCGCGCTGATGGTGGGCATGCTGTGGATGTCGCTCGAAAGGGCGCCGATGCAGCTCTCGCTGCTGCGCCAGGGCGACTGGGCCGGGATCATCAGCATGGCGATCGGGCTCGGCGCCTTGCAGACCGTGCTCGAGGAGGGCAACAAGGACGATTGGTTCGGCTCGCCGTTCATCGTGCGGCTGTCCTTGATCGCCCTCGTCAGCCTCTCGCTTTTCCTGTGGATCGAGTTGAGAAGCGAAAGGCCCTTGCTTAACCTCAGACTGTTCGCCCGCTGGAATTTCGGTTTCTCCATCCTGGCCAGCTTCCTGCTCGGAATTGCGCTCTACGGGGCGGTGTTCATCCTGCCCGTCTATCTCGCGCGCATCCAGGGCTACAACGCCCAGCAGATCGGCATGGTGCTGGCCTGGACAGGCCTGCCGCAACTGGTGCTGATCCCGCTGGTGCCGCAGTTGATGAAGCGTTTCGACATGCGCATTATCGTCGCCTTCGGCTTTGCGCTGTTCGCGGCGAGCAATTTCATGAACATCGAAATGACGGCGACCTACGCGTCGGAGCAGTTCTTTTGGCCGAATGTCGTCCGTGCCGTCGGTCAGGCCCTGGTCATGGTACCCCTGGCTGCGGTCGCTACGGCCGGCATCGAGCAGGAGAACGCCGGCTCCGCCTCCGCACTGTTCAACATGATCCGCAATCTCGGCGGCGCCGTCGGCATCGCCATGCTGCAGACTTTTCTGACCAAGCGCGAGCAGTTCCACTCCAACGTGCTGGTGCGGTCGGTGTCGCTGTTCGAAGAGAGCACTCGCGCGCGCATCGAGCATCTGACCCGGTACTTCCTGGCGCATTGCGCCGGCGATCGCGCAGCCGCGATGCACAAGGCCGTCATCGCCATCGGACAGATGGTACGCAAGCAGGCTTTCATCATGGCTTTCAGCGACGCGTTCTATCTGCTCGGAGCAGCCCTTGTCGTCGCGTTCTTCGCCACGCTGCTGTTGCGCAACCCGGGCCATGTCGATGCAGGTGGCGCGCACTGAACCATCGGAAAGGAGAACCATAATGATTTCAAATCCCGACTACGCCTGCGCGGCCCCGGAATGTGAGTCTGTCACGGTGCACCGCCAGGAGACTCAGCAAATTTCGAATGTTTGGCAGAGACTGTGCCGTTCCAAGTAGGGCACTTTAGCCCATAGTGCGATTTTGGCACCGGCTGCCGCCGTCTTGCCAAAACCGGCTGAATTCCGAAAATCGAGCCAGTGGCGTCGCGCTGGAAACGCCTGGAAGTCTATTGATTTCAATAGGATTAAATGGCGCGCCCGAAGAGATTCGAACTCCTGACCCCCAGATTCGTAGTCTGGTGCTCTATCCAGCTGAGCTACGGGCGCGCATCAGGTCATGCTTTCCATGACCCCGCGATCCGATCCTCGAGGACCGGCCGCGAATGTGTGCAGTTCCCTAGCGACTGAATTCGCGAAAAGCAAGCCGATCCGGCAAAAGTTTTGTCGTCGATGCGTCATCCGCTGGATCCGGCCGGAAATCGGGTTGTTCGAAGCGGCATTCAGGGCGAAGGGGGCCGGACCGGTTTGCGGGCGAAACAGCGCCCAAGCCTGTCAGGCCGGGCGGCGCAGCCCGTTGCGGGCCTGGTCGAGCCGCACCGGCTGGTCGGGAATGGTGACGGCGAAGGTGGTGCGCCCGCCGATCGATTCGACCAGCTCCACCGTGCCGCCATGCGCGCGGATCAGTTCATGCGCGATCGCCAGGCCAAGCCCGGTGCCGCCGCTGCGCGCAGAGCCGCGGAACGCCGCGAACAGGTTCTCGCGCGCCTTCGGCGGCAGGCCGGGACCGGTGTCGGTCACGACGATGCGGCTGACGCTGCCCATGCGCTCGGCCGAAACCGCCAGCCGGCGCACCACGGCGCTCTCCGTGTCCGCCGCCATCGCCTGCACGGCGTTGCGGCACAGATTGGTGAGCACGCGGAACAACTGGTCGGAATCGGCGTCCACCTCGAACGCCTTTTCGACCGCGTTGATGAACTCGATGCCTTCCTCGATGTCGAGCAGGCCGTGCACGTCCTCGACCAGCTGGCGCAGCCGCACGCGCCGGCGCGAAGGCGGCGGCTCCTGCGTACGGCCGTAATGAAGTACGCCTTCCGAGTAGGAGACCGCACGGTCGAGCGCACGCAGGAGCTTCGGCGCGAAGGCCTGCACGGTCGGATCCTTGACCTGGCGCAGGCGGTCCGAAATGAGCTGCGCCGAGGCCAGGATGTTGCGCATATCGTGGTTGATCTTCGACACGGCGAGGCCGAGGTCGGCCAGGTGCTTCTGCTCGGTCAGCATCTTCTGCAGCCGCTCCTGCATCTGCGACAGCTCGCGCTCGGCCACCCCGATCTCATCGGCGCGGGCGGCGGGATGAATGATCCGGCTGGGGTCGTCGGGGGCCTGCGAGAAGGACAGCATGGAGCGCGTCATGTTGCGGATCGGTCCGATCATGATCAGGTCGATCGCGGCATAGACCAGCATGGCCGTGAACAGCGAGATCAGCAGCGAGACGAAGGCGACGTTGCGCGAATAGATAAGCATCGCCTTGCGCAGGCTGTAGTCTGGCATGATCAGCTCGAACTCCTTGTCGCTGTCGCCGACCGGCCCGAAGACGCGCAGCATCCGGTTGCCGCCGAAAAACAGCGTGTCGAGCGCGCCGGTCATGCCCTTGACCATGCCGACGCTGGCGAGGTCGATGTGCTCGTCGACCTGCGGCGGCATATCGGCCACCACAAGCAGCCGCGACACGCCGCCGTCGCGCACCGCGATCGCCTTGGCGCCGATCGCCATAAGCACGTCGTTCTGCGCCGTGCGCGACAGCGAGGTCGGTTCGCCCTGCACCAGCACGATCGATACGGCCGCGGCGGTACTCAGCCGCTCCTTGAGCCAGGCCAGCCGGTAGCTGGCGATCCAGGGCAGGAAGATGAGCACCTCGGCCAAAAGCACGAAGACGATGGTCAACAGCAGCAGTTTTGTCGACAGGCCGCGCGACAAGGGTACGCTGCGGACGGCGGCTGGCGCTGGTCCTGTCCCTTCCTCGGCGTGCGTGGTTTCGCTCATGCGGTCCTGTCTTCACAATCGCTTGATCAGCCCAGATTAGGCGATTGCGGCTTTTTTGCCAATTTCCCCCTTGGTCGGAGAGATATAATTGCCGCCGAAAGTGCGCATCCCGGGCCCAGCGACACCGGCCCGGCACCGGCCCGGCACCGGCCCGGCACCGGATTGACTTCCAAAACCCTTCTTTCTATAAGCCCGCTCACGCTCGGGCCATTCGTCCCGGCGCGGTTTCGATCGCGCCAAAGCCGGCCCGGCAAAGCTCCTGTTACAGAGTGACAGAATCAAGAAGGGCCGCACCCCGCGGTATTAAAACAAATGAAGCGTACCTACCAACCGTCAAAACTCGTCCGCAAACGCCGGCACGGTTTCCGTGCCCGCATGGCCACCAAGGGTGGTCGCGGCGTCGTCGCAGCTCGCCGCAACCGCGGCCGCAAGCGGCTCAGCGCCTGAGCGAGACAAGATCGTTGCCCGCAACCGGCAAGCCAGTGGGACAAAATCCCAAGCGGCTTCTGAAACGCGCGGAATTCCTGGCCGTCCGCCGTGGTGAAAAACGTCGCGGGCGGTTTTTCCTCGTCGAGGTCCTCGACCGCGGCGACGGCGGCGCGCCGCGCGTCGGCTACACCGTCACCAAGAAGGTCGGCAACGCGGTCGTGCGCAACCGCGTCAGGCGGCGGCTGAAAGAGGCCGTGCGCACCCATGCGGCCGATGACATGATGCCCGGCAATGATTATGTCATCGTCGGGCGCGATGATGCGCTCCGCGCCCCGTTCGGCCAGTTGAAGGTCGAACTCTCCCGCCGACTTCGCGGAACACGATAGGCCAAGGGCTCTCGATGGAAAACAACCGAAACTTCTTCATCACCATCGCGCTGTCGGTGCTGATCCTGACCCTGTGGCAGGTCTTCTACATGAACCCGCGCGTCGAACAGCAGCGCGAGGCGGCGCGCGTCGAGCAGCAGCGCGTGGAAGAGCAGAAGAAGGCGGCAGAGACAGCCAATCCGGGCGCGGCAACGCCGGCACCGGCCGGCACCGCTCCCGGTGCCATCCCCAACGCGCCCGGCGGAGACACCGTCACCGCGGCCAGCCGCGACCAGGCGCTGGCGGCTTCGAAGCGCGTCAAGATCGATACGCCGAGCCTCGAAGGCTCGATCAACCTGACCGGCGCCCGTCTCGACGACCTCAAGCTCAAGCACTACACCGAAACCGTCGACAAGAATTCGCCCGAGATCGAACTGCTCAACCCTTCGGAGTTGCCCAGCGGCTACTTCGCCGAGATCGGCTTCGTCGGCAACGACAAGACGGGTACGCTACCGGGCGCGGATACGGTGTGGAACGTCGAAGGCAATCCGACGCTGACCCCGTCGACGCCGGTGACGCTGACTTACACCAGTGACAAGGGGCTGACCTTCAAGCGCACCTTCTCTGTGGACAGCGACTACATGTTCACCGTTTCCGACGAGGTGCGCAATTCGGGTTCGGCCCCGGTTACGCTGTCGAATTACGGCCGCGTCACGCGCTACGACAAGCCGGCAGTCGCCAGCACCTACGTGCTGCATGAAGGCCTGATCGGCTTCACCGGTGCGGAAGGCCTGCAGGAACACAAATACGCGTCCATCGAGAAGGACAAGGAAGTCAAGCCGGGCAAGTCGACGGACGGCTGGCTTGGCATTACCGACAAATATTGGGCGGTGACGGTGGTTCCGAGCGAGAAGCAGCCGTTTCAGCCGCGCTTCGGCTATTTCGTGGACGGCCGCCACCGCTACCAGTCCGACTTCCTCACCGACCCGATCAATGTCGAGGCCGGCCAGTCGGCAACCGTCGAGACCGAGGTCTTCGCCGGCGCCAAGGAAGTCGCCAAGATCAATGCCTATGCCGAAGACCGCCATATCAAGCGGTTCGACCTGCTGATCGACTGGGGCTGGTTCCACTTCATCACCAAGCCGATGTTCTGGCTTATCGACACGCTCTACAAATTCCTCGGCAATTTCGGCCTGGCGATCCTCGCCACCACCGTCATCGTCAAGGCCATCTTCTTCCCGCTCGCCAACAAGTCTTACGCGTCAATGGCGAACATGAAGAAGGTGCAGCCCAAGATGCTCGAGATCCGCGAGAAATACGCGGACGACAAGATGAAGCAGCAGCAGGCGATGATGGAGCTGTACAAGACCGAGAAGATCAATCCGCTCGCCGGCTGCTGGCCGGTGGCGCTGCAGATCCCGGTCTTCTTCTCGCTCTACAAGGTGCTCTACATCACCATCGAGATGCGCCATGCGCCGTTCTTCGGCTGGATCCAGGATCTGGCCGCGCCCGATCCGACCTCGATCTTCAACCTGTTCGGGCTGATCCCGATCACGCTTCCCCACATGCTGATGATCGGCGTCTGGCCGCTGATCATGGGCGTCACCATGTTCCTGCAGATGCGCATGAACCCGACGCCGCCGGATCCGACGCAGGCAGCCATCTTCACCTGGATGCCCGTCATCTTCACCTTCATGATGGCTGGGTTCCCGGCAGGCCTGGTCATCTACTGGGCCTGGAACAACACGCTGTCGATCCTCCAGCAAGGCGTGATCATGAAGCGCCAGGGCGCCAAGATCGAACTGTGGGACAATCTGCTGGCGCTGTTCCGCAAGAAACCGTCGCCAGCGGAATAGAGGCGCCGGCTCACGATTCAAAAAACCCGGCTCGTCCGGGTTTTTTCTTGTGCGCCGGCATCGGTCCACGTCCGCCCGCGATGGGCGAAACTGCAAACGCGCGGCACCGTCCGATCCGGCAAATGCGCTTGTCCACCATCGAAGACTCGCTCCCGGGGCGATTGGTGCTATACGGCGGATTACGCTACTTTGACGAGGTGTGCGCCGACGCGGGACGCGTCCGCCAGCCAATTCCCGGACGAACCGCCATGACCGGACCCAATCCCGACATCAAGCACCCGATCCCGATGCACACGCGCGTCGGCTTCCTCAAGGCGCTGGTGAGCGCGCCCAACATCGAGATCGGCGACTTCACCTATTATGACGATCCGGAAGGGCCGGATAAATTCGCCGAGAAATGCGTGCTGCACCACTATCCCTTCATCGGCGACAGGCTGATCATCGGCAAGTTCTGCGCCATCGCCGAAGGTGCCCGCTTCATCATGAACGGCGCCAACCACGCCATGTCCGGTTTTTCGACCTATCCGTTCAACATTTTCGGCCATGGCTGGGAAAAGGGTTTCGACCCCGCCACATGGTCGAAGGAGGTGCGCGGCGACACGGTGGTCGGCAACGATGTCTGGATCGGCATGGAGGCAGTGATCCTGCCGGGGGTGCAAATCGGCCATGGCGCCATCGTCGCGGCGAAGTCCGTGGTCACGCACGACGTGCGTCCCTATGCCATCGTCGCCGGCAACGCGGCCAAGGTCGTCAAGATGCGTTTCGACGACAGGACGATCCGGCGGCTGCTGGCGGTGGCTTGGTGGGATTGGCCGGTGGACAAGATCAGCCGCAACCTCGATGCCATCAGGGGCGCCGATATTTCTCTTCTGGAGACAGCAGCTTGAACGCTCAATACAGCACCACGATCGGCACGGACCTGTTTACCCGCGGGTGGATCTTCATCCGCGGTGTGCCCGCCATGAAGTTCCTGCCGCCGGAAGGGCCGCCGGAAATCGCCTTTGCCGGCCGCTCCAACGTCGGCAAGTCGTCGCTGATCAACGCTCTGGTCAACCAGAAGGGCCTGGCGCGCACCTCCAACACGCCGGGGCGCACGCAGGAACTCAATTATTTCGTGCCGGACGGATTTTCGGGGGAGGGCGCCGACCTGCCGCCAATGGCATTGGTCGACATGCCGGGCTACGGCTATGCCACCGCGCCCAAGGAAAAGGTCGACGATTGGACGAAGCTGGTCTTCGACTATCTCAAGGGCCGTGTCACGCTGAAGCGGGTTTATGTGCTGATCGACGCCCGCCACGGCATCAAGGCCAAGGACGACGAGGTGCTGTCGCTGCTCGACAAGGCGGCGGTTTCGTACCAGGTCGTGCTGACCAAGACCGACAAGATCAAGGCCGCCGGCGTGCCGCGGCTGATTGAGGAGACGCTTGCCAAGATCAAGAAGCGACCGGCGGCGTTTCCTTTCGTGCTGGCGACGTCATCGGAAAAGGCCGAGGGCCTGGAGGAGCTGCGCGCCGCGATCGTGCTCGCGGCCAATGGCGGCTAGCGGCACAAAAAGCCGGGTTAAGCCTTCGCCTCCAGGGCGATCATCTTGTGGCTTTCCTCCGCGGCAAGCATTTCGGTGCCATAGGCCTTCAGGAACATGTCGACGCCCGACCTGACGATATGGTCGATTTCGTCCTGGTTCGGAGCCTTGGCGCGATAGGCGAAGATGCACTGCCGGAAAAGACCGGCCAGGCAGAGTTCTGTGAACTGATAGGCGGCAAGGTCGACATCGTCGATCTTGAGCAGGCCACGGTCGATGGCGGCATTGAGGAAGGTCACGACCTTGTCGTGGCCGCGTTTGGGGCCGCGTTCGTAAAACCGCGCGCCCATGTCGGGTATCCTGTCGGAGGCGCCGATCACCGTGCGCTGGGCCTGGATGACCTTGGCCGAGGTGATCTTCATGGACAGGACCTTGCCGAATTTCACCAGCGTCTCGCGCAGGTCGTCGGCACGGTCGAGCACGTCATACATGTTCTTGAAGATCGTGCCGCGCTCTTCCTCGATCAGCGCCTCGAACAGCTCTTCCTTGTTGGCGAAGTAGACATAGATGGTGCCTTTCGACACGCCGGCTTCCCGCGTGATGTCGTTCATCGAGGCCGCCTCAAAGCCCTTGTCGATAAAGACCCGGCGGGCGCCATCGATGATCTGGCTGCGCTTGACCGGATCCTGTCCGGCTGCCGGGCGGCCGCGGCGCAAGCCGTCCAGCAGGTCGCCGCAATTGTCGTTTTCGACGTCGGGCGTTGTGTCGGCCATTAAAGTCACACCTCGAAAATAATTCGAACCAAGCGGTTCGATTGCCTCTTGATATGGTCCTCTTTAGGCGCTATGTCAACGGCCGGATCGAACCGAACGGTTCAGTATTATAACTTAGAGAGATGTCATGTCCTCGAACGCGCCGTCCACCGCCGAAGTCCGTCCTTTCCCCAACGCTAAGGTTGCTCCGGCGACGGAAGCACCGGAAGTTCCCGTCCAGCCAGTCGCCGCGCCGCCTCTGGCGGAAACTCCGCCGAAGAAGAAGCGTTCCGTGCGCTCCTTCCTGCTGCCGATCATCGGCGTCGCCCTGCTCGGCGCCGGCGCCTGGTACGGCTATGATTACTGGACCACCGGCCGTTTCATGATTTCGACCGACGACGCCTATGTCCAGGCCGACACGGCTTTCATTTCGCCCAAGATCTCCGGCTATGTCGATCAGGTCAAGGTCAGCGAGAACCAGCAGGTCAAGGCCGGCGATCCGCTGCTGACGGTCGATGACGGTGATTACAAAATAGCGGTCGCCCAGGCCGAGGCGCAGATCGCCACGCTGGCCAGGATGCTCGATCGCATCGATGCGCAGACCAAGGCGGCGCAGGCCTCCTTGCAGCAGGCGCAGGCCGCCAAGACCGCCGACCAGGCCGCGGCGGCCAATGCCGCGCGCGCCCAGCAGCGCGCCGCGCAACTGCTCAAGACCCATGTCGGTACGCAGGCGCAACTCGACGACGCCCAGACGGCGCTCGACCAGGCCAACGCCGCTCTCGTCGGCGCCGACGCACAGATCGCCGCAGCACAGGCCAATATCGGCGTGCTGGAGGCGCAGCGTGCTGAATCGGCAAGCACGCTGGCATCCTTGCAGCTCAGCCGCGACAAGGCCGCGCGCGACCTTTCCTTCACGGTGCTCAAGGCGCCCTATGACGGTGTCGTCGGCAACCGTTCCGTCGAGCAGGGCGACCTCGTGAGCCCCGGCCAGAAGCTCGCCGTCATCGTGCCGATGAACAAGCTCTACATCGTCGCCAACTTCAAGGAGACCCAGCTTGCCCGGCTGGTGCCCGGCGAAAAGGTCAGGATTTCGGTCGATGCCATCGACGGCGAGCCCATCGAGGGCACTGTCTCCTCGCTGGCGCCGGCCTCGGGTGCCGTGTTCTCGCTGCTGCCGCCGGAAAACGCCACCGGCAACTTCACCAAAGTGGTGCAGCGCGTCCCGGTCCGCATCGACGTGCCGGCCGATGCCCTGAAGAGCGGCAGGCTGCGCGCCGGCTTGAGCGTCGTTGTCGCCGTCGACAGCCGCACCGCGCCGGCCGCGACCAACTGAGCGCGCTCCGGGGAGCAACGCCATGGCTACCGCAACCCTGACCGCAGGAGCGCCGCCGGCGAGGCCGGCTGTGCCTGACACCATCTCGACGCGGCGCGTCATAGCCTTCCTGGCGATGGTGTTCGGCATGTTCATGGCCATCCTGGACATCCAGATCGTCTCGGCCTCGCTGGCCGAGATCCAGGCTGGCCTGAGCGCCAGTTCCGACGAGATCCCTTGGGTGCAGACGGCCTATCTGATTGCCGAGGTGGTCATGATCCCCCTGTCCGGCTTTCTCAGCCGGATGCTGTCGACGCGCGTTCTGTTCACAATTTCGGCGGCGGGTTTTACCGCCGCCAGCGCGCTCGCTGCGACCGCTACCAACATCGACCAGATGATCGTCTATCGCGCCATCCAGGGCTTTATCGGCGGCGGCATGATCCCCAGCGTCTTCGCGGCCGCCTTCACCATCTTCCCGCCGTCGCGCCGTGCCGTCGTGTCGCCGATGATCGGCCTGGTGGCCACCCTGGCGCCGACAATCGGCCCGACCGTCGGCGGCTATATCAGCCACGCAATGTCCTGGCACTGGCTGTTCCTCGTCAATGTCGTGCCCGGCATTCTGGTGACGACGGCGGCCTGGTCGCTGATCGACTTCGACAAGCCCAACCTCAAGCTGTTCTCGAAGTTCGACTGGTGGGGCCTTGCCGGCATGGCGGCGTTCCTCGGCTGCATGGAATATGTGCTCGAGGAAGGCCCGAACAATGATTGGCTGCAGGATCAGGCGGTGTTCATCTGCGCCGTCGTCATGACCTTCGGCGCGGTGCTGTTCTTCTGGCGGGTGTTCACCGCCGAGGAGCCGATCGTCGATCTCAAGGCGTTCAGCAATATCAACTTCGCCTTCGGCTCGCTGTTCTCCTTCGTCATCGGCATCGGGCTTTACGGTCTCACCTATCTCTACCCCGTGTTCCTCGGACGCATCCGCGGCTACGATTCCATGATGATCGGCGAGGCGCTGTTCGTCAGCGGCCTGGCGATGTT
Source organism: Mesorhizobium sp. B2-3-6 (assembly GCF_006442305.1). NCBI lineage: Bacteria > Pseudomonadati > Pseudomonadota > Alphaproteobacteria > Hyphomicrobiales > Phyllobacteriaceae > Mesorhizobium > Mesorhizobium sp. B2-3-6. The sequence continues at coordinate 100,100 of NZ_VFVW01000009.1, read as the reverse complement.
CTTCACCGCACCGGTCTCGGGCATCCTGTCGAACAAGATGGACCCGCGCCTGATGATGATGATCGGCTTCTTCGGCTTTGCCACCGGAACATGGTGGATGACGCATTTGACCGCCGACTGGGATTTCTACGAGCTGCTCATCCCGCAGATCCTGCGCGGCTGTTCGATGATGCTGTGCATGGTGCCGATCAACAACATCGCGCTCGGCACGCTGCCGCCCGAGCGGCTGAAGAATGCATCGGGCCTGTTCAACCTGACCCGCAATCTCGGCGGTGCCGTCGGCCTCGCCCTGATCAACACGGTGCTGATCGACCGCAACGCCTTCCACTATGCAAGGCTCTCCGAGCACGTGCAGTGGGGAAGTGCGGCCGCGCAGCAGAAGCTTCAGAACATGACGCTCAATTTCGAGCAGACCGCCGGCCTGGATGCGGCCAGCGCGGCGATCTCGAAATTGTCGGGCATGGTCCAGCAGCAGGCGGCGCTGCTGTCCTTCATGGACGTGTTCTACATGCTGACGGTGCTGTTCGCGACGCTTGGCCTGTTCACCATGATGATCCGCAAACCGGCGGCCGCCGGCGGTGGTGGCGGCGGGCACTGACACCAGGGCAATACCGGAGAAACGATTTGCGTCCTGAATCGCGCTGGAAGCAAGGAAACACGGGCAGCCGTTTCGGGAAGCTCCTCCAGTCCACGCCCGAAATGACTGACCGCTAAAAAACTCCGGGTCGCAAGCCCGGAGTTTTTTCATATCGCGGCCGCATGGTCTCAGGCTGTGGCGGGCTTGAAGCTCAGCGCCACGCCGTTGATGCAGTGACGCAGCCCGGTCGGCGGCGGGCCGTCGTCGAAGACATGGCCCAGATGGCCGCCGCAGCGGCGGCAGTGGACTTCGGTGCGAGTCATGCCGAGCGACCGGTCCTGCGTCTTGCCGACGGCGTTGGCGATCTCCTGCCAGAAACTCGGCCAGCCGGTGCCGGAATCGAACTTCGTCTCGGAGGAGTAAACCGGCAGGTCGCAGCCGGCGCAGGCGAAGACGCCCTTGCGGTGCTCGTTGAGCAATGGGCTGGTGCCGGGATATTCGGTGCCTTCCTTGCGCAGCACGTCGAAGGCCGCGGGAGACAGGATCGCGCGCCATTCGGCATCGGTTTTGGTGACTTCGAAGGTCTCCGCCGCACGTGCATCCTGCGATCCGCCCATGCGCAGCAGAGATGCCGTGCCGGCGACTACGCCGATGGCGGCGGCGCCGCTCAAGAGAAAGTCGCGACGGTTCATGGCCTATCCTCCTGCTGTCTGTTTGCCACATTCGACGCTCGGCTGAAAATCAAAAGCCGTTGAGGGCCGAACGTTACCCGCACCAGCCTCCTGGATGGAGCCACAGTGCGTAGCGGACGCCTGCCGGCGCAACGCGTGTACGAAGCCGCGCACCGGCAGGAGAGCCCTGCTGCCTGTTCGCCGGCAGCGAGCCGTTTGTTACATCTTCGGCAAAAGAACCTTGTCGATGACGTGGATGACGCCATTGGACTGCCTGACGTCGGCAATCGTCACATGGGCGACATTGCCGTTCTCGTCCGTGACGGTGACCTTGCCCTTGTCGGCCTTGAGCGTCAGCTCGCAGCCGCCGGCGGTCTTGACCACATGCGCGCCCCCATCGGCCCTGGCCATCTTGGCGACGTCGGCGGCCATCGCTTTCGCCGCGATCACATGGCACGTCAGGACCTTGGTCAGCTTGTCCTTGTTCTCGGGCTTGAGCAGCGTTTCGACCGTGCCGGCCGGAAGTGCTGCAAAGGCCTCGTTGGTGGGAGCGAAGACGGTGAAGGGCCCGGCACCCTGCAGCGTGTCGACCAGGCCCGCTGCCTTGACGGCAGCGACCAGCGTCGTGTGGTCCTTCGAATTGACGGCGTTCTCGATGATGTTCTTCTTGGCGTACATGGGTGCGCCCCCGACCATCGGATTGGCGGCGTAGGCGATGGTGCCGAGCGCTGAGAGGCCGATCGTACCGGCGAGCAAAAGGATGGCAAGTTTACGCATGATGTAAGTCTCCTCGGGTTGTTTTCCCCATCATTGGGAACGCGAGGAGATACGGGCCATGAAGAACTTAGTTTCGCTTTCTATGAAAGAATTCTTTTCTTCCGAATGAGGTCCAGTGATTTCGGTGGATAGGCTGATCCAACCGCGGGAATTTGGTCCGCGGTTATCCCTGCAAAAATAGACTTCACTATTTTGTAAGGCGACGGTCCGGGCGGGGAGCCATCAGATGCCCTTCAGGTCGCCTGCCGCGACCACCGGTCCCGTCGGCTGGCCGGTCGGCGAACCGCCTGAAGGCTCGAGGCTGACCGCCACCACGGCGCCCTGCGCAAGTTTCTGCTGCACGGCCGGCGAAACCGCCACATGCGCAGCCTTCCCGGCCGGGATGACGCCCATCGAAACCGGCGCGTTCTTGCCCACGATCACCCACAGTTCGAAGTCCTTGCCGGAGGCCCGCTCACCGGAAACGTGCGACAGGCCGACTTCATGATGCGCCGCGTCATAGACGACGAGGTATCTGACGTCGCTGCCTTCGGCGGCCAGCGAGGCGACAAGCTGTGGTTGTTGGAGCGGCGGGTTGATGAAAGGCAAGGCGATGTAGATCGCCAGCGCCGCGATGGCGGCGGCGGCAAGGCCGCGCCAGAAGGCAAGGCTCGACCATAGGCCGGCGCGAGGCTGCGAGGCGAACAGCCGGCGATCGATCGCCTCCTTGACCCTGATCGGAGGTTCTGTCCCGGGATAGGCGACGGCCAAGGGCGAAAAATGGGCCTCCCAGGCATTGACAAGCCGAGCGAATGCGGCGTCGCCATCGATGCGGCGGGACGCGATCTGGCGTTCTTCCGCTGTCAGGACGCCAAGAACATATTCGGCGGCGAACAGGTCGTCGCCTCCACGTTCCGGTCCGTCGTCGTCTACCAGCGTCATCTTTCCAGACACTCTCTGAGCTTCAGCAGGCTGCGCCGCAGCCAGGTTCGCATCGTGTTCAGCGGCACGCCATGGCGCTCCGCCAGTTCGGCATAGCTCTCGCCGTTCAGATAGGCGCCCCGGACAGCCGCTGCCCGGCCCTTCTCCAATTCCTCGAGACAATGGTAGATGCGCTCGGACTCGCCACCTGCCACGGTCATGGCCTCCGGTCCCGGCGCCGGATCGGCCACATCGAGCGCGGCATCGATATAGGCGGCAGGTTCCCGCCGCGCCCTGATACGATCGATCGCATGGTTGCGCGCGATGGCCACCAGCCAGGAAATCGGGCTTAGATCCGAGACGGCGAAACGGTCCGCCTTCGTCCATATCTTGACGAAGACCTCCTGAAGCGCCTCTTCGGCATCTCCCCGGTCCTTCAATACACGAAGGCAAACACCGAAAAGTTTCGCGCTGGTCTGCCGGTACAACAGATCGAACGAAGCCCGGTCCTTCATCGAAGTCCGGACAATCAGATTGCTGATCTCCTGTGGCGTCATGTCGGCAAATTAGGGGATTGCGATGTATTTGCAACGGCGCAAATTTCCGTACACCCAAAGCTTTCCGCACCGCGCCGCACTCGTTCCATCGCTCGATTGCCAACGGATTGGCCGCTGGTTACCTTGCCTGGATCGGGGGAGCGCGCATGTCGGTCGAACGAGTGCTGTGGGAAGAAGACGCCACCGGCCTTGCCACGTTGGTGCGCAAGGGCGAGGTTTCGCCGGTCGAACTGGTCGACGCGGCGATCGCGCGCGCCGAGGCCAGCCGGCCTGAAATCAATGCCACGGCCGAGACACTCTACGATGCGGCGCGCAGCCGGGCGAAGGGCATCGATCGTTCCCTACCGCTGGCCGGCGTGCCCTTCGCCATCAAGGATCTCGGCATCGCCATCAAGGGCGTGCCGTCGCATGGCGGCAGCCGCATCCCCGCCTGGATGCCCGAGGTCAGTTCGGTGCTGACCGAACGCTATCTCGCCGCCGGACTGACACCCATCGTCACCTCGTTATCGCCCGAACACGGGCTGCGGCTGATGACCGAATCAAAAGCCTTCGGCATCACCCGCAATCCCTGGAACACCGGCCACACCAGCGGCGGCTCGTCCGGCGGCGCTGCGGCACTGGTCGCCGCCGGCGTCGTGCCGGTGGCGCATGCCTCAGATGGCGGCGGCTCGATCCGCGTGCCTTCTGCCTGCACCGGGCTGGTCGGTCTCAAGACCTCGCGCGGCCGCGTCCCGCTGTCGCCATTGGTGAGCGAAAGCTGGTACGGCATGGTGGTCGACCATGCCGTCACCCGCTCGGTGCGCGATTGCGCCCTGCTGCTTGACCTCACCCATGGCCCCGACCCGCTCGCACCCTATGTCGCGCCGCCGCCGAAGGGTGCGTTCGCCGCGGCTGCCGCCCGCGATCCCGGCAAGCTCAAGCTCGCAATGTACCGGAACTCTCCGCTTGGCCTGCCGATTTCGGCCGAGACGCTGAAAGCGCTCGATACCGCGGTGGCGCTCGCCCGCGAGGGCGGCCACAGCGTCGAGGAAATCGATTTGCCCTCCATCGGTCGCGACTTCTTCGCCGATTTCTGCAGAACGGTTGCCTCGGCTGTCGCAGGCATGTTGCGGGCCGAGGCGGTGCGCGTCGGCCGCACCGTCACCGGCGACATCGAGCGCGCGACGCGGGTGCTCGGCCGACTGGGCGAAATGGTCTCGGCCGGCGAGACCTATGCCGGCTTGCAGCGGCTGCATGCCGCCTCGCGGCAACTGATTGCGGAGACGGCGCGTTACGACGCCGTGCTGATGCCTGTTATCGCCCACCCGCCGCTCGCTTGCGGCGCGATGGACCCGAAGGGTGCCGACGAGCTCATCGAGAATATGCTCGACAAGCTTCGCCTCACGGCGCTGCTCAGGATCGAACCGCTGTTCGGCCAGTTGATGGACAAGAGCCTGTGGTTCACTCACTGGCCGGCGATCCAGAATGTCAGCGGCCAGCCTTCCATCGCGCTCCCTGTTTACGTCACCGAAGCCGGCCTGCCGCTCGGCGTCCAGGCCGCGGGCCGCCCCGGTGACGAGGAGACGCTTTTGTCCCTGGCCGCGCAGATGGAGAAGATCTCCGGTTGGCTTGGCCGCAGGGCGCCGCTTATGGTGCCTTAAGTGATGACGAGGTCGTGAGCCGCCCGAATATGACAGCAAAGCCGTTTGCGGCCCGCGTCAATTCCCGCTAAGACGCCGCCGTCTTTACCTGATGCATGTCGCCAAAAATGCGCAGCGGTTTTGGGGCAACGACAGGCATGAAATCAAAAGCCAGGGAACCACGCCGATGACGGACATCGCCGCCACCGCCGAAATGCAGGCCGCCCTGCTGTCGCGGGCGCTGCCCTACATGCAGCGCTACGAGAACAAGACGGTGGTGGTGAAATATGGCGGCCACGCCATGGGCGACAGCGAACTCGGCAAAGCCTTCGCGCGCGACATCGCGCTGTTGAAACAGTCCGGCGTCAACCCGATCGTCGTCCATGGCGGCGGGCCGCAGATCGGCGCCATGCTCAACAAGATGGGCATTGAATCCAAATTCGAGGGCGGCCTGCGCGTCACCGACCAGAAGACGGTCGAGATCGTCGAGATGGTGCTGGCGGGCTCTATCAACAAGGAGATCGTCGCGCTCATCAACGCCGAGGGCGAATGGGCGATCGGCCTGTGCGGCAAGGACGGCAACATGGTGTTCGCCGAAAAGGCGCGCAAGACCATGATCGACCCGGACTCCAACATCGAGCGCGTGCTCGATCTCGGCTTCGTCGGCGAGCCGGTCGAGGTCGACCGCACGCTGCTCGACCTTCTGGCGCGCTCCGAGATGATCCCGGTGCTGGCACCTGTGGCGCCCGGCCGCGATGGTCACACCTACAACATCAATGCCGATACCTTTGCCGGCGCCATCGCCGGCGCCTGCAAGGCCTCGCGTCTTCTGTTCCTCACCGATGTGCCGGGCGTGCTCGACAAGGACAAGAAGCTGATCGACGAGCTGACGGTCGCCGAGGCCAAGGCGCTGATCAAGGACGGCACGGTGTCGGGCGGCATGATCCCGAAGGTCGAGACCTGCATCGAGGCGATCGAGCGCGGCGTCGAAGGCGTCGTCATCCTCAACGGCAAGACGCCGCATTCGGTGCTGCTTGAACTGTTCACCGAGCACGGCGCCGGCACGCTGATCGTGCCCTGATATTTGTGGGCTGTCGCGCCCGGCGCTAATCCGGCAGAGCGGCGACCGCCACGATCTCGATGACGAGATCGGGATGCGCAAGTGCGGCAACCCCGATTACCTCCGAGGGCGGCGGATTGTTGTAGCTGCAGTGCTTCGGGCAGTGCGCGGCGAAGAATTCGTCCATGACGTCCAGCCGGAAATTGGGGGAACTCAGAACGCCGCCGTCCGGAAATGGTCCTTTGATATATTGGGTGATCTTGACGAGATGCTCGAGCGAGCTGCCAAGCTCCTCCAGGTCCGATTTGATGGTCGTCAAAATGGAGCGCCATTGCGTCGCCGCGTCCCCGACGGCGCCACCTTTGCCCGTCGACGGGTCGTAATTTTCGGCCGTGCCCGTATTGCCGGCGAGAAAGACATAGCCCCTGGCGCCGCTGACGACGGTGCCTTTTCCCCAAGGCATCAGCCGGCCCTCTTTCGTCTTTTTATGGGTGACAAGCTGCATCTCTTCCTCCTGCCGGACACCTCTGCTTCCAGGAAGTAGCGCGCAGCCTGATAACGGCCAGCGTTAAAAAGTCAGGCGCGGTGCGAATGCATGGCCGCGAGCACGGCAGGTTTCCATGCCGTCCGTTCGAACCATCGATTGCTCTTCCGCGTCTGTGGCGCGCTCCGGAAATCGGCCATCTTTCATCCGGCCATCGCGCGTCAGAAATCCCCAGACTCGCGGACCAGAGCCGCCGTCCATCTCCGTATACCAGCGCATGGAGAACGAGTTTCATGGCGGGACCTCTTCATGGGTGATCCGCCCATGCTGGCCGGCGCCATCACCGCCGCAGATGTCCGAGCGGCACGTGGCCGGGTCCCTTGATGTTCTGCAGCACGAGCTGCGTGTGGACGTCGCGCACACCGTCGAGCCGCATCAGCCGGTGCATGACGAAGGCGTTGAGTTCGTCGACCGACGGCACCATGACATGCAGCAGGAAGTCGTGGTCGCCGGTCATCGTCCAGCAGGATGATACCTCGTCCATGCGTTGGACCGCGGCGATGAAACTCTCGGGCGAACCGTCGCTGTGGCTGACCAGCCGCACCTGGATGAACACCTCGACCGTCAGGCCGACGGCACGGCGGCTGAGCACGGCGGCAAAGCCCTTGATGATGCCGGCCTCCTGCAGCGCCTCGAAGCGCCGCGCGCAAGGTGTCGTCGACAGGCCGATCTCCTGCGCCAGTTCGGAGACCGGCTTGCGTCCGTCGCGCTGGAGGATATCGAGCATCTTGATCTCGAAATCGTCGAATTGAGGCATTTTCACTCCGCTATGGCATATTCCGAGTGGATGTTATCCAAAAATCCTCATTCCGGCCATCACCAAAACCGATTTGCCTCCGCAAGTCCGGTTAACTTCGGGCACATCCGGAATTCAAGATTGGCGAGGAGAAAACCATGACGACAATGAGCGTTGCCGAATATGCCCGCGACTGCGCGGCTCAAGGGTTGCGCGGCGACTACTCGGTCTGCCGTGCCGATTTCACCGTGGCGCAAGGCTATGACTACAGCGCCGAGGAACAGGCGGTCTGGCGCACACTGTGCGACCGCCAGACGAAACTGACGCGCAAGCTCGCCCACCATTCCTATCTCGACGGCGTCGACAAGCTCGGCCTGCTCGACCGCATCCCGGACTTCGACGAAGTCAGTGCCAAGTTGCGTAAGCTGACTGGCTGGGAGATCGTCGCCGTGCCAGGGCTCATCCCGGCCGCGCCCTTCTTCGACCATCTCGCCAGCCGCCGTTTCCCCGTCACCAACTGGCTGCGGACGCAGCAGGAGCTCGACTACATCGTCGAACCCGACATGTTCCATGATTTCTTCGGACATGTGCCTGTGCTGTCGCAGCCGGTCTTCGCCGACTTCATGCAGATGTATGGCCAGAAGGCCGGCGACATCATCGCGCTGGGCGGCGACGAAATGATCAGCCGGCTCTACTGGTACACGGCCGAATACGGCCTCATGCAGGAGAGTGGTCAGCCGCTGAAGGCCTTCGGCGCCGGCCTGATGTCATCCTTCACGGAGTTGCAGTTCGCGGTCGAAAGCAAGGATGCGCACCATGCGCCTTTCGACCTGGAAACGGTGATGCGCACGGGCTACGAAATCGACAAGTTCCAGCGCGTCTATTTCGTGCTGCCGTCCTTCGACGCGCTGCGCGACACATTCCAGACCGCCGATTTCGCGGCGATCGTCGCTCGCCGCATGGGCGAGCCCGCACTCGACCCGGCGACTGTGTAGCCGGATTTGGATGGGCAGGGGCGAGCGAAACCTCGCCCTTCCTACAGTGCGGCATAGATGTTGCGATTGAACTTCGTCTCCATCACCACATGCGATGCGGTTTTGACGATGCCGCTGATTTCATTCAGCGCATTCACTTCCCGGTTCAGCTTCTCGAGCGTCTCGGCCGCGACATGGATGATCAGGTCCCACTCGCCGGTTATGGCATAGACCGCCTGGATCGAAGGCATCGCCTTGATCTTCCTGGAGACGTCCGGGTAGCTCTTGTTGTTCAGGGCGGCGAAGGTGAAACAGTGGACGGAATTCTGAGCCGCCTCCTTGGTCAGCCGCACCGCGTAGCCTTCGATGACGCCGCCCGCCTCGAGCTTTTGTATGCGCTCCTGCAAGGCAGTCCGGGATACGCCGAGCTGTCGCGCCAGTGATGCGACCGGCTCACGCGCGTTCTTCTGCATCAGCGCGAGCAACTGGCGATCTTTTTCGGTCAATTCCACAATCAATCCTCTCCTTCGATCCGCCCTGGAACCGTCAAATCGCTCGGCGCGATCCTATCGGCTGAACCACCGCCGCGACAATCCTCAGGAACCGCCGGTGCAGGCTGCGCAAGGCGTAAATATCCGGCATTTTGCCGCCTCGCGGCACGTAATGACTGCATGGCTGCCATTATCCGGCATTTCGCCGGGTGGAACCCTGCTTTTCGCGACCTGACTGTCAACTGTCACAAACGCCAGTCCACGAGGGGGAACAGCTTCGGCTGCGATGGACGCAAATCGACACCGAGCCGCGTTGAACTTGCATCCGCAAGCCGAACGCCACGGCACGCGGCGGAGAGGTCGCGGACGAGGCCGATCGCAACAACCACTGGTGCCCGACGCAGGCACCGTCATTTCAGCTGCATCCATAAGGGAGGATAACCTTGAAAAAACTGCTCGGTTTCGCCATTCTTGCCGCCGCGACATTCGCGATCACGACGGCGGCCATGGCCGGAGAAACTTTGGATCGCGTCACGTCGAAGAAGGCGATGGTCGTCGCCACCAACGCCGCCTGGCCGCCGCAAAGCTTTCTCAATGACAGCAACGAGCTCGCCGGCTTCGACATCGACGTCTCGCGCGAGATCGGCAAACGGCTGGGGGTCGAGGTCTCGTTCGAGACGCCTGACTGGGCGACGCTGACCGGCGGTCGCTGGCAAGGGCGCTACGACCTCGGCGTCGGCTCGGTCACACCGACCAAGGCTCGTTCCAAGGTGATCGATTTTGTCGGCATCTATTACTACAGCCCCTATGTCTACGTCGTGCACAAGGACAGCACCGCGAAGTCGGTCGCCGATCTCAACGGCAAGGTGATCGGCGTCGAGACGGCCACCACCTCGGAGGATTTCATCCGCCGCAAGCTTGAGATCGACGCGCCCGGCCTGCCTCCCGTCGAATACAAGCTGGAGCCCGGCGAGATCCGCACCTTCGCCGATTCCATGCTTCCCTTCGACGATCTGCGGCTTGGCGACGGTGTTCGCCTGAATGCCGTGATCGCGCCGGAGCAGACGGCGCAGAACGCCATCAAGAACGGCTATCCCGTGAAGATCCTCGAGGGGGAATATGCCTTCCGGGAACCGCTCGTGGTCATCGCCGAGAAGAACGATCCCGAGTGGACCGCAAAGGTTTCGGGCATCATCGCCGAACTGAAGAAGGACGGCACGCTCGCCGCGCTGACCACGAAATGGTACGGCAAGGACTACAGCGCCAAATGACGTTGGATTGCTCGCCGGCTGCCGCTCGGCTGCCGGCGGGCAACACGCGTCAGATGCTGGAGCGGTTCAGCGTTTGAAACAATCGCCACCCCTCTCTACACCTTTGTTCTTGCGCAATTCCCCAGGGAAAAGCGCTACGCGCTTTTCCTGACTCTGAGCGGGATGCAGTTGAAAGTCGCCGATGGCCTATCCGGACACCTATTACGCCCGCACCATGACCGACCGGAAGATCAGGCCCCCGCTCCGCGGCGAGGCGCACTGTGACGTGGCCGTCGTCGGCGGGGGACTGGCCGGCCTGACCACGGCGCTGCAGCTGTCGCGTTCCGGGCTGCGCGTCGCCGTGCTGGAGGCCCAGGTCGTCGGTTTCGGCGCCTCCGGCCGCAATGGCGGCTTCGTCACGCCTGGCTTCGCCACCGGCGGCGACACCATTGCCGCGCGCGTCGGCAAGGAGGCCGCGCGGCAACTGCACCGGCTGTCGATCGAGGGCGTCGAATTCGTGCGTCATACCATCGAGGCTCTCGACATATCGGCCGCCATGCCGCGCGAGGGGCTGGTCAGCGTCCTGCGCTACGACGATGGCGACGCGCTCAAGGCCTATGCCGACCAGACGGCGCGCGACCACGGATACGAGCTTCAATATCTGCGCAGAGAAGACGTCCGTTCGGTGCTTAAATCGGCTCGCTACTATCAGGGCCTGCGCGACCCGAAAGCCTTTCACATCCATCCGCTTAATTATCTGCGTTCCGTGGCCGATGAGATCGAGCGGCTTGGCGGCAGCATCCATGAGAGCTCCGAAGTCGTGCAATGTGATCTGTCGGGGCCGCAAAAGATGCTGCGCACGCGAGAGGGCACGCTTCGGGCAACTCGCGTCGTGCTGGCTACCGGCGGCTACACCGGCCCGGTATTCACCCAGCTCCACCGCGCCTTCCTGCCCATCGCGACCTATGTGATGGTTTCCGAGCCGGCGCCGCGCCTGATCGCGCAAGCCGTTGCGACCACGGACGCGGTCGGCGACAACCGGCGGGCCGGCGACTATTATCGGCTGGTCGATGGCGGCAATCGCCTTTTGTGGGGCGGGCGCATCACCACGCGCGCCGCTTCTGCCTACGCGCTAGCGCGCGAATTGCGCCGCGAGATGGTCGGTACCTATCCGCAGCTTGCGGACCTCAAGACCGAACTGGCCTGGTCCGGATTGATGTCCTATGCCCGTCACCTGATGCCCCAGATCGGCGAATTGCAGCCGGGCGTCTGGTATTGCACGGCTTTCGGCGGCCATGGTCTCAACACCACGGCCATCGCCGGAAAAGTCGTTGCGGAAGGCATTCTGGGCGTTTCGGACCGGTACCGGCAGTTCGCGCCATTCGGATTGAGCTGGGCCGGCGGCGCCGCCGGCTTGGCGGCCGCGCAGCTCACCTACTGGAAATTGCAGGCGCAGGACTGGTGGCGAGAACGTCATGCCGCCACGAAAGACAAGGTGACGGCATGATCGGCAGGCTGATGCTCTTCTATCCGGGGATCACCCGCCGCGCAGTGGGGGCGCTCGTGCTGGCGCTGTTGGCCGCCGGCCTTTACGCGATGGGCATCAAGTCAAGCTGGATCGGCTCGGTGATTCCAGTTGCATCCGGCTGGCTGCAGGCCAACCCTGCCCTGTCGCGCGCCGTTTCCGCAGTGCTGATCGCGCTCATTGTGCTGGTGAATTGCAAGCTGCTGCTGCTTTTGCCCCGGCGGCAGCAGATCGTCGGCGTCTGGATCGAACTGTTCGTGCTCCTGATGCTGTTCTTCTATTCCTTCGACCTGTCGCTTGCCTTCATCGCCAGGAAGATCGGCTTCCTGATCACCCAGGGCGTCACCACCACGCTCTACATTTCGGCGATCTCGATCCTGATCGCGACAGCCATCGCACTTGTCGGCGCCATCGCCAAACTGACCGGAAACGGCATTGTGTACGGGCTGGCCACTTTCTACACCTCGTTGTTCCGCGGCCTTCCTTTGCTGATGCAGATCTACATCATCTATCTCGGCCTGCCGCAGGTCGGTTACGTGATCGGCGCGGTGCCGGCCGGCATTCTGGCGTTGTCGCTGTGTTATGGCGCCTACATGACCGAGATCTTCCGCGCCGGCATCGAAAGCATTCCGCGCGGACAGAGCGAAGGCGCCACTGCGCTTGGACTGAGCCCCGGCCAGACCATGGCGCTGGTCATCCTGCCGCAGGCCATGCGCGTCATCATCCCGCCGACCGGCAACCAGTTCATCGCCATGCTGAAGGACTCGTCCCTCGTGTCGGTCGTCGGCGTCTGGGAGATCATGTATCTCGCCCGCACCATGGGCCAGACGGAGTTCCGCCATATCGAGATGCTGATCACCGCCTCGATGATCTACTGGATCCTGTCGATCACGCTGGAGTTCGGCCAGGCCTATCTCGAACGGCGTTTCGGCCGGTCGGAGCGGCGGGCGTAGGAGCAATACCAGGAAAACTGCTCACGGTTTTCCGTCCAGAATAGCGTGAGGCAAAGAGCTGGGAGCTCGGCGATCCCTCAAGCGCTGAAGCGCTCGCTGGCTGCCGCCGTGGTGCTGGTGCGCATCGCCATAAACGGCTTTTAAGCCGCTCCGGCGCCATCATGTGACGCGGCCTTGCCGGGATGAGGTGATTTCGCGGGGCTGCGGAACGATCAGGCGGCGACCACCTTGCCGAGATGCTCGCCGAGCCGGCAGGCCAACGCCGTGATCGTCGTCGTCGGGTTGCATTGGCCCGAGGTGCAGAACACCGAGGAGCCGCCGACATAGAGATTGTCCATCCCGTGCACCTTGCAATTGGCATCCACGACGCTCGTGGCGACATCGGTGCCCATGCGCGTGCCTCCCATGTGGTGGTGGCCGGCCGTCTCTTCGTCCGTCGGGTAGTCGCCGCCGTCCGAAATCCAGTCGGCTATACGCACCCGGCCCAGATTCTTCTGGGCTAGCGTCGTCCCGAAAAGCCTCAGCCCTTCGAGCAGCGTGCGGCGTTCCAGGTCCGATTTCTTCCAGTGCAGCTCGATGCGCGGCACGCCGGCGTGGTCGACCACGGTCTTCGACAGCTCGACCTGGTTCGAGGCCAGCGGCGCCTGCTCCCAGGCGACATAGAGTTGGGCCGCGCAGCGCAGGTTCTGGTTGAGCCTGCCCGATAGCCACTCCGCCATGTTGGGCGCCGTACAGGCGAGATCCGCGATCAGGTCCTTGACGCCGGGATAGGGCGTCTCGATCAGCCTGATACCGAAATTCATGATCCGCAGCCGCTCCATCGCGGCCGGCATCGGCGAGAAGAAGGCCTCGTTCACCGCATCGACCTCGAATGCGCCATAGTCGGCCAGGATGGCGTTGCCGCCCTGGAAGGTCGGGTGTTCCATCCAGTAGCGGCCAAGTGCCGTCGCGTTCGGCACGACGCCGCCATTGGAGCGCTGGTTCGACCACAAAAGCAGCCGCGAATTCTCCAGCCCGCCGGTACAGACGATGAAGTAGTCGGCGCTGAAGAAGCCGGCATCCTGCCCCTGCGACCGCAGCCTGGCGCCGGTCACGCGTCTGCCGTCGCCGGCAAGCTCGGTGGCACAAGTGTTGAGCACGACAGCGATGTTCCTGCTCTTGTCGAGCTCGTCGGCGTACTTTTCAGCGAAGCGCACCGCACCGCTCTTGATCAGCTGCACCCAGCGGATGTCGTCCGAGATCGGCGCGTCCGGCCGGAAATCCGGCAGTTCCAGGATTTCGCGCACTTCGCGCAGATAGGGTTCGATGTCACTGCGCCGGATCGGCCAGCCCGTGTCCGGCACCCACGCCTTCGGCTCGAAATCCTGTTTGTCGAGCACGCGGCACCAGCCGGCCCAGTGGTTCGAGCTGCCGCCCATGAACCGCAGCCGGGTGATATCGAGATCGAAATAGAAATCGCCGACCGTGGTGCCGCGGTAGAAATCCTGCGAGGTGTCGCTGAACTCCCTGCCGCCGGCCTCCAGCACCACGACCGATATGCCGGCGGCGCCGAGCTTTCTGGCGATCGTGGTGCCGGCCGGGCCGGAGCCGAGAACGCAGACCCTGGGCGTGAAATTCGCGGCGCCAAACGCCTCATAACTGTCGAAGATCATGCCAGGTCGCTCCGCTTCAGGATCCAGCCATTGACCTCGACGATCTCATCGGGGGCGGCTTCGGAAGAACCCGCATCGGGCAATTTGCGGAACAGCGACAGGGCAGGCACCGCGATCAGCGTCTGCATGATCATTCGGCGCGATATCTTCTTGATAAGGAAACTCATGACAGGTCTCTCGACGGGGTCTCTATCCAGGCATGTTCTCTGAACATCCAGGCATGTTCCCTGAACGGCACATGCTTCATCGTCGAAGCCAGAAGCGTGCCAAAACTGGTTGCAAGCCGGAACAATGCGCAGCCGAGTGCAAACAGGGTTAGAGACTCCTTAACAAGCCGATATGCTGGATCAGCCCGTTCAGGCCGCCTCGGAGATGTCGGTGTCGAGGATCACCAGGTTGCGTCCCCGATGTTTGGCCTGGTAGAGGCGCCGGTCGGCGGCCCGCATCAGCTCCGACACGCTGGCGCTTTCGTCGCAGAGGGTTCCGCCGATGCTGACGGTCAGCGGAATGGTCCGCTCGTCCACGGGCCGGAAGCGGATCAGCTCGACCTCGCGGCGGATGTGCTCGGCGACGCGCTTGGCTTCCCGTTCCGTGGCTCCGACCAGCAATGCGCCGAACTCCTCGCCGCCGATGCGGCCGAGGACGTCGCCGTCGCGCACCCCGCGCTTGATGGCGCTGGCGATCAGGAGCAGCGCGTCGTCGCCGGTCAGATGGCCGAAGCTGTCATTGATCATCTTGAAATGGTCGGCATCGATGATCAGCAAGGCGCCGCGATCGGGCTTGTGCCGGGAGCCGTTGAGCACGGCAAAGAAGCTTTCCCGGTTGAGCATGCCCGTCATGTCGTCGCGGCTGGCCTTTTCCGCCAGCCGGCGATGTGCTGCGGCAAGCTGGGCATGGGTGCGGGCAAGGTCGCGATGCGCCGACTTCAGCCTGTCGCTGTGCCAGAACGTGCTTGCGCAGGCCGCCCATGCAAGGACCAGCGGACACAATGTCGAGGTCAGCCAGATCATGCGGTTGACCGGGAATCCCATGGCGGGGACGATGATCAGGGTCAGAAGGAGCGAAACCGCGACGGAGACGAAAGCAATGGTGGCGGACTTCAGAATTATACTGCTCATCGCTGGCTCCCACTGGACCGCCTCTGTGCCAGCAAGCCCTGAAGGCCACCTTTCCAGGATGCCTAAAATTTGAACGGTGAGACTGTTCTGCCACTTTCGGCGCGTAGAAGTTGTGGATAAAGCCCCTTCAAGATCGTCCGTTTCGTGCCATAAGGGGCGCATGGCTACACACCCCGACCCCGCTCGCTTCGCCCATGTCACCGACTGGGTGTTCGACCTGGACAACACGCTCTATCCGCATCATTCGAATCTGTTCTCGCAGATCGACGTCAAGATGACCGCCTATGTCGGGGAACTGCTGTCGCTGCCGCGCGAGGACGCGCGCAAGCTGCAAAAGGAACTTTATCGGGAATATGGCACGACACTGAACGGGCTGATGACGCGCCATGGCATAGACCCCGACGATTTCCTCGAGAAGGTCCACGACATCGACTATTCCTGGCTGGTGCCGGATCCCGTCCTCGGCACCGCCATTCGCCAGCTTCCCGGCCGCAAGTTCATCTTCACCAACGGCGACCGCAGGCATGCCGAGCGCACTGCGCGCCAGCTTGGCATCCTTGATCATTTCGACGACATCTTCGATATCGTCGCCGCCGGGCTCAACCCCAAGCCGGCGCGCCAGACCTACGAGAAATTCGCCGAACTTCACGCCGTCACCGGCCACAATGCGGTGATGTTCGAGGATCTCGCGCGCAACCTCTCCGTGCCGAAGTCACTGGGCATGACGACGGTCCTGGTGGTGCCGCGCAATTTCGAGCCGACATTCTCCGAAATCTGGGAGCGCGATCCGGCGCAGGAAGATGATGTCGACTTCGTCACCGACGATTTGGCCGGGTTTCTGACGGAGATAGTCGTGGGGATAAGGCAGTAGGGCAGTAGGGCAGTAGGGCAGTAGGAAGATGAGGGGCGCTCTCAGCCCTTGATTCTAGATATACTGCCTTACTGCCCTACTCCCTTACTCCCCTAACTTATAGAACCGGCTGACGATGCCCCAGGCCTCGTCGGCGGTGTCGACGAAATCGATGATGTCCTGGTCGCCGGGACTGATCGTGCCTTGCTCGGCGAGGAAGTCGAGATCGATCGCCCGTTTCCAGAAGGATTTGCCGAACAGGATCACCGGCACGCGCTCCATGCGCCCGGTCTGGATCAGCGTCAGCGTCTCGAAGAATTCGTCCATCGTGCCGAAGCCGCCGGGAAACACCGCGACGGCCTTCGCGCGCATGACGAAATGCATCTTGCGGATGGCGAAATAGTGGAAGTTGAAACAGAGTTCCGGCGTCACATAGACATTGGGCGCCTGCTCGTGCGGCAGAACGATGTTAAGGCCGATAGAGGGCGCGCCGACATCGTCGGCGCCGCGATTGCCCGCTTCCATCACGCCGGGCCCGCCGCCGGTCACCACGACATATTCGCGGTAGTATGAACTGGCCGATTGCTGCGAGCAGAGGCGGGCGAATTTGCGCGCTTCCTCGTAATATTTGCTGTTTTCCTCGAGGTTCTTCTTCTGCGTCTCGTTTTTGGCCGCCCAGGCCTCGCCGCCGGGTTCCGGCAGCCGCGCGCCCCCGAACAGGACCACGGTCGAGCGGATACCGCGCTCGGCCAGGATCATCTCCGGCTTCAGGAGTTCGAGCTGCAGCCTGACCGCGCGCAGTTCGCGCCGCGTCATGAAGTCGGGATCGTTCCACGCCAGGCGGTAGGTCTCGGCGCGCGTCTGCGGCGTGTCCGGCACGCTCCTGGCCCGCTCCAGATCCTCGTCCGAATGCGGCAGCGGCGTCCAGCCCGCCTTTTCCATGGGTGTCATGATGTCAGGTCCGTCCATTTCATTCACTTGCGCCGTCCCATGGCGCAGTCGCGATTGACCCCTACTCTGCCTTCACATAGGGTCCGCGCGATTTTCAAAACAGGTTAAGGCTCAGCCCCTTAACAGCCTGGTAATGGAGCGAATTCATGTCGAAGCCGGATCTGGCGAGCCTCGAAAAGACCATCGACAAGGCCTTCGAGGAACGTGACGCGATTTCGACGGCGACCAGAGGCGAGACACGCGACGCCATCCAGTCGGCGCTCGATCTGCTCGACCGCGGCACCGCCCGCGTTGCCGAGCGCCAGGCCGATGGCCAGTGGCATGTCAACCAATGGCTGAAGAAAGCCGTCCTTTTGTCCTTCCGGCTGAACCCGATGGAGATCATCAAGGGCGGTCCCGGCCAGGCCGTGTGGTGGGACAAGGTGCCGTCGAAGTTCGACGGCTGGAGCGCCGTCGATTTCGAGAAGGCCGGTTTCCGCGCCGTGCCGTCGTCGATCGTGCGCCGCTCGGCCTATGTCGCGCCGGGCGCCGTGCTGATGCCGTCCTTCGTCAATGTCGGCGCCTATGTCGATTCGGGCACCATGGTCGATACCTGGGCTTCGGTGGGCTCCTGCGCCCAGATCGGCAAGAATGTGCACCTGTCGGGCGGCGTCGGCATCGGCGGCGTGCTGGAGCCGATGCAGGCCGGTCCCACCATCATCGAGGACAATTGCTTCATCGGCGCGCGCTCGGAAGTGGTCGAAGGCTGCATCGTGCGCGAGGGCTCTGTGCTCGGCATGGGCGTCTTCATTGGCCAATCGACCAAGATCGTCGACCGCGCCACCGGCGAGATTTTCTACGGCGAAGTGCCGCCGAATTCCGTCGTCGTAGCCGGTTCGCTGCCTGGCAAGCCGTTTCCTAACAATGAGCCGGGTCCAAGTCTCTATTGCGCGGTCATCGTCAAGCGGGTCGATGCCAGGACCCGGTCTAAAACGTCGATCAACGAATTGCTGCGCGATTGATCTTTTTGGAAAGCGGGCGCACCTTCCGCCGGCGCGACGATCGGTCGCGCCGGTTCAACATGGAGGGGTGACATGGACTGGAAGTATCTGCTGACGAGCTTCGACGGCCGCATCGATCACGCCAAGTTCTGGGCCGGCATCGGTATATTCATCGTCATCGGCATTGTTGCCTTCATTCTCGATGCGATCCTCGGCACGCGCTTCACGACCGCAGGCGGCGGCGGGATAGGCATGCTCGTCGCGCTGGCATCGATCTATTTCGCGATTGCTCTCTATGCAAAACGCTGGCACGACCGCGACAAGTCGGGCTGGTGGACGCTGATCGGTCTCGGCGTTCTCGAAGGCACCCGGGGTGTCAATCAATATGGACGGGACCCGCTTGCCTGACAGATCCAACCTTACTTGGCTTTTCTTCAAGACATCGGGCCGCGTCAGCCGCGCGGCCTATTTTCTTGGCGGGCTGCTCGTGGCCATCATCCAGGCCTTCCCGCTCTATCGTTTCACGCTGGTGCCGGAAGGCTCGCCCGAGAGCAACATGTGGTCGTTCGTCTTCTTCATCGCCTTCATCGCCTCGCTGTGGTCGAACATCGCACTGGCGGTGAAGCGGCTGCACGACCTCGACAAGCCCGGCATCGCGGCGTTGATCCTGTTCGTGCCGGTCGTTTCGATCGTCGCCTTCGTCGTGCTTTGCCTGTTTCCGGGCCAGTCCGGACCCAACCGCTATGGCAAGCGCACCAATGCACCGGCCGAACCCTGAGCGCCCATCGTCGCGATGCGCTACTGACGGTATGCATGAAAATGAAGGCCCGAAGCGCGTCGCCTGAATTCATTCAGACGCGACGCGCTTCAGGCGCGGCGACCTGATCCGCGCTGAAACCGGGCGATCCGCAGCCGGCCGCTTCCGCCTCACGCACCAGGGCGATGATCCGTCGGACCGTCGGCGCCGGCGTGCCCGCTTCTTGCGCCAGGCGAAGAACGGCGCCTTGCAAATCGCCGATCTCCGTCGGCCGGTCGCGCTGCAGATCGTCCCACATGGAGGAACGCGCCTCCGGGTCGATGGCCAGCATCCGCCTCGCCAGCAGCCTGAACAGCCAATCGGGGAGGCGGAGCACTATCGGCAACAGCGCCGGCCGCAAGCCGGCGATCCGCGCCGGCTCGATGCCCGACGCCTTCATGGCCTGGAGCGCCTCGTCGATCTGTCTTGCCAGGATCAGCCGCCAGCGCCGGTCGGCAA
This sequence comes from Mesorhizobium sp. B2-3-6, assembly GCF_006442305.1. Lineage (NCBI taxonomy): Bacteria > Pseudomonadati > Pseudomonadota > Alphaproteobacteria > Hyphomicrobiales > Phyllobacteriaceae > Mesorhizobium > Mesorhizobium sp. B2-3-6. The sequence continues at coordinate 80,660 of NZ_VFVW01000009.1, read as the reverse complement.
GCTCGCTCGCCAGCGGCAGGCCCGAAAGCGCCACCAGCGCATTGTTCAAATTCATCAAAAGCTTGCCCCACAGCACGGCTTTCATGTCGGCATGGGCTTCAACCCGGAACCCTTCGACGCCGAGAAGGCTGATCAGACCGGCATCGCTGTCCTCGATCATGACCTTGCCGTCGCTGGCGCGGTGGACACGAAGCGGCAATTCGCCGTCGGCCGATTGCACGACGTTGAACGGCACCATGCCCGCCAGCACTGTTCGCCCGTCGACACCGGCGCGCAGCCTGTCGGCATTGTCGATGCCGTTCTGCAGGCTCACCACCACGGCGCCCGGCGGGGCGTGGGCGGCGATGAGCGCAGCCATCTCCCGCGTCGCGCCGCTCTTGACGGTGACCAGGATCACGTCCGCCTGCGGCAAGGCAGCGGCTGGTTCGGTGGTGACGGCAAGCGCTTGCGGCTCGAGGCCTCGATCGCGGCCCTCAAGGTCGCTGATCCGCAATCCGCCTTGCCGCAGAGCCGCCTCGACGCGCGGCCGGGCCAGCAAGATGACCTTGCGCCCGGCGAGCGCCAGACAGCCGCCGGCATAGCAGCCGATGCTGCCGGCGCCGGCAATGACGATTCTCTTGCCCCCGTTTGCCATCCTGTCGCTCCGCACCGGGCCCACGACTATACGACATGAAAACCATAATGTCGGCGGTATCGCCGGTCATAGGACTGGCCCCTACGTCTGGCCGTGACAGGCCTTCAGCTTTCGACTATCGCTTTTGCCATGACGCTGCCGACCGATCCCGCCGCAAACCTCGCCGCCCTCATCCGTTGCGCCTCCGTGACGCCGGCCGAAGGCGGTGCGCTGACAGCATTGCAGACGATGCTGGAACCGCTCGGCTTCCTCGTCGATCGCCCGGTGTTTTCGGAAGAGGGCACGCCCGATATCGAGAACCTTTATGCCAGGCGCTCCGGCAATGGCCCGCATCTGATGTTCGCCGGACACACCGACGTGGTGCCGGTCGGCGACGAAGCCGCCTGGACGCATCCGCCCTTCGGCGCCGAGATCGCCAATGGCGAGATGTATGGCCGGGGTGCGGTCGACATGAAGGGCGGCATCGCCTGTTTCATCGCCGCGATAGCGCGCCATGTCGAGACGAATGGCGGCCCGAAGGGCTCGGTCTCGCTGCTGATCACCGGCGACGAGGAAGGCCCGGCCATCAACGGTACCACGAAGCTGCTCGAATGGGCGGCTTCCAGGGGCGAGAAATGGGATGCATCGATCGTCGGCGAGCCGACCAACCCGGCTGCGCTCGGCGACATGATAAAAATCGGCCGGCGCGGCTCGCTGTCGGGCGACGTCATCGTCAATGGCCGCCAGGGCCATGTCGCTTATCCCTTGCTTGCCGACAATCCGGTACGCGGGCTGATGAGCCTGGTCGATGCTTTGCTGCATCCCGTCTTCGATGAGGGCACGAAGGATTTCCAGCCGACCAATCTGGAGGTGACATCCATCGACGTAGGCAACCCGGCCACCAACGTCATTCCAGCCAAGGCGACCGCCACCTTCAACATCCGCTTCAATGACAACTGGACCGCCGAGACCATACAGGCCGAAATTCACAACCGTCTCGACCAGGCGGCAGGCCGCAAGAAATACCGGCCCGGCAAGGAGATGTCGGTCGACTACGAACTCGTCTGGCGCGACAGACCGAGCCATGTCTTCCTGACCCGCGACGACAGGCTGATCGAGACATTGAGCGGCTCGGTCAAGACGGTAGTCGGCAGAGCGCCGGCGCTGTCCACCTCCGGCGGCACGTCGGATGCGCGCTTCATCAAGGACTATTGCCCGGTGGTCGAATTCGGCCTGGTCGGCAAGACCATGCACATGGTCGACGAGCGCGTCGCCCTTGCCGATCTCGAGACGCTGACGCAAATCTATCAGCGCTTCATCGAAGACTGGTTCGGACAGGACTGAGCAGCATGCTTTCGGCGGACGAGACCCAAGTTTCGCTGACCGGCGCCTGGCGACTGATGCTCGGCAGGGCCGATGGCCTGCGTCTGCTCGACCTGTCTGCCGATGGTTTCTGGAATTCCTTTTTCGCCATCGTCGTCGCGGCGCCGGCATTGATCGTCGGCTGGGTCGGCATCGCCAACGAGATCGGCGATCCCGATGCCTTCGCGGGCCGCTTCAGCATGCTGTTGCGGCTGGCGACAGTCGATATCGGTTCCTGGGTGCTGCCTCTGGTCGCACTCGCTCTGGTCGCGCCGCGCGCCGGCATCGGCGGCCGCTTCGTGCACTATGTCGTGGCCTCGAACTGGGCTTCGGCCATCACCGCCTGGCTGATGCTGCCGTCCGCGCTGATCAGGCTTTTCCTGACCTCGGCGAGCCAGATCTCCAGCCTTGTGTCGCTGCTGTTGTTCGCGCTGTCGATGGTGCTGACCTGGCGCATGACCAACGCGACCATCGGCAGGGGGGCCGCAATCGGGACCGCTGTCTTCGTTGGCATGTTCATCGCTTCGCTGATCGTGCTGTTCGGGCTGCAGGCGCTGCTTGGCATCACGGTTCCGGACACCGGAGCTCAGAGCCTTTCGGGACTCTATCCGGGATAATCGACGCCGATCAGAAAAAGCCCGTCGGGCGGCGCCACCTGGCCGCAGGCGGCGCGGTCGTGCGCCTCGAGCGCCGCCTTGAGATCGCCGGCCGTCCATGCGCCTTCGCCGACGCGCTTGAGCGAGCCGACCATCGAGCGCACCTGGTTGTGCAGGAAGGAACGCGCCGAGGCTCTGACTTCGATCATGTCGCCCGAACGGCTGACGTCAAGACGGTCGAGCGTGCGCACCGGGCTCTCGGCCTGGCATTGCGTGGAACGGAAGGTGGTGAAATCATGCCGCCCGAGCAGCACTTTGGCTGCTTCGTGCATGGCAGCGGCGTCAAGCTGCTTCGGCACCCACCATACCTTGCCCTTTTCCAGCGCCGAGGGCGCGCGCCGGTTGAGGATGCGGTAGAGGTAGTGACGGCCGATAGCCGAGAAGCGGGCATCGAAGCCGTCGACGACGGTCGTTGCTTTCAAGATCGCGATGCGATTGCCCGCGCCCTGCAGATGCGCGTTGACGGCATCGCGCACCTTGTCGTCCGGCCAGGCCTTGGCCAGGTCGACATGCGCCACCTGGGCCGTCGCATGCACGCCCGCATCGGTACGGCCGGCAGCGCGCAAGCGGACCTGTTGGCCGCAGAATTTTTCGATCGCCTGCTCGATCGCCTGCTGCACCGAAGGCTGGTCCGCCTGGTGCTGCCAGCCGGCAAACAGGCTGCCGTCATATTCGATGTCGAGGCGAAAACGCGGCATGTCGGGCGGCTATACGCACTCGCCTAGGCGGCGAGTGCGGTGAAGGCCGAGGCGTAGACCAGCCGGCCGGTTTCGGGAGCGTCGCCCCAGGCCAGCGCCTGCAGCGCCTCGCCCTGGTATTCGCTCTCGAATCCTTCGGCGCGCGCGTGGCTGTAGCCGAAACGGCTGTAGTAGGTGGGATCGCCCAGCACCACGGCCAGCATCTCGCCGGCGTCGCGCAGGCGGATGTGAGCCTCGCGGATCAGCGCGCCGCCAATGCCGGTGCCGTGAAAGGACGGCTCCACCGCGAGCGGCGCCAGTGCCACCGCCGGGAAATCCTTGCCGCCGGTGCGGACGAAAAGACGCGAAAACAGGATGTGGCCAACCGCTTGCCCGTCTTCTTCCGCGACCAGTTCGACAACGGCGTCGCCGCCGGAAACCAGCGCGTCAACCAGTCCGGCCTCCGCCTGCTGGCCGAAAGCGTGTTCCTCGACGAGGCGGATGGCCTCGCGATCCCGCGGCGTCGCCGCGCGTATCGACATCATGCTCATGACAGTTTCATTCCTTTTTCGATCTTGGTCCCGCGCAGGAATTCTTGCGCGGCGGCGGGCCTTCCGCCAGCCCGTTGAACTTCGACCAGCCGGATCGCGCCCGCTCCGCAGGCGACCGTCAGGCGGTCGTCGAGAATTCCTCCCGGCTCGCCCACACCTTGCGCAAGCGTCGAGCGAAGCAGTTTCAGCCGTTCCACCCGGCCACCAATTTCAACCTCGCACCAGGCGCCGGGGAACGGCGACAGGCCGCGAATATTATTGTGAACTTCGGCCGCGGGTCGCGTCCAATCCACGTGCGTATCGGATTTATCGATCTTTTTGGCATAGGTCACCCCCTCAACCGCTTGGGCGGTGAACGCCAGGCTATTCCTTTCCAGCCGCGCCAGCGCTTCCACGATCAGTGAGGCGCTGACGCTCATCAATCGATCATGCAGATCGCCGGCGGTCATATCGGGTTCGATGACGCATTTTTCAACCAGCCCCACCGGGCCGGTGTCGAGGCCTTCTTCCATGCGCATGACCATCATGCCGGTTTCGCTGTCGCCCGCCATGATCGCCCGTTGGATGGGCGCCGCACCGCGCCACCGCGGCAACAGCGAGGCATGGCCGTTGATGCAGCCCAGTCGCGGCGCCTCAAGAACCGCCCTGGGCAGCAGCAGGCCATAAGCCACGATCACGCCGATATCGGCTTGCAGCGCGCGAAAAGCTGCCTGTTCGGCCTCGCCCTTGAGCGACGTCGGCGTGCGCGTCTCGATGCCCAGCCGTTCCGCCTCGCGCTGTACCGGCGACGGCGTCAGCTCAAGGCCGCGCCGGCCGGCGGCTCGCGGCGGCTGCGTGTAGACGGCCGCGACCTCATGTCCGGCATCGGCAATCGCGCGCAATGTCGGCACCGAAAACTCCGGCGTCCCCATGAAAATGACGCGAAGGGGCATTGTCCCCTATCCCACCAGCTTGCCCGGAGCCTTGTCCTTGGCCAGCTTCTTGAACTTCTTCACCACCATGTCGCGCTTCAGCTTCGAAATGTGGTCGATGAACAGCACGCCGTTGAGATGGTCGATCTCATGCTGCAGGCAGGTTGCCATCAGCCCCTCGGCCTCCATTTCCTGCAGCTTGCCATCGCGGTCGAGATACTTGACCCGCACGGAAGCCGGGCGTTCGACCTCGGCATAATAGTCGGGAATCGACAGGCAACCTTCCTCGTAGACGGAGCGCTGGTCGGCGCTTTCCAGGATTTCGGGATTGATGAAGACATGCGGCGCCGGCGTCTCGTCCTCCTTGGCGAGGTCGATCACCAGCATGCGCAGCGGCTCGCCGATCTGGATCGCGGCCAGCCCGATGCCGGGCGCGTCATACATGGTCGCCAGCATGTCGTCGGCCAGTTTGCGCAAGGGCGCGTCGACGCGCTCCACCGGCTTGGAAACCTGGCGCAGGATGGGGTCGGGAAGAATGATGAGCGGCTTGATCGGCATGGCGTCTCACCTAAGACCTTGAATAAAGGGCGTCAACCGGTACGCCGGGGGATCGTTCACGTTTTGATCTGTGCTGGCCGGCCGAATCGTCTATGCTGGGTGCATGAACGACCTGACATCCATCCTTTCGGAACCTGTCGCCCGGCTTGGCGCGACCACGATCACGCTCGGCCATGCGCTGGCGTTCGGGGCATTTGTGTTTCTTGGCCTGTTCGTGGCGCTTGTCGTCGCGCTGTGGCGCTCGGCCAAGGCGCGCGCCGTGGCCGCTGCCGAAGCCGCCGACCATGCCCGCGACGCCGAGGCGCGGATGGCCGGCATATTGCAAAGCCAAGCCGAGATGCAGGGCCGCATGGGCGCCATCGCGGAAGTCTTCGGCGCGCGGCAGGCGGAACTGACGCAATCGATCGGCCAGCGCCTCGATGCCATGACCGGCCGCCTCGGCCAGACCATGACCGAGCAAACCAAATCCACTCATGAGAGCCTGGCCAAATTGCAGGAGCGGCTGGCCGTCATCGACACCGCGCAAGGCAACATCCAGTCGCTCGCCGGCCAGGTCGTGCAATTGCAGGCGATCCTCTCCAACAAGCAGACGCGCGGCGCCTTCGGCCAGTCGCGCATGGAAGCGATCGTCGCCGACGGTCTGCCGCACGGCGCCTACGAGTTCCAGGCGACCTTGTCCAACGGCAGCCGTCCCGATTGCCTGGTGAAGATGCCCAACGGCGCGCCGGCGCTTGCCGTCGACGCCAAGTTTCCGCTGGAAGCCTGGAACGCCATCCGCGCCGCCGAAGGCGCCGAACAGCAGAAGGTCGCGTCGCAGGCCTTCCGCCGCGACATCGAGGTGCATGTCCGCGATATCGCGGATAAATATCTGATCCAGGGCGAGACGCAGGATACCGCCTTCATGTTCGTGCCGTCGGAATCGGTGTTTGCCGAGATCCACGAAAATTTCGAGGCGGTGGTGCAGAAGGCGCACCGCGCCCGCGTCGTCATCGTCTCGCCGTCGCTCCTGATGCTGTCGATCCAGGTCATCCAGGCGATCCTGAAGGATGCCCGTATGCGCGAGCAGGCACACCTGATCCAGGGCGAGGTGATCCGGCTGATGGAGGATGTTTCGCGCGTCGACGAGCGGGTGCGCAAATTGCAGGGCCATTTTGCCCAGTCGGCCAAGGATATAGACGACATCCTCGTCTCGACGTCGAAGGTGACCAAACGCGGCCAGAAGATCGAAGCTCTGGAGTTTGGGGCGCAGCCCGGAGGCGATGCCGACCCTGACATGGCGTCACCAGCCCCTGCGAAGCCGGAACCCGGCCCGCGCGTTGTCGATTCCCCACGCGTTGCCGATTCAAAGACCGGCCAGCTCAGGCTGAGGGTCGTCGAAGGCGACGAATGAGGCGCCGCACCGGACGGCGCTACTGCTCCTCCACTGTGGTCATGCCGTGAAATTCAGGTAGCCAGTGAAGCGCCGAGCGGTGCCATTTTTGCAGTGTCGGAATCAAATCCTGGCGTTGCCGCGCGGTTCCCACTCGAATGCCGTAGACCTTTGGGCCATCTCCGACCGACGTGGCGTAAAGGTGCGAACCGCAGTCGGCGCAAAAGGCCTGGACGCGCTTGGCGCCGCTTGCCACGGTCTTGATGTAGACCTTCGGTGTACCCTTTGTGATCCGGTAGTGATCTTCAGGCGCCGGAACGGTGACGCGAAAGGCCGTACCGGTCAACTGTTGGCAATCGGTACAATGGCAGATCGAGGTCTTTTCCGGTTCGACCTCCGCCTCATAGGTGATGGCACCACAATGACAGCCGCCGTCGATCTTCATAATCAGTCCTCCAAAACTCGATCGGCTGATTTTAGCGGCGCAGCGTCGCAAGGCAACGACGCGACGCTGGTCCAAGACATAATCCCGAGGAGTGGAATGTGGTTTCGAGACCTGCTCAAAACTCTACTCGGATGCCGATTCGATCAGCTTGCGCCGCTGTTCCCAGGTGCCTGTCGTCTGCGGCTTGACGAACAGCCGGGTGATCTCGGGCATTTCCTTCCTTAGCCGCGCTTCGAGGCGCTCGACGCAGGCTTCGATTTCCGGCGCGGACAGATGGTCCTCGAATTCGATGCTCAGGCCGGCAACGATTTCTTCCGGCCCCAGGTGGACCGTCAGGACGCCGTTCGCCCGCTGCACCGCCGGATCCTGCTGCGCGATCGCCAGCACTTCTTTCTGCACCGCGGGCGAAGCAGGCTCGCCGATGAGCAGCCCCTTGCTCTCGCGCGCCAGGAAGGCCGCGGTCGCACCCAGGATCAGCGCAATGCCGATCGAGGCGGCGCCGTCCAGTTCCGGCATCTCGAAAATCTCCGCCGCCAATATGCCGGCAAAGGCGACGATCAGGCCGAGAAGCGCGGCACTGTCCTCGAACAGCACTGTGTAGACGCTTGGATCCTTGCTCGATTGCACGGCCTGCAGCCAGCCCTGCTGGCCCTTCTGCCGGCGGAATTCCCTCAGCGCCACCAGCCATGAGCTGCCCTCGAACAGAAACGACAGGCCGAGCACGATGTAATTGACCCTGACATTGGCGGCCGGTTCGGGCGCAATGATGTGCGTCACGCCTTCGTAGAACGATACGCCGGCGCCGAGCGCGAAAACGAGAAGCGCCACGATGAAGCTCCAGAAGTAGAGCTCGCGGCCATGGCCGAGCGGATGCGCGCGGGTGGCCGGGCGTGCGGCGCGATGCATGCCATAAAGCAGCAGGCTACCATTGCCGGTATCGACCAGCGAATGCACGCCTTCCGAAAACATCGCCGAACTGCCGGTGAAGAAGGCTGCGACGAATTTGGTCAGCGCGATCGCGAGATTGCCGGCGAGCGCCGCGTAGATGACCGTTCGAGAGCCGCCATGCCCCGCCATTGCTTCCCTGTCGTCCTGTCCGACACGCAAAGTCTAGAGCAATTGCAGGAAAAATGGGAGCCGATTTCCTTGAGATCATGCTGCGGGCCCGCCGAAATTCCGCGGCCATCGCGACGCACCAACACCCCGTCCGTTCAAGTCGCTGCGCGCCGGTTCGGATTCATAAGGCCGCCGAAACAGGTTGCCGGTTTTCGCGGCCGTGACCGCGAACGGCCCTTGCCTAGAGGCATTTCTCTTGTTTCACTTCACTTCCCGCAACTGGAGGAACGAATCATGGCAAAAGGTGCGATGAAGGCAGGCAAGGAGGCCCGCAAGCCAAAGAAGGACGCCAAGAAGCCGGCCGCTGCTCCCACGCTCAAGGCGCCGCCGGTCAAGGCAACGAGGCTCAAGGAAAAATAGTCGCGTGCCTCGGATGGAGTTCGCCGGCGGCGTTCGGAACACCGCCGGCAGTTTGTTGATCGGGCGTTAAGACACCCTATATCTGGTGCGGGGACGACCCCACATCTCCTGAAATCCGGTCGGGACGACCCGCCCACTGTCTGATAGGGCATCGGCTGTCGCGGTGCTCGGTCGATCGCGCATTGCATCGTCCTGAACGGACATTGGTGCGATGCTTGGATGGAGCGTTCCCCATGTCATGGATTTTTCTGTTTTTCGCCGGCCTGTTCGAGATCGGCTGGGCAATCGGCCTCAAATACACCGACGGATTCACCCGCCTCGTCCCGACCGTGCTCACGGTCGCCTCGATGATCGTCAGTCTCTCGCTGCTTGGACTGGCGCTGAAAGCGCTGCCCGTCGGCACCGCCTATGCGGTGTGGACCGGCATCGGCACGGTCGGCACGGCGCTGCTCGGTATCTGGCTGCTCGGCGAGCCGGCGACCGTCATCAGGCTCGCCTGCATCGCGCTCATCGTCTGCGGCATTATGGGGCTGAAATTCGCGGCATAAAGCAATCCAGGAAGCGAAGCGGTTTTCCATCCGAAATTGCGTCGAAGCAAACAGAGCAATTTTGCGAAAGTCGCATCACGAACGGCGTCGGCAATCGCACGAATTGGCGCGCGGACAAACGCATGCAGGGCCGCTTCGCAGCGACCCTGATCCTCGAAGCAGGTTGCTCCGGCGGTCTGAGGCTAGCGGCCGGTAAAGCCTGGCGGTGTCCTGCCGGTGCGCGCCTTGCGCGCCGCATAGCGCGCGTCGCGCTTCGCCTTGCGCTCGGCCTCGTCGGCCAGCAGACGCGCGATACGCTCGGCCTCTTCGGCTTCCCGAATCCTGGCTTCCGCCTGCGCCGCCTCTTCGGCCGCGACCCGTGCGGCTTCGGCTGCGGCCTCGCGCTCGGCCTTCTCGATTGCCTCGCGTGCCAGCCTTTCCTGCTTCAGCCTCGCCTTCTCGGCCTCGCGTATCTCACGCGTCGCAAGGATAGCCTTGCGTTCGGCCTGTCGCGCCAGCACCGCGGGATCGTCCGCCGCCGGCTTCGACTTGAAGCGCTCCAGAAGCGCCTTCTTTGCCTCGTTCGCGGCGTTGCGCCGCTCGAAAATGTCTTTTTCCCTGTAGATAGCCAAGTCCACTTCCCTGAAGTCAATTCGCGACGCTTACATACGCGCGAAAACCGGGAGTTCAAGCGCCAAAACGGTATGCCAGCCATGAAATTCCGTGCTGTTGCAGCCGGGAGACGCCTTCGCGGCCGAAACGGACACGCACTGTTCGCAGTCAGACCCTCTGGTGGTGATACGGGCTGATCGCTACCTCTAGCGCGAAAATCAAACGCCAGGATGACACCAGATGGAACTCGGTCTCTACACTTTCGCCGACGTCAGCCCGCAGCCGGGCCCCGGCGCAATCGGCCCGCACGAGCGGCTGCGCAACCTGATCGAGGAGATCGAACTGGCCGATCAGGTCGGCCTTGACGTTTTCGGCCTTGGCGAGCATCACCGGCCGGACTATGCCGCGTCCGCGCCTGTCGTGGCTCTGGCCGCGGCGGCCGAGCAAACCAAACGCATAAAACTGACCAGCGCCGTCACTGTCCTGTCTTCGGACGATCCGGTCCGCGTCTTCCAGCAATTCGCCACGCTCGACCTTCTTTCCGGCGGCCGGGCCGAGATCATGGCCGGGCGCGGCTCGTTCATCGAATCCTTTCCGCTGTTCGGCTACAATCTTGAGGATTATGACGAGCTGTTCGCCGAAAAGCTCGACCTGCTGCTCGCCATCCGCGATCAGGTGAAGATCACCTGGTCCGGCAATCTGCGCGCGCCGATCAACGATCGCGGCGTCTACCCACGCCCCTTGCAGGAAAAACTGCCGATCTGGATCGCCATCGGCGGCACGCCGCAGTCCGCCGCCCGCGCGGGCGCGCTCGGCCTGCCGCTGGCGCTCGCCATCATCGGCGGCGAGCCGGCGCGGTTCGCGCCGCTGTTTGACCTCTATCGCGAGGCCGCCAGGCGCGCGGGCGCCGATCCGAAGGGTCTTGCCACCAGCATCAACGTCCACGGCTTCATCGCCGACACGACCGAGAAGGCGGCCGACGATTTCTATGGCCCACAGGCCGAGGTGATGAACCGCATCGGCCGCGAGCGCGGCTGGGGTCCGACCTCGCGGGCGCATTTCGACCAGTCACGCGGCCCGGGCGGCGCCTTGTTCGTCGGCAATCCCGAGCAGGTGGCCGAGAAGATCGTCGCCCAGCACAAGATCTTCGGCAACGACCGCTTCCTGCTGCAGATGGCGATCGGCATCATGCCGCATGCCAAGGTCATGAAGGCGATTGAACTCTACGGCACCAGGGTGGCGCCGATCGTGCGCAAGGAAACGGCTGACGCCGTCCCGGCCCCGGCGCCTGCCGCGTAGTGTTGCACTTCCGCGAAAAATTGCGCCGGAACAATAACCGCGACGGCGGGCCTCGTGGGCTCGCCGTCAACGCCGGCTCACGGAACCTTGGACCGGCAGGGGCGTTTTCTCAGCGGTTGCGCCAATTGCGGTGCGCCGCCGAGGGACCGTGATGAAAGCTGACCCCACCGCTTCGGTCGCGGGCGTTTCCGAAGCAGAAGAGGCGCGCATCGCCGCCCGCGCCGACACGCATCTGATACGCTCGCTGCTCGTCGGCATCTTCATCTTCATGGCCATCTACGCGCTCTATTTCGCCCGTGCCTTCTTCATGCCGGTCATACTGGCCTTTCTGCTGGCATTGACGCTGACGCCGATCGTCAGGCTTCTGCGCAAGCGCGGCATACCCGAGGTGATTTCGGCGACGCTTCTGGTGCTTCTGTCCCTCTGCCTCTTCGCCAGCGCCGGCTACCTGCTGAGCGGCCCGGTGATCGATCTCATCAACAACACTTCGTCGATCGGCCAGCGGCTGACCGAGCGGCTGGCGCATTTGCGACCTCCGCTCGAGAGGATCATGGAGGTTACACATCAGATCGAAGGCCTCACCGAGACGTCGCAGGAGCCGGGCATACAGAAAGTCGCGGTAGCCCAGTCTGGCTTCCTGTCGTCGGCGGCCTCGAACATTCTTTCGGCGGGAACAAGCCTGACCATCATCTTCGTGCTGTCGCTGTTCCTGCTCGCTTCAGGCACGATGTTCTATGAAAAGATCATCCAGTCCTTCGCCAGCCTCACCGAGAAGAAGCGGGCGCTGCGGGTCGTTTACGACGTGGAACGGGAAATCTCGCACTATCTGCTCACCGTCACCATCATCAATATCGGCCTCGGCACGATCATTGGCCTTGGTCTGTGGGCACTCGGCATGCCCAACCCGCTCGTCTGGGGCGCCACGGCCGCTCTGCTTAATTTCCTGCCCTATGTCGGCGCCATGATCACGCTCATCGTGGTCACGATCATCGCGCTGATCAGCTTCGACACGATCTCCTATGCGTTGTTGGCGCCTGCCTTCCTGCTTTTGTGCGACATCGTCGAAGGCCAATTCGTAACGCCGATGGTTGTCGGCCGGCGGCTCGAGATCAACGCCGTGGCGATCTTCATCGCCATTGCCTTCTGGTCATGGCTATGGGGCTTTGTCGGCGCGCTGATGGCGGTGCCGCTGCTGGTCCTCATCAAGGTGTTCTGCGATCACTTCGATGGTCTGAGCCATGTCGGCAACTTCCTGGCGGCACAACATCTCTCGGCGGTGGAAGATGAGGCCACCGAGGAAGGTAAGGCTCCGGCATAAAGCCGCGCGTCTGGTTTGCGGCGCCTGGCTCGAATGCCTATATCCGGCCGGTCCAATGGCCGGTGCCCTTCCCATGAGCGATGCTTCCTTCGACCTCGACGACTGTTTCGCTCGCATCGGCCATGCCGGCTTGCGCGATGCGCGGCTGGGCGCGTCGCCAACATTTGGCGTCGACAGATCCGGGATTGCATTTCCTGTCCATCATCGCGGCAGCCCCGCCGAGCAGAAACGCATGGCCGCGGCCAGCGGATTTGACGATGCGCTCGGGGGCGGCTTGGCATCCTCATTCCCGACCGCACGGCCTTCGAGGCAGGGTGCTTGAGATAAATCTCGTGGAGACCTGACATGGCAGCCCTTTCCGTCCTCGACCTGTCGCCGATCGTCGAAGGCAGCGATGCCTCGCAGTCGCTGGCCAATTCGCTCGATCTTGCCCGCCATGCCGAGCGGCTGGGCTACAAGCGCTATTGGCTGGCCGAGCATCATAACATGCCGGGCATCGCAAGTGCCGCCACCTCGGTCGTCATTGCCCATGTCGCGGGCGGCACCAAGACCATTCGCGTCGGCGCCGGCGGCATCATGTTGCCCAATCACTCGCCGCTGGTCATCGCCGAGCAGTTCGGCACGCTGGCCGCCTTGTTCCCCGGCCGCATCGATCTCGGCCTCGGCAGGGCGCCCGGCACGGACATGAACACGGCGCGCGCCTTGCGCCGCAATCTCGAGGCCGGTGCCGACAATTTTCCGCAGGACGTCGTCGAGCTGATGGGCTATTTCCTGCCGGCGGAAGAGGGCCAGCGGCTGCGGGCCGTGCCGGGCGAAGGCCAGACCGTGCCGGTCTGGATCCTCGGCTCCAGCCTGTATGGCGCGCAGCTTGCCGCCATGCTCGGCCTGCCCTACGCCTTCGCTTCGCATTTCGCGCCGGCCGAGCTAGACCAGGCGCTGGAAATCTACCGCTCGCGCTTCCAGCCGTCGGAACAGCTCGACAAGCCCTATGTCATGCTCGGCCTCAACGTCTTTGCCGCGCCGACCGACACTGAGGCGCGGCTGCTGTTCACCTCGCTGCAGCAGGCTTTCGTCAATCTGCGCACCGGCCGCCCCGGAAAATTGCCGCCACCGGTCGAGAATTATGACCGCGACCTCGATCCGATGGCCAAGTCCATGCTCGGCCAGGCGCTGTCCTGCGCCGTCGTCGGCTCGCCGGAAACGGTGCGGCAAGGCATCGACGCCTTCGTTCGCCGCACCGGCGCCGACGAATTGATGGTCACCGCGCAGATATTCGATCATGCGGCTCGGGTGAGGTCCTTCGAAATCCTGGCCGACGCCCACAAATCGCTGTCGCAAGCGGCGTGAGATTTCCAGCTCGGCGCTTGCCGATAGCGATTCAACCACTGAACCGCTCTACGCACTCACACTCTGCGCCACCGCTCCCAGCGGTCGGCATGAATTGCGGATCATCAGCCGGCCCTTGAGCACCAGCTTGCGCGGCGGCGCGTCGCGATTTCCGGCAAGGCGGTCGAGCAGCAAATTGGCCGCCTGTTCGCCGATCGCCTGCACCGGCTGTGCCACCGTGGTCAGTTGCGGGACAAACACGTCCGACCACGGAAAATCGTCGAAACAGGCGATTGAAACATCTTCCGGGCAGGACAGGCCGATATCGCGGATTGCCTTCATGGTGCCGATCACCATCGGATTGTTGGCGGAGAAGATCGCGCTCGGCCTGTCGTGCAGCGACAACAGCTGCATGGCCGCGTTATAGCCGTCGATCTCGTGAAAATTGCCGGAACGTACCAGCTCCTCGGCGACCGGCAGGCCGGCTGCCTGAAGCGCTTCGCGATATCCGGCCATGCGATCATGCATCGGTGAGATATCCGACGTTCCGGTGATGTAGCCGATGCGCCGGTGCCCGAGATGTATCAGGTAGGTGATGGCGTCGAACACGGCGCGCTGGTTGTCGAGCACCACGGCATCCGTGTCGACACCGTCGCAGATGCGGTCAAGCAGGACGACCGGCACGTTGGCGTCGTCGACGATGCGCTTGAGGATCGTCCCATCGCCGACGCGCGCCACGATCAGCCCGTCGACCATGCGGTCGAGCAGCAGCCTGATCTGGTCGTCCTGGGTGTTGAGGTCCTCGTCCGTGCAGCACAGCATGACCGCATAGCCGGCGCGGTCGAAGGCCTGCTGGATGACTGACACGACATCGGTGAAGAACGGATTGGTGATGTGCGGGACAGTCAATCCAATGGTGCGCGTGGTGCCCATTTTCAGGCTGCGGGCGATCGCATTGCGCTTGTAGCCGATATCGCGGATCGCCTGCTCGATGCGCTGGCTGAGCTCCGGGCTGACGGTCGCCGTGCCGTTGATCAGCGCCGAAACCGTGGCGACCGACACGCGCGCCGCTTCGGCCACGTGAAGCATGGTCGGCGCCGTCGATTTTCGCTGACTTGTCTGCCTTGACCTTGCCATTTTCGAAACGTTTCGCCGCCTCTCTATGCATCATACCTACGGAATATCGCGGTTTTTCGCAAGAATTGAAATGAGCCAATCTCACGTGACCAGATAGAAGCTTGACAGGATCGAAACGTTTAGAATAGCGTTCATGAGGTCAGACGACGACGGAAGGGAGGCCGCCTTTGTCATGGAGCACGGAAATTCCATCGCGCGTCGGGATGTTGCGGCGGATCGTTCGGATGTCGTCCTAAGCGCTGAGCACGTATCCAAGAGCTTCGGCGGCATTGCCGCCTTGGTCGACGTCGGTTTCGAGCTGCGGCGCGGCGAGGTCCACGCCTTGATGGGCGAGAACGGCGCCGGCAAGTCGACGCTGATGAAAATCCTTTCCGGTGTCTACACGGGTTATGAAGGCACGGTTCGCGTCGACGGCGTAGCCGCGAATTTCGCCGGCGTGCGCGACGCCGAGGCCGCCGGCATTGCCATCATCCACCAGGAGCTTAACCTGGTCCCCGAACTCAGCGTCGCCGACAACATCTTTCTCGGGCGCGAGAAGCTGATCGCCGGGCTGATCGTCGACCGCAAGGCGAGCAGCCGCGCCGCCAGCGCTCTTCTGCAGCGGCTGGGCATCGAGCTCGACCCGGAAGCCCGCGTCGGCGCCTTGCGCGTCGGCGAACAGCAACTGGTCGAGATCGCCAAGGCGCTGTCGATGTCGGCGCGCATCCTGATCATGGACGAGCCGACCTCGGCGCTTTCTCCAGCCGAATGCCAGAGGCTGTTCCGCATCATCCGCCAGCTTGCCGACAGCGGCGTCGCCATCGTCTACATCTCGCACCGCATCGACGAGGTCATGCACCTGGCGGGCAGGGTCACGGTGTTTCGCGACGGACGCCACGTGCTGACGCGGCCCATGGGCGAGCTCGACGAGAACGCCATCATTTCGGCAATGGTCGGGCGAGACCTGCTGGCCTCCTCGGAAGAGGAGCGCCGTTCCGTCGGCGAAGTCGTGCTTTCCGTCGAGAACCTGTCGCTGACGAAACCCGACGCCCATGGCTGGCGCACCGTGATCGACGGCGTCAACTTCGAACTCGCCGAAGGCGAAATCCTTGGCATTGGCGGGCTGCTGGGTTCAGGGCGCACCGAGATCCTGGAGGCGATCTTCGGTTCGAGCGATGGCCGCACCGGCGGCGAGATCCGGCTCGACGGTGCGCCGGTCGAGATACGCTCGCCGCGCGATGCCAGGCGCCTCGGCATTGCGCTGGTGGCCGAGGACCGCAAGACGCAAGGCCTGCATCTCCAGGCTTCCATTACAGACAACGTCGCATTGCCGCTGGTCGGATCGCTGGCGCGCTTCGGCATCCGTTCGCTGGCCGGCGAACAGGAGCTGGCGCGCCACGCGGTCCGGGCGCTCGGCATACGCTGCGAGGACATCGACCAGCCAGCCGGCACGCTGTCGGGCGGCAACCAGCAGAAGGTCGTCATCGGCAAATGGCTGGCGACACGGCCGCGCGTGCTTCTTCTCGACGAGCCGACGCGCGGCATCGACGTCGGCGCCAAGCGCGAGATCTACGATCTCATCTTCAAGCTTGCGCGCGACGGGCTGGCCATTGCCGTCATCAGCTCCGAATTGCCGGAACTGCTGCACCTCTCCGACCGCATTCTGGTGATGGCCGATGGCCGCCAGACCGGCATCCTTTCCCGCGATGCGGCGAGCGAGGAGGCCATCATGCGTCTCGCCGCGCCGCGCCGCACGATTTCGAGACCTGCCGCATGACCGCCTTGAAACTCCTGTCCCGCACCAAGCTCTATTGGGGCCTGATCGCCATCTTCCTGATCGGCGTGCTGGGCTCGCCGGTCAGCTCCAAGGGCAACAACATCTTCCTGTCCTACGGCAATCTGCTCGACGTGCTGCGCCAGGTGTCGACCACCGGCCTGATCGCCACCGGCATGACGGCGGTGATCATCACCGGCGGCATCGATCTTTCGGTCGGTTCGCTGATGGCAATCTGTTCGGTGGTCTGCGCCATGCTGCTGACGGTTCCGGGCGTGACGCCGGGAGTGGTGCTTGGCGTGCCCACCGTCGCCGTGGTGGCGCTCTGCCTCGGCTTCATCGTCACCCGCTTCATCTTCCTCAATCTCGAAAAGTCGCGCGCCGGCGCCGATGCCTCGCGCGACGCAAGGCTGGGCCGCGCCCGCGGCCTGGTCACGCCGGCAATCGTCGGCGTGGTCCTGTGCTGTCTTTCCCTGTGGTACCTGCTGCCGCAGGTCGAACCAAAATTCGGCGTCCTCGGCGTGCTGCTGGTCGCGCCATGCGTGGGCCTGCTGTTCGGTGCGCTCAACGGCTTCATCATCGTTGCCGGGCGGCTGCAGCCCTTCATCGTCACCCTGGCGATGATGGTGACGGCGTTGGGCATCGCCCGGCTGACCGCCGGCCAGAACAATGCCGTGCTGCCGGTCTATACCGGCTCGAACGCCACGGAGGATTTCGAGCTGCTGCGCTCGATGGTGTTCGGCGTCGTCCCGATGCCCGGCCTGTTCTTCCTCGGCGCCATCCTGATCTATGGCGCGGTGCTGCGCTTCACGCCGTTCGGCCGCTATGTCTACGCCATCGGCGGCAATGAGGAGGCGGCCAGGCTTTCCGGCATCGCCGCCGGCCGGGTCAAGATCGTCACCTACGCCGTTTCGGGCCTGCTCGCCGGCATTGCCGCGGTGCTCTATGTCGCGCAGTACCGGCAAGGCAAGCCCGATGCCGGCGCCGGCCTGGAGCTCGACGCCATCGCCGCCGTGGTCATCGGCGGCACCAGCCTGATGGGTGGGCGCGGCAGCCTCACCGGAACATTCTGCGGCGTGCTGATCTTCGGGCTGCTGTCCAACATATTGCAGCTCCACAACATCAATTCGAACCTTCAGCTGGTGCTGAAGGGGATGATCATCATCGGCACAGTGCTCGTGCAGGAGCGCAATGCCGGTGATCTCCTAGCCTATCTGCGCCTGCCCGGAGCGGCGCACAAGGAAACGGCCGCGGCAAAACGGCCGTCGCAAGAGACCCGGTCTCTCAATCTCGGAGGAAACAAGAAATGAAACGACGTGACACGCTGAAGCTTGCCGCCCTTGGCGCGGCATTGCTGACCACCACCGCGCTGCTCTCCACCGGCCACGCCATGGCCCAGGACAAGAAGTGGAAGATCGGCTTCTCGCAGGTGACGACCATCGAGCCTTGGCGCGCGCAGTTCAACAAGGACATCCTGGCCGAGGCCGCAAAGCATCCCGAGGTCGAGCTGATCATCACCGACGGCGAGGACAAGACCGAGAAGCAGGTTGCCGATGTCGAGAACCTGATCCGCCAGGAGGTCGATGCGTTGCTCGTGTCGCCGAAGGAATCGGCCGGCCTGACCGGCGTCGTGCAGCAGGCGATCGACGCCAAGATCCCGGTCTTCGTGCTCGACCGCAATGTCGACACCAAGGACTACACCCAGTTCGTCGGCGGCGACAACAAGCTGATCGGCCGCGCGGCCGGCGAATATGCCGTCGAGCTGCTCGGCGGCAAGGGCAAGGCATCGGGCAATGTCGTCGAGATCTGGGGCGGCATGGGCACCCAGCCGGCGCATGACCGCCATGACGGCTTCCATGAGTTCACCGACAAGGAGCCGGGCATCAAGTACCTGCTCGACCAGCAGTCGGGCGACTGGAAGCAGGACCAGGCCTATAATCTGATGGCCAACGCGCTGAAGAGCAACGAGAAGATCGATCTCGTCTACGGCCACAACGACCCGATGGCCTATGGCGCCTATCTTGCCGCCAAGGATGTCGGCCGCGAGAAGGACATCAAGTTCATCGGCATTGACGGCCTGCCCAACGAAGGCGTGCAGATGGTGAACAAGGGCGAGCTGACGGCGACCTTCACCTATGTCACCCCGGGCGCCGAGGGCCTTCGGCAGGCGATCAAGTTCCTCAATGGCGAGAAGGTGGAGAAGACCATCACCTTGCCGACGCAGAAGATCACCAAGGAAAACGCCGCCCAGGTGCTGAAGGACAACGGCCTCTGAGATTTCGCCGGAGATAAGCGCCGGCCCAAGGTCCAGGTTCTTCGTCCCAGGACAGCTTGGCGCCCACCTCTCCCCCGTCGATCGGGGGAGAGGTGTCGAGCGAAGCTCGACGGAGTGGGAGTCGACCCTTAGCGCGGTGCAGGAAGGTTCTTGCGCCCTGGTCCCCTTTCAATATCCGTCGGCGGCGGTGGCCAGGTGGTTCCCGTCCGGAGGGAGAGGAAAGGACCTCGTCGCCGGCCTACGCCAATTTCGCCAGCAGCTTCATGAAGGTGGCGATCTCCCTGGCCGTGAGCGGTGCCAAGGTTTCCTCGGTAATCTCGCGCGCCAGCGGGATCAGGCGTTCGATCGCCTCGCGCCCTTCGGCGGTCAAATTGACCAGCAGCCGCCGCTTATCGCCCTCGTGCTTGGAGAGCTCGACAAGGCCGCGCGCCTTCAGCCTGTCGATCACGCCCTTCACCGTCGCCGCATCCATGGCGATCAGCGTGCCGAGCTGGTTCTGCGAAGTCTCGCCGACATCGCGCAGCTTGGCCAATGCCGCGAATTGCGGTGGCGTCAGGTCGCCGATATGGGCAGCGAAGATCGAGACGTGGCGCTGATGCGCCTTGCGCAGGATGAAGCCGACCTGCTCCTGCAGGTGGTAGTCCTGATCGTCCGCCTCCTCGACCTCGACCAGCTTCAGCAGATTGTCTTCGCCGCTCACCGCAGCCCGTCCCATGCCTTGATGTCGTCGGCGGCCAGGCCGCCCATGCGATTGTGCACGCGCGGACCGCAGGTCATGGCGAGGCAGAACAGGATCTCGTCGGGACGCGGTCCGTCGCTGACGCCGACTTCCATCGCATCGAAATGGCTGCGCACATAGGCGGCGTTGATGTGGCCGAGAGGCACATCCAGCCGCGAGCCGAAGGCGCCGACCTTCTTGGCCGACGGCACGATCGCCTTGGCGTCGCCGAGCCGCTCGCGCATGGCGTAGCCGCCCGGCACATGCCAAAGCGCGCCATGCTCGAGTTCGCCCGAGATGCCGACGATGGCGCCTTTGCCATAGCCGTCGATCTGCTTCACGTCGCCACCCAATGCCGCGATCAGCCGGTCGGCGAGCAGCAGGCCAAGCGGCTTCAGATCGTCCATGGCGCTCTGCAACTCCTCGGCATAGCGCCCGGCGAACGGGTTCTTTACCAGCGCCATGGCGGCGGCACGGCGGCGCGGCACCTTGGGCGCCGGCCCGCCCTCATGAAAGATCTCTTCGGTCAGCACCACGATCTTGCGGAGCGGAAACTCAGGCATGGGCAACTTCCTTCCCTGGACTTTTGTCGGGCGCGGCAAGCGCCATTGAGCCCTCGATGCGGGTCTGGCCGGCGAGGAACAGCGCCGATGCGGCGACCAGTCCCCTGCGGTGGAAATCTTCGGCGACGGCAAGTCCCCTGTCCAGCGCCGTGGCAATCTCTTTGGCAGAAAGCGGACCGACCTCTTGCGTCACCAGCCTGTCTCCAAGGTCGTTGTCCGGCGCCAGATCATGCGCGGGCACACGCCGAATAGCGGGATGGTTGGCCAAGTCGACGGCATTGGCGATCAGCGTCGCCGCGGCATCGGCCTCTGCGCCGGTCCTCGCCAGCACGGTGACGGCGTCGGCGATGCCCAAGGAAAACGAGCGCCCGCGCCAGCCGCTGGTGGCAACGCCTTGCACGCCGTCCTCGGCGCGGATGACGATGCGGTCGGCAAGGCCATGGCCGGTGCCGGCAATGGCAAGGGTGATCGATTGGCCGGTACCGAGATGAAGCGCGCTGTCGCCGCCATTGTTGACATAGGCGCGATCGAGTTTTCGCCCGGTAATCAGTGCGGCAAGTATTTCGTCGGCTACCGAACCGGCGACGGCTGCCATCGGCGTGATGAAGTCGTCCGCCAATGGGGTAACTGCCGCTTCCATGCGCCGCGCCGTCGATCCGGCGAAGGCGCGGGGGCGCAACGTGGCCGGCCGGCGCAACTCGGGCAATTCCTCCACCAGTTCCGGCAGGATGGTCTGGAATCGCGCCACGGCCTGCTCATAAGCTCGCCGGCATTCGCCTGGCGTCCCAAAGGCCTCGACGATCAGGTCGATCGGCCCGTGATTGAGGTGCAGCCGCCTGCCATCCCCGAGCCAATGCGCTTGCGGGCCGTTCATCGTCATCCGGCCCCGTTCGCGGGCGCGCGCCGCAACTGCGCCAGCGGTGGCCACGGGTTGCCGGCCGGCGCACCGTCGCCCCGGCGCGCGTTCAGATACTCGCCGCCCTTGGCGACGACATCCTCGACGCTGCGGATCTCGGCTTCGTAGCCGCCGAGCCTGATATAGTCGTCGCGGCGCAGCGTGAATTCGATCGGCGCCACCAGCGCCGGCGTCGGCACATAACCGAAGGCGCCTTCCGGCACGCGCGTCACATCCACCATCAGCGTGATGCCGCCGCCCGGCCAGACATAGACCGGCGCGCCGCCGACCGTCACATAGGTGGTCAGGCCCTGCACGGAACGCGTCAGGTTGACGGGATTCTCGGTGACGCCGGCGCGCAGC
This sequence comes from Mesorhizobium sp. B2-3-6, assembly GCF_006442305.1. Taxonomy (NCBI): domain Bacteria; kingdom Pseudomonadati; phylum Pseudomonadota; class Alphaproteobacteria; order Hyphomicrobiales; family Phyllobacteriaceae; genus Mesorhizobium; species Mesorhizobium sp. B2-3-6. The sequence goes on along the minus strand of NZ_VFVW01000009.1, from coordinate 59,256 downwards.
GAACCGCCGGCGCCGCCGATGAACAGCACGGTGCACAGCGCCGGTTCGCAATTATCCTCGATCAGCCCCACGGATTTCTGCAATCGTTCGGGGAATGGCTTTTCGACTGGCTTCAACTGGTCGTCGAGTTCGTAATAGGCGAACTGCTCGCCGGTGGTCGAAACCATCAGCAGCGACAGGCCGGGCCGCGCGCCCTTCTTGGCGTTCCATTCGCCCAGGATCGACAGCGGGTCGGATATGCTGGTGCCGCCCCAGCCGAGACCGGGCTCGGAGACCTTGAAATAGCGCCCAGGCGTCGAGCGGCGGCCGATGATCTTTATCCCCGTGTCCTGCCAGCCCAGCACCTTGCCGGCCTGATGCTCCGAGACGACGCCGGTTATGTGGTCGTCGACCACCACCACCTCGTCAACCAGCCCGCGCCATTGGGTGGCGAACATGCCGATGGTCGCCGACCCGCAGCCGACCCGCATGCGGTGCTCCTGCTTGCCGTCGATGACGGGCGGTTTGCCGGCTTCGACTGTTATGGTGGCTCCGCCATCGATGGTCAGTTCCACCGACTTGCGGTTGCACAGATCGAGCAGCGCATCGCAGGTGGCGCGGCCTTCGGCCTTGGAGCCGCCGGTCAGATGATGCACGCCGCCCAGCGACAGCATCTGCGAGCCATATTCGCCCGTCGTGACATGACCGATCGCCTCGCGTTGCGACCGCACGACAGCCGTTTCGGGTCCGATATGACGGTCGGTGTCGATCTTCACCTTGACGCCGCAATAGGAGAAGATGCCCTCCGTGACGACGGTGACGAGATCGACGCCCTCGACCTGCTGGCTGACGATGAAGGGCGCCGGCTTGTAGTCGGGATAGGTGGTTCCTGCCCCGATCGCCGTGACGAAGCGGCGGCCGGTGTTGACCAGTTCGCCGTCCCAGGCCTCGCCCTCGGCGACGAAGGGCACGACAGCGCCGCCGATCTCGGCGGTATGATCGAGAATGGTCAGCGGGTCCATGCGCACGATCCGGCCGCCGGCATTGCCGTAGCGGTCGCAAGCGCCGGTGCGGCCATCTGATATGTAGCACATCACAGGGCAGGCATCGCAGCGGATCTTCTCCGCCACCAGCTTCTCGCCGGGATCATGGGTTTCGAAGCGTTCGGCAAGCTCGCTCATTGGCATGCCTCCTTCTCGCGGATGGCGGCGCGGATGCGCGTCGGCGTTGCCGGAACTTTTGTGATCGTAATGCCGGTCGCATGGCGGATGGCGTTGAGGATCGCCGGCGCCGTCGGGATCAGCACATGTTCGCCCAGGCCCTTGGCGCCGAATGGCCCTTCCGGGTCTGGCACCTCGATCAATATCGTCTCGATCGGCGGCACGTCGCCGATGGTCGGAATGAGATAATCGTGCAAATTCTCGGTGCGGCCGGGAATATACTCTTCCATCAGCGCCATGCCGATGCCTTGCGCGATGCCGCCCTCGATCTGACCCTCGACCAGCAGCGGGTTGATCGCCTTGCCGACATCGTGCGCGGCTGTGATCTTGACCAGCTTGACCGTGCCGAGCTTGAGGTCGACCTCGAGCTCGGCGATCTGCGCGCCGTAACCATAGACCGCATAGGGCTTGCCCTGGCCCTTGGCGTCGAGCGGCAGCGTCGGCGGGTCGTAGGTCTCCTCGGCGCGGAAGACGAAGCCGTGGATATCCGCTTCGAGTGTGCCAAGATCGACACGGCGGACCGCCTCGCCCTCACGGATGACGATCGCCGGACCTTCGAGCTGAAGCGACGCTTTTTCCGAGACATTGGCAAAGCGCAGGATTTTTTCGCGCAAGGCGCGGCCGGCCTTCTCGGCCGCCTTGCCGGTGACGAAGGTCTGGCGCGAGGCCGAGGTCTTGCCGGCATCGGGAGTGATCGCGGTGTCGGCGTTTTTCAGCCGGAACCTTTCCAAGGGCAGGCCGAGCGCGTCGGCGCAGATTTGCGTGATGACGGTGTTGGAGCCCTGGCCGATGTCGACCGCGCCCTGGTGCAGGATGATCTCGCCTGACGCCGCGATGCCGACCCGGATGGTCGATGGATTGGGCAGCGAGGTGTTGCCGCAGCCATACCAGCAGGAGGCGATGCCGACGCCGCGCTTTTTATCCACGTTGGCACTGTTGAAGGCATCCGCGTCAGCCACTGCACGCGCCCAATGCGGCCGCAGGGCATCGAGGCATTCGGCAATGCCGACGCCCGATTCCAGTCTCTGTCCGGTGACTGTTTCGGATCCGTTACGAAGGCAGTTTCTCAAGCGGAAGTCGAGCCGGTCGATGCCGAGCTTGCCGGCCAGCTCGTCGTACAAGGTCTCCTGCATGATCGTCGCCTGCGGCACGCCGAAGCCCCGGAAAGCGCCGGAAATCGGCCCATGCGTATGGACGGCGCGGCCTTCGGCGCGGTAGTTCGGGGTCGCATAGGGACCCGAGGCATGCACCGGCACACGGTTGGCGACGGTCGGTCCCCAGCTCGCGTACGCCCCGGTGTTGAAATCGCCTGAGAAAATCATGCCGGTGACATGGCCCTCGGCGTCGGCGCCAATGGTCGCTTGCATCTGCGCCGGGTGGCGCTTGGTGGTCGACATCATCGATTCATTGCGCGTGTAGGCAAGCGCCGCCGGCCGCCCGGTCCTCATCGCCACCAGGCCGACCAGCGGTTGCAGGGACACGTCGAGTTTGGAACCAAAACCGCCGCCGGTCGCGGTCGGCACGATGCGCACCTTGTCGACGGGCAGGCCCAGCACCTTCGCCGTGTCGTCGCGGTCCATATAGGGCGCCTGCGTGCAGGCGACGACGACCAGCATGTCGCCATCCATATAGGCATGGCCGGCTTCCGGCTCGATATAGGCATGCTCGACATAGGCCGTCTCGATCGCACCGGTCACGGTGACAGCGGCATCGGCAAGCGCCGTCTCGGGATCGCCGCGTTCGACGAAGCCCTTGGTCAGAAGGTTGGCCGGGCGGTTCGCATGGATCAGCGCCGCTCCTTCGGCCTGTGCCTCGCAAGGCTGCAACAGATGTGGCAATTCGGTCCAGCGGATCGGGAAATCCGACAGGTCGAGATCGAGCATCGCCTCGCGCTCGCCGGCAACAAGCGCCACCGCCTCGCCGCGAAACCGCGCCAAGCCTTCGGCGAGAGCCGGCTGGTCGGCGAACGGACCGATGACGCCGAAACAGTTCTTTCCCGGGATATCGGCCGCCGTGAAGATACCGGCGATGCCGGGACGAGCTTTTGCCCAGCCGTCGAGGTCGCCGAAGGCGAAGCTGGCATGGTAGTGCGGCGAGCGGATTACCAGCACCGCCAGCGCATCGGCCGGGAACGAATCGCCGCCGAATTTCTCACCGCCGGTCACCTTCGGCACGCCATCGAGCCGGATCGGGGAGGAGCCAATGGCGTGACCGGACCGAGGCAGACGGAAATCCAGGCTTGCAGCCTGGGCGGAGGCATCCATCACAGCAGCGACGATCTTCCGGTACCCGGTGCAACGGCAGAGGACACCACCAAGCGCGTCCTGCACTTCGATCTCGCTCGGCCTGGCTTTCTTGTCCAGCAGGGCCGTCGCCGCCACCAGCAGGCCCGGCGTGCAAATGCCGCACTGCGCCGCACCATGCGCCAGGAAGGAGGCCTGTAGTGCCGACAGCCGGCCATTGGCGAGCCCTTCGACCGTCGTTACCGACGCTCCGGCGGCCGACGCCGCCGGCATCAGGCAGGCGCAGACCGGATCGCCATCGACCAGCACCGTGCAGGCGCCGCAGTCGCCGGCGTCGCAGCCGACCTTGGTCCCGGTCAGCAGCAATTCGTCGCGCAGCACCGAGGACAGCCGGCGCAGCGGCGGCACGTTGACCGAGACGGCGGCGCCATTGACCGCGAAGGTAATCTCGGCGCGTGCGAGGCCGGGCTGACCTGCGTCACTGTCGGAAAGGGCTCCGCCGGGTCGACCTTGGCTGATGTCAGGCTGTGCTTTGTTCATGCCGCCGCCGTCCTGTCACCATTCACCGGCCCCGCCGCCGCAAGCACGGCGCGGACAACGATTTCGCGCGCCGCGTCCTGCCGGTATTCGGCGCTGCCGCGCACGTCGCCGATCGGCGACAGCTCTTCCATCGGCGCGGCGAGGACCGCTGTGGCCAGCCCATGATCCGCCGCCAGTCCGCGCAGGGCCGCCTCGACCCCGCCGAGCCGCTTTGCAACAGCCGAGCAGGAACCGACGGCGACCGCCGCTTGCTCGACGATGCCGTCCTGCACGACCAGGCGTGCCCCCACCATGGCGATCGAGATGACGAGATAGCGCCGCGCGCCGAGCTTGACGAAAGCCGACATACCCGCGCCGGCCGCTTTCGGCACGCGGATGGCGGTTACCATCTCGCCGGGCCGCAGGTCCGTGCGGCGATTGCCGAGGATGAATTCCCGGAGCGGCAGGTGGCGCACCGCTTGCGCCAAGCGCAGTTCTATCTCGGCGTCGAGCACCAGCAGCGCCGGCACGCCATCCGCGGCCGGCGAAGCGTTGCAGAGATTGCCGGCGATCGAGGCGACATTCTGGATCTGAACGGACCCGACCTCCCGCGCGGCCGCTTTCAGCGCATCGAAGGCCGGCGGCAAGGGATGGCGAACGATATCGGTCCAGCTGGTGCGCGCCCCGATCTGCCAGTGCGTTTCCGTTTCCGCAATGCCGCGCAGCGCGGCCAGCCCGTTGATGTCGAGCACATTGTCGCGGAAAGGCTTGTTGCCTTGCGCCGGGTAGAAGTCGGTGCCGCCGGCAAGGATGCGCCACGAAGCTTCGCCAAGCAGGGCGAGCGCCTCGTCGACCGTGGTGGGTTTCGCGTAACGGATCACGCTTTGCCTTCCCAGAAAAAGGGCCTTTCCGAGGGAACTTGCCGGCGTCCGGGCCCGGCTTAAATTCATTCGTATGCAAATGATATCAAGTCGGCGGAAATTGTCAAAGCCGGAGTTTGCGCAGCACCCGCACGGCTGCCGCCGCCACGCATTTGTTCTCCGCAAAATCTAGGTGCTGGGGCGCCCTTTGCGCGTTCGGGGTTGCGCCCGGCGCTCTAATGGTTGACGCGGCCCGCCATCTGGTCAAGTTTCTCCCTCCGGTCGCGCCAGCGGCTTTCTTTCGCCGGGATCCCCTGGGAGCCCGCGCCCGATATCGACAGGAAGGAACCCCATGGCCGAAGAAGCGCTTGTCGTCATCGACCTGCAGAACGACTTTTGCCCTGGCGGCGCGTTGGCTGTGACCGGCGGCGACGAGATCGTGCCGCTGGTCAACGACCTGATCCGGCGAACCGATCATGTCGTGCTGACGCAGGACTGGCATCCAGCCGGCCATTCGAGCTTTGCCTCAAGCCATCCAGGCGCCCAGCCTTTTGAAACCATCGAGATGCCCTACGGCCAGCAGACATTGTGGCCGGACCATTGTATCCAGGGCAGCCTCGGCTCGGATTTTCACTCGGGTCTTGCCTGGACCAAGGCCGAGCTCGTCATCCGCAAGGGATTTCGGCCTGATATCGACAGCTATTCGGCCTTCTTCGAGAACGACCACACGACGCCGATCGGCCTTGCCGGCTATCTCAGGGAGCGCGGCATCGACACTCTGACCCTGGTCGGCCTGGCGACCGATTTCTGCGTCGCCTTCTCGGCGCTCGACGCGGTCAAGCAGGGGTTCAGGACCACTGTCAGGCTCGATGCCTGCCGCGGGATCGACCTCAACGGTTCGGTCGAGACGATGTTGGCAAGGATGCGCCAAGCAGGCGTGACGCTCGAAGACCACGCGGCGGACTGACCTCATCGTGGGAGAAGAGAAGGGGTCGATAGGGGCGACGGCTTTGACGGCAAGTGCCGTGGTGGCTGTCGCGATGCTGTTACCGGGAACGGCCTTCGCCGCGGAAGAGCACGGCCTGCCAGGCCGGACGATGTCGCTGTGGTGGGCGCTGCCCTTTGCCGGGCTGTTGCTTTCGATCGCCACGGGACCGCTGCTTTTCAACCATGTCTGGGAGCATCATTACGGCAAGATTGCTGCATTTTGGGCGGCTCTCGTGGTGGTGCCGCTCGCATCGGCTTTCGGCACGACGGTGGCAACGGAAGCGGTGCTGCATGCGCTGCTCACCGAATACATGTCGTTCATCATTCTCCTGTTCGCGCTGTTCACCATTTCGGGCGGCATTCTCGTGGCCGGCAACATCCACGGCACGCCATTGGTCAATGCCGGGCTGCTGCTCATCGGCGCCCTGCTCGCTTCCGTCATCGGCACCACCGGCGCCTCGATGATCCTGATCCGGCCGCTCATCCGCGCCAATGACAACCGGGCGTTCAACGCCCATGTCATCATCTTCTTCATCTTCCTGGTGTCCAACATCGGCGGTTCGCTGACGCCGCTCGGCGACCCGCCGCTGTTCGTCGGCTTCCTGCGCGGCGTCGATTTCTTCTGGACCACCGCCAACCTCTGGCGCGAGACCCTGTTCGTCAGCGTCGTCGTGCTCGCCGTCTTCCTGGCGATCGACACCACGCTGCATCGCCGCGAAATGGGCGCGCCAAAGATCAAGGACCCGACGCCGGACACGAAAGTGCGCATCCGCGGCCTGCCCAACCTGCCGCTGCTGGCCGGCGTGATCGGTGCGATCCTGCTTTCGGCCACATGGAAGCCCGGCATCAGTCTTTCCATTCAGGGGGTGGACCTCGAGTTGCAGAACCTTGTGCGCGATGTCGTCATCCTGGCGCTTGCCTTCGTTTCGCTGGCCGTCTCGCGCAAGGAGTATCGGCAGGCGAACGGTTTCAACTGGGGGCCGATCGCGGAAGTGGCGAAACTGTTCGCCGGCATCTTCGTCTGCATCGTGCCCGTGGTCGCCATCCTGAGGGCCGGCCACGAAGGCGCGCTTGCGCCGCTGGTCGCGCTCGTCACGTCAGCGCAGGGCATGCCCAACGATCTCGCCTATTTCTGGCTGACCGGAGCGCTGTCGTCCTTCCTGGATAACGCTCCGACCTACCTGGTGTTCTTCGAGCTGGCCGGCGGCGCTCCCCGGCATCTGATGACGGAGCTCGCTTCGACCTTGGCGGCGATCTCGGCGGGTGCGGTGTTCATGGGCGCCAACACCTATATCGGCAACGCGCCGAACTTCATGGTCTACGCCATTGCCCGGCACCGCGGCGTGAACATGCCGGGTTTTTTCGGCTACATGGCATGGTCGGGCGCGGTGCTGATCCCGACGTTTTTGATCGCCGGGTTTTTGTTCTTTGGATAAGCCCACGATGGCGCCAAGCGGTTGACGCGGAACGGCTACTAGGGGAGATAGTGCTCAGCCTACGCCGACATAGCGCCTGACCGCCGACGGGTCGGCGCGCAACGCCTCGACATCGACCGTCTCGCGGTTGCGGCCGTTCTCGATGAAGGCGACGCGGTCGGCTACCGACAGCACGGCGTCGACCCGCTGCTCCACCAGGATGGTGGAAACGCCCAGTTCGCGCAGCTTCGCCACCGTTTCGCGGATTTTTGCGATCATCGACGGCATCAGCCCTTCGGTCGGCTCGTCGAGCAGTAGCACCTGCGGTTCCAGGCAGAGCGCGCGTGCCATGGCCAGCATCTGCTGCTCGCCGCCCGACAAGGTGCCCGAGCGCTGCCTGAGCCGCTGGCGCAGCAGCGGGAACAGGTTGAGCACGTTTTCGCGCACGGCCTTCCCCTTGCCGCGCGCCATCAGCCCGATCTCGATGTTCTCCGCCACCGTCATTTCGGCGAACAGCCGCCTGCCTTGCGGCACATAGGCAATGCCGGCTTTGGGCACCTCGTGGGCGGCCAGGCCGGTCAATTCCTGGCCTGCGAGGCTGATCGAACCGGCACTCGCCCGGACCAGTCCCATGATGGCTTTCAGCGTCGTCGTCTTGCCGGCGCCGTTGCGGCCGAACAGGCACAGCACCTCGCCCTTGTTCAGCACCAGGTCGAGCCCATAGAGCACCTGGATCTCGCCATAGAAGCAGTCCAGTCCCGCGATCCGCAACGCTTGCGTCTTGCTCGTCTCGGTCATGGGGCGGTCCCCAGATAGGCTTCCTGCACCGCCGCATTTTCGCGGATCGCCTCCGGCGTGCCCTCTGCCAGGATCTTGCCGGCGTTGAAAACGGTGATGCGGTCGGCAAGCTGCATGACGACAGGCATGTTGTGCTCGATCAGGAGCACGGTGGCGTCGCTGGCGATCTCGCGCACCAGGGCGATGAAATTGTCGATCTCGCTGTCGGCGAGCCCCTGCGTCGGCTCGTCGAGGATCAGCAGGCGCGGCTTCAGCGCCAAGCCCATCGCCACCTCCAGCAGGCGCTGGTGGCCATAGGACAATTGACCGGCCGGCATATGGGCGCGGTCGGCCAGCCCAGTGCGTGCGAGCGCCGACATGACAGCGGCCTGTATCGCGCTCTTGGAATGGCCATGCCGTAGCGTCAGTTGCACGGGCAGCGCGACGTTGGCGTAAACGGACAGGTTGGCATAGATGCTGGTGATCTGGAACGTGTAGGCAATGCCTTGGCGGACCCTGACATAGGCCGGCAGGCCGGTGATGTCGGAGCCGTCGAAAACGATCGATCCGGACGAGGGCGGGATACGGCCGCTGATCAGGCTGACGAAAGTGGTCTTCCCGGCACCGTTGGGGCCGATGACGGCGCAGATTTCGCCCGGCACCAAGGTGAAATCGACGCTGTCGACGGCGCGCAGGCCGCCGAAATTGCGCGACAGGCCTTTGGTGGTCAGAAGCGGCGTCATGGCAGCCATCCGAGCCAGCGCTGCCGGATGCTGCCCAGAATGCCTTTCGGGAAGAACAGCACCAGCAGGATCAACGCGACGCCGACGATCAACAGGTAGGCGGAGGTGAAGCCGCTGGTGACGTCGATGACATAGTACATGAACAGCGTGCCGATCAGCGGTCCGAGCGTGGTGGCGGCGCCGCCGAGCAGCACCCACAGCAGCGGCAGGATCGAGTACTGTACCGAGGCGAAGCTCGAGCCGACATAGCCGAACAGCAGCGCATAGGCAGCGCCCGACGCCGCGCAGATGGCGCCGGAGACGACCACGGCGGCGAGCTTGTTGGAGAAGGTGTCGTACCCCAGCATTTTGGTCCGTTCCTCGTTCTCGCGGATGGCGACCAGCACGCGGCCGTATCGGGAGCGGACGACGGCCAGCGTGACCAGAAGCACGAGCGAGAACAGAGCCAGCGCGCTCATGTAGCGCACCGTCGGATTGGTGAGATCGAGCGACGTCGCGCCGAAATTCAGGACGCGTGCCGGCTGCGGCACCACCATGCCCTGGTCGCCGCCGGTCCACGCGGCAAAATAGAGGATGAGGAGGTAAAAGACCTGCGCGAACATCATGGTGACGATCATGAAGGCGACACCCGTAGTGCGCAGCGCCAGCAGCCCGATCACCAGTGCCAGCACCGCGCCGCAGGCGATACCGCTCAACAAAGCCGCCGGCACGCTCCAGCCAAGCTGGATGACGGCAAGGCCGGCGCCGTAGAGGCCGGCGCCAAAGAACATGGCATGACCGAGACTGAGCAGGCCGACATAGCCGAACAGCATGTTGTAGCCCATGGCGAAGACCGCCAGCACCATGATGCGGGCGACGAGGCCGTGATGATAATCCGGCAGCACGAAGCTCAGGACAAAAAGCAGCGCGATGACGCCGAGATGCAAGCCATAGGCTTTTGCCGGCGAGGTCTCGCTCATCGCGTCGCCGTCCCGAACAGGCCCTGCGGCCGGAACACCAGCACCATGGCGACCAGCAGCGTGGCGATGATCTTGGCCAGCGTCGGCGAGAAGAACATCGAGATGATGCCGTCCGACAGCCCGATCAGCACGGCGGCGATGACGGTTCCGCGCAACGAGCCGAGGCCGCCGATGATGACGACGATGAAGGACAGCAGCAGCGGATCCTGCCCCATCAGGTAATGCGCCTGGCTGATCGGCACGATCAGCACCGCGGCGATGGCCGCGAGCATGGCGCCGAGCGCGAAGACGCCGCCATAGACTCGATCGACAGGGATGCCGAAGGCCTGCGCCGTCTCGCTGTCATACTGCGTGGCACGCATGACGAGGCCGACCCTGGTGCGCGTCAGCACCAGCCATGTCACCACGAGCAGAAGGACGGATGCCGCGATGATCGACAGCTTGTAGCCCGAATAGCCGAACCACGGCAGAAGGATGCGATAGCTGAAGGGCGGCTCTACCGGGCGCGCTTCCGGACCATAGAAGGTCAGCGCCAGCTGCTGGATAATGTAGAGCATGCCGATGGTGGCGACGATGGTGGCTTCCGGATTGTAGTTCAGCCGGCGCAGCACCAGCCGCTCGGCCACCAGTGCAAGGGCGCCGACGACCAGCGGTGCGATGATAAGTGCCGCCAGGAACCCGAGCGCCGGATGGCCTCCGATCGCAGTCGTGATCGCCCAGGCGAGCACGGCTCCCAGCATGAAGAACTCGCCATGCGCGACGTTGACCACGCGCATCACGCCGAACACCAGCGACAGGCCGAGCGCGGTCAGCGCCAGCACGGCGGATGTGACGAGCCCTTCGAGGGCGGCAAGGAGGAGGTGGGGTCCGAAATGCATGGGTTAGGCACTCACCGATAGCGCAATCACGCCCCTTGAGGGGGGTGAGAAGTGGTCCGCGCAGCGGACGGAAAGCCAATTGCTTGGCTTTCCGAACGACGAACGCCCGGAGCGACAGCGAAGGGCCGGGTCCGGCAGGACAGAGGGGGTGGCTTGGCGCTCACGCTTGCTGTTGAGCCGGCCTACAACGCCTGCGTCGTATAATCCCCCTCGGCCTCGTAAAGCCCGTCCTCGATCTTGGTCTTGTGCACCACCTTGAGCTTGCCGCCTTCGACCTTGGAGATGTTCTGGATGCCGAAGCACTGGTGGATCTTGCCGTTGAAGGTTTTTGGCCCCTGCGGATGCTCCGGACCTTCGGCGAATTCGGTCAGCGCCTCGGTCGCCTCGACCAGCTTGGCGCGGTCTTCCGGGCCCTTGTAGCCGGCGTCTTCCATCGCTTTCTTGACGACGTAGAGCGTCTCCCAGCAGCCGAACATGTGCGCGGCGGTGGAGACGTCCTTGGGGTCGCCGACGGCCGCGCCATTGTCGTCGATGCCGACGGCGGCGCGATAGGTCTTCTGCGCCTCGGAATCGTCCGCCTGGGCATAACGCGGCGAGCCTTCCCAGAAATGACTGCCGTCCAGGAATTCGAGCCCGGGGCTGTTGATGTCGACGGCTTCGAGCGAATCGATGAAGCCGAACAGCTGCGGCCGGTTGGAGCCGTAGAACTCGCCAAGCTCCTTGACGAAGGTGAGCACCGCCGGGCCGACCATGACGTGGTAGATCACCTCGGTCTCGGCAGGGATCTGCGGGAAGTATTTGGTGAAGGAGCTCTCCGTCGGTGGAATGGCGATTTGCGCGATGACCTCTGCGCCCTGCGCCTTCAACGCCGGCGGGAGGTAGTCGCGGTGGTCGTAGCCGAAAGCAAAATCGGGGAAGATCTGCGTCACCTTCTTGCCGGCATTGGCCGCGATCCACGGCGCCATCGACTGGATCTGGCTCTTTACGTCGGTGATGCCGGGCTGGAAGACATAGCGGTTGAGCTTGGTCGAGGCGACATGGTGGCCTTCGCTGACGACGAAATAGGGCATCTTGGCTTCGCCGGCGGCGGGTGCCGAGCCGATGACGACATGCGAGAACAAGGTGCCGAAGACGATGTCGGTCTTGTGCTGGGTGGCGAACTTGCCGACCACCTCGGCACCGCGGCCGGGATCGGTGCCGTCATCCTCGATGATGACCTCGACCGGCCGGCCATTGATGCCGCCGGCCGCGTTGATCGCCTTGACCGCCGCGGCCGTGGTCTTCTCGTACCAGCGGCCATAGGCGGCGCCGATGCCGGTTCGGTGCGACTGGAAGCCAATCTTGATCGGGGCGGAGCTTTGCGCCTGGGAGTAGCGGACGAAACCGGGCGCGACCGCCAGGCCGGCGCCGGCGGCCAGACCCTTCAGCGCGGTGCGGCGGGTGAGACCGGCCTTGGAGAGATCGAAAAACCCATTCTTGTCAGTCACGGCAGTTCCCCTGTTTTTGAGTTTTGACCAATGGCTGGAACGTAGCAGACCGCGTCCTGCGGACGGCCGAAATTGCATGTGTACAAACTAAATCACCAAAGTCCGGACACGGCAATGCCGTTTCCCCAGGGGGATCCCGGTTTATTTCCACCGCGTCTAGCCAACGGTCGGCGTGGCGAGCAGCCAGAGGCCGAAGACGGTGTAGGCGATCATCAGCAAGGTGAGCGGAAACTGGCTGAGCGCGGCGCGGGCGGGAACCGGATGCAGGCGTGCGGCGAAGCCGTGGGCGACGAGCACGGCAAGCAGATGACCGAGAATGATGGCACCGGCCTGGATGTTCCACAGCCACCATGCCGAGCCCGCGCCGGCGACGATGCCGGCTTCGATCTGCATGTCGGCGGTGCCTAAAAGGTTCCAGCCGAGCGCAAACGGATCGGACAGTGCCGCAAGCGCATACTGGCCGTCGACCAGCAGCGCCGTCAGGTAATGCGCGATGTGGTAGGCGAGCGCGATCGGCACGATCGACCAGACCAGCAGCCCCGTCGCCTCGCCAAGCCTGTGGCCGTCGCCGGCGAGCTTCTGGCCGACGACCACGGCAAGCAGGAAGACCGCCGCAAGCAGCATGAATGTCAGGACGAGGCCAAAACTGCCGCTGCCGATCACCGCCGTGCGGCCGGGGAATTCAAGCGGATTGATGCCGAACAGGCCCAGCCAGAAGAAGGTCTTCGACAGGCCGTCATAGGAAACCGAGGACAGGGCGAGCAGCAGGAAGGCCACGCCGCTTGCCGGCAAAGGCGCGGCGGTCAGCAGCTTGGCGCCCGGCCAGCATAGCGCAAGCCGGCCGCGCTCGTCGCGCACGAGCGGCGCGAAGCGTGCCACCATTGAGAAGAAGACGGTAAGGAACTCGCCGCTGCGGGCCCACGCCCCATAACCGAACGACAGCATCGCCAGCAAGGTGAACAACCAGTAGAGGCCGGCGGCCCGGGCCAGCCGTGTCGGATCGTCGGGCGCTGGATCGATGAGTTCGAACCAGGCAAAAGCGAAGAACAGGACGACAGCCAGCCAGCAGCCGAGCCATGGCGGAAGGCGCCTGGCCGCTTCATCGCCTCTGCCGGTCAGACGCAACAGGAGACGCACCGGCCCGTACCAGGGATTGAGCCAGGACCAGAGATCGCCAAGGAAACCTTGCAGCAGCGTGAAGCCGGCCCACAGCAGTGTCCAGATCACCAAGGGCAGCGGGTTGGAGAGCGGATCGCGGCTGCCGAGAAAACCCGCGGCAATGAGACATGCAAAGCCGGCAAAGGATATCAGGCTCGCAGCGGTGCGGGCATCATCACCCAGTGTGAACAGTGGCAGGCGCCGCCGCCAGAAACGATCGAGCCGATGCGCCGGCAGCAGCGCCAGCACGAGGAAGCTTGCGGCCACGGCGAAAGCGCCGCCGATCAGGTAATAGCCGGTCGGCAGGAGCAGGACGTGGCCGCGGTCCGAGGCGTGGGCGAAGGCTGGGGTGGGTGAGAGGAGCAATAGAGCGATAGGCAAAAATGCTAATGACCGACGACGGCACTCTACGGCGCCCCCCTCTGTCCTGCCGGACATCTCCCCCTCAAGGGGGGAGATTGGCGGTTTCTCTGTCGGCGCTTCCCTTGCAACGCCGGAGGTTCGCGAAGACGAAGATGACAGCATGATCTCCCCCCTTGAGGGGGAGATGTCCGGCAGGACAGAGGGGGGCGCCAAGGAACTCAGCCTATCCGACTTTGCCGTCTCGTATGGCGATGCCGGAAGCACCGGTCGTGCCCTCACACCTTGACCAACTGCTCCACCCGGTCCTTTTCACCGAAGATGCGCAGATACCGCTCGATCTCCTTGAGGTCACCCGTCGCCTTGGCTGGATTATCCGAGAGCTTCACGGCCGGCCGGCCGTTGGCCTCGGTCACCTTGCAGACCAGCGATATGGCGTCGAGGCTGTCGGTTGCCGTAGGCGCGCAGCCCTCGAAATCATTGGTCAGGTTCGTGCCCCAGCCGAAGGACATGCGCACCTTGCCCTTGAAGTGGCGGTAGGTCTCCTCGATGGTCTCGACCTCGAGCCCGTCGGAGAAGATCAGCAGCTTCTGCCTGGGGTCCTTGCCCTTCTCGCGCCACCAGGACAGGATCTTCTCGCCGCCCTCGATCGGCGGCGCGCTGTCGGGGCGAAAGCCGGTCCAGTCGGCCACCCAATCCGGCGCGTCGCGCAGGAAGGAAGCCGTGCCGAAGGCGTCGGGCAGCACGATCAGCAAATTGCCGCCATAGTAGCGCTGCCAATCCTGCAGCACCTTGTAGGGCGCCTGTTTCAATTCCTTTTCCGAATTGGCCAGCGCTCCGAACACCATCGGCAGTTCATGCGCGTTGGTGCCCAGCGCCTCGAGGTCGTTGTCCATGGCCAGAAGCACGTTGGAGGTGCCGGTGAAAGCTTCGCCGATGCCTTCCTTCAGCGCTTCCACGCACCAGCGCTGCCACAGGAAGGAATGGCGCCGGCGCGTGCCGAAGTCGGAAATACGGATGCCGGGCAGCGCCTTCAGCCGTTCGGTCTTGGCCCACATCTTGGCTTTTGCGCGGGCGTAGAGCACGTCGAGCGTGAAAGGCCCGAACGACCGCAAGGCGGCGCGCGAGCGCAATTCGTTGATGATGGCGAGCGCGGGAATCTCCCACAGCGTGGTGTACATCCACGGGCCGCTGAAGGAGAGCTCATACTGCCCGCCGCGCCTGGAAAGCTCGTAGTCGGGCAACCGGAAATTCTCCAGCCAGGCCAGGAATTCCGGCTCGAAGATCTGCTTGCGGCCATAGAAATTGTTGCCCCCCAGCCAGATCATCTCCTTCTTGGAGAAGCGCAAGGTGCGGGCGTGGTCAAGCTGTTCGCGCAACTCGCCCTCGTCAATCTCCTCGGCCAGCCGCACCGAAGTGGTGCGGTTGATCAGCGAAAAGGTGGCGTCGACCTTGGGGTACATGCCCCAGATCATCTGCAGCATCAGAAGCTTGTAGAAATCCGTGTCCAGCAGGCTGCGCACGATCGGGTCGAGCTTCCAGGTATGGTTGTAGACGCGCCGCGCAATATCGGTCCTGGCCATGTCTCGTTACCGCCTTCGCTGCCTGCCGCCCATGATCGCGACAGGCCTCATAGCATCGAATTGGCAAAAGCGCTGCCCGGTTTCAGGCTGGCCCGACAAAAAGAAAGACCTGCGGCAGCCAACCCGTCCGAACGCAATTGATTTTTCCAAAGCGCTACCGGACACTCCGGAGAGACAGACAGGAGAAAACCGACATGGGTTATGACAGCGGCAAGCTCGACGCGTTGCGCCGCAAATATGGCGAGAGCCATGGCGGCGAGATGTTCGACCCGAAGTTCCGCAAGGTCGCCGACAAGATATTTTCCAAGTCGGGCACGCGGCTGGCGCCCTATTCCGGTATCCCCACCTTCCTCGCCGCGCCCTATCGCGAAATATCGGCCGACAACCCGGATTTCGGCGATTTGCAGGTGGCGATAACAGGCGTGCCGATGGATCTCGGCGTCACCAACCGGCCGGGCTCCCGCTTCGGGCCGCGGGCGCTGCGCGCCATCGAGCGCATCGGCCCCTACAATCACGTGCTGGAATGCGCTCCCACGCATGAGCTCAGGGTCGCCGACATCGGCGACGTGCCGTTCCAGAGTCGCTACCGGCTCGAGACCTGCCATGAGGACATCGAGCGCCGCACCAACCAGATCGTCGATGCCGGCGTCATTCCATTGTCGGTCGGCGGCGACCATTCGATCAGCCATCCGATCCTGAAGGCCGTCGGCAAGAAGGCCCCGGTCGGCCTCATCCACATCGACGCCCATTGCGATACAAGCGGCTTGTTCGACATGACCAAGTTTCACCATGGTGGCCCGTTCCGCAACGCGGTGCTCGATGGCGTGCTCGACCCGACGCGCACCATCCAGATCGGCATCCGTGGCTCGGCCGAATATCTGTGGGAGTTCACCTACGAATCCGGCATGACCGTGATCCATGCCGAGGAGGTGACCGGCCTCGGTATCCCCGCCATTATCGAGAAGGCGCGCAGAATAGTCGGCGACGGACCGACCTATGTCTCCTTCGACATCGACAGCGTCGATCCGGCCTTCGCGCCGGGCACCGGCACGCCGGAAGTCGGCGGCCTGACGACTCGGGAAGTGCTCGAACTGCTGCGCGGCCTCAAAGGCCTCAACATCGTCGGCGGCGACGTGGTCGAGGTGGCGCCGCAATATGATGCGACCACCAACACCGCGCATGCCGGCGCCCAGGTGCTGTTCGAAATACTGAGCCTGATGGTGTTCAGCCCGGCGCTCAAAAACAGCTGACGCCGACAATGACGGAAAGGCCACCGGACAACCCGGCGGCCCTCTGCATCAGTGTTCGAACACCAGCGGCGGCGCGAGGCGATCCCGCCGTAGCCAGCGCGCCAGAAGCAACGCCGCCACCACCGCCAGTCCGCTGGACAGCCCGATCCAGATGCCGACGCCATGGAAGCCGAAAGGGAAGGCGAGCAGCACGCCCAGCGGCAGGCCGACGCCCCAATAGCCGATCGCGGCATAGATCATCGGCACCTTGGTGTCGTGCAGGCCGCGCAGCATGCCGGCGGCAACCGCTTGCGCGCCATCGAAGACCTGGAACAGGGCCGCGAAGACCAGGAACGATACGGCAAGCGTGATCACCCTGGCATTGGCCGGATTGGCCAGGTCGATGAAGGCGCTGATCAGGAGATGCGGCCACAGGATCATTATCAGGCCCATCAGGGCCATGAACGAGACGCCGATGACGAAGGCGGTCCAGCCGGCGCGCGAGACGCCTTCCGGATTGCCGGCGCCATGCGCAAGCCCGACGCGCACCGTCACCGCTTGGTTGAGGCCGAGCGGCACCATGAAGGAGATCGACGCGATCTGGATGGCGATGGCGTGCGCGGCAAGCGAATCCGCGTCGATCAGGCCCATCAGCAGCGCCGCAGCGTTGAAGATCGTCACCTCGAAAGCGAGGATGCCCGCGATCGGCAGGCCGAGCCGCAGCAGGCCCTTGAAGCGCGGCCAGTCGGACCGCCAGAAGCGGCCGAACAGATGATAGCGCCTGAATTTCTTCTCCCACATCACCACGGCGGCCATGCCGACGAACATCAGCGTTGAGGACAGCGAGGTGGCAAGGCCCGAGCCTGATATGCCCATGGCCGGAACACCGAGATTGCCGAACATGAACACCCAGTTGAAGAGCGCGTTGCAGGCGACGGCGACAAAGACGATTATCAATGCCCAGCCCGGCCGCTCCAGCGCCGATATGAAGGAACGCAGCACAATATAGCCGTAGAAGGGCAGCACCGCCCATTCCAGCCAGCGCAGGTAGATGCCGGCGCTATGCGCCAGAGCGGGCTCCTGGCCCATGGCGAGCAGCACGTTCTCGCCGTGCCAGAGAAAGATCCAGATCGGAATGCAGATGAGGATCGCCAGCCACAGCCCCTGGCGCACGGTGCGGCGCAGGTCGCGCACCGAATGACGGCGGCGGCCGAGCTCGGTCGCCATCATCGGCGAGGTCGCCAGCATCAGGCCCAGGCCGAAGATCAGCGGCATGAAATAGAGATTGGCGCCAAGCGCGCCGCTGGCCAGCGTGTCCGCCCCCAGCCTGCCCATCATCATGACGTCGGTGGCCGTCATGGCGGTCTGGCCGAGATTGGTCAGCACCATGGGCCAGGCGAGCGCCAAAGTCGCCCTGATTTCCTGACGCCAAAGATTTTCCGGCGCGCGAGCGCCGGCTTCGATCGCAGACATTATTCCGCTCTTTCAAGGTTGCGGCGCATCGGCAAAAAAGCCGGAAGCCGCATTGCAAACGGCGAGACCTTCGGTTTCGCGGCGTTTACGTCAGCTTTTGTACGAAACGCGACATGAAGGCAAGGGAGGAGGGGCGGGAACGGATTGATCCAGTCGGATCGCCGATGACGCTGAAGCCTCGTGACCGACGCTCTCCGATGGCCCATTTCACACATGGCCCCAAGGCTGCTACGCATTGCAAGGACGAGCGAGGTGCCACGGAACCCAAATTTGCAGGAGGCAGGATGCAGTTCAGGCGCAAAAGGAATCCGGTTGCGACGCTTCGCACGGCGCCGGCCTTCGAACATATCGTCACCGAGGCGAGCGACAGTTTCCTGTGGCGGCTGGACGACTATCCCTGGGAGCGCAATGTCTGGAATTTCCATCCGGAGTACGAAATCCACCTCTTGCGAAAATCCTCCGGTGTGGTGCTGGTCGGCGACCACATCGGCGAGTTCGGGCCGGGTTACCTGACCATCGTCGGCGGCGGGCTGCCGCATGATTGGGTGACGGCGGTGCAGCCGGGCGAGCTGATCGAAGGCCGCGACATCGTCCTCCAGTTCGATGCCGAGAGGCTGCGCGGCTCGGCTGGCCTGTTGCCCGAACTGCGCGAACTGGAGCCGTTCCTGGAGCGGTCGCTGCGCGGCATGGTTTTTCATGGCCGCACGGCACTGGAAGGCGCCGAGACAATGGAACGGATGGGGGAGGTCAGCGGGCTAACCAGGTTCTGCCTGTTCCTGAACCTCGTCGATCTCCTCGCCAGGACCGACGAATACGAGCTGTTGTCTTCGCCGGATTTCTCCCCTGTTCTGGATGCCACCTCGCTCGACATCATCCAGCGCACGCTGACCTATCTGTTCCAGCATTTCGCCGAGGATCTGAAGCTGCCTGATGTGGCGGCGCTCGCGGGAATGACCGAGAGCACATTCTCGCGCTTCTTCCAGAAGAACACCGGCAATTCCTTCAGTGACCACCTTGCCAAGCTGAGGCTGTGGCAGGCCTGCAAGCTGCTGGCCGATACCGATATTCCGATCACCGACATCTGTTTCCAGGTCGGCTACATGAACATCTCCAATTTCAACCGCGCCTTCATGCGCAAGCACAAGATGACGCCGTCATCCTATCGCAAGCTGTCGCGGCAGCGGTTGGCGATGCGCGCGTAAGCACGCCCTGAAATCACTGTCCCAGAGTCCGATCGATACTCATGTGAGATTGGCCGCAACCGGATGCCGGTTTTTGCGCCGCACAATGCATAAAAGTACAGGTCTTCTGCAACGGGGCTTCTAGCGCGAGCCGCTGCAACTCCGCATTTTGGCGATGGGTGGCAAGTCGCTCGGGCGATGGTGAGGATCGCGCAACCCGAGGACGTCCGCTTCCTGCGACGTGTTCCTGGAGGAGAAAATAATGAAACCAATTCGGCTCGCTGCCAGCCTTGGTGCAGCTTTCATGCTTTCCGCTACCGTTTCAACCATCGCTTTAGCGCAGGCGCCGGTCTGCTCGGCGCCGGTCAAGGTGCTGGCGCAACCACGTGACGGCCTGACGCTTCTGGAGGACTCCAAGGCCGAGTTCGAGAAGCTTGCCGGCGCCGGCTTCCAGATCGATTACCTCAACGAGAACGACCGCCGCGCAAAATCGCGCGCCGATGCGTCCACGGTCGGCAACTACAACGTCTACTATGTCGACGAAGCCAATGTCGCGCTGTTCGCGTCCTCGAAATGGATCGTGCCGCTGAGCGATTATTATCCGGCCGACTACGACTATGCCGATTTCGATCCGGGCCGCCAGAAGGTCGCCACCTATGATGGCAAGGTCTGGTTCGCGCCGCTGACCGGCGGCGGCGACCTGATGGTCTACCGCAAGGACGTGCTGGAGGCCGCCGGCATCCAGCCGCCGAAGACGCTCGACGAGCTGATCGCCGACGTGCCGAAGCTGACCAATCCGGACAAGGGCATGTATGGCATCGCGCTGCGCGGCGCGCGCGGTTCGGGCGCCAATGTCTGGCGCTGGATGCCCTTCTTCAAGGCCTATGGCGGCCAGTGGTTCGACGGTGACAAGCCGGCCTTCAATTCGGATGCCGCGGTCAAGGCGACCGAGACCTACCTGAAACTGTTCAAGGATTCGGCGCCCGGCACGCAGACCGGCAGCTGGGATGAATCGACCGGCGCCTTCCTGTCGGGCCAGGTCGCGATCCTGGTCGAATCGACGCCGCTGTCGGGCATGGCGGTCGACCCGAAGACCTCGCAGGTCGTCGGCAACATAGGTTTCCTGCCGCCCCCGTCGCCACTGCCCGGCGGCGGTTACGGCCATGGCCTCGCCATCGCAGCGAAGGCCAATGCCGACGACGCCTCGAAGAAATGCGCCGGCCTGTTCATCGCCTGGGCAACATCGAAGGAAAACGAGAAGCGCCGGCTCGACGCCCACCAGTTCGGCGAGCTGAACCGCACCAGCATTCTGGCCAGCAAGGAATTCGCCGATATTTACGGCGCCGATCTCGGCCAGGCACTGGCCGAAACCGGCAAGGTCACGGCGGTCAATTTCTGGCAGGACCCGCGTTGGCCCGATCTCGGCGACCGCTGGGGTATCATCCTCGAGGAATTGGTCACCGGTACCCGCACCGACATCAAGGGCGGCCTCAACGAACTCGAGGCCTATGCCAACGAGCTGGTGAAGAAATAAGCCATCCTCCCCCTGCGGCGCGCGGTCCACGGCATTCGGTGGAGCGCCGGAACCTGTGCGCCGCAGGTCTTGGTTTCATCATTGCGGTTTGAGCCAGCCTTCGCGCGAAAGGTCAGTCATGCTCAATCATTCGAGACGCAGCAGAGGTTAGACAGATGCCGCGACGCTCATCCCTGCCGGTCACCTTCGTCGTGCCGACACTCGCCATCCTTCTGGTGCTGTCGATGGTGCCGACGCTCTACGCGGTCGTCATCGCCCTGCAGAACCGTGAACTCAGCTCGACAGCCTATTCCTATGTCTGGCTCTCGAACTTCGCCGACCTGTTCGTCGACCGCCGCTTTCTCAATGCCGTCTGGGTGTCGGTGAAATGGGAATTCGTCACGGTCATCGCGACAATGACGGTCGCCATCGGACTGGGCGTCCTGATGTTCGAGGTCGCGTCGCCGCGCCTGCGCAACGTCTATTGCCTGCTGTTCATCATCCCGGTCCTGCTGCCGCGCGTCTCGGCGGCCTTCGTCTGGAAGTTCGCCTACCATCCGCTCTACGGCATCGCCACTTACCCCTACCGGCTGCTGACCGGTGGGCTGATCTTCGATCCGCTGTCCAAGCCGTCGACGGCGCTGTTCGCCGTCGCTTCGGTCGACGTCTGGCAATGGGGCCTGTTCTTCGCCGTCATCGTGCTGAAGCTCCTGGAAACGCTGCCGCCGCAGCCGATCGAGGCGGCCCGGCTCGACCATGCCAAACGCTGGCAGATCCACGCCTATGTGACCTTGCCGATGCTCAAGGCGCCGCTGATCAGCCTGATGTTCGTCAAGATGATCGAGTCGCTGCGCTCCTTCGACCTGATCTATGTGATGACCCGCGGCGGTCCGGGCGTGGCGACCGAAACGCTCGACATGTACGCCTTCTCGCAAGGTTTCATCGAGTCCGGCAAGGTCTCCTACGCCTCGGCGATGGCGGTGCTGATGATGATCGCCATCGTCATCACCTTCACCATGCTGTGGAGGCGGGTGCAGGCATGAGACCATATCGCATGAGACCCGGCCGCCTGATCGGCAAGACCGTGCTGGCGTTTGCCGGCTTCATGGCCGTGTTTCCGTTGCTGTGGACGGCGCTCAATTCGTTGAAGAACAATGTCGACATCATCACCCGCGTCCCGCGCCTGGTGTTCACGCCGACGCTGGCCAACATCAGCTATATCGTCGGCCGCGACAGCGTCATGACCGGCCTCTACAATTCGGTCGTCGCCTGCGGTTGCGCGGTGCTGATCGGCGTGGTGCTCGGCCTGCCGGCGGCCTACGCGGTAGCGCGCTACCCGAACCGCTGGGCCGGCGACATCCAGTTCTTCGTTTTGTCGCTTCGCTTCCTGCCGCCGGTGGCGGTCGCCATTCCGCTGATGGTGATCTGGCTGCAGCTCGGGCTTTACGACACGCTCGCCGCGCTGATCGTCACCTATTGCCTGCTCACCATCTCGGTGATCATGTGGCTCGCCATTCCCGCCTTCCAGGCCGTGCCGAAGGAGGTCGAGGAAGCCGCCTTCGTCGATGGCTACGGCGCCTATTCGGTGTTCTGGAGGATCGCGCTGCCGGTCGCGGCGCGCTCGCTGATCGGCGCGGTGGCTTTCAGTTTCGTGCTGGTCTGGAACGAGTTCCTGATAGCGCTGATGCTGTCGAGCTCCAACGCCAAGACCTTGCCGATCGTCGCCTCGGAACTCTCCCAGCAAGGCATGAACGTGCCATGGGGAATCCTGAACGCCTCGGTCGTGCTTCTGTCGCTGCCGCCGCTTTTGTTTCTCGGCGTGCTCAGCGGATTCCTGAATTCCGTTTTCCGGCAAAAAAAGACTTGAAGCGAGGACGACACGATGCGGGCACTGGTGCTTGAGAAAAAGGGCGAGCTGGCCCTGCGCGAGATCGCGTTGCCGCTCGACGTAGGCCCGGACGACGTCAGGATCGCCATCCATACGGTCGGCGTCTGCGGCAGCGACGTGCACTACTACACCCATGGCGCCATCGGCAGCTATGTCGTGCGCGCGCCGATGGTGCTCGGCCACGAAGCGTCCGGAACGATCGTCGAGATCGGCGCCAATGTCCGGACGCTGAAGGTCGGCGATCGCGTCTGCATGGAACCGGGCGTACCGAACCTGTCGTCGCGGGCGACAAAACTCGGCATCTACAATGTCGACCCGGACGTCACCTTCTGGGCGACGCCGCCGGTGCACGGCATTCTGGCGCCGCAAGCCGTGCATCCGGCGGCGTTCACCTACAGGCTGCCCGACAACGTCTCCTTCGCCGAAGGCGCGATGGTCGAACCTTTCGCCATCGGCATGCAGGCGGCGGCGCGCGCGCGCATCGTTCCGGGTGACGTGGCGGCTGTCGTCGGCTGTGGCCCGATCGGCATCATGATCGCGCTGGCCGCCCTGGCCGGTGGTTGCTCGAAAGTGCTGATTTCCGACTTCTCCGCACCCAAGCTCGAAATTGCCGGGCGCTATCCCGGCGTCGTTCCGGTCAACATCGGCGAGCAGCCGCTGGTCGATGCGGTGCGCGCGGCCACCGACGGCTGGGGTGCGGACATCGTCTTCGAGGCCAGCGGCAGCCCCAAGGCCTTCGCTGATTTGTTCGACGTCGTGCGCCCCGGCGGCGCGGTGGTGCTCGTCGGGCTGCCGGTGGAGCCGGTAGCGCTCAACGTGCCGGCGGCCATATCGAAGGAAGTCCGCATCGAAACCGTGTTCCGCTATGCCAACATCTTCGACCGCGCCTTGCAGCTCATCGCTTCCGGCAAGGTCGATCTCAAGCCGCTGATCACCGGCACCTATCCCTTCTCCGACAGCATCGAGGCTTTCGAGCGGGCGGCGGCAGCGCATCCGCAGGACGTCAAGCTGCAGATCCTGCTCAGCGGCGAAAAGGGCTGACCATGTCCGCGATCACCTGTTCTCATGTCGACAAGGCCTATGGCACCACGACGGTCATCCGCGACCTCAATCTCTCGATCGAGGAGCACGAGTTCGTCGTGTTCCTTGGCCCGTCCGGCTGTGGCAAGTCGACCTTGCTGCGCATGTTGGCGGGGCTGGAGGACATCAGCGGCGGCGAGGTCTCGATCGGCGGCAAGGTGGTCAACGATCTCGATCCGGGCGACCGCGGCATCGCCATGGTGTTCCAGAACTACGCACTCTACCCCCACATGACGATCTTCGACAACATCGCCTTCGGGCTGCGGCGCCAGAAAGTGCCGGCGGCCGAGATCCAGAAGCGGGTCGAAGCGGTGTCAAGGACGCTCGGGCTGGAACCCTATCTCGGCCGCAAGCCGGCCGAGCTTTCCGGCGGCCAGCAGCAGCGCGTGGCGATCGCGCGCGCCATGATCAAGACGCCGAAAGTCTTCCTGTTCGACGAGCCGCTGTCCAATCTCGACGCCAAGCTGCGCAACCACATGCGCGTCGAGATCGCGCGGCTGCACCAGTCGCTGAAGACCACCACCGTCTATGTCACCCATGACCAGCTCGAAGCGATGACGCTCGCCGACCGCATCGTGCTGCTCAAGGACGGCGTCATCGAGCAGGTCGGCTCGCCGGCGGAGATCTACGAGCGGCCGGGCAATCTGTTCGTTGCCGGCTTCATCGGCACGCCGAACATGAATTTCATCGACGTGACGATGGCCCGGAAAGGAAATGGCTGGACGCTGACCAATGGCGGAACTGTCTTCACCGTCAACGGCTCGCGCTTCAAGCTCCAACATGGCGAGCAGGCGGTGCTTGGCATCAGGCCCCCGGATCTCAAGCCCGCGAACCCCGACAGCGCCGGAAATTTCCTGGCGGGAACGGCCGATCTCATCGAGTTTCATGGCAACGATGCACTGGTGACATTCGCTCTTGGCGGCAAGGAGATCAGCGCACTCGTTCCCAGCCGCGTCTGCCCAACTATCCGCAGCGATGTCCGCTATACGTTTGACGAATCGGATATGCATCTGTTCGATGCCAAGTCCGGCCTATCCTTGTTGACACGGTAAGGCGCGTTCTACTGGATCGCGTCGAGCGCCTGGCGTTGCCGGTGCATCTCCAGGAAAATCCGGTAGTCGCGATCGAAGCGGGCGCCGGCGGCCGGGTTGGCGGCGCGCGTCCTGCCGCCCTGCTGCATGGCCAGACAGGCCGCATTGAGGTCGGGGAAAAGCCCGGCGGCCGTCGCCGCCACCATGCCGGTGCCAAGCAACACCGCTTCGTCCGCCAGCGGCTCGACCACCGTGCAGCCGGTGGCGTCGGCATAGAGTTCCATCAAGAGCGGGTTTTTGGTGTGGCCGCCGGTGACATGCAGCGTGTCGATCAGATAGCCATTCTCGTTCAGCGCTTCCAGCACATGGCGCACGCCGAGCGCGATGCCGACGGCGGTGCGCCAGTAAAGCCGGCACAGGCTGTCGAAGGAGGAATCCAGCGTAAGGCCGCTGACCACGCCGACCGCATGTGGATCGGCGAGCGGCGAGCGGTTGCCGTGAAAGTCGGGCAGCACATGCAGCCGGCCGGCAAGTGCATCGCCCTCCGCCGCGCGCAGCTCGGCGACGCGGCTTGCAATCCTCGCATGCATGGCCGCGTTCGGCTCGCCGCCCGCGCCGTGCCAGCGGATGATGTGGTCGAGCAGGGCGCCGGTGGCCGACTGGCCGCCTTCCGACAGCCACAGCTTTGGCAGCGCGGCGCCGTAGTATGGCCCCCAGACCCCGGCGAAGGGCTGCGGATCGGGTGACATCGCCATGACGCAGGAGGATGTGCCGGCGATCAGCGCCAAATGACGGCCGATATTCCGCTCGTCGCCGGCAAACCCGCCGAGCACGCCAAGCGCACCGGCATAGGCATCGATCACCCCGGCGCCGACCCGGCATGTCTCCGTCAGGCCGAGCTCCGCCGCTGCTTGCGCGCTCAAAGAGCCGATGTAAGCGCCGACCGGACTGGCTCTTTCGGGCAGATTGCCGTGCTCGAAGAGGTCGCCGAGGCCGACGAGTTCGAAGAAATCGCGCTGCCATGCGGGTTCCCGGTGCGCCAGATAGGTCCATTTGGCGGTCAGCGTGCACTGCGAGCGGGCCAGCGACCCCGTCGCCTGCCAGGTCAGGAAGTCGGTAAGGTCGAATAGATAGCCGGCTTCATTCCAGGTCTTCGGCAGGTTTCGCTTCAGCCACATCAGCTTCGGCGTCGCCATTTCCGGCGACATGACGCCGCCGATATAGTTGAGCACCTCATGGCCGCTCGCCGTGCATTCGTCGGCCTCGGCGATGGCGCGGTGATCGAGCCAGACGATGGTGTCCCAGCGCTCCTCTCCGGTCACCGAAACGCTGAGCTGGCCGCCTTGCCTGTCGCGCACGACCAGCGAGCAGGTGGCATCGAAGGAAATGCCGGCAATGTCCTCGGCGGCAACACCGGATTTTTCGCGGGCCGCACGCACCGCGGCGCACACGGCTGACCAGATATCGCGCGAATCATGCTCGGCGTGATCGGCTTTCGGCTGGTGCATGGCGATCGGGTGCTCGGCGCGGCCGAGCAAGGTGCCACTGGTGTCGAGAATGCCCGCGCGGGCGCTCCCGGTGCCGACATCGACCGCGCAAACGAACTGTTTCGTCAAGATGCTCTGTCTCTCGCTCCCAGGCCTGCAATCAGATCGGGCAATTGCAGCATGTCAGCGAATATAAAGTCCGGCTCACTCGACGCAAGCCGCGCTTTCAGGGCAGGGTTGCCGGCATGCGCGCCGCCGGTGAAGGCGAACACGCGCATATCAGCCGCCCGCGCCGCCGCGACGCCGGCGGGGCTGTCCTCGATCACCAGGCATTTGCGCGGATGCGCCCGCATCGAGGCGGCGGCATGAAGGAACAGGTCGGGCGCCGGCTTGCCCCTGGCCACCATGCCGGCACTGAACAGATGCGGCTCCATCAATCCGAGCAATCCGGTGACGTCGAGCGCGTAGCGGATGCGGTCGAGCGTGCCCGAGGAGGCGACGCAGAACGGCAAGCCAAGCCTCGGCAGCACTTCCTTGACGCCGGCGATCGGCTTCAGCTCCTCGCGGAATTTGCGCATTAATTCGACGCGCATCGTGGTCAGGTGCTGATCGGTGATGGGAAGGCCGAAGTCGCGGGCGAGGATCTCGCGCACGCTCTTCATGCTCTTGCCGAGGAAATGCTCGTAGGCCGTGTCTTCGCCAATGCTGCCGCCGGCAAGCGCAATCATGCCGAGCAGCGCCGAGACCGACAGCGCCTCGCTGTCCACCAGCACGCCGTCGCAGTCGAAGATGACCAGTTCCGGCGCCATGATCCCGTTTCAGAGCTTGCCGGCGAGGTAGCGCGTCAGCGTGGCGCGCGTGCCATCCGTCCACAGCAGGTTCAATGCATGCGCGAAAGCCTCGACGAACGCGGTGGCGCGCCCGACATCGCCATAGATGTCTTCCATCGCAAGCCAGGCGGCGGGCGCGTCCTTTGCCGCCTTTGCCGTCGCCTGCAAGCGGTCCCAGTTCGGATCGTTGGGCTCGATGACCGCGCCGCTGTCCGTCGTGCCGAAGCAGTAGCGGCACCACAGCGCCGATTCAAGTGCCAGGCCGGCGACGCTCTTTCCCGCCTTCAAGCGGTCGGCGATGGTCGGGATGATGAATTTCGGCTGGCGATTGGAACCGTCGAGACAGAGCCGGCGCACCGTGTCGCCGATCTTGGGGTTGGAAAAGCGCTTTTCGATGAGCTGGTAATAATCCTCCAGGACCGTGTCTGGCACCGGCGGTACGGTCGGAATGATTTCGTCATGCTCGAGCTTGTCGAGAAAGCCGCGCACCAGCGGCTCCTGCATCGCCTCATGCACGAAATGGATGTCCATCAGCCCGGCCGGATAGGCGATGGTGGCATGGCCGCCATTGAGGATGCGGATCTTCATCAGCTCGTAGGGCGCGACGTCTTTGACGAACTGCACGCCGACCTTTTCAAGCGGCGGCCGGCCGTCGGTGAAATGGTCTTCCAGCACCCATTGCCGGAAGGGTTCGCAAAAGACAGGCCAATTGTCCTCGACGCCGAAATCCTTGGCCAGGATCGCGCGTTCGCGGTCCGACGTGGCCGGCGTGATGCGGTCGACCATCGCGTTCGGGAAAGCGACATTGCCGCCGACCCAGGCCGCCAGATCCTCGTCGATCAGGCGGGCCAACCCGATGACGCCATCCGACGTGACATGGCCGTTGTGGGGAATGTTGTCGCAGGACATCACCGTGAACGGTGCGATGCCATCGCCGCGCCGCCGCACCAGGCCGGCGAGGATGATGCCGAACACGGTCTTCGGCGTCGCGCCCGGCTGCGCATCGGCGACGATATCGGGATGCGTCGGGTTGAACACGCCGGAGGCAGGATCGATGAAATAGCCGCCTTCGGTGATGGTCAGCGACACGATCTTGATCGCCGGATCGGCCAGCCGTTCGATGATGGCGGCGGCATCGCCCGGCGTCAGGAAGTCGATCATGGCGCCGGTGACGCGGGCGCTCATATGACCCTCGTCCTGCTCGACCACCGTCGTCAGCCAGTCCTGCTCTTCCAGTTTGCCGCGGCCGATCTTCTCGCCCTCGAACACGCCGGCGCCGACCAGCGCCCAGTCGTGGCCGACGCCCGAATTGAACAGCTCGTCGAGATAGACGGCCTGGTGCGAGCGATGGAAGTTGCCGACGCCGAAATGCACGATGCCGGCCTTCAGCGCTGCGCGGTCGTATTTCGGACCTGCGACCCTGGCGGGCAGGTTGGCGAGATTGGCGGAAGAGAGTTTCACGGTCATCTGTTTACCCTTTGGCCGGGTTGCGGCCTTCGTTACCCTTCTCTCCCCTTCACCGGGAGAGGGTAGGAAGCGGCACATGCCTTCCGAGGCGATGCGGCCGCCACCTTGATGTTGGCCTCTTCTCCCCGCGGAGGCACGGGGAGAAGAGGCCGCCCCCGCCTCAACTCATCCACTGGCCGCCATCGACATTGTAGGTCTGGGCGACGATATATTCGGCTTCGTCGCTGGCCAGGAACACGGCCATGCCGGCGAGGTCCTCCGGTCTGCCCATGCGGCCGTAAGGCACGCCTTCGCCGACCAGTCTTTTCTTTTCGCCCTTGGGCCGGTTTTCGTATTTGGCGAACAGCGCGTCGACCTGGTCCCACATGTCGCTGTCGACGACGCCAGGCGCGATGCCGTTGACGTTGATGCCGTGCTTGATCAGGTCGAGCCCGGCCGACTGGGTCAGTGAAATGACCGCCGCCTTGCTGGCGCAGTAGACCGCGACCAGCGCTTCGCCGCGCCGCCCGGCCTGGCTCGCCATGTTGATGATCCTGCCGCCCTTTCCCTGCGCGATCATCGAGCGCGCGGCCGCCTGCAGCATGAACAGCGTGCCGGCGACATTGACCGAGAACAGTTTTTCATAGCTCGCCCGCGAGATATCGACGATCGGCGCAAGGTCGAAGATCGCGGCGTTGTTGATCAGTATGTCCAGGCCACCGGTCCTGGTTTCCACCGCCTGCACCGCGGCATCGATGGAGGCCTGGTCCGTGACGTCGAGCTTCACCGCATAGGCCTTGCCGCCGATCCCGGCGGCTGTCTCTTGCGCCGCCTCGAGATCGATGTCGGCAATCGCCACGATGGCGCCCTCACGGGCATAGGCTTCGGCGAAGGCCTTGCCGATGCCGCGCGCCGACCCGGTGATCAGCGCCGATTTGCCTTTCAGCCTCACGGCGCCAATGCCTTGCCGTCGGGGCCGAAGCGATGCAGCTTGGCCTTGTCGGGCGTGAGATAAATGCTGTCGCCATGGTGGACGCTGAGTTCGCCGTCGGCGCGCACCGTCAGCGGGCCGACACCGTCGGCCTGGACATGCAGGAAGGTGTCGGATCCCAGGTGTTCGGCGACGCCGACTGTTGCCTTCCAATCGCCCGCCGTGGTCGAGATCGCCATGTGCTCGGGCCGGATGCCGATGGTCTTGGCGCCGTACTTCGCCGCCGGGGCGCCTTCGATCAGGTTCATTTTCGGCGAGCCGATGAAGCCGGCGACGAACAGGTTCTTCGGCGTCTTGTAGAGCTCCATCGGCGAGCCGACCTGCTCGACATTTCCGGCATTCAGCACGACGATCTTGTCGGCCATGGTCATCGCCTCGACCTGGTCGTGGGTGACGTAGATCATCGTCGTCTTGAGCTGGTGGTGCAGTTCGCTGATCTCCAGCCGCATCGTGCCGCGCAGTGCCGCGTCGAGGTTGGACAAGGGTTCATCGAACAGGAAGGCCGAAGGCTGGCGCACGATGGCGCGGCCGATGGCGACACGCTGGCGCTGGCCGCCGGAAAGCTGGCCGGGGCGGCGCTCGAGATAATTGGTGAGGTTGAGCACGCGCGCGGCGTCCTTCACCTTCTTGTCGATGGTCGCCTGGTCCTCGCCCGCCATCTTCAGCGGAAAGGCGATGTTCTTGGCCACCGTCATGTGCGGGTAGAGCGCATAGGACTGGAACACCATGGCGAGCTTGCGCTTGGCCGGCGCCTCGCCGGTGACGTCGCGGCCGTCAATGTTGATGGTGCCGCCGCTGGTGTCCTCCAGGCCGGCGATCAGGCGCAGCAGCGTGGACTTGCCGCAGCCCGACGGGCCGACGAAGACGACGAACTCGCCGTCCTCGATGACGAGATCGATGTTCGGAATGATCGAAGTCGAGCCGAAGGATTTCGAGACGTTCTTGAGCGTGATATTTCCCATGCTTTCCTCCCGGTGGATTTCCGTCCGCCGCCTGGCGCACGCTGCTACTTCACGGCGCCCCTACTTCACCGCACCGAAGGTCAGGCCGCGCACCAGTTGCTTCTGGCTGAACCAGCCCATGATCAGGATCGGCGCGATCGCCAGCGTCGAGGCGGCCGAGAGCTTCGCCCAGAACAGGCCTTGCGGGCTGGAGAAGGAGCTGATGAAGGCGGTCAAGGGTGCCGCTTCCGTCGTGGTCAGCCGGATCGTCCAGAACGCTTCGTTCCAGGCCAGGATGATGTTGAGCAGCATGGTCGAGGCGATGCCCGGCACCGCCATGGGTGTGAGCACATAGATGATCTCGTTCCACAGCGAGGCGCCGTCCATGCGCGCCGCTTCCAGGATCTCGCCGGGGATTTCGCGGAAATAGGTGTAGAGCATCCACACCACGATCGGCAGGTTGATCAGCATCAGCATCACCATCAGGCCGATGCGGCTGTCGAGCAGGCCGGTGTCGCGGAAGATCAGGTAGATCGGAAACAGCACGGCCACGGCCGGCATCATCTTGGTGGACAGCATCCACATCAAAATGTCCTTGGTCCGCTTGGTCGGCGAGAACGCCATCGACCAGGCCGCCGGAATGGCGACCAGCAGGGCCAGGATGGTCGAGCCGACCGAGAGCAGCACCGAGTTCAGGAAGAACTTGAAATAGCCGTTCTGCGCCTGGACCTCGGAATAGCTCTCGAAGGTCCCGGACGGGATCAGGTTGAAGCCCTGGATCGCCTCCTGTTCCGACTTGAACGAAGTGATGATCGTGTAGAGGATCGGGAAGAAGATCAGCAGGGCGACGATCCAGGCGGCCGCCGTCGCGATCGTCTTGTGCCGGGTTGTGACTGCGCGTGCCATCTTTTCCTCCCTTACCTGTCAAGGTTCTTGCCGACGGCGCGCATGGCGAAGAAGGCGACGATGTTGGCGAGAATGACCGCGATGATGCCGCCGGCCGAGGCCTGGCCGATTTTGAATTCGAGCAGTGCCTTCTGGTAGACCAGGAAGGGCAGGTTGGTGGAGGCGTATCCCGGACCGCCATTGGTGGTGACGAGGATCTCGGCATAGACCGAAAGCAGGAAGATCGTCTGGATCAGGATGACGACGGTGATCGCCCGCGACATGTGCGGCAGCGTCAGGTAGATGAAGCGGCTGATGAAGCCGGCGCCGTCCATCTCGGCGGCCTCCTTCTGCTCGCCGTCCAGCGACTGAAGCGAAGTCAAAAGAATGAGCGTCGCGAAAGGCAGCCACTGCCAGGCGACGATGATGATGATGGCGGTCAGCGGATATTGTCCGAACCAGTCTATGGGCTGGAGGCCGAAGAACCGCGCTATGTCGGCGAAGACGCCGTATTGCGGATGCATGATCATGTTCTTCCAGACCAGGGCCGCCACCGGCGGCATGACGAAGAACGGCGAGATGACGAGGATGCGCACGATACCCTGGCCCCACATCGGCTGGTCGATCAAAAGCGCCAGCAGGATGCCGCCGACCACGGTGATCACAAGCACGCTGACGACGATCAGCAGCGTGTTCAGGATCGATTGCAGGAAGGCCGGGTTGGAATAGAACAGCGCGTAATTGGAGAAGCCGACGAAGCCGTCGCGGATCGGATTGAGCGGATTGTACTGCTGGAAGGAGAACCAGAGCGTGAGCGCCAGCGGAACGACCATCCAGACGAGCAGCAGGACGACGGATGGCGCCATCATGAAACGGGCAAGCGAACGGGTCTGCTGAGTAGCCATGACGGTCACCCTTCAAGGATCGGACGGAATTTTCTCGAGCTGTCGGGAAGTGGCCGCCCGAACTGGGTTTCGGGCGGCCGTTGCCGGCCATGGTCGGCGACCGGCCTTAGGCACCGGGAGGAGCCTTACTGGATGTAGCCGCCCTCGGTCATCGCCGCGGTTGCGGCGTCCTGGGCCTGCTTCAGCGCGTCGTCGACGCTCGACTGGCCGGCAAGGGCTGCCGAGAACAGCTGGCCGACGGTCGTGCCGAGGCCCTGGAATTCGGGGATGGCGACGAACTGCACGCCGACATAGGGCACCGGCTTGACGGTCGGATGCGTCGGGTCGGCGGCATTGATGGAGTCCAGCGTCATCTTGGCGAACGGAGCCGCCTTCTGGTACTCTGGATTGGCATAGAGCGAGGAGCGCGTTCCCGGCGGAACGTTGGCCCAGCCTTCCTTCGAGGCGACCAGTTCTGCATAGTGCTTGCTGGTTGCCCATGACACGAACTTCTCGGCGGCATCGGCCTTCTGCGTGCCGGCGGGAATGGCCAGCGACCACGCCCACAGCCAGTTGCCGCGCTTGCCGAGCCCATTGTCAGGCGCCAATGCGTAACCGACCTTGTCGGCGACCTGCGAGGCCTTGGGATCGGAGACGAAGGAGGCGGCGACGGTGGCGTCGATCCACATGCCGCACTTGCCCTGCTGGAACAGCGCCAAATTCTCGTTGAAGCCGTTGGAGGACGCTCCCTCGGGGCCGTCGGCCTTCATCAGGTCGACATAGAACTGCAAGGTGTTCTTCCATTCGGGCTGGTCGAACTGCGGCTTCCAGTTCTCGTCGAACCAGCGCGCGCCGAAGGAGTTCGACATGGCGGTCAGGAAGGCCATGTTCTCGCCCCAGCCGGCCTTGCCGCGCAGGCAAACGCCGTTCACGCCATTGGCGCGGTCGGTCATCTTGTCGGCGGCCTGCTTGATGAAGTCCCAGGTCGGCGCGTCGGGCATCTTCAGCCCTGCCTTCTCCATCAGGTCCTTGCGGTACATGACGAAGGAGCTTTCGCCGTAGAAGGGCGCGGCATAGAGCTTGCCGTCGACCGAGAGGCCGCCGGCGATCGCCGGGATGATGTCCTTGGCGTCGTAGTCGTCGCCGAGCTTGTCGAGCGGCAACAGCCAGCTCTGCTTGGCCCAGATCGGGACCTCGTAGGTGCCGATGGTCATCACGTCATACTGGCCGCCCTTGGTGGCGATGTCGGTGGTCACGCGCTCGCGCAGCACGTTCTCTTCCAGCGTCACCCAGTTGAGCTGGATGTCGGGGTTCGCCTTGGTGAAGTCGTCGGTCAGCTTCTGCATGCGGACCATATCGCCATTGTTGACGGTGGCGATGGTGATGGATTCGGCATGTGCCGCGAACGCGAGCGCGCTGGCCGAGCACAAGCCCAGGATGAGCGTACGAAGTTTCATCAAATTCCTCCCATGGACCAAGATGAGCATTTGCCTTGGCTGTGAGCAATTACTCACTAAGAATGAATTATGTCAAGCCAGATTCGATGGTGCAGCGCACACTCGATGGAGGAGCGCCGACCTGGCGCGTTGCAAATGGCCGTCCCGCAGGTGCGGAGCGGGCGACAACGGTGATCTGGATGGAGCGCGGTTTTGATCCTGGAGTTAGCCGGTCAGCAGGCGATCTCGGCCAGGATCCAGTCGCGGAAAGCGCGGATCTTCGGCACGTTGCGGCGCGCCTCCGGATAGACCAGCCAGTAGGCGTGGCCGTCGTCGCCGACCAGGTCGAAGGGCTGGATCAGGCGGCCGTCGGCGAGTTCCGCCTTGAACAGCGCCCTGGTCAGGACCGCCACGCCATGGCCTGCGATGGCCGCATTGGCCTCATAGGCCTGCGCGCCCATGCTGCTGCCGGGGCGCTTGGCAAGGTCATGGCTTTGCACGCCCGCGGCCTCGAACCATTGCGTCCACCAGATGTCGCCGGGATCGAGGATAGGCAGCTTGAGCAGATCGGCCGGTTCCTTGACGCCGCCGATGCTCGCGGCGAGCTTGGGGCTCAGCATCGGCGTGAAATCGGCGTCGAGCAGCTTGTAGGCCTCCAGTCCCGGCCATTTGCCGCCGCCCGAGCGGATGGCAAGGTCGACATCCTCGCGGGCGAAATCGGTCAGGCGGCTGGATGTGTCGAGCCGCACGGCAAGGGCGGGATGCGCGATCTGGAACGAACCCAGATGATGCGCCAGCCAGTTGGAGGCAAAGGTCAGCACCGTGGTGACGCACAGCAGACCGTCCGCCCCGCCGCGCGCCGCCGCATAGGCCTGGCCGAGTATGGCGAAGGCCTCGCTGACCGCCGGCGCCAGGCGCTGTCCGGCTTCGGTGAGCTCGATCTGTCGCGGCCGGCGCAGGAAAAGCGGCGCGCCGACCCGCTCCTCCAGCACCTTGATCTGATAGCTGACCGCTGCCTGCGTCATCGCCAGTTCCTCGGCCGCTTTGGTGAAGGACAGATGCCGCGCCACCGCTTCGAACACCCGGATCGCCTGCAGCGGCGGAAGCTGCGCAACCTGTCGCGAGCTGAGATCCGGCATAAAGCCTCCTTATGGGTCCTTATCGACGTTCGATTGGCAAAGGCGGCCGGCAAGACCGACATTCATCCTCAGCCCGTCACTCGGGTTGAAGATAGCGAAGGTTGACGATCATGACCATGGCGCAGCAAAAATGCACTCCCGCTCCGGATCATCGCTGGATTTCATGGCTTGCGGACGGATTCGGCTGGTTCGCGACCAGGAAAAAGGCGCATCTCGACATCAGGGACCTGTCACCGCACTTGCGGCGGGACCTTGGCTTCCTCGACGGCAACGACCCCTTCGGACGGCATGGATAGC
The DNA here is from genome assembly GCF_006442305.1 of Mesorhizobium sp. B2-3-6. Taxonomy (NCBI): domain Bacteria; kingdom Pseudomonadati; phylum Pseudomonadota; class Alphaproteobacteria; order Hyphomicrobiales; family Phyllobacteriaceae; genus Mesorhizobium; species Mesorhizobium sp. B2-3-6. The sequence continues at coordinate 24,357 of NZ_VFVW01000009.1, read as the reverse complement.
CCGCCCGGATTTTATCGCAAATCGATGTTGCCTCGAGGCTTTTGGCTCATCCGCTCGCCAGCAGGGCGGCGGCGGTTCGTTCGTCGGTGATAAGGCCGTTGACCAGCCGGCGGTTCACGGCCGCCAGGATGCCCGGCAGCTTGCGTTCACCCATGGCGAGCGCGATGACCAGCGACTTCTCGCGTGACGGCAGGGCCGCCGACGACACCCGGTCGTTGGTGATGCCCTCGATCATGCGGCCGTCGCGATCGAACACCCAGCCGACAATTTCGGCGACGCCGCCGGCCTTCTGTAGCGCCTTCAGCTCGGCGTCGGAAATGAAGCCGTCCTCATAGAGCGGCGCCTTCGGGCCGAGGTCGCCGATGCCGACGAAGGTGACGTCGGCCTCCGCGGCCAGCGCCAGCGTCGGCTGGATCATCGGCTGGCTGAGCAGCATCTCGCGCTCCTGCGGCGAGGAGGCGATGACCGGCAACGGCATCGGGAACGACCGCGCCTTGACCCTGTCGGCCATGGTGAAGATGACGTTGTAGAAAGCGGCCGAACCGTCCGGCGAGATATTGCCGGTCAGGGACACCACCTTGTGCTGCGGGCACTCCATCGGCGGCAGTTGCTCGATCGCCGCCTTCAGCGTACGGCCGGTGCCGATCGCCAGCACGATCGGGGCCGGCGATCTCAGTCGCCTCTCAATTTCCGCTGCCGCCGCCTCGGCGATGCCGATCGTCGTCGATGATGAGGTCGGGTCGCTCGGCACCACCTCCACCAGGTCGAGCGCGAAGCGCGATTTCAGGCGGGCGGCGAGGTCGAGGCAGTTGGCGATCGGATGGTCGACGCGCACCTTGATCAGGCCTTCCGACACTGCCAGCGACACCAGCCGCTGCGCCGTCTGTCTGGAGATGCCGAGCGTGGCGGCGATCTGGTCCTGCGTGTTGCCGGCAACGTAATAGAGCCAGCCCGCGCGCGCGGCATCGTCCAACCTGTTGCTGCCGCCCTCCTGCCGGTTGTTCACGTCCTGCCTCCCGAAACCGCCGGTCATGGAAGCGGTCGCGCCTACTTTCGCAGGGAACAGCGCGCTGCGCAATTGTCAATCGCCAGGGCAATTGCTTGCTTCTGCGGGCGAGGGATCGGCCGGATCATCGTCGGCCTGGGGATTCCACGGCAGGCAAAAGGGGGATTTCCGTTCCGACAGGTGGCACGTTCTGCCGTCCGGATGGTTTATCTCGCGGGGTAAACCCTTTAAGGGAACGCCAAAAGGAGCGTTGCATGACACCGAAAGCGGTTTTTTGGGACATGGACGGCACGCTGGTCGACAGCGAACCGCTGCACGAAGCAGCCCTGGTGGCGGCGATGCGCAATGTCGGCCTTCAGCCTCCGCCCGACCTGCATGAGCGCGTTCTCGGGGTCGCTGCCTGGCCGGTCTACCTGATGATGCGCGACGAGTTCGGCCTGGATCTGCCCTTCGACGAGTGGATCGTCCATAAATACGAGCATTATCTGCCGCTTGTCGCGACATTGAAGCCGCGCCCCGGTGCGATCGAGATATTCAACGAATTGCGCGCGCTTGGCGTGCAGCAAGCCGTGGTCTCGAATTCCGACCGCATGATCGTCGACGCCAATCTGCACATGGTCGGCCTGATCTATCCAGGCATGAAGACCATCAGCCGCAACGACGTGCGCGAAGGCAAGCCGCAAGCCGAGCCGTTCCTGCGCGCCGCCTATCTGGCCGATGTCGATCCCGCGCACGCGGTGGCGGTCGACGACAGCTGGCCGGGCGCCATGGCGGGGCTGGCGGCAGGCATGAAGACGATCTTCTGGCCGGAAAAACCGATGGACGGCCCGCCCGGTGCGGTGGTCATCAACAGCGCCGAGGAATTGCGGGCTGAACTGGGGCTTTAAACCTCAGTTCCGGTAGACCGGCTCCTGCTCGTCGAGGATCGCCTTCAGCTCGCTGAGATGCCGCTCGGCCTGGCCGGGATAGTCGTCCATTTCGCTTGCCGCCTTCTCGGCGATGGCGTCGGAAAGCGTGCGTAGCGGCCGCCCTGTCCACAGCGCCTTGATGTAGGTCTCGGCGGCGCGTTCGAAATAGAACATGCGATTGAAGGCGTCGGCCACCGTGTCGCCGATGACCAGCACGCCGTGATTGCCCATCACCATTACCTTGACCTTGGGGTCGGTCAGGAGCTGCGAGCAGCGCTCGCCCTCTTCCTCGAAGGCCAGACCGCCATAATGGGCGTCGACGACGTGGCGGTTGAAGAACATCGCCGAATTCTGGTCGATCGGCGGCAGCCTAGAATCGGCGAGCGAGGCCAGCACGGTGGCGTGGATGGAATGCACATGCATGACGCAGCGCGCATGGCGGACGTTGCGGTGGATGGCGCCGTGCAGGCCCCACGCCGTCGGGTCGGGCGCATTCGGGCCGGACAGCGTCTCGGGATCGTTGGCGTCGATCATCAAAAGGTCGCTCGCCTTGATGCGCGAGAAGTGCACCTGATTGGGGTTCATCAGGAATTTTGTGCCGTCCTCGTTGACCGCCAGCGAGAAATGGTTGGCCACCGCCTCGTGCATGTTGAGCCGCGCCGTCCAGCGGAAGGCGCAGGCAAGATCGACGCGCTCCTCGTAGAAGGGCAGGTTGGTCAGCGGTTCCTTTTGCAGGCGGGCGATGCTCATCGAAAAATCCTCCGGGTTTTAGGAACAATGCCGTGCCCTGCTTGTGCCCGCAACCGGTTTCGGTTGGTGCAGCCGGCTCACGCCGCCGTGCTTGCGGCGGTCCCGAGCCTCAAGCCGCCATGCTCGACGATGAAATCGATCACCTCCCGCAACCCCTTGCCGCGCGACAGGTCGGTGAAGCCGAACGGCCGCTTGCCGCGCATGCGGGTGGCGTCGCTCTCCATCACGTCGAGATTGACGTTCACATAGGGCGCCAGGTCGCTCTTGTTGATGATCAGGAAATCGGAACGGGTGATCGCCGGGCCGCCTTTCCGCGGGATCTCCTCGCCCTGGCAGACGGAGATGACATAGAGCGTGAGATCGGCGAGATCCGGCGAGAAGGTGGCGGCAAGGTTGTCGCCGCCGGATTCGATGAAGATGATGTCGAGATCGGGGAATTTGCGGTTGAGCTCCGCGATCGCCTGCAGATTGATCGAGGCGTCCTCGCGGATGGCGGTGTGCGGGCAGCCGCCGGTCTCGACGCCGACGATGCGCTCTTCCGGCAGCGCCTGCAGCCGCGCCAGCATCATGGCGTCTTCCCTTGTGTAGATGTCGTTGGTGACGACGGCGATGGAGAATTCCTCACGCAGCGCCTTGCACAGTTTCTCGGTGAGCGTCGTCTTGCCCGAACCGACGGGGCCGCCAATGCCGATGCGAAGGGGACCGTTGGGCTGCGTCATGTCGGGAACTCCGTGATGGCGAGAACTGCGAAGCCGAGCCCGATCAGCAGGCACAGCGGCGAATAAAGGCTCCTATCGAGCCGCGCGAAAGGCTGTTCCGGTGCCAGCCGGCGCCACCGGGGCGTGAAGCCGGCAATGCCGCGTCCGAGAAACACCAGCCCGATCAGCAGCGCGGTGGCGGCGAGGCCTTGCCCAGGAAAGGGCGAGGCAAACACACCCTCCAGAGCCATCGGCCAGAGCGTTGCCAGCGCCAGGCAGGCGGCGACGGCAAAGCAGGCGAACGGCGCCGGCATCTCGTCGACGCCGCGAAAGCCGACGACCGCATGCGCGCAGGACGCCGCATCCTTGCCCGGCCATATCCCGCCAATGCCCCAATAAACGTGCAACGCGGTGATCACCAGCAGGACGAATGAGAGGACGAAGGCAAGGACGATCATGAGCGGAACAATCGCGAATACTGGGTTTCGTGCTGCATCGCCACGATATCAGAGACAAAGGCGCAACCGCCGAGATCGTCCAATGTCGAGCGGGATGCGCGGGCGGCGGTCGCAAGGGCCAGCTGCTCGAAGCCGGCGAGCAAACTGGTCGCGCCGCTTTGTCCGATGACGCCCAGCCGGATCGCGGCCTGGACGAGATGGGAGAAGAAGGCCTGCAGGAAGGCGGACAGCGCGTCCTGAAGCGCGATACCATTGCCGCCGGCAACAGCGCCGACGGCGACGCAGTACGCACAATCGGCGGGCAAGCGCTCCAGCACGGGAGTGGGCCAGGCGGCGGCCGCTTTGAGGAAAGCCGCACCTTGCAGCATGGTCTCGGCATGGCGCTCACGCGACCCGGCCAACGCCTCCGCCAGTGTGGCGACTTCGGCCGGATCGCCGCCGTCGCGGGCGTTGCGCCAGCTCTCCGCGAACAGCACGGCATCGTTCCAGGCGGAGCCCATCTCGACCAGCGTTTCAAGCCAAGCGGCGAGGCTCGCCGCATCGGTCACCAGCCCATCATGCGCGGCGCGCTCGAGGCCATGGCTGTAGGAAAAGCCGCCGACCGGAAAGACCGGCGACAGCCACGCCATCAATCGCAGCAGGGCGACCCCGGATGGCTGGTCAGTCATGGTGATCATGATGATCATCGTGATGATCGTGATGGTCGTGCGAATGCGAATGGCTGTGCGAATGCGCTTCGGCGTGGCTGTGGGCGTGCGCATGGCCGTGGTCATGGCCGCCGGAATAGGCGCCCCGCACCGGTTTGAACGGTTCGGAAACCTCGCTCACCGTGGCCCCGAGCCCCTCCAGCATCGCCTTGATGACATGATCGCGCAGGATGAGGATGCGCTCCGCCTCTATCGCCGCCGCGAGATGGCGGTTGCCGATATGCCAGGCAAGCTCGGCCAGATGCACGGCGTCGCGGGCGCGGATATCATAGACCTCCTCCGGCGCCGCGATGATCTCGACGTGGCGGCCGTCTTCCAGCACCAGCCTGTCGCCGTCGTTGAGGGTGACGGGCTCCGGCAGGTCGACCAGTACCTTGCTGCCATCGGACAATTCGATCGCCCGGCGGCGCAGATGCCGCTCGTCATGGGCAAGAACCGCGCGGCCGGATGGCGCCGTGGTGCCGGCATTGCCGGAGGTCAGCACCGAGATGGCGCGCGGGAACTTCGTGAAGTCGGTGTTGAGGTTGAGCTTCATTTCATGGCTCCGCCATTGGCTTGCGCCCGGGCACGGGCAGGGCGTGAAAGCACGCGGTCGAAATAGGCGTTGACGCGGTCGGATTCTATTGGAAAGCGGCCGGCTCGGGCCCAGCCGCCCATGTCGCCGAGCAGCACGTCGACAGCCGAGAACCGGTCGCCGAGCGCGAAAGGCTTGTCGCCAAGCCGGCGGTCCAGCGCCTTGACCTCCGAGGCGAAATCGTAGGCGGCCGCGGGGCCGACATCGACCCGGACTTCCCTGGGCAGCAGGAAACGGTGGCGCAATTTGTTCCACAACGGCGCTTCCAGCTCGGACTGGGCGAAATGCATCCAGGAATCCATTTCGGCGCGGCCTGCGAGGCCGGGACTGGCGCCCATGCCCTTATCCGCGTGCTTATCGGCGAGATAGACGCAGATCGCCGCCGAATCCGTCAGCGTCAGCTCGCCGTCGATCAAGATCGGCACCTTGCCCGAGGGATTGAGCGCATAGGCTTCGGGCGAGCGCAGGGGAATTTCGACGAATTCATAGGCCTGCCCGAGTTCTTCGAGCATCCACAGAACACGGCTAACCCGGGATCCACGCGATCCGACGGCCTTGTACATGATTGAACCCTGCCTTTCCCGGTCAGCCTAGAGCATCCGCGGCCGTCATACGATCGTGTCGAACAGCCGCAGGATGAACGATACCTGGTAAATCAGCGCCGCCGCGACGAAGGCGATGTGAAACCGGCGGTCGCGCACCAGGATCGCGGCGATGCACAGCGCGACGAAGACCGGCGTGCGGAACAGATATTCGTTGCCGAAGCGGGCGAAATGCTCCGGCCCCTTCAGCAGCGTGTCGATCACGTCGAGCACGTAGGTCGCGGCCAGCAGGCCGAAGAACCAGGCGCGGCGCGAATAGAAGAAATCCTCATAGCTGGTGTAGTCGAGCATCGAATCCGGAAACAGCAGCGCGCAGAGCAGGAACAGGGTGATGGCGTAGAAGATGATGAACAGGTACTTGCCGAAGGTCCATGTTTCGATGGCGTAGAGGCCGAACTCCCACCACCAGAAATGCACCAGCATCAACAGCACCGAAGCGACCCAGGCCAGATGCACCGTATAGAGCCGGTACTGGCCGGGATGCTGGACGATGCGCGCCACCCCCGACAACAGGCGCGCGACGCCGAGCCCGATCACCATGCCCAGGACGATGCGGATATGCGGGAAGATGTCGTGGGGCGAAGCTATTTCGGTGGCCATGCCGAATGCTCGCCAGGTGATGGAACGTCCGTCAACACACCACTATCAGTCTATTCGCGCATAAGGTTGTCTGAAGACCACGGTGATCCTGGGAAATAATCATCGTCCAAGATTTCCTTGATCCCATAGGGGCAATGGACAGGGAAATCCCGATCTCTCAGGCCTGTTTCGTCCAAGGCCTTTAATCTTGCTATCTTGAACTCTCGATCGAGCACCTGCGCAGGATATTTTTTGAGGCTCGGACTTTCATCAAGCAGGCCCTCAATCCGAAGCCGTTGCTCCCGAATTGTCAGCAACCAGCCCGTTTTGCGCTGCTCAGACTGAAACTCCCATTTTAGCAAGTGAAGGACCAAAGTGCCAAGCCTGCTCGCAATTTCCCTTTTGTCGCTCCGCCCCAAGCTCTCGATCTCCTCGGCAACATTCTCACGATCGAGGTCGGAAAGACGACCTTCGCGCAGCAACGCGCCCTGCTCGGCGCACCACTGAGCATAGTCGGCCTCGTAGGGCGTCAATTGCTGTTTGCGAAATATCTTGTTCATTGAGGAGATATTGCTCCCAAAGTGCACAATTTCCAAGCCTGCGGAGAACGAGTGGGCCCATTCGGGCAGTCGGCACAACCCACTCACCGCCGCATTTAACGAGGGCAATGGCTCGCGGCGATCTTATCAAAACAGAAAATATCGCTGCGCCATCGGCAGCACCGTCGCTGGTTCGCAGGTCAAGAGTTCGCCGTCGGCACGAACCTCGTAAGTCTCGGGATCGACTTCGATATGCGGCGTGGCGTCGTTGAGCACCATGGAGTGCTTGCCGATGCCGCCACGCGTGTTTTCGACCGCGGCGAACTGCTTGTCGACGCCGAGCCGGCCGTGCAGACCGGACTCTAGTGCCGCCTTCGAGACGAAGGTTACCGACGAGTTGGTGCGCGCCTTGCCATAGGCGCCGAACATCGGCCGATAGTGCATCGGCTGCGGCGTCGGGATCGAGGCGTTGGGGTCGCCCATGGGAGCGGCCGCGATCATGCCGCCGATCAGTACCATATCAGGCTTGACGCCGAAGAAGGCCGGGTTCCACAGCACCAAGTCGGCGCGCTTGCCGACAGCGATCGAACCAATCTCCTTCGACAGCCCGTGCGCGATGGCCGGGTTGATCGTGTATTTGGCGATATAGCGGCGGACGCGGAAATTGTCGTTGTTGCCGGTCTCCTGCGGCAGCGAACCGCGCTGGCGCTTCATCTTGTCGGCGGTCTGCCAGGTCCGGATCGCCACCTCGCCGACGCGGCCCATCGCTTGTGAGTCCGAGGAGATGATCGAGAAGGCACCGATGTCGTGCAGAATGTCTTCCGCCGCGATGGTCTCCTTGCGGATGCGGCTTTCGGCGAAGGCGATGTCTTCCGGGATCGACGGCGACAGATGGTGGCAGACCATCAGCATGTCGAGATGCTCGGCCAGCGTGTTGACCGTGTAGGGCCTCGTCGGGTTGGTCGAGGACGGGATGACGTTGGGCAGGCCGCAGACCTTGATGATGTCGGGCGCATGCCCGCCGCCCGCGCCTTCGGTGTGGAAGGCGTGGATGGTGCGGCCCTTGATCGCCGCCACCGTGTTCTCGACGAAGCCGCTCTCGTTGAGCGTGTCGGTGTGGATCATCACCTGCACGTCATGGTCGTCGGCCACCGACAGGCAGCAGTCGATCGCGGCCGGCGTCGTGCCCCAGTCCTCGTGGAGCTTCAGCGAGCAGGCGCCGCCCAGCACCATCTCCTCCAGTGCCGCGGGCAGGGAAGCGTTGCCCTTGCCCGACAGGCCGATATTCATCGGGAAGGCGTCGAAGGACTGGATCATGCGCGCCATGTGCCATGGCCCGGGCGTGCAGGTGGTGGCGAGCGTGCCGTGCGCCGGGCCGGTGCCGCCGCCGAGCATCGTGGTGATGCCCGACATCAGCGCTTCCTCGATCTGCTGCGGACAGATGAAATGGATATGCGCGTCGAAGCCGCCTGCGGTAAGGATCTTGCCTTCGCCGGCGATGATCTCGGTGCCGGGGCCGATGATGATGGTGACGCCATCCTGTGTGTCCGGGTTGCCGGCCTTGCCGATTGCCGCGATGCGGCCGTCCCTGAGGCCGATATCGGCCTTGAAGATGCCGGCGCTGGCGTCGATCACCAGCGCATTGGTGATGACGGTGTCGACCGCTCCTTCAGCGCGGGAAACCTGGCTCTGGCCCATGCCGTCGCGGATGACCTTGCCGCCGCCGAATTTCACCTCCTCGCCATGAATGGTGAAATCCCTCTCGACCTCGACGAAGAGTTCGGTATCGGCAAGCCTCACCCTGTCGCCGACCGTCGGCCCGTACATCTGCGCATAGGCGGCGCGGGTTATTCTGGCCATCAGTGATTGCTCCCGAATTGCGGTGCTGGTGAAACCGGGCTGCACATTGCTGCCATCCAATGGTCACGCAATGACCCGCTGGTCGACACCTTCTGATCCCATTTGGCGGTTGAGGTTGGAGGGTCACCCCAAAACGACCGTTTGCCAAATCGATGGAAGGAAAATCCATGCGCAAAACGATAGTTCTCGCCGCTGCCGCCACCCTGATGCTGGCGGGTGCCGCCAGTGCCCAGCAGCAGCCCGCGCAGCAGCCCGCTCCGGCAGCGCCGGCCGCGCCCGCCCCCGGCGGGCAGCAGGCCGCGCCGACGATCCAGAGCGTCAACATCGTCGACATCACCGAACTGCCGAAGGACACCCAGACGCAGGTCAACCAGGTGATCGCCCAGCGCGGCGATGCCGGCCTGCAGAAGCTGCGCAGCTCGATCGATGCCACGCCCAAGGTCAAATCCGCCCTCGAGGCCAAGGGAATGACCTCGGCGCAGGTGGTCGCGGCCAGCATGGAGCCCAACGGCGCCCTGACCCTGATCACCAAGAAGGCGAGCTGACGGCGCGCCTGCGCGGCGGGCCGTCGTCCGGTCCGCCCGCGCTATCTGGAAGGGAACCTTGGCCGGGCAGGAGCCGTTTCGTTTCATCGGCGCTGAACGGCGCCGCGAAATGAACCCGTCCAGGAGCGAGCGATGGCGATCAATCCCGGCAAGAGACGGCTCTATGCCTTCGCCTCCATGGCATTCCTGGCGGTGGGCAGCCCCGGAGCCTCCCTTCACGCACAAGGGCTCGAAAGCCCTGAGACCGTCAACCGGATCATCGGCTCGGACGTCAAGCAGGAAGAAACCAGGAGCGATGCCGAAGCCGGCAAAGTTGCCAGGGCGATTGATCGGACGCGTGAAAACATCGGCACGGTGCGCAAGACATCCAAGCTCGACAAGGTCGATATCGTGTTCCTGACCGATGCCGCGCGCACCGAAGGCGGTCCGCCGCCGGCGATCGAAACCAAGGTCAAGCAGCATCAGGACGACATTGCGGAGCTGCGCAAGGAGATCGAGGCCAACGCGCTGCTGTTCAATGCCATCGACTCGCGACGCGTGCTTGCGCAGGACGTTCTCGCCGTGGAATTCGACGACCCCGGAAAAATCGTCATCTATGCGGCGGCCAAGCCGTCCGATTGAGCCGAGGGCACAACTCGCTTTCGTGCTCGCCCGAAAGCCCTTTGCCCTCTTTGCACGCCGCGCATGAGACGCCCTCGGCCTCACAGCCTGCCCATCACCTTCTGCTGAAAGCCATAGACCTCGCGCTTGCCGCCCAGCGGCACCAGCGTAACGTCGCGCTCCTGTCCGGGCTCGAAGCGCATGGCGGTGCCGGCGGCGATGTCGAGGCGCATGCCGCGCGCCTGTTCGCGGTCGAATTTCAAGCCCTCATTGGTCTCGAAGAAATGATAGTGGCTGCCGACCTGGATCGGCCGGTCGCCGCTGTTGGCCACTTTGAGCGTAACCGCCGGCAGGCCTTTGTTCAGGTCGATGTCGCCGTCGGCGGGAATGATTTCACCTGGGATCATCGTTCGTCACACGGCGCCGAAGACGAGGCCGAGCCCTATCGCCGTGCAGGCGGCACCCGCGGCCCGCACGAGCACGCGAAATCGCCTGCCGAGGCCAAGCCCGGCGGCGATGCCGACGGCGTGCAGCAGCGTCGTGGCGACGGCAAAGCCGGCCATATATTCAAGCCCTGCGGCATTTTCCGGCACTTCGGTGCCATGGGCGTGGCCATGAAACAGCGCGTACGCGCCGATGATGGCGACGCCGGCCGTGACAGGAAGATCGACGGCCAGCGCCACGAATAATCCGAGCGCCACCACCGACGCCAATATGCCCGGCTCGACGAAGGGCAGCGGCACATGCAGCATGCCGAGCGCGCCACCGGCCAGCATGACGCCCACAAAGGCCGCCGGCCATGCCCACATGGCCTTGCCGCCTTTCTGTGCCGCCCACAGGCCGACCGCGACCATCACCGTCATGTGGTCGAGGCCGGAGAGCGGATGCATGAAGCCGGCCGCGAAGGAGGAGGTCGTGCCGGCCCCGACATGGGCGTAGGCGGGCATTGCGGCTGCCATGAGCAGAATCGCCGAGAGGGCTGTGCGTTTCATCTGTGCTGAGATCATCGGTGCGTCTTTCCTATCAGGATCGTCTTTCCTATCAGGGTCGTCTGGCGTTCACGCGGCCTCGCGCGGGCCACAGGCCTCGGCTTTGAGGACGCGCTTGGTCGAAGCGGGATATTTCTTCAGCATTGCCGCCGGACGGATCGGCCGTGCCGAAAAATTGCCGCCGCAATTGGGGCAGACGCCGCCGAGCACGTCTTCGACGCAATCGGCGCAAAAGGTGCATTCGAAGGTGCAGATCAACGCATCCGCCGCTTCCGGCGGCAGGTCCTTGTCGCAGCATTCGCAGTTCGGGCGCAGCTCAAGCATATCTGTCTCCTCACCGTATCGGCTCATGCACGGTCACCAGCTTGGTGCCGTCGGGGAATGTCGCCTCCACCTGCACGTCATGGATCATCTCGGCGATGCCTTCCATCACCTGGGCGCGGCTGACGACGTGGGCGCCGGCTTCCATCAGCTCGGCGACGGGACGGCCGTCGCGGGCGCCTTCGACGACGAAGTCGGTGATCAGCGCGATCGCCTCCGGATGATTGAGCCTGACCCCGCGCTCCAGACGCTTGCGCGCCACGACCGCCGCCATGGCTATCAGCAGCTTGTCCTTTTCCCTTGGCGTCAGGTTCATGCGTTTCCCTGAAATGATGCGGACACGATCACAGTGACCATATTTTGGGCAGTCCCGCCTTTCCGTTGAGCAAGCCGACGAGCGGAACCAGATGCTGGCGCAGCCGGTAGCCGTCGCCGGCATACAGCCTCGCAAGAAGCTTGCCAGATTCCTGCACGCTCCAGGTGCTGGCGCCGCCCTGGCCGCCGATGATCTCCCGAACCGGATCGAGAAGCGCTTCCGCCCGCGGCGAGATCAATAGCACCGTCGCCATGGCGACGGCGCCGCCGGCAATCGGTGGGCGCGCCAGGGTCGCGGCGATGTCGGGTCCGATGCGGAAATCCTCGGCATGGATGAGAGCCCCGCCCCGGCGGACGCGCCAGCGGTCGTGAAAGCCGCCCTGGACCGCGCGTTCGCCCATCGCCGTCCGGCCGAAGACGGTGGCTTCCAGCACCAGCGCCTCGGCGCCGGCGGCAAGATCAAGGTCGAGCGTGCGGGCAAAGGCCGATCGGTCGAAAACGATGGTCTCCTGCGGCAGCCAGGCGACGCGGCCGTTTTCGCCGACCGTTAGCCGGACGCTGACTTCGGCCCGGTCGGAAGCGGCGCGATAGATTTTCTCGCAGGCCTGCGTCGTTATCGTGGCGCTGGCATGCGCGCCGACGTCGATCTCCCAGGCGAGGCGGTCGCCTCCGGTCAGCCCGCCCGCGGTGTTGATCAGCACGGCTTCCAGCGGGCCGCCGGAAACGGCCGGCATCCTTATCTTGGCGGAACCGTCCTGATAGAGGCGGCGCAGCCGTGTGCGGCCGTCTTGACTGGCGCAGACGAGCTGCGCCAGTCCGGCCGCCCGCTGCGCCGGCGGGGCCGAAAATCCGGTATGTTCGATCGTATCCACGCCGTCAGGTTAAGCACCGCGGCGGTTTTGTCGATATATAGCTTGTTGCTTGATGGCGTTTCCGTTTCTATAGAGGGAGCCACCTTGGTACGCTCATGCGACGCCTGGCGGGGGTCCAAGGCGACGGTCGCGGCCTGATATCGAGGACAAAAAGGCGCTGTTCAGTTGGCGTCGGGAAACGACAAAGTGGGGAAGAAACCGAATGGCTGACCAACTGGCGACCGAAATCATCGAAAAGATCAAGGCTCATGCCGAGCCGGGCGGCGAGGAGATCACCACCAGCACCGAATTGACGGCGCTCGGCATCCATTCGCTGGAACTGACCGAGATCATCTTCGATCTCGAGGAGCAGTATGGCATCGAGATCGAGATGAACACGGTCGATGCCTGGAGCAACCTGAAGAATGTTGGCGACATGGTCGAGGCCGTTCGCGCGCTGATCGCGAAAAAAGCCTGACCGGATGCACAAGCGCGTCGTCATTACCGGCATCGGCGGTTTGTGCGGGCTTGGCACCGACGTGCCGGCGATCTGGACCGAGATGCGCGCCGGCCGCTCGGCGATCGGCCCCATCGACAACCCGTTCCTGCACGATTTGAAGGTCAAGATCGGCTGCGAGATCAAGGGGCTGCCCGACCATGGCATCGAGCGCAAGCAGCTGGTCTCGATGGACCGTTTCAGCCTGTTGGCGGTGATTGCCGCCCGCGAAGCCTTGCAGCAGTCCGGCTTGGCCCCCCATGCGGACAATACCTACCGCATGGGTGCCGTTATCGGCATCGGCGTCTGCGGCTTCGAGACGGTCGAGGAGAACTACCGCGCCATCCTGATCGAGGGCAAGAATCGCGCCGGCATCTTCACGGTGCCGAAGGTCATGCCGGGCGCCGCCGCCGGTCAGGTCAGCATGCATCTTGGCCTGCGTGGACCGGTCTTCGGCGTCACTTCGGCCTGCTCGTCGGCCAACCACGCCATCGCATCGGCGGTTGACCAGATCAGGCTCGGCCGCGCCGACGTCATGGTCGCCGGCGGCACCGAGGCACCGCTGGTCTGGGGCGTGCTGAAGGGGTGGGAGGCGCTGCGCGTGCTGTCGCCCGATACCTGCCGGCCGTTTTCGGCCGATCGTCAGGGTCTGGTGCTCGGCGAAGGCGCCGGCATGGCGGTTCTGGAAAGCTACGATCACGCGGTGGCGCGCGGCGCAAACATCCTCGCCGAAATCGTCGGCGCCGGCCTCTCGGCCGATGCCTCCGACATCGTTGCGCCGACCATAGAAGGGCCGGAAGCGGCGATGCGCTTCTGCCTGGCGGACGCCGGGTTGAATCCCGAGGACATCGATTACCTCAATGCGCACGGCACCGGCACCAAGGCCAACGACCAGATCGAGACCGCCGCGATCAAGCGCGTCTTCGGCGAGCACGCGCGCTCGCTTTCCGTCTCCTCGACCAAGTCGATGCATGCCCATTGCCTTGGCGCCTCGGGCGGGCTGGAGATGATCGCCTGCGTGATGGCGATCCGAGAGGGCGTGGTGCCGCCCACGGCGAATTTCCGCGAGGCCGACCCCGATTGCGATCTCGACGTGACGCCGAACGTCGCGCGCGAGCGCAAGGTGCGCGCCGCCATCAGCAACGGCTTCGCCTTTGGCGGCACCAATGCGGTGCTGGCCTTCAAGGCGATCTGATCCCGGCGATCATGTTCTGCCCGGCAGGTCAATCTGCCGGCTCCCGATGCCGGCATCATTCGATTTGTTGACTGTGCGTGCACGGCCAAACGCCTGACGCCGCATTGATCATCCCTGGGCCTGCGCCTAATTCTTTGCCGACCTCACCCAGACCGCGCCGCTCGGTGCGAAATCCCCGCCCAGGAGTTCTCGATGGCCGACCTGTCCGCCTATCCAATCACCGCCCGCTGGCCGGCCAGGCACCCGGACCGGATCCAGCTCTATTCGGCGACGACCCCGAATGGGGTGAAGATATCGATCGCCCTGGAAGAGATCGGCCTGGCCTACGAGCCGCACTATGTGGACATCGGCAAAAACGAAAGCTGGACGCCGGAATTCCTGTCGCTCAATCCCAACGGCAAGATACCGGCGATCATCGATCCGAACGGTCCCGACGGCAAGCCGATCGGCCTGTTCGAGTCCGGCGCCATCCTGCTCTACCTCGCCGACAAGACCGGCCTGCTCGTCCCGGCGGACGCGGCGCGGCGCTACGAGACGATCCAGTGGGTGTTCTTCCAGATGGCGGCCGTCGGCCCGATCTTCGGCCAGGTCGGCTTTTTCCACAAATTCGCCGGCCGCGAGATCGCCGACAAGCGGCCGCTGGAGCGCTACCGCGATGAATCGCGCCGCCTGCTCGGCGTTCTCGACGGCAGGCTGAAGGGCCGCCGATGGATCATGGACAATGACTACACCATCGCCGACATCTCGCTCATCGGCTGGGTGCGCAATCTGATCGGCTTCTATGAAGCGCGCGACCTCGTCGGCTTCGATGATTTCGCGCATGTGGCGGCATGGCTGGAGCGCGGCCTGGCTCGGCCGGCGGTGCAGAAGGGGCTGACACTCCCGGCAAAGGGCTGAAGCGGCCCGGCCGCCCTGGGGCGCGGGATATCGTAGCCTTGGCCGGCCCGGCTGGGCTATTTCGCCTTGGCTTTCGGGCCGCCCTTGCCCATCACGGAAGCCGCCAGCGAAGCGGCGCCGCGTGCCGTCGCCACCACCGCGCCGGCCGCGACGCTTGCCACGGTGCGGACGGCGCCGGATTTCTCTGGCGCCGGCTTGCGCGCGCTGGCCGGCTTTGCGGCCGCGGCCGCGACCTTCCGAGGCGCGGCCTTGCCGAAGCTGGGCTTTGCGTCCTTCGAACGTTCGGCGATCGCCGGACCAGCGCCGGCTTTCGCCTGCGTCGTCTTCGTCATCCTGGTCTTGGCGGTCGCGGGTTTTCTTGCCTTGGTTGCCATTGCAAAATCCCCTTACGCAGGACAATCGGTTCCCGGCCATAACGGTACGAAACCCCTTAAGGTTCCCGTCGAAAAATACCGACAATTAGCAGGTTAACCAATCACCAGGTCGGCCGCCCGGCGCCGCGCCAGCACGCGTTCGATGTTGGGCATGTCGTTGGAGGCGATCCAGGCGCGCGCATCCTCCTCGGAGCGGCCATGTTCGTGCCAGCGCTCCATCAGCCGGCGCTCGAGCTCGTTGCGCGGCACCTCGACGAAGATCGAGAAATCGAACAGCGGCGCCAGCCGCGACCACGGCTCCTCGTCGAGCAGCAGGTAATTGCCCTCGACCAGGATGAATTTGGTCTCCGCGCCGATGATCGCCGCCGCGGCGCGCGACAGTTCCATGCCGCGGTCGAACACCGGGATGGCGATGTCGGGCTCTCCCGCCCGGATGCGCTTCAGAAGCGTCTCGAAGCCGCCGAAGTCGAACGTATCCGGCGCGCCCTTTCGCGCGCGCAGCCCGCGCTGGTTGAGAACGACGTCGTCATAGTGGAAGCCGTCCATCGGCACGACCTCCACGGCGCCTTCCGGCAAGAGATCGTGCAGGCTGGCCGACAATGTCGACTTGCCGGCCCCCGGCGGTCCGGCAATGGCGACGATGAAGCGCTTTGCCTTGCCGGCGCGCTTGAAGATGGTGGCGGCGAGATGGGCGATTTCGGACATGGCGGCCTCGCTTGCCCCTGATGGTTGGCGCGACCGTTATTCTGGCGGCACTCGGCGGAAATTTCAAACCGGCATTTTGGGTAAGGTGCGGTGGTCAAGTGTCGAAACGCCGACGTTCGAAGCCAATCCGCTCAACCAGCCGCGGCCTGCCCGATGCGCAGGAAATCGCTGTCGAACGGCACCTCCCGCGCCGAGCCTCGGCCCAAGAGCCGCATGCGGCCCTCCGCCGTGGTGACCTCTTGCGGCGGCTCGCCGCCCGCCAGCGGCAGGGCGCCGATGACATGGCGGAAGGAGACGCTGGCGCCTTCGCCGACCGTAAACGCCGTCGCCACGCCTTCGCGTGTCAGCCAGTTGTCGCCGATCGAGGCGGCATGGCCGACGGCTGTGCGCCCGTCCTCGATGCCGAGCACGCCGAGATGCCGGCCGCTCCACGGCGCGTAGTCGCGGCCGCCATTGCTGAACCACAGCATGGTGACCGGCAACTCCGCCGGGTTCTTCAGCACCAGAACCAGATCGTCCTCGGCCCGGCGCGCCAGGGCCGTCCAGCCCGGCCCGCCATGATCGGCCTCGACCAGCGTGACAAAATCCTCGCGCCGGTCGTCCATGCGGTAATCCGTCAGGTCGAGCGTGCCGCCGCCGGCGGCGGGAAAATGGCCGAGATCGCTGCTGCGCCCGGGATAGGCGAGCAGGAAGCGGCCGCGCGCGGGATCGGGCTCCAGCGGATCGGCGGGCGAGGCCGCGAAGCGTTTTGGCGAAAAGGCCAGCCGGCCGCCATCCGTCATCGCCGTCATCGGATGATGGGCGACGGAGATCGCGCCGCGGCCGCCGGAAAACACATGTTCCTGATAGAGGAAGGCATGGCCGTCGCGCAGCGTCAGGATCTTGTCGACGGTCGCGCCCATGACCTTGCGGCGCAGCCGGAAAACGGCTCGCCAGCCGCCGTCCACGGCGCTGCTTTCGGTGACGTCCCAGGCGCTGTTGGCCGGCCAGCCATGCAGCGGCGCTTCCTCGACGTCGCTGCGCGAAAACGGCGCGCACAGGAAATCGCCGGACAGCCGCACCGTGCCTTCGGGCAAGTCGGCCGGCAGCGTCTCGCGTGGCGCGCCGACCCAGGGTGCGCGGTGCAGCGGCCGCAATTGGCGCCCGCCATCCTCGACCACCATGTCGGCGATATGGCCGACCGTGGTGTCCAGCGAAACCGAAATGCCGCGTGCATTGAGGTTGACCGTATCCATAGCGCTCTCATCGAATCCGAAAGCGCAACAAGAACCGTTCGCCACCGGTTGCGCAAGCGCCGCGACCGGCATTTTGCATCACCTTGGAACGCAAGCTTGCGAAAGCAGACAAAGCTGGGGCTACCGCCATTAACCAAATGGACGCAGCTGGCGGGTTACGTTAGCTTCGCCGCATCTCAGCAACAGCCTGACCCGAACAGACTTGCCCTTGTCCAACCAGCGTCGCCTTCCGCTCGTCCAGAGACTTTTCGTCGCCCTTGGCCTGTTGCTGATGGTTGCGGGCTGCTCGACCACGACACCGCCGGACTCTGTGCTCGCCGTGCCGGCGCCGCCGCAGAAATACGCGGCCATCGTCGTCGATATCAGAAGCGGAAAGCAGCTGTTCGAGGTCAATTCGAGGGCCCAGCGCTATCCGGCCTCGCTGACCAAGATGATGACGCTCTACCTCCTGTTCGAGGCGATGGAGAGCGGCCGCGTCTCCAAGGAAACGCAGATCCCGGTCTCCGACCACGCCGCCTCGCAGCCGCCGACCAAGATGCGCTTCCGGCGCGGGGAAACGATCGACGTCGATTCCGCCATCCGCGCCATCGTCGTCAAGTCGGCCAATGACGTGGCGGTGGCGGTGGGCGAATATCTCGGCGGCTCGGAGGACGAGTTCGCCGCCATGATGACGTCGAAGGCGCGCCAGCTTGGCATGACCAGCACCATTTTCCGCAACGCCTCGGGCCTGCCCGACGACGGCCAGGTCACCAGCGCGCGCGACATGGCGGTGCTCGGCATGGCGCTGCACCAGCGCTTCCCCCAGCATTTCCACTATTTTTCCGAAAGCGACTTCATGTTCCGCGGCCGGCTGGTGCGCGGCCACAACGACATGCTCGGCCGCGTGCGCGGCGTGAACGGCATCAAGACCGGCTATATCAGGGCTTCCGGCTTCAACATCGTCACCTCCTACGAAGCCGACGGCCGCCAGCTGATCGTGGTGGTGATGGGCGCCGACAGCGCCCGCCAGCGCAACGACCATGTCGAGGCGCTGATCCAGCGCAACCTATCGCCGGCGGTTGCCGACGCCCCGACCAGGGTGATGTACGCCGAACAGCAGTGAGCGGGCGAGCTGCGGGGCTGCCTCGCTTCGGACCAGCTTGCTCAACTATCGAAGTCGGTGCCGCCCCTCATCGCCCTGCCAGGCACTTCTCCCCGTATAGTGACGGGGAGAAGAGGCTGACCGCAACCTCGGCACCCTTTTTGCAGCGTTGGTGATTGGCGAAACCGGCGATAACAGCCCCTCTCTCCCCGTTCTACGGGGAGAGATGTCCGGCAGGACAGTGAGGGGCGGCGCAGTCGCTCGAAAGCGGGCGATGGCGTCGACTGGCCCGATAGGAATTTTTTCTTGACAGGGTGAAGGCAACTATGCTACTATTCTCGCTATGGTGCTGATTTGCGCCAGCCACCCGCCGCAAGGCGGGTTTTTTGTGCCGTCGCCCAGGCGCCGGCCAATCACTTCGTCATCCACGGGCGGAGCAAGGAGCGTAGCGACGCGGCGCGAGGATCCATGCCGCGACTCGGCAGGCGCCGCAACGGTTCGCAATTCTGCTCCACCGCCGCCAATGCCACGGAATGGATCCAGGCTCCGCGACGGAGCTTCGCCCCCGTTAGGTTTCCCCAGGGGTTGATAACGATTTCATTGAGCCGCCGCCAACCTCGAATGTCTCTCTACCAGCCCCGAAAGGCGGCCCGCTGTCCCTTCCTGTCACGCAATCGTCCGCAAGGCGTGGCATAGGCATGCCAAATCGCCGCGATGCTGGCTAAGCATCGCCGCATCGGTCTATCGTCTTCCACCACAGCAGGAGCCCGCATCATGAGCACCGTTCCCAAGGCGTCCGAGCAGCAGGCGGACAATGACAGCGGCGGCGAATATTTCGAGGCGCCGACCACGGGGGAGGACCTGCACGGGGTTTCGGACGAGCATTTCGACACGCCGGAGGTGCCGGACTCAGAGCCGGCCTTGCCCGGCGCTTCGCGGGCCAAGCCCAAGAAAAGACCGTCGGCGATCTCGGGCCGCAAATTCCGCAAGCGCGACCTGGTGCGCATCGACGATCTGCGCCCGAGCCTGGCCGACCGCATCCGCTCCGACCATCCGGACCTGCCGCATGGCGCCCGCATCAGCCGCGAGGAGCTCGGCCGCTACCGCATGCGCTACATGGAGGAGCTGCTCCAGCAGGAGCACGGCGAATTCTCCGAGCTCGACCGCCAGGTGGTGGAATCGATCGCCAGGCAGGACACGATTTCGGAAAACTCGGAAGAGGAGTTCGAGGAGCACCGCTCCTTTGCCGACCGCGTCTCCGACAACATGGCGGCCTTCGGCGGCAGCTGGTGGTTCCTGATCTCGTTCGCCGGCGTGCTCCTGGTGTGGATCGCCATCAACCTGTTCGAGGGCTTGAACCGCGCCTTCGATCCCTACCCCTTCATCCTGCTCAACCTGCTGCTCTCCTGCATCGCCGCCATCCAGGCGCCCATCATCATGATGAGCCAGAAGCGCCAGGAGGTGAAAGACCGCCTGCGCTCCTTCAACGACTACCGCGTCAACCTCAAGGCCGAGCTCGAAGTGCGCCATCTGCACGAAAAACTCGACTACCTCATCTCGCGCCAATGGACCCGCCTGGCCGAAATGCAGCAGATGCAGCTCGACGCCATGCATGAGCTGACGGGCGCGAAGAAGGCCAAGCGGGCGGTGCGGAGGAGGCGGGCGGTGCGGGGCGAGGCGGGAGGATGAGGGAGGTTCCTCGCCCCACAAACTGGGGGCTCGAAGGACGGGCGAGACCCTGGGCTCGCCCCGGCAAGGTGGCTCGGCGAAGCCGAGACGGAGAGGGGGAGCGCCACATCCAACAGGCCCGCACCCGTGAAAGGACCAATCCACCCCACCAGGCGACGCCGCGCCAATCTCCAATTGCCCGTTGAAGCCCGCGCCCGCTTCCGCTAAGAAGCCGTGACTTGCCGGTTCACCCGGTTCGTTTTCCGGCCCGCCGGGAAGCACCCGTAGCTCAGCTGGATAGAGCGCTGCCCTCCGAAGGCAGAGGTCACAGGTTCGAATCCTGTCGGGTGCGCCAAGGTCAATGTCCGCGACTGAAGAGCTAATCCCACTGAAGGATTAAGTTTCTAACCCGTGAATTGCGTTTTTTGCGCATTGCAAAAGCAAATACGGCAGATAGGTTCTTCTAGGGAGACGCTAACATGGTCAATGTTCACCCGAGCTGATTGCTGCAAAGCGGTCGGCGTCAGAGTGAGAATTGTCTTATTGTAACGCGGGAGATGATCGGGCAGGACCCGAGCAGAGAGCAACAAGACGATTCGAATGGCTGGAAAATATGACGACCTAACTCGCGAGCAGCTGGTTCGGATTCTGCAAAAACGTGATCGCGAGCGCCGGTTCGGTCTGGTTTGGGAGCGCGACGACATCGAAGCCGATCTGGCCGTCGATGAGAACTTTGTCGTCGCGACCTTGGACAAAGAACTGAGCGAACGCCCAGCTCCCTGGGAAAACCTGATCATCGAGGGTGACAATTACGATGCCTTGCGCTGGCTTCGCATGGCCTATGCCGGCCGCGTGAAGTGCATCTACATAGACCCACCATACAATACCGGGAACAAAGACTGGGTCTATAACGACCACTATGTGGACCCCAATGATCGCTACCGGCACTCAACTTGGCTCGAATTCCTCTATCGCCGGCTTACCTTGGCGCGTGACCTGCTCACCGAAGATGGCGTGCTGCTTGTGTCAATTAATGACGATAACCGCGCCAAGCTCGAAATGCTGATGGACGAAGCGTTGCCCGGGATGCGGGTAGGGAGCTTTACTTGGCGAACCCGAATTGGTGGGAATGAGGGCGGCGAGCATTTCTTCACGTCAAACCACGAACCTATTTTAGTTTACGCGAACTCGGCTTTCAAATTTGGTGGAACCGAGAAGACCTATGCAATGTACAAGTATTTCGACGAAAAGAAGAATGATTTCTATCGTTTGAGTGATCTTACCGTGTCGTATGATAACCCTAGGGCTGGTCTAGCTTACTATCCGATCAGGGACCCGAATACCGATATATGGTATCCCTGCAATCCAAATCGCGTATGGGCCTTTACCTCTCGTGAACGGGCAACTGCAAAATCAAGAGTAAAAACAAAATACATGGAGGAATGGATTGCTCTAGACCAAATATACTTTCCGCATGATCAACGGGTCGAGCAGTGGGATTCGATAGAGGAACTTAACAGAGCTATAGAGATTGGCGATGTGCCGATGAGCGGTCGATCTCCACTGCTACGTCTTGGGTTACCTGATCTTGAATTCTGGATTGGGAGAAAGGTTGGGTTCGGTGTTCCTTCATTTAAGAGATATAAAAACGAACTAAAACGAGCGTCTCAGCCAATTTCTTCTTGGATTGTGCCTCAGAAGGAAAAAGCAACGGCGGTTGACGAACTGACTAATTTGATTGTGGGTACTAATAGCGAGGGCGCGAAGACTGTTAAGGACATATTCGGCCGGAAAACCTTTGAATATACGAAACCCGTATCGCTGATCCGTGAGTTGATACGCCAGTCAACCGGCCCTGCCGATTTGGTCCTAGATTTCTTTGCAGGTTCGGCCACCACCGGCCAAGCTGTGATGGAGCTGAATGCAGAGGATGGCGGCGACCGGCGCTTCATCCTGGTTTCCTCCACCGAAAAGACTGAGGAAGAACCCGACAAGAACCTCGCCCGCGATGTGACCTCCGAGCGTATCCGTCGCTTGAACCGACTGGAGGAGGGCAAATATACCGAGCTTTCAGCCGGCTTTGCCTACTTGCGCATGCGCGAAGTTGATTTCGAAGACATTGACTACGACGTCGAACCGCAGGAAGTGTGGTCGGCGGTGGAGGCCATGCACGACCTGCCGCTGACCGTGTTTGACGTGGACGCGCCGTTCAACGTGCATGAAGGCGACGAATCGACGTTGGTTTTTGCCGACAGGCCGGATCAGGCTTTACGCGTATTCCTTGAGATGCAGCCTGCGGGGCGGCCCGTATTTGTTTATGCTTGGACGCCCGGCGCAATTCGCGAATGGGGCCTTCCCGACACGATTGAGCTGCGCGCAGTGCGCGATGTTCTAAAACAGAGATTCCAGCAATGAACGCTGAGCCTGCAAGAAAAGCTGGCGATGCGCTACATACGCTCGCGGGCTACCAGTCGAAGGCGCGCGACGCGCTTCGCGACACGGTCAGACGCATCGCCGGGTTGCAGGTCGAAAATCCGGTCCAGCGAGAGATGATCGCACGTGAGCTTGGCGTCGTCTTGCTGCAGGCGCCTACTGCCGCCGGCAAGACGTTGATCCTTGGTCGGACCCTGGAAAGCTTGCGCGGCGCGGTGCTCGGCAAATTCGCCTGGTTTTGGTTCACCCCGTTTGTCGGCTTGGTCGAGCAAACCAAAGACGCATTGTCAGCGCAATGTCCATCGCTGCGCTTGCGTGAGGTTGCGAAAGACAGGACAGCGGCAAGCACCCGCGACGGCGATGTTTTTGTGCAGACCTGGGCGACCGTCGCAGCCAATAATGCCGACGCACGAAAAGTGCGCCGACGGGCCGAGGCTTCCGGCTCGATTGATGATTTAATTGGCGAACTGCGCGACAAGGGCTTTTCCATTGGCGTGGTCATTGACGAGGCGCATGTGAATTTCGGCACCTCCGCCCAAGCCGCCGCCGAATTCTATCTAAATGTGCTGAAACCCGACGCGACGATTCTCGCCACCGCGACGCCGAGTGACGAAAAACTAGAGTCCTTCGAGAGAGAGGCCGGAATACGTGTCGAAAGCCGTGTGGTTGTCGATCGTCAGGCAGTGGTCGATGCGGGACTGAACAAAATCGGCCTTGTGTTGGGAATTGTGACATTTGGTGAAGAAGACAGCAAGTTGGTCGACCCTGAGCAGGCTGCGTTCGCGGCCTGCTGGGCGCGCCACAAGAAGATCAGAAATGAACTCGCCGATCGCGGCATTGCTGTTACGCCTCTGATGCTGGTTCAGGTCGAAGACCAGAAGGCGGGCGAGGCGGACCCCGTGGGACGGGCGCGCGAAAAGCTCGTACAGCTTGGCGTTCCTGCCGCCGCTATCAAGTCGCACACATCAGGTAAGTCGGATCCTGACTTCCATGCCTTCGCCCATGATCCCGATGTAGAGGTGTTGATTTTCAAGGTGGCTATCGCGACCGGTTTTGACGCGCCGCGCGCCTGGACGTTGGTTTCTGTGCGGCCAAACCGCGGCGTTCAATTCGGCCTCCAGATAGTCGGGCGCATTATGCGTGTGCATCCTGCAGTGCGACATTTGCACAAAACAATTCCCCTGCTTGACAACGGCTTTGTGGTACTGACCGACCCGGAATTGCAAGGCGGTCTTGATGCGGCAGTGGCCGAATTGAGGGCAGTGCGAGAATCCATTGACACAATAACCGATCACCTGAATGTCGTGCAGTTTGGCAGCGGCGCACCATTGTTACAGGATATTCAGGCGATACGAGGGGAAGGACCTGTCTCAATCGAGGAGCGAGCCCAGCGCATCGGACAACTGGTGGAGCAAGGTGTGCTGTTTCCCTCTGCTCGCGATGAAACGCCTGAATTTCAAGATAGGCTGCTCAAAGCCGTCGACGCGGGCGCGACCGGTGACTTGTTCGGTGATCTCCCGATTCAGCGGCCACAAATAACAGATGCAGGTAGCCCGGCCCGAAGCCGTGCGACTCTGTATCGACTGCGCACTGACTTGGGTCTGCCCGAAACGATGAAACGAGAAGAACTGCCGGCCATCCAGGCCGCTGGCGCCGACTTCGCTGAGATGGTTGGCCGTGAATTCGTAAAACGTATCCCCGTAGCCGACTACCTGCTGCCACGCGGAAAAGCTGGCGAATTGCGACTGCGCGAGCTGTTCCAGAATCGCAGCGAACTTTCGGAACGACTGAACGTGCCAATCTCCGCCGCTCGCGTCGATGATCTGGCCCAGGCGGCGTTTCAGTTTAATGATCAAATTGACCCGCGTGACCTAAAGCGCTCAATCCTGCGCGCACTAGAGCATTTCCTATTTTGGGAGAATCGTAGGATTCCCAAAACCGGATGTTTGTGATTCAAGATGCTGGCTGGAT
>NZ_VFVW01000008.1:0-375258 GCF_006442305.1 Mesorhizobium sp. B2-3-6 | reverse complement strand
AACAATCGAGGCAGCCGAATGCAGGAACTACTTCGAAAACGCAGGCTACGCTTCCGTCAAGATATGAAACGCTCTAGGCCCGGGAAGCGCAGCGGCGACCGGCCCGGACCGCGATAGGGGGCCTGCTGACGGACAGTTGCCAGGACCGCTTCTTTGTGTTGCGTTGCCTGAGGGCGGCGGACAAGGGAGAGGTGACGTCCATGACCATCAAGGGAAGCTGCCACTGCAAGGCGACGATATTCGAGGTTTCGCAAGCACCGCAGACGCTGACGCAGTGCACTTGTTCGTTCTGCTCGAAACGCGGCTCGCTTTGGGCCTACTACACTCCGGCGCAGTTCAAGCTCCTCACGCCGCAGAAGAATGTTTCCTTCTATCAGTGGGGATCAAAGACCGTTAAGCACGGTTTTTGCGACACCTGCGGCTGCGGGACCTTCACCGAAACACCGGACTGGTCGAGCGGAGAGCCGGATTTCGACAATCCCAAGATCAGTGTCAACTCGCGGTTGTTCGACGATTTCGACCTGGACAAGGTCGAAGTGGTGGCCATCGACGGCAAGAATCTCTGGTAGATTCCTGGACGCCCAATCGGGAAATCGTGCCCCGGGGAAAAGCCGTCGCCGGTGCTTTTCCCGTTCCGCTTTTCGCCGCATTTCATGGTACAAGTCGCGCGAAGGGCTGATTTGGCGCCACCGCAAGGCGTGACTTGGAGAGGGACAATCCTATGAAGAAGACCGTGCTCGTCGTCGTGGCGACGGCTGTGCTGGTGAGCGCCTGCACCACCACCGATCCGTATACCGGCGACCAGAAGATTTCCAATACGGCGGCCGGCGCCGGCCTCGGCGCCTTGGCCGGCGCCAGCCTTGGCCTGCTTGCGGGTGGCAATGACCGCCGCAACGCGCTGATCGGCGCCGGCATCGGGGCGCTGGCCGGCGGCGCCATCGGCGCCACCATGGACCAGAACGAAGCCGAACTGCGCCGGCAGTTGGAGGGCACAGGCGTCAGCGTCACCCGCTCCGGCGACCAGATCATCCTCAATATGCCGTCCGACATCACCTTCAACGTCGATCAGGATGCGGTGAAGCCCGGCTTCTACCAGGTGCTGAATTCGGTCGCGCTGGTGCTGAAGAAGTTCAAGCAGACCACGGTCGACGTGTTCGGCCATACCGATTCGACCGGCGGCGACCAGCATAATTTCGATCTGTCGCAGCGCCGCGCGCTGGCGGTCGCCAACTACCTGGCTGGCCAGGGCGTCGATTCACGCCGCTTCGCGGTCACCGGATTCGGCAAGACCCGTCCGGTCGCGTCCAATGCCACGGCCGAGGGTCGCGCTCAAAACCGTCGCGTCGAGATCCAGCTTTCGCCGCTCACCTGAGCAGCATCGACCAGAATGCAAAAAGGGCCTCGCAACGGGCCGTTTTTATTTGCAAAATGCGACCGACGGCCAGGCCTGCGGCCCCCGGGTTCTTCCATGATGTTACGGTGAGGTCGGCTTATCGACCGTCGCTCGTTGGGTCAGGCGCTGCCGCCGGACGACATGGGCAACGATCAGTCCATGAATGAGCAGCCCGGCCGTAAGTCCAAGGATATGGAAGCCCGTTCCCGAACCGGAAAGCGTCAGGATCGACCAGATGGATGCGGGTACGAACAAGACAATTGCGGTGATGAGCCCGGGGTTGTAGCTGCGCATCCTGATGGCCTGCGCGACGTGAACCAAAGCGTTGATCAGGGTGGTGTAGGCGGCGATCAGCCCTATCCCGGCATTGACCGTGACAGCGAGGGTGAAAACCAGGGAATAGATGCCCCATACACCCGGTACGTTGATCACAAAGACATCGAAGCGGGTAAGCAGCGGCGCCCCGCCGCCGAGCATCTTGTTGACGAAAAGCCGGAACCGGTCCTCGGCATGCTCCTCGTATTGGTGGAGCATGTAAATCGGAATCAGCAGGAAGACGGCGAGCTCGGCTGTCTCCAATCGAGCGGCCAGCCCGATCGCCACCACGCACAGGGTGAGGCCGGCGAGCACGCCACCATAGACCCAATCTTCCACCAGACGCTTCATCACGCCATCTTCGGCGAGGCCGTGCGTCCTTGCAACACACGACGATATCAGACCTTGGCGACAATGCGTATGAAGGCCGGTGTGTCGTAGCCGAAGCCAACGGTGGCGTCGCTCGGCGATGACGGCAACAGCTTCACCGGCCGCGACCGGCCGCGCTCAGATTGAGATTGGCGCGCCAGAGAATTAGCCAGTCCTAAATAACCGCTTTCCCGCAGCCATGGAAAGGAATAGCATCGTCGCTGTTCCGGAGGGGATGAGGCGGTACACCTGGCCGCGCAATAAGCATTTCTTTTTCAGCCTCGGTCTTGCACGGCCAGATCAAAAAAATCTGGGAGGAATGCATGACAAGAACAGCCAGCCTCGGGCGCTGCGGCGTCCTCGTTTTAACAGGTCTTGTAAGCGCATGGTTGGGCGTCGCGGCGGCTCGGGCCGAGGATGCCAACAAAGCTGACATCGAGGCCTTGAAAAAGTCGCTCGCCAAATATGAGGACTACACCGCGGCCGTCCGCGACCTTTATCTGTCGACGGTCGGCTGCGTCTACTATAGCGGAGAAAAGATATCCGGAGCGATGTACTACCCGAAAGGCGCCATGGGCATCCATTTCGTCAACGTCCCAAGTGTCGGCCAAAAACTCGACCCGATGCGCCCCAATGTGCTGATCTACGAGCCGACGAAAAACGGTCTGCGCCTGGTCGGGGCGGAATGGCTTGTGCCGCTGACGCCGGACGTCAAAGAGCCACCGAAGCTGTTTGGCCAAACCTTCATGGGTCCGATGGAGGGACACTATCCGCTCATCCCGAGGGAGTTCGTCCACTACGATCTTCACGCCTGGCTGGGTGATAATCCCAACGGCATGTTCAGTCCGACGAACCCGAACGTGAAATGCAACAAGGCCGAGTTTCCGATGTTGGAGAAACCGACCAAGATGATGCCCGGGCCGATGTAACGGCGACCCCAGCCAGGAGCTTGCCGGGAGGGCAAGCCGGATGGCCGTCTTGCCTTGGAACCACCCGTCGGTCAGCCCTTGGCGACGATACGCATGAAGGCGGGCATGTCGTCGCCGAAGCCAACGGTGGCGTCGTTTTCGTCTTCTCGGTTGCGGGCAGGGCGACGGTCATCGCGCTGGGGCCTGGTGTCGCCACGTTCCGGTGCACGTCGCTCGCTGCGCGCCGCGGAGCTCTTGCGCTCGGAATTTTCCGAGCGGATAGCGTCCTTGCGCGTGCGCCGCTCACCAGTGTCGGCGACCGTTTCCTCGGCCGCGACCGGCTGTTCCTCGCGCACGGTCTCCGGTGCCGCGTCTTCGCCGTGCTTGGCCTGGCGTCCGCCTCTCTTGCGCTCGCCCCTGTCCTTGCGGTCGTCGTCCTTGCGGCCGGCACGACGCGGTGCACCGCGGCCACGGCGCGGAGCTTCGTCCTCGCCTTCGCTGGCCACCACCGTCGACAGGTCACCGTCATGCCACTCGATCTTGGTGCCGATCAGCCGTTCGATGGCTTCGATATACTTGGTGTCGGACTTGGTCGCGATGGTGAAGGATTTTCCGGAGCGCCCGGCGCGGCCGGTACGGCCGATTCGGTGGACGTAATCCTCGGCGTGGATCGGCACGTCATAGTTGAAGACGTGGCTGACATCGGGAATATCGAGGC
Organism: Mesorhizobium sp. B2-3-6; assembly: GCF_006442305.1. NCBI lineage: Bacteria > Pseudomonadati > Pseudomonadota > Alphaproteobacteria > Hyphomicrobiales > Phyllobacteriaceae > Mesorhizobium > Mesorhizobium sp. B2-3-6. Next base: position 371,555 of record NZ_VFVW01000008.1, on the reverse strand, counting down.
CGCGCGCCGCCACGTCGGAGGCGACCAGATACCGAAGCTTGCCGTCCCGGAAATTTGCCAGCATCTGCATGCGTGCGCGCTGGTCCATGTCGCCATGCAGCGCGCCGGCGTCGAAATCATATTTCAGCAGCGAGCGGAACAGCTCCGACACCTCGATCTTGCGATTGCAGAAGATGATGGCGTTCTTCAGCTCCGCATCCTCGGCTTTGATCAGGTTGCGCAGCGTCTCGCGCTTGTCCCAGGGTTTGGAACCTGACTTCACCAGCCGCTGGATGATGTTGGTCGCGGCGGAGGCGGCCTTTGAAACCTCGACGCGCACCGGCGCGTGCAGGAACTTTTCGGTCAGCTTGGTGATCTCGGGCGGCATCGTCGCCGAGAAGAACAGCGTCTGCCGGGTGAAGGGGATCATCTCGCAGATACGCTCGATATCGGGAATGAAGCCCATGTCGAGCATGCGATCGGCTTCGTCGATGACGAGGATCTCGACGCCGTTGAGCAAGAGCTTGCCGCGCTCGCGGTGGTCGAGCATGCGGCCGGGCGTCGCGATGAGCACGTCGGCGCCACGCTCCAGTTTCTTGTCCTGTTCGTCGAACGACACGCCGCCGATCAGCAGTGCGATGTTGAGCTTGTGGTTCTTGCCGTATTTGATGAAGTTTTCCTCGACCTGCGCCGCAAGCTCGCGGGTCGGCTCCAGGATCAGCGTGCGGGGCATGCGGGCGCGGGCGCGGCCCTTTTCCAGTCGTGTCAGCATCGGCAGCACGAAGGAGGCCGTCTTGCCGGTACCGGTCTGTGCTATGCCAAGCACATCCTTGCCCAGAAGCGCGTGCGGAATGGCGCCGGCCTGGATCGGCGTCGGCTTGAGGTAGCCGGCGTCGGTGACTGCGGAAAGGACCTTCGGCGATAGGCCGAGGTCCGCGAAAGTCAACGCTTCTTGAGCGGTCTGGGTGTCTGAGGACAAGTTCTGGCTGTCTTTGGCTGTTCGGGGAAGCGCAACGGCATCCGTCGCGGCAGGCGCCGCGCGCCCGCAAGATCATCACTGCAACTAGGCGCAAGCCCGCGATTTGTCAACACAAACGGCCGGCAATGGCTCGATTGTGAAGTCGTAACCTTAATTACTATGTCTGATCCGGCCGCTTATCCGCGCGCCGGCTCAATATCGGCTCAATAACGGAACTGTTCCGCCAGTATGCGTTCGTTCCAGGAGTGATTGGGATCGAACAGCAAAGTTGCGGTCGCCGTCGCAGATTCCCTCACCGTCACGGAAGCTACGGCCTTGACCTCCGTATGGTCGGCGGCGGCGTTCACCGGCCGCTTTTCCGCCTCTAGTATATCGAAGCGCACGGTTGCCTTGTTGGAAAGCAAAGCGCCGCGCCAGCGGCGCGGGCGAAACGGGCTGACGGGGGTAAGCGCCAGCAGCGGCGCGTCGAGCGGCAGGATGGGCCCATGCGCCGAAAGATTGTAGGCGGTGGAGCCAGCCGGCGTGGCGATCATCACGCCGTCGCAATTCAGTTCCTCGAGCCGTACCTGGTCATCTATGGTGATGCGGATCTTGGCCGTCTGATAGGACTGGCGCCATAACGCCACTTCGTTGATGGCCAGCGCCGAGACGGTTTCGCCATCCGAGGTAACGGCCTGCATCTCCAGCGGACGGATCGTTTCGGCGACCGCGGCGGCGATGCGCTCGGCGAGACCTCCGGAACGATATTCGTTCATCAGGAAGCCGATGGTGCCACGGTTCATGCCGTAGACCTTTTTGCCGGTTCCCATTGTATCGCGCAAAGTTTGCAGCAGGAAACCGTCGCCGCCCAGGGCCACGACGACATCGGCTTCCGCGACCGAATGCTGGCCATAGCGCGCCGACAGGCTTTCCAGCGCCGCTTTGGCGTCAGGCGTGCCGGACGAGACGAAGGCGATGCTGTTGGCGGCTTTGCTCATGGCTCCCCGACGGTGACCGGTTGGCGGCTGGGCCGGGGTAGCATGGGCGGGCCTGTGTGCAAAGAGAGCCCGCAGACGTGCGGTTCGAACCGGCAGTCGCGAATCATATCAGGGAACGAGCCAATGTGATGGTTAAGGCCGGGCTTAAACTCTCGTAAAGCCCCATGGATCATGTTAGCCGGCATGGGTGGCGTGGGGGCGCCCACAGCGATCTTATGCCTTTCAGGATACGAAAGACGCTGTGGCACTTTTGATCGTGCGTGAATCCTTCGAGAGTCGAGCCCGATTCCGGGGACACGCGCCAGCCGGGACCAACATATTGCTGGTAACACGCCTGATCATCATCTCCGTCGTGCTGGGAAGCTTCGCGCTTGTCTTCGCCGAACTGGTGCGCCGCTCGGAAGAAACAAGCCTCAGGCCCTTGCCCACTGCCTCGCGCTGCGGCGACGCCGCCGGTATGCCTTGTCCGCAAAGGGCGCTGTAGATCAAAACAAGCTGATTGCTAGGAGCGTGGTTGCAGATGGCAGCCGGCCTGGCGTTTCTGTGCCAGATACTCGTCGATCAGCTGCCGATAGCGCACCTTGCCGAAACTCGGGAAATGGCCGCCATGCACGACCGAGACGTCGAGGTCGCGCATGGCAAGCAGCGTCTGCAAATAATCATCGATATCGGAATGGTAGACGTCGTCGATCAGCGGGCCGTCATAGATGATGTCGCCGGAAAGCAGGATGCGGGTCTTCTTCTCGTACAGAGCGATACCGCCTGGCGAATGGCCGGGCGTGTGGATCACCTCGAAGGCGCGATCGCCGAGGTCGACGATATCGCCATGTTCGAGCAGGCGGTCCGCCGGGGCGGGCATGATGCGATAGCGCGCCGTATCCCAACCTTGTGGCTGGCGATCGAACATCTCTTCATTGGCGTAGCGGTCAGCCACCGTCCATTCGTTGCGCGGATCGGTCAGAATCTCCGCCTCGGCGCGGTGCACGCAGCGGTCGGGAAATTCATGGTGGCAGCCTATATGATCGAAATGCGTGTGGCTGGCGACGCAGGTGAGCTTGCGCTCGCTAACCAGCGGCACATGGCGCCTGAGGCTGAAATGGCCAAGCCCGGTATCGAACAGCAGGTCGCGGTCGCGACCGCGCACATGCCACATATTACAGCGGAAGAACGGTTTGATCCATGGCTCGTGGATCAGCGTGACACCGTCGCCCATGCGGATGGTTTCGTACCAGTCAGGTGCGTCGACGACCGCAAGCATGCCCATGTTCAATCCGTCAGCAGGATGATCTTGTCTGTATCGCAGGAAACCGAGACCGTGTCGCCCGGCTGCACGACGGACGTCGCGGGCAGTTTGGCGATGAATTGCAGCGTGGCGTCTTCAGTGGAGACCGCGAGCACGCGCTTGAAGCTGCCCTGGAAAACGACATCGCTGACCTGCGCCTTGCCCAGCTTTGTGGCGCCTGAGGTCGCGCCCAGGGCAAGGTGCTCCGGCCGGATGGCCAAGGCAACCGCCGATCCCACCGGCAACGCTCCGGACGCCGAGACCGGCCCGACCTGTGTCGCGACAGTGCTTGTCCTGTCCATCATCTCCGCCACCGTTCCGCGAAGAATGGTGCTCTCGCCCATGAAGGTCGCCGAAAAGCGTGTCTTTGGGCGCGCATAGACGCGTTCGGGCGGCCCTTCGTCCTCGATGCGGCCGTCACTCATCACCACGCAGTGGTCGGCCAGCGCCATCGCTTCTTCCTGGTCGTGGGTGACATGGATGAAGGCGGTGCCGACGCGCTTTTGGATCGCTTTCAATTCGTCCTGCATCTGCCGGCGCAGTTTGAGGTCGAGCGCGCCGAGCGGCTCGTCGAGCAGCAGCACGGCGGGCTCGATCACCAGTGCGCGCGCCAGCGCTACGCGCTGCCGCTGGCCGCCGGAGAGCTGGTGCGGCTTCTTGTCGAAGGCGGCATCCAGCCCGACTAGCGCCAGCGTCTCACGCGCCCGCGCGGCGCGTGTCGCGCCATCGACGCCTTGCATGCGCAGGCCAAAACCGACATTGCCGCCGACGCTCATATGCGGAAACAGCGCATAATCCTGGAACACCGTCGTTGTCGGGCGCTTTGCCGGCGGAACGGCGGTGCAGTCCTCGCCTCGGATGAACACCTTGCCTTCGCTCGGTGTGACGAAGCCGCCCAAAATCGACAAAAGCGTCGTCTTGCCGGAGCCCGACGGTCCGAGCAGGATGGTGTAGCTACCGGGCTCGATCCGCAGCGATACGTCTTTCAGCACCGCCAGCTGGCCGAAACGGTGCGAGACCCCGCGGATGTCGACCAGGGGCGCGCTCATGCCGGCTTCCTCCGCAGCAATGTCAATTCGAACAGCACCACCAGCACGATGGAAACGGCGAACACCAGCGAGCCGACTGCGTTGGTCTTGGGGTTGAGGCCAGAGCGCAGCAGATTCCAGATTTCGACCGGCAGCGTGGTTTCGAAGCGTGTCAGCAGGAAGGAGATCACGAATTCGTCCCAGGAAAAGGTCATCGACAGGAAGAAGCCGGCGAAGATGGCCGGCGCCATGACAGGCACAGTAATCAAGAGCAGCACTTTCCATTCCGGCGCGCCGAGATCGCGCGCGGCGCGCTCGATGTTGATCTGGTGGTCGCCCATCTGGCTGTAGACGATGGCGAAGCAGAGCGGCAGGTTGATCACGACATGGCCGATGCCGGCGGCCATCAGCGATTTCGGCACGCCGGCCCAGTTGAACAGCACCAGCAGCCCCATGCCGATGATGAGATAGCTGACGGTAAGCGGTAGCGTGATCAACCCTCGCAGCAGGGCCGAACCCGGCAGCACGAAACGCGCGAACGCCCAGGCGCTGAGGAAGCCGAGCGTGACGGCCGCGAGCGACGAAAGCACGGCCACCAGCAGCGAGTTCACCAGCGCCGAGGTCAGCCGCGTATCGGACAGGACGGCCTGGTACCAGCGCAGCGACGGGCCGGTGAAGGGCGGGATGGGGAAGGAGGTTGCCTGCAGCGAGAACAGCACGAGCACGACCACCGGCAGGAAAATGAAGGAATAGATGGCGATCGCGTAGAGACAGGAAGCGGTTCGGACGATCAGGCGCATCTCAGGCCCGCTCGATCTTCAGCCAGCGGGCGCAGGCGAGATAGGCGATGGTCACGACCGCCATCAGGATAATCGACAGGGCGGAGGCCAGCGGAAAATCGCCGCGCCGGCCGATCTGCATCATCACCAGTTGCGGCATGACCAGCTCGTTGTTGCCGCCCAGGATTTGCGGCGTGATGTAGTCGCCGATGCACAGCACGAAGGTCAGGAAGGCGCCGACCATGATGCCGGGCAAGGTCAGCGGCAGGATGACATGCAGGAAGGTGCGCACCGGCCCGGCGCCGAGATCAGCGGCGGCCTTGCGGTAGCTCGGACTGAGCTGCTTCAAATTGGCGAAGATCGTCAGCGTCAAAAGCATGACGAAGAAATGCACGAAGCCGGTCACGGTGGCGAAGCGCGTATTGGCGAGCTGCAGCGGTTCGCTGGTCAAGCCGATGCCGGTCAGCGTCCGGTTGATGACGCCGTTCTGCGCCAGCACCAGAAGCCAGGAATAGGAGCGCACGACATAGGACGTCCAGAACGGCAGCACGGCCAGCATCAGCGCCAGCCGCTGCCAGCGTTCCGGCACCTGTTCGGCCAGGATCCACGCGAAAGGATAGGCGAGCAGCACCGAGACCACGGTGACGATCGCCGTCACCTCCAGCGAATTCACCATCGCTTGCCAATAGGCAGGATTGGTGAAGAACTGGCTGTAATTGGCTGATGTGAAGCCGCCGCCCTCATGCGACGTCAGGCTGGAAAGCCCCATGGCAATGAAAGGCAACACGAAGAACAGCAAGGTCCAGCCGAGCGCCGGCGTAACCAGCGCCCAGGGCAGGGCCTTGTTTGCGGTGCTCACGACGCCCGTCTACTGCGCCTGCAGCATCTCGGTCCACATGTCCTGCATCTTCTTGTCGAGGTCGGCGTTCGGCGCCGGATAGGCCTGGGCGCGGGCAAGGAATTCGGGCTGCTCGTCGAAGCGCAGGATCTTCTTCTGGTCGTCGGTGAGTGCCGCCTTGCTGTTCGCCGGCATGCCCCAATAGCAGGAGGATGTGGCAAGACGCGCCTGGCCTTCCGGGCTCATGATGTACTGGATGAATTTCAGCGCCACGTCCTTGTTCTTGGAGTCCTTGAACATGGCGAGCGACTGCGACCACAGCACCGCTCCCTCCTTGGGGATCGAGAAGTCCAGCGCCGGGTTCTCCTTGGCCAGGCCCGCCGTCACCCATTCGCCGCCGCCGACCAGAATATCGACTTCACCGGTGGCGAGCGCTGTCTGGCTGGCGGTCACCTCGCCGACCAGCTTGGCGTTGGCCTTCATCTTGAGCAGTTCGGCCTTGAGGGCGGGAAGATCGGCCTCGGTGAGTTCAGCCGTTTTCTTGCCGATGGCGAGTGCCGCCATGCCGATGACCGGCAGGTAATAATCGTAGATGGCGACCTTGCGCTTGTACTTGTCCCTTGTCAGCGACGCCAAGGATTGCATGTCGGCCGGGTCGACCTTGGTCTTGTTGAAGCCGATCGTGTTGTAGCCGAACTTTTCGGTGATGCCGTAGCGCTTGCCGCCGACCACGGTAGAGTTGTCCATCTTCACCTGCGGAAAGAGGTCGCCCAACGGCAGCTTGTCCTCCGGCAGCGGCTCGAACAGGCCTTTTTCCACGCCGCGCGGCACGTCGATGCTGTCGATCACCATCACGTCCCAGTCGCCGGGTTGCGACTGTTCGACGATGGCGAGCCCCGCGCCGGTGCCCTCGAATTCCTTGACGTTGACCTTGATGTTGTTGGCCTCTTCGAAGGGCTGCAGCAGCGCCGGGTCGGCATGATCGCACCAGATCAGGGCGTTGAGATCGGCGGCCTGGCTGGCGCCGGCTGCTGAGAGCACCAGCGCCGTGGCGCCGCAAGCGGCGCCCAGATGTCTCTTCAGGATTGAAAGCGGATTGTTGGCTGCGGATCGTGCGGACATCGAGTGTTCTCCCTTGCCTTTGTGGCTTCTTGCAAAAAGTTGAACCAATTCTAAAATTGAGTCAATTCTGTTTTTGTGGCAGACCAGCCGGCATGAGTGGATTGAGGGCAAGGCAAAAGGCCGACCGGCACCGCCGCATCATCGAGGCGGCGGCCGAGCTTTTCCGCGAGGCCGGTTATGAAGGTGCCAAGATCGAGACGATCGCCGCCCAGGCCGAAGTGTCGATCGGGACGATTTACAATTACTACCAGAATAAGGGCGACATCCTCGGCGCCATCGTCTCCATGGAGGTCAACGAGGTGCTGAATGCCGGGCGAGGCGTGGTCGACAGCCCACCGGCCAATGTCGGCGATGCGCTGGACACGCTGATCGGCATCTATATCGAGCACTCCTTGCACTATCTCAGCAAGGAGATGTGGCGCCAGGCGATGGCGATCTCGACGCAACTGCCCGACAGCCCGTTCGGCCAAGCCTACACGGCGCTCGACCGCGCTCTGACGCAACAGATCCGTGCCCTGATCGCAAGGCTGCAGGAGATCGGCCTGGTGCGGCGCGACATCGACGGGCAGGCGGTGGGTGAGCTGGTCTTCAACAACATGAACATGATGTTCATCGAGTTCGTGAAGCGCGACGAGGCAAGGATAGCGGAACTGCGCGCGGCGATCCGACGGCAGAACCGGATCCTGGTGGCGGCGATCGGGATGTGAGGATGGAAGCGACCGCGGCATGAACCAGCTTCCGCTGCCAGTGTGACTGACGATGAGTGCCAACGGCGGCGCCCGTCTACACCGCCGGGCCCCGCGCACAGGGCAGCGTAGCCGCTGGGCCTAATCAGCGATTCCTTCGAAGCATCGACCGAAAGGAAAGACGCGGCCGCAGTGTCGCAGGTAAAAATCAGTGATCGGTCGGATCGATCTTCGTCAGGCGCTCTCGCGCTTCGGTGACGCGCCGCTGCGCGGACCTTATCCTGCTGCAAAGCGCGAGATTGATGCCGACGCCACAGTCTCCGTCCAGCATTTCTTCCGCTCGTTTGAGGGCGAGTACCGCTCGGCCAATCCGCTGCCTGGCTCTGGCCAGTTCCATGTCCAAGAGTTCGATCATTGTTCCGCTACAGAGTTTGCGGTCCCTTCGATCGTTAACCGTCTCCGGCCGGGTTTGGTTCCGGGTTGCGGCTCGAGACTCAGGACAGCAGGAGAAAGTCGCCGCTTCGGCACCGACCACATTGCACGCGAAGTCGCCTCTTGAGTTGAATTTGAAATCTGATACAACTTATAGGAGTGCGAAGGGGAGAGGTTAATGGGGACGTTTTCAATCTGGCATTGGACGATCGTACTGCTGATCATCGGCGTGCCTGTTTTCTTTGCGGTTCGCTCAGCCGTGAAGCCGTCACAGGGCCCGGCGGCTCTTGTAGGATTCGGTGGCTGGCTTATGCTGCTTGCGATCGGTCAGGTTTTGTCGCCGCTGCGCACGCTCGCCGACTTGGCCAATTCGGCCGAGGGTTACCGGCAACTCATGCCCCTGCCAAATGGACTGGTTGCGGTGTATAGCGAGGTTGCCCTCAATCTGGCATTTCTGGCGCTTCAACTGGTTGTGCTCATTTCGATGCTGCGGCGAAGCCGACGCTTTCCACAATTGTTTCTGGTTCAGTGGATTGCGATACCGGTTGTGTTCGTCCTGGACACGATCTTGATCTCATCAACTCTGGGCGTCCCGGTGAGCCAGATCCTTGCTGGAGATGCGCTGGCGACACCCGTCCTGTCGTTCATCCTCACCGGGGCTTGGGTCGCCTACGTCTACAAGTCCGTCAGGGTGAAGAACACGTTCGGCGGCGAAGTGGCAGCCGGCCAGGTCGCGACAGCCTCCTAGCGAAAGTCCGCTGGGTTTCGCCTCTTCGCATGAGCAGTCCTCCTGCGACAGGCTTCGGAGGACACTCCTTCGTTTTGCGAGATCTGGTGTTCTTATAACGGGCTGGGTGGCCTGCCACCCGAAGCTTGAAGAGCGAAGGGTGGTGCCCCCGGCAGGAATCGAACCCGCGACCTTCGGTTTACAAAACCGCTGCTCTACCAGCTGAGCTACAAGGGCATGCGGCACCGGTTAGCCATATTTGCGGCGCCAGTAAAGACAAATGTCCGTTTTGAGGTGCTCCTGCCGCTGCGAAGCAACAGACACGGCATCCTGAAAACGGCCAATTCGCTTCCTATATCCTACGGCAGGTGCAATCGCTCGGGCGAGGCCGTCGCATGATCAGATTTGTCATCATCCTGCCGATCGTCGTCATAGCCTGGATGCTGCTGGTGAAGCTCATCAGGAACCTCAAGAACGCCAATATCGACTGGACCGGCGTTACCACCATCATCGGCTTCATCGCGCTCGCCTTCTGGCTGCGCCATGTCACGGGCATGGGGTGGTGAATAGTAGTCAGTAGTCATTAGTCAGTAGTCAGTAGTCAGTAGTCAGTAGTCAGTAGTCAGTAGTCAGTAGTCAGTAGTCAGTAGTCAGTAGTCAGTAGTACTCACTACTCACTACTCACGATTCATCCCGTCTCCGGCCTTGCCGAAAAAAATCTCCTCCACCTTTCGAACCTTTTCCCGCGCCGCGCCGACTGATGGTCAGAGGCGAATGGGTCGCCTCGATCAAAAGATCCAGGAGATCATCATGTTCCAGCGCACTCTCGTTTCAGGCCTCGTTGCCATTTTCGTCGCCACCGGCGCGCTCGCCGGCACCGTCGGCACGTCGTCGGCCCACGGCATGCACGGCCACCATCATCACCACAACCATCACAAGAAGCACTTCAAGAAGTTTTGGTGGAAGCACCATAACCATCATTACCACAAGCACGGCAAGGTGATCATCTTTCTTTGATGGAGGGACCCAATTCTCCCGAAAGGGCGGCTTCGGCCGTCCTTTTTCGTTGGGCGAAATGGGACCGGTCATCAATGTCTAGCCAGGCCCTTGCAGGCCGCCGTCAGCACGACCTCCTCGGTTCACGTTCAAAAAAGATTCGAACCTTTTTCTTGTGCCGAACGACAGATGATCAAGAGGCGGATGGGTCGCCTCTCCAAACGAAGCAAGGAGATCATCATGTTCAAGCGCGCACTCGTTTCCAGCCTCATCGCCACCACCGTCGCCGCCACCGCTTTGGTCGGCACCGTTCAGCCTTCGGCGGCTCATTCGCATCACCACCACCATGGCCTCGGCATCGGCATCGCCGCCGGCGTCGGCGGTTTTGTCCTGGGCAGCCTGCTTGCCCAGCCCCGCGCTGTCTACGTCGACGAGGGCGGCGGCTCGTGGCACGTCCGCCGCTGCTTCGATCGCTATTCGAGCTACGATCCGGACTCCGACACCTACATCGGTTACGACGGCTATCGCCATTACTGCCGTCTCTGAGAGGAGGAGCACCGTTCAGCACCAGAAGAGGGGCTCAGGCGAGCCCCTTTTCTACGCTTGGATGGCGGCACACCTGTTGGATTAGCCGACTTTCACGGAGACGCCTGAACCCTCGGTCATCGGCTTTTGTCGATGCGATCGGCAATGTACAGGCATTTCCCGAAGGCCTAATCTGCTTGGCGATAATCTGCGGGCGATATGGGGGAGGGTGATCCTTGGACGAGCAGGACCCGAAAGAGGAACAGGTCGAGATTATTTTCCGCAACGGCACGGTCACGGCCGTCGGCATCCTGCTGGCGTTTTCGCTGGGATTCATCACGCATTGGGCCGCCAATCCGATCCCGTGGCAGACCTATCATCTCGTCGCCGTGCTGCCCATCCTGGCCGGCATCGCCTTACAGATGCGGGCACTGTCGCTTCTGCTCGACACAAAGTGCCTGCGGCTGAGCGCCTATGAACGCGCCAACCGCATCTTCATCACCGGCCTCGTCTTCACCGCCTGCGGTGTCGGCATGGCGATCCTGCTCGATTTCTTCGATCTTGCGAGCAGAAGCGCGCTGCCCGGAGCAGGTTGATCATCCGGTTTGCACGCCGCCGATCATCTTTGTGACCTCGGCCGCGGCGCTGTGCACCAGCGGGCCGATCTCGGCCAGCCTCTCAGGCGTCACCCGAACGGTCGGGCCCGACACCGAGACACCGCCGATCGGCTCGCCGAATTCGTTGAAGATGGCTGATGCCACGCAGCGCATGCCTGGGTGCCGTTCCTCGTCGTCGACCGACCAGCCGCGCAGCTTGATCGTCGCGAGATCATGCGCGAGGGCAGGGATGTCGGACAGCGTCCTGTCGGTAAAGCGCTGCAGGCCGGCCTTGCGCAGGATGGCTCCGACGCGCTCCGGCTCGAGATGGGCCAGCACCGCCTTGCCGATGCCGGATGCGTGAAAAGGGCTGCGCGTGCCCGGTCGGAAGAAGGCGCGAATTGCCTGGTGCGTCTCGACCTGGCTGACGAACACCACGCAATCGTCCTCGGCGACGCCGAGATTGGCGGTCTCGCCGGTTTTCTCCATCAGCTCCTGCATCACGATGCGCGCGCGGTCGACCAGCTTGCGGCGGCGCAGGAACGCCGCGCCCATCCGGTAGGTCTCGACGCCGATCGACCAAAGCTGGTCCGAACTGTCGAACTCGACCATGCCGTGGTTTTCGAGCGTCGTCAGCATGCGGTAGGCGGTAGAGGCAGCCAGGCCGCTTTGCGCGGATATCTCGCTCAGCGACAGGCCGCTGCCTTCGGCAACGATGGCCAGGATGCGCAAGGCCCGGTCCAACGACTGCACCGAAGCCGCTTCCGACGGGCCGTTGAAGGCGCGCGGCCGGCCGCGCTGGCGTTTTTCGGCGGTTTCCATGACGCCATCATGCCCGATTTTCCCGAATGGACAATGAAAAAGTTTTTCACTCTTCTGCATTGCCATTTTTTGGAAAACAAAAAGAGAAAGGAAATCAATTGGCAACGGCAGCTTCCTAGAAATGAAAAAATATTCTGAAAAAATTGAAAAATAGGCCGCTTGCTGACATTCTCGGTCATCCAACAATCACAACCCTGTGGAGGGCCGGAACAATGGCCAGGATGCGCGCTGTCGACGCTGCGGTTCTCGTTTTCGAAAAGGAAGGCATCGCCTGCGCCTTCGGCGTGCCGGGAGCGGCGATCAATCCGCTCTACTCGGCCCTGAAGGCGAGGGGCACGATCCGCCATGTGCTGGCCCGTCATGTCGAGGGCGCCTCGCACATGGCCGAAGGCTTCACCAGGGCCAAGGCAGGCAATATCGGGCTCTGCATCGGCACGTCTGGCCCGGCCGGCACCGACATGATCACCGGGCTCTACTCGGCCGCAGCCGATTCCATCCCGATCCTCTGCATCACCGGCCAGGCGCCGCGGGCGCGGCTGAACAAGGAGGATTTCCAGGCCGTCGACATCGCCGCCATCGCGTCGCCCGTCGCCAAATGGGCGGTCACCGTCATGGAGCCTTATCTCGTGCCGATGGCGCTGCAGAAGGCATTCCACCTGATGAGGTCTTCGCGCCCGGGACCGGTGCTGATCGACCTGCCGGTCGACGTCCAATTGGCCGAGATCGAGTTCGACATCGACGCCTATGAGCCGCTGGCGCCGTTCAAGCCGGCGATGACGCGCGCCCAGGCCGAAAAGGCTCTGGCGATGCTCAACGCCGCCGAAAAGCCGCTGATCGTCGCCGGCGGCGGCATCATCAATGCCGATGTGTCGGACCTGTTGATCGAGTTCGCCGAAATCACGGGCGTGCCGGTCATCCCAACGCTAATGGGCTGGGGCGCGATCCCCGACGACCATCGGCTGATGGCGGGCATGTGTGGGCTGCAGACATCGCACCGCTACGGCAACGCAACGATGCTCGAGGCCGACTTCGTGTTCGGCATCGGCAACCGCTGGGCAAATCGCCACACCGGTTCGGTCGATGTCTACACCAAGGGAAAAAAGTTCATCCATGTCGACATCGAGCCGACCCAGATCGGCCGCGTGTTCGCACCAGATCTCGGCGTCGTCTCGGATGCGGGTGCCGCACTGAAGATACTGCTCGACGTCGCTACCGAATGGAAAACGGCCGGAAGACTGCGCGACTGGTCGGGCTGGGCGAAGGAATGCCAAGGCCGCAAGAAGACCATGAAGCGCAAGACGCATTTCGACCAGGTGCCGCTCAAGCCGCAGCGCGTCTATGAGGAGATGAACAAGGCGTTCGGGCGCGACGTCACCTACGTCACCACGATCGGCCTGTCGCAGATCGCCGGCGCGCAGTTCCTGCATGTCTACAAGCCCCGCAACTGGATCAATTGCGGCCAGGCCGGCCCGCTCGGCTGGACACTGCCGGCAGCCCTTGGCGTGCGCGCCGCCGATCCCGACCGCACGATCGTGGCGCTGTCGGGCGACTATGACTTCCAGTTCATGATCGAAGAACTGGCGGTCGGCGCGCAGCACAGGCTGCCCTACATCCACGTCGTCGTGAACAATGCCTATCTCGGCCTGATCCGCCAGGCGCAGCGCGGCTTCTCGATGGATTACGAGGTCAGCCTTGCTTTCGAGAACATCAACCGGTCGGACGATCCCGAGGCCGGCTACGGTGTCGACCACGTCGCTGTTGCCGAGGCAATGGGCTGCAAGGCGGTCAGGGTGCGCAAACCGGAAGAATTCGCCGGTGCCTTCAAGCAGGCGCAGCGGCTGATGAAGGAGCATCAGGTTCCCGTAGTGCTCGAATTCATCCTCGAACGCGTCACCAACATCTCGATGGGCACCGAGATCGACAAGGTCACCGAATTCGAGGACCTTGCCGAACACCAAGAAGACGCCCCGACGGCGATCGTGATGCTGGACTAGGAGAAAAAGAATGCCGCGTTTTTCCGCCAATCTTTCGATGCTCTTTGGCGAGCACGATTTTCTCGACCGCTTCGATGCCGCCGCCCGCGCCGGCTTCAAAGGCGTCGAATATGTAGGCCCCTATGACCATGCCCCCGAGATGGTGGCCGCGCGGCTGAAGAAGAACGGCCTGACACAGGTGCTGTTCAACCTGCCGGCCGGCGACTGGGGCAAGGGCGAGCGCGGTATCGCAGTGCTGCCGGACCGTGTGCCGGAATTCCGCCAGGGCATCGCCAAGGCGATCGCCTATGCGCAGGCGCTCGGCTGCTCACAGGTCAATTGCCTGGCCGGCATCGCGCCCGCCGGTGTCGACCGCAAGGTGCTCGAGGATGTCTTTGCCGAGAACCTCGCCTTCGCGGCGGAGAAACTGGAGCAGGCCGGTATCAAATTGCTGATCGAGCCGATCAACACGCGCGACATTCCAGGCTTCTTCCTCAATTATTCCGACCAGGCGCTGGCGCTGATCGACCGCGTCGGCTCGAAGAACCTGTTCCTGCAATACGACATCTACCACATGCAGATCATGGAGGGGGATCTCGCCCGTACCATGGAGGCAAACCTCGGCCGCATCGCGCATATCCAGCTTGCGGACAATCCCGGCCGTCACGAGCCGGGGACGGGCGAGATCAACTATCCCTTCCTCTACGAGCACATCGACCGCATTGGTTATTCCGGCTGGGTCGGGGCGGAATACAAGCCGAAGGCGGGGACCGAGCAAGGGCTGGGTTGGTTAAGGGAGCTGGCCGGGCAGGGAAGTGCCGCGGCTTAGCCGTCGAAATCGAACTCGCGTTCCTTCACGCCCCCCTCTGGCCTGTCGGCCATCTCCCCTACCAAGAGCGGAGGTTGGATGTCACCGGCGGCTTCGCTAAATTTTGAACCGGGAAAGTTGGGGCCAGCGCCGAAACTGCCAATCTCCCCACCTGTGGGGGAGATGGCCGGCAGGCCAGAGGGGGGCGTGAAGGAACGCAACCTCAACAAGACGGAGAACCACAATGGAAACCATCGGCTTCATCGGCCTTGGCATCATGGGCGCGCCGATGGCGGGACATTTGCTGGACGCCGGCTACACGGTGATCGCCAGCGACCATCGCTCCAAACCGCGGGCCGATCTCGTCGCCAGGGGCCTGAAGTCGGTCACCGGCCATGCCGCCGTGGCGAAGGCCGCCGATATCATCATCACCATGGTGCCCGACACACCGCAGGTGGCCGAGGTGCTGTTCGGCGACAACGGCGTCGCATCAGGTCTTTCCAAAGGCAAATTGATCATCGACATGAGCTCGATCTCGCCGATCGAGACCAAGGCCTTCGCCAAAAAAATCAACGAACTGGGCTGCGACTATCTCGATGCGCCGGTCTCGGGCGGCGAGGTGGGAGCCAAGGCCGCATCGCTGACCATCATGGTCGGCGGCGAGGAGAAGGCCTTCGAGCGCGCCAGGCCCGTTTTCGAGAAGATGGGCAAGAACATCACCCTGGTCGGACCGAACGGCGTCGGCCAGACCACCAAGGTCGCCAACCAGATCGTCGTCGCGCTGACCATTGAAGCCGTCGCCGAAGCGCTTGTTTTTGCTTCGAAAGCCGGCGCCGACCCCGCCAAGGTCAGGCAGGCGCTGATGGGCGGGTTGGCCGCCTCGCGCATCCTCGAAGTCCATGGTGAGCGCATGGTTAGGCGCACCTTCGCGCCGGGTTTCCGCATCGAACTGCACCAGAAGGATCTCAACCTTGCGCTGGAAGGGGCAAGGGCGCTCGGCGTCTCCCTGCCCAACACGTCGACCACCCAGCAACTGTTCAATTCCTGCACCGCCAATGGCGGCGCCAGGGAGGATCACTCGGCCCTGGTCAGGGCGCTGGAGCGGATGGCCGGGCATGAGGTAGGGCAGTAGGGCAGTAGGAGCCGCCCGTTCCGGCCGATTTGGAAGCCCTACTGCCGTACTGCCCTACTGCCTCAAGAATTTCCGTGCCGCATAAAGGCTTACCGCCGCCGCGTTCGACACGTTGAGCGAGCGGATGGCGCCGGGCATGTCGAGGCGAGCCAGTGTCGTCACCGTCTCGCGCGTCTTCTGGCGCAGGCCCTTGCCTTCCGCGCCCAGCACCAGGGCAAGCTTGTCGCCGGCAAAGCTCGTTTCGAGTTCGGCCGGGCCGTCCGAATCGAGACCGATTGTCTGGAAGCCGGCCTCGTGCAGTTGCGCGAGCGCGTCGGCCAGGTTCTTCACCTCGATCTGGTCGATATGTTCGAGCGCGCCGGAGGCTGATTTCGCCAGCACGCCCGATTCCTGCGGGCTGTGGCGCGCCGTGGTGATCAGCGCGCCGGCATCGAAGGCGACCGCCGAGCGCAGGATGGCGCCGACATTGTGCGGATCGGTGATCTGGTCGAGCACCAGCACCAGCTTTGTGTCGCCAAGAGCGTCGAGGCGCTTGGGCTTCAGCGGCTCGGCCTCGATCAGCACGCCTTGATGCACGGCATCCGAACCCGTGATCTTGTCGATGTCCCTGGGTTCGACCAGCTCCGCCTTGAAGGGCAGAGCCGCGAGGTCGGCCAGTCCCAGCCGCTCGGCGGCATTGCGCGTCACCAGCATTTTCTTGATCTTGCGGCGCGGATTGTCGAGTGCGGCGCGCACCGTATGCAGGCCATAGAGCCGCACCAGCCCGTCGGCTGCGTTCTCCCCCGGCGGCATGGGCTGGCGCGGCCGGAACGCCGGCGCGCCGCCGCTCTTTTCGTCGCGGTGTGCACGACGCAGCTTGGCGTAGTGGGTGTCTTTCGGGGTGCCGGTCTTGTTGCTCATGGCCGGCTTCTATAGCGGTCTCCGGCGGCCAGGGATATGGCCCGTCGCCGCAGCCGGCGAACAACATCGAAAAACCCTTGCCACGCGGTTGACACCCACTGGCCTTGCCGCCATAAGGCGCTTCGCTGATTTCGGAGAAGTGATACTCGGGTCCGGATCGGCAAGAATGCCTCGTTGCATGGCTCCGGCGGCAGACTGGAGAGGTGCCCGAGTGGTTAAAGGGGACGGACTGTAAATCCGTTGGCTTAGCCTACGTTGGTTCGAATCCAACCCTCTCCACCACTGCCGGCCCGGAAGCCCTGAAACGTGAAAGCGTCGGAGGCGAAAAGCGCATGGCGCTTTTCCGTGGAATCCGGTACTTCAGTGCACGGCGCGGGTATAGCTCAGTGGTAGAGCAGCAGCCTTCCAAGCTGAATATGCGGGTTCGATTCCCGCTACCCGCTCCAGATCTCCAACCCACGCCATCGGCAAGCTGAAACACTGCGCGGCCAGGTCGCGCAGCGCTCCAGAGGATGGCTGTCCGCTCGCTTCAGCTGTTGAAGGCCGACGCGACCTGGTGTTGCTGCGGCACCTGGCCGTTCGGCGTCAGCTTGTCGACGATGCCAGGCAAGGCTGCGGACAATTGCTTGAGCAGTTCCTGCTCGTCGAGCCCCGTCCGTTGCGCGATCTCGTGGATGACCTGCGGTCCGATCGCGTTGCCCAGGTCGTTGGCGTTGATCGGTTGGTTCTGGCCGGTGCCGACCCAGGAATCGGCGACGTTGCCGTGGCCGGAGTTCTTCAATTTGTCGAGCAGGCCGCCCAGTCCGCCAAGCAGGCCGCCATCGCCGGCCGTGGTTTCACCGGGCTCGGCCGGTACGGGAGCTTGGGGTTGCTCCGGCTGTTCGGCACTCCTGCCGCTGAGCATCTTTCCGACCAGCAGCGCGCCAAGCGCGATCATCAGGGGTTTGGTGATGTTGCCGCCCGGAACGGCATTGTCAAACAGTCCCATCGTGGATCTCCTTGTCAACCAAGCCCGTCCCATCCTCACAATGACGCAAACGGGCGGAATTTCAAGCTGGCTTGAGCTTTTGACAATCATATGAAAATGATGGACGCGGCAGGGGATTGGAGAGGAAAAATGTCAATCATCAGCTGGATTATTCTGGGAGTCATCGCCGGCTTTCTTGGCAGCAAGATCGTCAACAAGAGCGGCCAGGGCATGATCATGGATATCGTGCTCGGCATTGTCGGCGCCATTGTCGGCGGCCTGATCTTCAGCGCTTTCGGCGCGTCGGGCGTGACCGGTCTCAACATATACAGCCTGATCGTCGCGGTGGTGGGCGCCGTGGTCGTGTTATGGGCTTACCACCAGTTCGCCGGCAAGCGGACTATTTAGCACCAGTCCCATTCCGAAGGTTCGGGATGGGATTTTATCCGTTCGCTTGTCCATGACCTTTCCCGAAACCGGATCCCGCCTTTCGGGTCATGCGCCCTCGTCTGTCCATCATCGGCGGTGTTTGCCACCGCGGAGCGCCGTCTGGCGCGTCCTATCTGACCCTCTTGAGGATCTCGCGGGCAGCGTGTTGAGCTTTGCGGCGAGACCCCCGGCGATAATCGGCCGCAACTGGAGCCGACTTAGGCCACGACAGTCAGCCGGCGCTTGCGCTGGTCGAGCGAGACGATGGCCAATCCGCTACCGACAACCAGAAGGATGCCGCAAATCGCCAGCGCGTTTGGGAATTGTCCGAACACCAGCAGGCCCGAAATCATCGCCCAGACGGTGAAGCAGTAGTAGAACGGCGCCACTGCGCTGGTCGGCCCGACGCGATAGGCCATGAAGATGAAGAAATGGCCGAAGATCAGGAAAAACCCGGCTCCGGCCATGAGCAGCAAATGATGTGCTCCGGGCATGATCCAGCGCTCTGAAACCAGGTGTGCCGCACCGGCGCCGATCAGCACCACGACGACGGCGGAGATCGCCACGATCATTCCCGGCACCTCGGCCGGAACCCGCCTGCCGGTGAGATCGCGCGCGGCCGACAATGCCGCATTGCCAAGCGCCAGCAAGGCGTAGACCGAGATGCCCTGCATGGTCGGTTGCGCCACCATCAGCGCGCCGATGAAGCCGAGACCGATCAGCGCCATGCGCTGGCCGCCGATCCGCTCGCCGAACAGGATGGAGGAGCCGACCAGCATCAAGAGCGGCGTGACCTGTCCGAGGGCGGTGGAATCGGCGATCTGCATGTTGGCGAGCGCCACGACGTAACAAAGGATGGCGGCCAGTTCGAGCAGGTTGCGGTGCAGCACGCGCTTGTCGAAGATCAGCGGGATCTGTTTGCCATAACCAAGCGCAAACAGCAGCGGAAAGCCCCAGAGCGCTGCCGCCGCGCCGCGCAGGAACAGCACTTCATAGGACGGCAGGCCCGCCGTGGCGAGCTTCATCATCGTATCGTTGACGAGATACGACCCGGTCGAGACGATCATGAACAGAGGGCCGCGAACGGCTGTCGGGATGAAATGCATCGGTGCAGGAAATCAGAGCGGGAACACCGCCGCAATGGGCCATGAAGCGCCGACAAATCCGACAGCGACCGACGAGCGGGGCGCGGGAGGCCGGCGCGATTGCGCAGGGGTTTAGGCCATTCCATTTCACGCGACACGTTCCTATATCAGCGCCATATCCCCGCAATCGGATCACGGGTTCGGACCGAGTGAGAAGGCGCCCGGGCAAAAGACGCTTGTGTTTTTTGGCCTTTGTCGCTAATCGCCCCGCATTCGACTGAACTGAAGGTCCAGGCCGTCCAAGGAAAGAGACTATGGCAAAAGGTAAATTCGAGCGCACCAAGCCGCATGTGAACATCGGCACGATTGGCCACGTTGATCATGGCAAGACGTCTTTGACGGCAGCGATCACCAAGTATTTTGGCGAATACAAGCGCTATGACCAGATTGACGCGGCGCCGGAAGAGAAGGCGCGCGGCATCACGATCTCGACGGCTCACGTCGAGTACGAGACGGAGAACCGCCACTACGCCCACGTCGACTGCCCCGGCCACGCCGACTATGTGAAGAACATGATCACCGGTGCCGCGCAGATGGACGGCGCGATCCTGGTTGTGTCGGCCGCCGACGGCCCGATGCCGCAGACCCGCGAGCACATCCTTTTGGCCCGCCAGGTCGGCGTGCCGTCGATCGTGGTGTTTTTGAACAAGGTCGACCAGGTCGACGATGCCGAGCTGCTTGAGCTGGTCGAGCTCGAGGTTCGCGAATTGCTGACCAAGAACGAGTTCCCCGGCGACGACATTCCGATCGTCAAGGGTTCGGCGCTGGCGGCTCTGGAAGATTCGGACAAGAAGATCGGCGAGGACGCGATCCGCGAGCTGATGGCTCAGGTCGACGCCTACATCCCGACGCCGGTTCGTCCGCTCGACAAGCCGTTCCTGATGCCGATCGAGGACGTGTTCTCGATCTCGGGCCGCGGCACGGTCGTGACCGGTCGCGTCGAGCGCGGCGTGGTCAAGGTCGGCGAGGAGCTGGAGATCATCGGCATTCGTCCGACCACCAAGACGACCTGCACGGGCGTCGAGATGTTCCGCAAGCTGCTCGACCAGGGCCAGGCGGGCGACAACATCGGCGCGCTGCTGCGCGGTGTCGACCGTGAAGGTGTCGAGCGCGGCCAGGTTCTGGCCAAGCCCGGTTCGGTGAAGCCGCACAAGAAGTTCGTGGCCGAAGCCTACATCCTGACCAAGGACGAGGGTGGCCGTCACACGCCGTTCTTCACCAACTACCGTCCGCAGTTCTACTTCCGCACCACCGACGTGACCGGCATCGTGTCGCTGCCGGCCGGCACCGAGATGGTGATGCCTGGCGACAACATCACGGTCGACGTCGAGCTGATCGTGCCGATCGCCATGGAAGAGAAGCTGCGCTTCGCCATCCGTGAAGGCGGCCGCACCGTCGGTGCCGGCATCGTCGTCACCATCAAAGAGTAATCGACACCGGCATCAGCCGGATCGAGAAGGAAGGGCGGTCCTCGGGCCGCCCTTTTTGTCGGCGACCGAAGGTCAGCCGTTGGCATGCCGGGGCCGACACGCGGTCGAACGGTAGCCGCGTCATCGAACTGGCCATCGAGGCAGGTTGAGGCTTGCTCGATTTTTCCGCTATCGTCGCTGCAGGCGGCGCTGGGCGGAGGTCAAGTATGAGCCAGGATGTTCCGACACTGTACGAATGGGCCGGCGGCAGCGAAGCGCTCAACCGGCTGACGCAGACCTTCTATGACAAGGTGGCGCAGGATCCGGTCGTCGGGCCGGTGTTCAAGCATATGTCGCCCGACCATCCCGCCCATGTCGCGGCCTTTATCGGCGAGGTTTTCGGCGGGCCGAAAACCTACAGCGAAAAATTCGGCGGCCACCGCGAGATGGTGATGCATCACCTGGGCAAGCATTTGACGGAGGAGCAGCGCCGCCGCTGGATCAACCTGCTGGCCGATGCCGCGGATGCCGTCGGGCTGCCTGACGATCCGGAGTTCCGTTCCGCCTTCATGGGCTATGTCGAGTGGGGATCGCGGCTCGCCAGGATGAATTCCAATCTCGGCGAAACGTGCGACCCGGAGACCGAGCCGATGCCGGCCTGGGGCTGGGGCGTGCCCGGCGGGCCTTACCGGGTCCCGGACACCAAATAGCGTCCAACGGATACACGGGCCGGCAGGCAAGATCTCCGCGAACAGCATGCCGGCGCACTCGAGCATGAAACCGGAGATCGATGGCGGCGGGCTGGTCGTCGACCATCCCGATTTCCGGGAAAGGGGATGAAGGCGCGTTTGCTTGCAAACCGCTCTTTACAGAGCGCGCGGAAGCTTTTAGGAAGCCCCTGCTGCGCCGAGGCGCACGTGTACGGGCATAGCTCAGTTGGTAGAGCGGCGGTCTCCAAAACCGCAGGTCGTAGGTTCGAGCCCTGCTGCCCGTGCCATTTCAAGAAATGGCACGTCAAACAAAAACTCAGCCATTTCCTAAATGGCCGTCAGAAACGATATTTCTGCGGGCCGCCCTTTGAAAATCGACGACCGGCTTGCCATATTAAGCTGATTGAGGCATAAGGGCGCCATAGCCGGGACGGAACGACTGGATGGTTCCGAGGCGGTGTTTGGTCATAAAGCGGACACTTGCCACTTGCGTGGATCAAGAATCGGTTTTATGTAGACGAAACAGACACGCGGCGCGTGGAGCTGGGAAGCCGGCTTTACGCGTCTGATTTGCATGGGCGAAATGATTGCGCTGATTCGGCGCGAAAGTGGACCCAGGCGGCACGTCCCGGCCAGCGGGATCATCCAGGAGACCCGGCCAACGGGTCTTGAAGACAGAGCGGCATATGGCTTCGAAAACCACAAATCCTTTCGTCTTTCTCCAGCAGGTTCGCGCGGAGACCGCCAAGGTGACTTGGCCGTCGCGACGCGAAACGATGATCTCGACGGTGATGGTTCTGGCTTTCGCTGTGATCGCGATGATCTTTTTCTTCACCGCCGATCAGCTCATGGGCCTCGCGGTCGAACAGATTCTGGGCATTGGACGCTAAGTCCGGCGATTACGGAGAAGTCGTGAAATGACTACGCGCTGGTACATCGTCCACGCCTATTCGAACTTTGAGAAGAAGGTCGCCGAGGACATCGAGAACAAGGCCAAGCAGAAGGGCCTGTCCGCCGATATCGAGCAGATCGTCGTGCCGACCGAGAAGGTCGTCGAGGTTCGTCGCGGCCGCAAGGTCGACGCCGAGCGCAAGTTCTTTCCGGGCTATGTGCTCCTGAAGGCCAACTTGACCGACGCCGTGTTCTCGCTGGTCAAGAACACGCCGAAGGTCACCGGGTTTTTGGGCGACTCCAAGCCGGTGCCGATCACCGAGGCCGAGGCGCAGCGCATCCTGAACCAGGTGCAGGAAGGCGTCGAGCGCCCGAAGCCCTCGGTTACTTTCGAGATCGGCGAGGCGATCCGCGTCTCGGATGGCCCCTTCGCGTCCTTCAACGGCTTCGTCCAGGAAGTGGACGAGGAGCGGGCGCGGCTCAAGGTGGAGGTTTCGATCTTCGGGCGCGCCGTGCCTGTCGATCTGGAATTCGGGCAAGTCGAAAAAGGCTGATCCGAAATCCCTGGCGCCGTTCCGGTGGTCAGGGGAGGCGGCGCGGCAACGCGCGGCCTGAGAACGGTGGGAGGCGAATGCGGCTTTAGCCGGCCGCAGGAACCGCACCACCAGACTGCAACAGCCGGTGTTTTCCCAGATCGAGGGGCCGGCATAGACAAAGGCAGGAATAGAGATGGCTAAGAAAATTGCAGGCCAGCTCAAGCTCCAGGTTGCCGCGGGCTCGGCTACGCCGTCGCCCCCGATCGGCCCGGCGCTTGGTCAGCGTGGCATCAACATCATGGAGTTCTGCAAGGCGTTCAACGCGCAGACCCAGGAAATGGAAAAGGGATCGCCGATTCCGGTCGTCATCACCTACTACCAGGACAAGTCGTTCACCTTCGTCATGAAGACGCCGCCGGTGAGCTACTTCCTGAAGAAGGCCGCTAACCTGAAGTCGGGCTCCAAGGAGCCGGGCAAGGTCAAGGCCGGCACGATCGGCCGCGACAAGGTCCGCGCCATCGCCGAGCAGAAGATGAAGGATCTGAACGCAAACGACGTCGAGGCGGCCATGCGCATGGTCGAGGGCTCCGCCCGCTCGATGGGTCTGGAAGTGGTGGGCTGAGATCATGGCAAAGATTGCAAAGCGTGTATCGAAGACCCGCGAAGGCATCGATCCCAACAAGGCTTATACCTTGGGTGACGCGCTGAAGCTGCTCAAGGATCGCTCGACGGTCAAGTTCGACGAGACGATCGAAGTCGCGATGAATCTCGGCGTTGATCCTCGCCATGCCGACCAGATGGTCCGCGGCGTGGTCAACCTGCCGAACGGCACCGGCCGCTCGGTCCGCGTCGCCGTGTTCGCCCGTGGCGACAAGGCCGAGGAAGCCAAGGCCGCCGGCGCCGACATCGTCGGTGCGGAGGACCTGGTCGATATCGTCCAGAAGGGCACGATCGATTTCGATCGCTGCATCGCTACGCCGGACATGATGCCGCTCGTCGGCCGTCTGGGCAAAGTGCTCGGCCCGCGCGGCATGATGCCGAACCCGAAGGTCGGTACCGTCACCACCGACGTCGCGGCCGCCGTCAAGGCATCGAAGGGCGGCGCTGTCGAGTTCCGCGTCGAGAAAGCCGGCATCGTTCACGCCGGCGTCGGCAAGGTCTCGTTCGACGTCAAGGCGCTGGAAGAAAACGTCCGCGCCTTCGCCGATGCGGTGACCAAGGCAAAGCCGGCTGGCGCCAAGGGCAACTACGTCAAGAAGGTGTCCGTCACCTCGACGATGGGCCCGGGCCTCAAGCTCGACGTCTCGACGCTCGCGGCGTCCTGATTAACCGTTTGGATCGGCCGCTGAACGGGCCGATCCGTAAGTGAATTCCGGGCCTGGATCGTTCTGGGCCCGGTACCGGGAGCCGAAAGGTTTCCGGACATCCTGTCCGAGATTGCAGGCGGCCCGGCCTTGATTGAAAAGGGGGGCCTTAATTCATGTGGGCCTGCATGAGACGGGTGAAGACCTGACAACGGAGCAAGCGCTCCAATGAAAGGTTCGAACCGTGTTTGCCTTTTGTCTGCGCATCGTCCGGCTTGCCGGCGATGTGGCGAAAGGGGGCAGGATCCTCGAGCGCTGTTCGGGAGATCCGTTACTGGATGGCCCGGCCGGCAAAAGGCAACCCGACGCCTGTCCTCGTGAATGGGAATGTTCCCGTTAGCAGGGTGGGGGTCAACTGGAGATAGGCAGTGGACAGAGCGGAAAAACGCGAACTCGTCACGGGCCTGAACGATGCGTTCTCGAACGCGGGTTCAGTGGTCGTGGCCCACTATGCCGGTATCACCGTCGCGCAAATGAACGACCTCCGGTCGAAAATGCGCGCTGCCGGTGGCACCGTTAAAGTCGCGAAGAACCGTCTCGCCAAAATCGCTCTTCAGGGCACGGACTCCGCATCGATCATCGATCTGTTCAAGGGACAGACGCTGGTCGCCTATTCGGAGGATCCGATTGCGGCGCCGAAGGTCGCGTCCGATTTCGCCAAGGGGAATGACAAGCTGGTCATTCTCGGCGGCGCAATGGGCACCACCTCGCTCAACGCCGACGGTGTGAAGGCACTCGCCACACTCCCGTCGCTCGACGAGCTGCGCGCCAGGCTGGTTGGCATGATCGCCACGCCGGCAACCCGGATCGCCCAGATCGTCAATGCGCCCGCGGCTTCGGTCGCGCGTGTCATCGGCGCTTACGCCCGGAAGGACGAGGCGGCATGAGGCCGTTCCTCGCTATCACAAACACACGTTCGAACCTTATGAAGGAATACAACAATGGCTGATCTCGCAAAGATCGTAGACGACCTTTCGAAGCTGACCGTCCTCGAGGCGGCTGAGCTGTCGAAGCTTCTGGAAGAAAAGTGGGGCGTTTCGGCTGCTGCTCCGGTGGCTGTTGCCGCTGCCGGCGGTGCTGCCGCTGCCGCTGCTCCGGTCGAGGAAAAGACGGAATTCGACGTCGTCCTCACCGACGCCGGCGCCCAGAAGATCAACGTCATCAAGGAAGTCCGCGCCATCACCGGCCTTGGCCTCAAGGAAGCCAAGGACCTGGTCGAAGCGGCTCCGAAGCCGGTCAAGGAAGCCGTTTCCAAGGCCGACGCCGACAAGTTCAAGGCCCAGCTGGAAGCAGCCGGCGCCAAGGTCGAGCTGAAGTAAGCGTAACAATCGGCGGACGGCCTCGCGCCGTCCGCCACTCCCTCGGGCGACCTGGGGAGGCTGCGTAGCGCGAGATGCACGAAAACCTCTTTCCTGAGGGCCGAAAACCGGCTCTCAGGAAACGGGTTTTCTCCCGTTTTAGCCGGCCGCCCGCCAAGTAGTTTGGTAATGGGGCCGGAGAACAGACAGAGAGCCGCTGCCCAGGCGGTTCGGATGCAAGGCGAGCCGCGGCGAGGCTCGCCCCGAGTTTAGAGCTAAGGAGCGACGATGGCCCAGACCCAGACTTTCAATGGCCGCAGACGCGTACGCAAGTTCTTCGGAAAGATCCCGGAAGTTGCGGAGATGCCGAACCTCATCGAGGTTCAGAAGGCGTCCTATGACCAGTTCCTGATGGTGGACGAGCCTAAGGGCGGACGTCCGGACGAGGGACTGCAGGCTGTTTTCAAGTCGGTCTTCCCGATCTCCGATTTTTCCGGCTCCTCGATGCTGGAGTTCGTGAAGTACGAGTTCGAAGGACCGAAATTCGACGTTGACGAATGCCGTCAGCGCGACCTCACCTATGCCGCACCGCTGAAGGTGACGCTGCGCTTGATCGTGTTCGATATCGACGAGGATACCGGCGCGAAGTCGATCAAGGACATCAAGGAGCAGGACGTCTACATGGGCGACATGCCGCTCATGACCTCGAACGGCACCTTCATCGTCAACGGCACCGAGCGCGTCATCGTCTCGCAGATGCACCGCTCGCCGGGCGTCTTCTTCGACCACGACAAGGGCAAGTCGCACTCGTCGGGCAAGCTCCTGTTTGCCGCGCGCGTCATCCCCTATCGCGGTTCGTGGCTCGACATCGAGTTCGATTCCAAGGACGTCGTGCACGCCCGCATCGACCGTCGCCGCAAGATTCCGGTGACGTCGCTGCTGATGGCGCTCGGCATGGACGGCGAAGAGATCCTGTCGACCTTCTACAACAAGATCACCTACAAGCGCGCCGGCGATCACTGGCGCATTCCGTTCAACGTGGATCGTTTCCGCGGCCTGAAGGCCGTCGGCGACCTGGTCGACGCCGACACGGGTGAGGTCGTTGTCGAGGCCGGCAAGAAGATCACCGCCCGCCAGGCCCGCCAGCTCGGCGAAAAGGGCCTGAAGGCGATCAAGGCGACCGACGAGGACCTGCTCGGCAACTATCTCGCCGAGGACATCGTCAATTACGCCACCGGCGAGATCTTCCTCGAGGCCGGCGACGAGATCGATGACAAGACGCTGAAGGTGCTGCTTGGCACCGGCGAGGACGAGATCCAGATACTCGACATCGATCACGTCAATGTCGGCGCCTACATCCGCAACACGCTCGCCGTCGACAAGAACGAGAGCCGCCAGGACGCGCTGTTCGACATCTATCGTGTCATGCGCCCCGGCGAGCCGCCGACGCTCGAAACCGCTGAAGCCATGTTCAACTCGCTGTTCTTCGACAGCGAGCGCTACGACCTGTCCGCCGTTGGCCGCGTCAAGATGAACATGCGCCTCGAACTCAAGGCCGAGGACACCGTGCGTGTATTGCGCAAGGACGACATCCTGGCCGTGGTCAAGACGCTGGTCGAACTGCGTGACGGCAAGGGCGAGATCGACGACATCGACAATCTCGGCAACCGCCGCGTGCGTTCGGTCGGCGAGCTGATGGAAAACCAGTACCGCGTCGGCCTGCTGCGCATGGAGCGCGCGATCAAGGAGCGTATGTCCTCGATCGAGATCGACACGGTCATGCCGCAGGACCTGATCAACGCCAAGCCGGCGGCTGCCGCCGTGCGCGAGTTCTTCGGTTCCTCGCAGCTGTCGCAGTTCATGGACCAGACCAATCCGCTGTCGGAGATCACCCACAAGCGCCGTCTCTCCGCGCTTGGACCGGGTGGTCTGACCCGCGAGCGCGCCGGCTTCGAGGTGCGCGACGTGCACCCGACGCATTACGGCCGCATCTGCCCGATCGAGACGCCGGAAGGCCCGAATATCGGCCTGATCAACTCGCTCGCCACCTTCGCGCGCGTCAACAAGTACGGCTTCATCGAGAGCCCGTACCGCAAGATCGTCGACGGCAAGCTGACCAATGACGTCGTCTATCTGTCGGCGATGGAAGAGGCCAAGCACCATGTCGCGCAGGCCAATGCCGAGCTCGACAAGGATGGTCGCTTTGTCGACGAATTCGTCATTTGCCGCAGTGCCGGCGAAGTGATGATGGCGCCGCGCGAAAACGTCGACCTGATGGACGTTTCGCCCAAGCAGATGGTGTCGGTGGCCGCGGCCCTGATCCCGTTCCTTGAGAACGACGACGCCAACCGCGCGCTGATGGGCTCGAACATGCAGCGCCAGGCCGTGCCGCTGGTGCGCGCCGAAGCGCCGTTCGTCGGCACCGGCATGGAGCCGATCGTCGCCCGTGATTCGGGCGCCGCCATCGGCGCCCGCCGCGGCGGCATCGTCGACCAGGTGGACGCGACGCGTATCGTCATCCGCGCCACGGAAGACCTCGATCCGGGCAAGTCCGGCGTCGACATCTACCGGCTGATGAAGTTCCAGCGTTCGAACCAGAACACCTGTATCAACCAGCGTCCGCTGGTGCGCATGGGCGACCGGGTCAACAAGGGCGACATCATCGCGGACGGTCCTTCGACCGAGCTCGGCGATCTGGCTCTCGGCCGCAACGTGCTGGTCGCGTTCATGCCGTGGAACGGCTACAACTACGAGGACTCGATCCTCCTGTCCGAGCGCATCGTCGCCGACGACGTCTTCACCTCGATCCACATCGAGGAGTTCGAGGTCATGGCGCGCGACACCAAGCTCGGACCGGAGGAAATCACGCGCGACATTCCGAACGTCTCGGAAGAAGCGCTGAAGAACCTCGATGAAGCCGGCATCGTCTATATCGGTGCCGAAGTTCAGCCGGGCGATATCCTGGTCGGCAAGATCACGCCGAAGGGCGAAAGCCCGATGACGCCGGAAGAAAAGCTTCTGCGCGCCATCTTCGGCGAAAAGGCATCCGATGTGCGCGACACCTCGATGCGCATGCCTCCGGGCACCTTCGGCACCGTCGTCGAGGTGCGCGTGTTCAATCGCCACGGTGTGGAGAAGGACGAGCGCGCCATGGCGATCGAGCGCGAGGAGATCGAACGCCTCGCCAAGGACCGTGACGACGAGCAGGCGATCCTGGATCGCAACGTCTACGCGCGCCTTTCCGACGTGCTCGTCGGCAAGGAAGCGATCGCCGGACCGAAGGGCTTCAAGAAGGGCTCGACGCTGTCGAAGGACACGCTCGACGAGTATCCGCGTTCGCAGTGGTGGCAGTTCGCCGTGGAGAACGAAAAGCTCCAGAGCGAACTGGAAGCCCTGCGCGGCCAGTACGACGATTCCAAGAAGGCACTCGAACAGCGCTTCATGGACAAGGTCGAGAAGGTGCAGCGCGGCGACGAAATGCCTCCGGGCGTCATGAAGATGGTCAAGGTCTTCGTGGCGGTGAAGCGCAAGATGCAGCCGGGTGACAAGATGGCCGGCCGTCACGGCAACAAGGGTGTCGTGTCGCGCATCGTTCCGGTCGAGGACATGCCTTTCCTCGAGGACGGCACGCATGCCGATATCGTGCTCAACCCGCTGGGTGTGCCGAGCCGCATGAATGTCGGCCAGATCCTGGAAACGCATTTGGGCTGGGCTTGCGCCGGAATGGGCAGGAAGATCGGCGAGATGATCGACGCCTACAAGTCTGCCGGCGACATCAAGCCGCTGCGCAAGACGCTGGAGAGCTTCATGCCCGCCAACGACCGCAATGAGCCGGTCCGCGAGTATGACGACGAGAGCATCGTTCGCCTGAGCGAGCAGATGCGCCGCGGCGTCTCGATCGCGACCCCGGTGTTCGACGGCGCGCACGAGGCCGACATCAACGTCATGCTGGAGCAGGCGGGCCTGCACACCAGCGGTCAGTCGCAGCTCTATGACGGACGCACCGGCGAGCCGTTCGATCGCAAGGTGACGATGGGCTACATCTACATGCTCAAGCTTCACCACCTCGTGGATGACAAGATCCACGCGCGTTCGATAGGTCCGTACTCGCTCGTCACCCAGCAGCCGCTGGGCGGCAAGGCGCAGTTCGGCGGCCAGCGCTTCGGCGAAATGGAGGTCTGGGCGCTGGAAGCCTACGGCGCCGCTTATACGCTGCAGGAAATGCTGACGGTGAAGTCGGACGACGTCGCTGGCCGCACCAAGGTCTACGAGGCGATCGTCCGCGGTGACGACACCTTCGAGGCCGGCATTCCCGAGAGCTTCAACGTTCTCGTCAAGGAGATGCGGTCGCTCGGCCTCAACGTCGAATTGGAGAACACCAAGCTCGACGAAGCCCCGGTTCGGCTGCCCGACGCAGCGGAATAAACAAGACACCCGGTCGCGGGAGCCTCTCCCGCGACCGGGTGCACCAAATTCTTCGGCCGGTGGGCCGACCACTCAGCGGGCATTTGCCCCGCATCAGATGCAAGGGGTTTTCGAGGACCCCGAAAGGAGAACGGCATGAACCAAGAGGTCATGAATCTCTTCAATCCCCAGGCGCCGGCGCAGGTGTTCGATTCCATCCGGATATCGCTCGCCAGCCCTGAGAAGATTCTGTCCTGGTCGTTCGGCGAGATCAAGAAGCCGGAGACCATCAACTACCGCACCTTCAAGCCGGAGCGTGACGGTCTGTTCTGCGCGCGCATTTTTGGCCCGATCAAGGACTACGAGTGCCTGTGCGGCAAGTACAAGCGCATGAAGTACAAGGGCGTCATCTGCGAAAAGTGCGGTGTCGAAGTCACGCTGTCGCGCGTTCGCCGCGAGCGCATGGGCCATATCGAGCTGGCGGCACCCGTCGCCCATATCTGGTTCCTGAAGTCGCTGCCCTCGCGCATCGGCACGCTGCTCGACATGACCCTGAAGGACATCGAGCGCGTCCTCTACTTCGAGAACTACATCGTCACCGAACCCGGCCTCACCGCGCTGAAGGAGCACCAGCTGCTCAGCGAGGAAGAGTACATGATCGCCGTCGACGAATATGGCGAGGATAGCTTCACCGCCATGATCGGCGCCGAGGCCATTCATGACCTTCTGGCCGGCATGGACCTGGAGAAGATCGCCGGCGACCTGCGTTCGGAGCTGGCTTCGACCACGTCCGAGTTGAAGCAGAAGAAGTATCTGAAGCGGCTCAAGGTCGTCGAGAACTTCATGGAGTCCGGCAACCGTCCGGAATGGATGATCATGAAGGTGGTTCCGGTGATCCCGCCGGACCTGCGCCCGCTCGTCCCGCTGGACGGCGGACGTTTCGCGACGTCGGACCTCAACGATCTCTATCGACGCGTCATCAACCGCAACAACCGTCTGAAGCGGCTGATCGAGTTGCGTGCCCCCGGCATCATCGTGCGCAATGAAAAGCGCATGCTGCAGGAAGCCGTCGACGCGCTGTTCGACAACGGCCGCCGTGGCCGCGTCATCACCGGCGCCAACAAGCGTCCGCTGAAGTCGCTGTCGGATATGCTCAAGGGCAAGCAGGGCCGGTTCCGCCAGAACCTGCTCGGCAAGCGCGTCGACTATTCCGGCCGTTCGGTCATCGTCACCGGTCCGGAGCTCAAGCTGCACCAGTGCGGCCTGCCCAAGAAGATGGCGCTCGAACTGTTCAAGCCCTTCATCTACGCCCGCCTCGACGCGAAGGGTTACTCCTCGACCGTCAAGCAGGCGAAGAAGCTGGTCGAGAAGGAGCGTCCGGAAGTCTGGGATATCCTCGACGAGGTCATCCGCGAGCATCCGGTGCTCTTGAACCGCGCGCCGACGCTGCACCGCCTCGGCATCCAGGCGTTCGAGCCGATCCTGATCGAAGGCAAGGCGATCCAGCTGCATCCGCTGGTCTGCACGGCCTTCAACGCCGACTTCGACGGCGACCAGATGGCGGTCCACGTGCCGCTGTCGCTGGAAGCGCAGTTGGAAGCCCGCGTGCTGATGATGTCGACCAACAACATCCTGCACCCGGCTTCCGGCGCGCCGATCATCGTGCCGTCGCAGGACATGGTTCTGGGTCTCTACTACCTCTCGATCGTCAACCAGAACGAGCCGGGCGAGGGCATGGTGTTTGCCGACATGGGCGAACTCCAGCACGCGCTCGAGACCAGGGCGGTGACCCTGCACGCCAAGATCAAGGGCCGCTTCCGTTCGGTCGACGCCGAGGGCAAGGTCGTGTCGAAGATCTACGACACCACGCCTGGCCGCATGATCATCGGCGAGCTTCTGCCGAAGAACGTCAACGTGCCTTACGAGACCGCCAACCAGGAGATGACCAAGAAGAACATCTCCAAGATGATCGACACCGTCTACCGCCATTGCGGTCAGAAGGAGACGGTCATTTTCTGCGATCGCATCATGGCGCTCGGTTTCGCCCATGCCTGCCGCGCCGGCATTTCGTTCGGCAAGGACGACATGCTGATCCCGGATACCAAGATCAAGCTGGTGTCGGACACCGAGGCCTTGGCCAAGGAATACGAGCAGCAGTACAATGACGGCCTGATCACGCAGGGCGAGAAGTACAACAAGGTCGTCGACGCCTGGGCCAAGTGCTCGGAAAAGGTCGCCGACGAAATGATGGCCCGCATCAAGGCGGTCGAGTTCGAGGACAATGGTCGTCAGAAGCCGATGAACTCGATCTACATGATGTCGCACTCCGGTGCGCGCGGCTCGCCCACCCAGATGCGCCAGCTCGCCGGCATGCGCGGCCTGATGGCCAAGCCGTCGGGTGAAATCATCGAGACGCCGATCATCTCGAACTTCAAGGAAGGCCTGACCGTGCTCGAGTACTTCAACTCGACCCACGGCGCCCGCAAGGGTCTGGCGGACACCGCCCTGAAGACGGCGAACTCGGGCTATCTCACCCGTCGTCTGGTCGACGTGGCGCAGGACTGCATCGTCAACTCCGTGGACTGCGGCACCGACAAGGGCCTCACCATGCAGCCGATCGTCGATGCCGGTCAGGTCGTCGCTTCGGTCGGCCAGCGCGTGCTGGGTCGCACCGCGCTCGACGACATCAACCATCCGGTGACCGGCGAATTGTTGGTCAAGGCCGGAACGCTGATGGACGAGCGCGACGTGGAGCAGATCGAGAAGGCCGGCGTGCAGTCGGTCCGCATCCGCTCGGCGCTGACTTGCGAAGTCAGGGTCGGCGTCTGCGCAGTCTGCTACGGACGCGATCTGGCCCGGGGCACCCCGGTCAACCAGGGCGAGGCCGTCGGCGTCATCGCGGCGCAGTCGATCGGCGAGCCGGGCACCCAGCTCACCATGCGTACCTTCCACATGGGCGGTACGGCGCAGGTGGTGGATAGCTCGTTCCTTGAAGCCTCCTATGAGGGCAAGGTCGAGATCCGCAACCGCAACGTGGTGCGCAACTCGGACGGCCAGCAGATGGTCATGGGCCGCAACATGGCGGTGCTGATCCTCGACGAGGCCGGCAAGGAGCGCGCCACGCACCGCGTCACCTATGGTTCGCGCATCTTCGTGGACGATGGCGACAAGGTGAAGCGCGGCCAGCGCATCGCCGAATGGGATCCTTACACCCGCCCCATCCTCACCGAAATCGAGGGCAAGGTGGCGTTCGAGGATCTGGTCGACGGCATTTCCGTCCAGGAAACGGCCGACGAGTCGACCGGCATCACCAAGCGCGAGGTCATCGACTGGCGTTCGACGCCGCGCGGCAACGACCTGAAGCCGGCGATCGTCGTTCAGGACGCCAAGGGCAAGGTCGGCAAGCTGTCGAAGGGCGGCGATGCCCGCTTCCTGCTCTCGGTCGAGGCCATTCTCTCGGTCGAGCCGGGTGCTCAGGTTCGTCCCGGCGACGTCCTGGCGCGTATCCCGATGGAAAGCGCCAAGACCAAGGACATCACCGGCGGTCTGCCGCGTGTTGCCGAGCTGTTCGAGGCCCGTCGTCCGAAGGATCACGCCATCATCGCAGAGATCGATGGTACGATCCGCTTCGGCCGCGACTACAAGAACAAGCGCCGCATCATCATCGAGCCGCATGACTCGACGCTTGAGCCTGTCGAATACCTGATCCCGAAGGGCAAGCCGTTCCATCTCCAGGACGGCGACGTCATCGAAAAGGGCGACTACATCCTCGACGGCAATCCGGCGCCGCACGACATCCTGGCGATCAAGGGCGTGGAGGCGCTTGCGTCCTACCTCGTCAACGAGATCCAGGAGGTCTACCGTCTGCAGGGCGTGTCGATCAACGACAAGCACATCGAGGTGATCGTTCGCCAGATGCTGCAGAAGGTCGAGATCACCACGCAGGGCGACTCGACCTATATTCCGGGCGACCACGTCGACGTGATCGAACTGGAAGAGGTCAACGAGCGCCTGGTCGAGGACGGCAAGAAGCCGGCCGAAGGCCAGCCGGTGCTGCTCGGCATCACCAAGGCCTCGCTGCAGACGCCGTCCTTCATCTCGGCCGCCTCCTTCCAGGAGACGACCAGGGTGCTGACGGAAGCCGCGGTTGCCGGCAAGACCGACATGCTGCAGGGCTTGAAGGAAAACGTCATCGTCGGCCGGCTGATCCCGGCCGGTACCGGCGGCACGATGAGCCAGATCCGCCGCATCGCCACCTCGCGCGACGAACTGATCATCGACGAGCGCCGCAAGGCCTCCGGTGTCGAAGTCGCCGAGCCGATGCTGGCCGACATGACAACCGCCGCGCAGTAGGCGCGGCGGCAAGAAATCTCAGGCAACAAGGCCGCCGGGGCAACCCGGCGGCCTTTTCGTTTCAACGAACAATCGAGGAAGGCAGATGAGCACGAAAACCTGGACGGCTGTCGATAACTACATCGTTTCCTCGCTCTTCGAGGCGGATCCCGTTCTCGACGCGGTCCTGGCGGCCAACCGCGACGGTGGCTTGCCGGCGATCGACGTCTCGGCGACGCAAGGAAAGCTGCTCTCGCTGCTGGTGCGCATTCGCGGCGCGAAAAAGGTGCTCGAGATTGGTACGCTGGGCGGTTATTCCACCATCTGGATGGCGCGGGGATTGCCGGCCGGCGGAAAAATCGTGACGCTCGAACTCGATCCGCACCACGCCAAGGTCGCGCGTTCGAATTTCGAGCGGGCAGGGGTTTCCGAACAGGTCGATCTGCGGGTCGGGCCTGCGCTGCAGTCGCTCGCTGCGCTGGGGGCCGAAGACGCCGGGCCGTTCGACCTCGTTTTCATCGACGCCGACAAGCCTAACAACCCCAACTATCTCTCCTGGGCCATGCGGCTGTCGCGCTCGGGAACGGTCATCGTCTGCGACAACGTCATTCGCGACGGCACGGTGCTCGACGAGGATGGTCGCGACGCCAACGTCGAAGGTGCACGCGCGGCGTTCTCCTTCATCGGCGGCGACAAGCGCCTGGACGGCACCGCGATCCAGACTGTCGGCGCCAAGGGCTATGACGGGTTCGCCATAGCGATTGTCGATTGAGTTGTTGCGATAGGCGGACCGGATCCGCGATCCGGGCGACAGTCGCTATTCAGTCGAAGAACGCCTCGACCACATTGCGCTTGCCGAGCATGAAGGCGTCGGCGACATGCTGGAGGGGCGCGAGATCGACATCGGAAGTGCCGGCGCGCACGATTTCGGCGAAACGCCTGTAGAGTTCAGGATATTCCGATTCCGGTTCTTCATGGACGACGCGGCCGTCGATGGAGAGTTTCGAGCCACCGCCCGAGAGCACCATCTTGCCGGCATCGGTATCGGCGAGAATGTCCCAGCTCTGCGGCCCGGTCTGGAGCCAATCCAGATCCATCGTCACCGCCGACCCGTTCGCCGCGCGGAAGGCGACCTGGGCGGCGATCGGCGCGTCGCGGTTCTCCGGGAAGTCGAGCGCGGCCGAGGTGATGTACATGGCGGGCAGGATGTAGGTCGCGATCGACAGCGCGTTGATGCCTGGATCGAAGACGCCGAAGCCGCCTGGCTGCCAGATCCAGTCCTGGTTCGGGTGCCAGCGGCGCACGTCTTCCTTCCAGACGATTGCCGCTGATTTGATTTGCGTCGCGGCCAAAAAAGTCCGTGCCGCTTCAACCGCCGGCGCATAGCGCGAATGCCAACTGGCGAACAGCGACACGCCCTGTTTCGTCGCCAGCGCCTTCAGGTCCTCGACCTCGCTGACCGTGGCGCCGGGCGGCTTTTCCAGGAACACGTGCTTCTTCGCCTCGAGCGCGGTGCGCGCCGCAGCGTAGCGGAATTGCGGCGGCATGCAGAGTGAGACGGCGTCGAGTTCGGGAACGGCGCCAAGCATCGTCTCGATATCGGGAAAATTATGGATGTCCTCAACCTTGCCATGCCGGCTGGCAGCGGCGATCAGCCGGTAGTCCCGGTCCTTGGCGAGCGCCGGAAGGTGTTGGTCGCGGACGATCTTGCCGACACCGACAATACCTATCTTGATGGGCTGGGACACGGCCGCTCCGTCTGTGGATGATGGTGAGCGCTTCTTATCAGAACACTTGCCCCGGACAAGCCGAAGCCGAAAGGTCAACTCCGTCTTTGCCGGAGCTGCAGCGTGGGCCTTTCACTCGTTGGAAGGCTTCAGCGGCGATTCGAACGGCAAGGGCCGGCACGCTTTCAGATCGGCACATCGAAGGTCACGATCGACACTTCGCCTTCGAGCGCGCCCTGGAAGGCCGAAAGATGCGGCTCCTCGTCGGGCTCGCCCTCCATGTCGCCGATCTGGTCGAGCTCGGCTTCGGCGTAACCCTCCGCCGCCAGCGATTCGAGCGCACGGCGCACCGCCGAATCGTCATCAGGCGCAACCAGCATGACGTGCACGCCTTCCGGCTTGCCGCCTTTTCTCTTCCACACCCGGCCGGTGATGATGGTGACCGGGCGTTCCTCGTTGTCGTTCACGGGCCGATTCCTTCGCGGCGAGGGGCTTTGACTGTTCATGCGGCTTTTTCGCATGAAGCCGCGCCGCGCAACAGCCAAAAGCCATTCACTTTGCTAAAGGCTTGGCACTTTCTTCCTCGCCCTTGCAAAATGACGAAAGAAAATTACATGCGGTTTACGCATGGCTGCCAAGCCCCGGCTTCAATGCAATATTTGCCGCTCCGGGGTTGACGGTACGCGGGCTTGCGAGTAGAAGCCGCCCAGTCAGAACCGATGTGAGGCTCTCCCTTCCGAAGCGACACGCTTTGGAGTTTGCCTCAAACAGGGTTCGTTTTACGAGCGAAAAGACATTTCCGGCGTGCACGAAGCGGTATCCGCTTCCTCTGCGATTTGTTCGGGCAAGACCGCAAGGCGCGGTTTGTGGCCCGAATTTGCGTATGGAAATGGCGCTTTGAGCGAGCCTTGACCGGCATGAGACACGGAATTGAGAGACAAGAGGGTTTAATGCCTACCGTCAACCAGCTGATCCGCAAGCCGCGCATTGCGCCGGTGAAGCGCAACAAGGTCCCGGCCATGCAGCAGAACCCGCAGAAGCGGGGCGTCTGCACGCGCGTCTACACAACGACGCCGAAGAAGCCGAACTCGGCGCTGCGCAAGGTGGCCAAGATCCGCCTGACCAATGGTTTCGAGGTGATCGGTTACATCCCCGGCGAAGGTCACAACCTTCAGGAGCACTCCGTGGTCATGATCCGCGGCGGCCGCGTCAAGGACCTTCCGGGTGTCCGTTACCACATCATCCGCGGCGTGCTCGACACGCAGGGTGTGAAGAACCGCAAGCAGCGCCGTTCGAAATACGGTGCCAAGCGTCCGAAGTAAGGTTTTCCGGCTTCGGCGCTTTTTTGACTGCGCGCCGGGCTATGAGAGATTGAGAGACAAAAGCCATGTCCCGTCGTCACAGTGCAGAAAAGCGTGAGATCAATCCGGACCCCAAGTTCGGCGATCTGATCGTCACCAAGTTCATGAACGCCGTCATGTATGACGGCAAGAAGTCGGTTGCCGAGACCATCGTCTACGGCGCGCTCGACCAGGTCCAGTCGAAGACCAAGCAGGAGCCGGTCACCGTCTTCCATCAGGCGCTCGACAATGTCGCGCCGCATGTGGAAGTGCGTTCGCGTCGCGTCGGCGGCGCCACCTACCAGGTTCCGGTCGACGTGCGCCCCGAGCGCCGTCAGGCGCTGGCCATTCGTTGGCTGATCGCCGCGGCCCGCAACCGCAACGAGACCACCATGGTCGACCGCCTTTCCGGCGAGCTGATGGACGCGGCCAACAACCGCGGCACCGCCGTGAAGAAGCGTGAAGACACCCACAAGATGGCTGAAGCCAACCGCGCCTTCGCGCACTACCGCTGGTAAAGCGCGAAAGAGACTGAGAGGCAGTTACGATGGCCCGCGAATATAAAATCGAAGACTACCGCAATTTCGGTATCATGGCGCATATCGACGCCGGCAAGACGACGACCACCGAGCGCGTCCTCTATTACACGGGCAAGTCGCACAAGATCGGCGAAGTGCACGACGGCGCCGCGACCATGGACTGGATGGAGCAGGAGCAGGAGCGCGGCATCACGATTACGTCGGCCGCGACCACGACCTTCTGGAAGGGTCGTGACGGCAAGATGCACCGCTTCAACATCATCGACACGCCCGGACACGTCGACTTCACCATCGAGGTCGAGCGTTCGCTGCGCGTGCTTGACGGCGCCATCGCGCTGCTCGACGCCAATGCCGGTGTGGAGCCGCAGACGGAAACCGTCTGGCGCCAGGCCGACAAGTACCGCGTGCCGCGCATGATCTTCTGCAACAAGATGGACAAGACCGGCGCCGACTTCTACCGCTCGGTCGAGATGATCGGCTCGCGCCTTGGTGCGCAGGCTGTCGTCATGCAGCTGCCGATCGGCGCCGAGACCGAATTCAAGGGCGTTGTCGACCTGGTCGAGATGAACGCGCTGGTCTGGCGCGACGAGACGCTGGGCGCTGCCTGGGATGTCGTCGAGATCCCGGCCGACCTCAAGGCCCGCGCCGAGGAATACCGCGAGAAGATGATCGAGGCCGCCGTCGAGATGGACGAGACGGCTCTTGAAAACTACCTCGAAGGCAAGATGCCGTCGAATGACGAGATCCGCGCGCTGATCCGCAAAGGCACCATCGCGGTCAAGTTCTTCCCGATGTTCTGCGGCTCGGCATTCAAGAACAAGGGCGTGCAGCCTCTGCTCGACGCGGTCGTGGAATACCTGCCGTCGCCGGCCGATGTGCCCGCGATCAAGGGTGTCGATGCCAAGACCGACGCCGAGATCGAGCGTCACGCCGTCGACGACGAGCCGCTGTCGATGCTGGCGTTCAAGATTATGAACGACCCGTTCGTCGGTTCGCTGACCTTTGCCCGCATCTATTCGGGCAAGCTCACCAAGGGCATCTCGGTCGACAACACCGTGAAGGGCAAGAAAGAGCGCATCGGCCGCATGCTGCAGATGCATGCGAATTCCCGTGCCGACGTTGAAGAGGCCTATGCCGGCGACATCGTCGCTCTCGCAGGTCTCAAGGACACGACCACCGGCGACACGCTGTGCGATCCGCTTCATCCGGTCATCCTCGAGCGTATGGAATTCCCCGATCCGGTCATCCAGATCGCCATCGAGCCGAAGACCAAGAACGACCAGGAAAAGATGGGCCTCGCGCTGCATCGCCTGGCTGCCGAGGATCCGTCCTTCCGCGTCAAGACCGACGAGGAAAGCGGCCAGACCATCATTTCCGGCATGGGCGAGCTGCACCTCGACATCATCGTCGACCGCATGCGCCGCGAGTTCAAGGTCGAGGCCAATGTTGGTGCGCCGCAGGTGGCTTATCGCGAGACGATCACCCGCAGGCACGAGCAGGACTACACGCACAAGAAGCAGACCGGTGGTACCGGGCAGTTCGCCCGCGTGAAGATCGTGTTCGAGCCGAACCCCGATGGCGAGGATTTCGTGTTCGAATCCAAGATCGTCGGCGGCGCTGTGCCGAAGGAATACATCCCGGGTGTCGAGAAGGGCCTGCTGAGCAAGATGGGTTCCGGCCCGTTTGCCGGGTTCCCGATGATCGGCGTCAAGGCTACCTTGATCGACGGCGCTTTCCACGACGTCGACTCTTCGGTGCTCGCATTCGAAATCGCTTCCCGCGCTTGCTTTATGGAAGCTTCGCCGAAGCTCGGCGTGCAGCTGCTCGAGCCGATCATGAAGGTCGAGGTCGTGACGCCGGAAGATTATGTCGGCGGTGTCATCGGCGACCTCAACGGCCGTCGTGGCCAGATCCAGGGCCAGGAAGCCCGCGGCGTGGCAGTCGTCATCAACGCGATGGTGCCGCTCGCCAACATGTTCAAGTACGTCGACAATCTGCGCTCGATGAGCCAGGGCCGTGCGGCATACACGATGCAGTTCGACCATTACGAGCCGGTCCCGACCGCGGTCGCCCAGGAAGTCCAGAAGAAATACGCGTAACCCGGCAGGGTGCTGCGGCAACTTAATTAAGAGCCCGTACGGGCGAGCAGGAATGGAGACATCACATGGCAAAAGGTAAATTCGAGCGCACCAAGCCGCATGTGAACATCGGCACGATTGGCCACGTTGATCATGGCAAGACGTCTTTGACGGCAGCGATCACCAAGTATTTTGGCGAATACAAGCGCTATGACCAGATTGACGCGGCGCCGGAAGAGAAGGCGCGCGGCATCACGATCTCGACGGCTCACGTCGAGTACGAGACGGAGAACCGCCACTACGCCCACGTCGACTGCCCCGGCCACGCCGACTATGTGAAGAACATGATCACCGGTGCCGCGCAGATGGACGGCGCGATCCTGGTTGTGTCGGCCGCCGACGGCCCGATGCCGCAGACCCGCGAGCACATCCTTTTGGCCCGCCAGGTCGGCGTGCCGTCGATCGTGGTGTTTTTGAACAAGGTCGACCAGGTCGACGATGCCGAGCTGCTTGAGCTGGTCGAGCTCGAGGTTCGCGAATTGCTGACCAAGAACGAGTTCCCCGGCGACGACATTCCGATCGTCAAGGGTTCGGCGCTGGCGGCTCTGGAAGATTCGGACAAGAAGATCGGCGAGGACGCGATCCGCGAGCTGATGGCTCAGGTCGACGCCTACATCCCGACGCCGGTTCGTCCGCTCGACAAGCCGTTCCTGATGCCGATCGAGGACGTGTTCTCGATCTCGGGCCGCGGCACGGTCGTGACCGGTCGCGTCGAGCGCGGCGTGGTCAAGGTCGGCGAGGAGCTGGAGATCATCGGCATTCGTCCGACCACCAAGACGACCTGCACGGGCGTCGAGATGTTCCGCAAGCTGCTCGACCAGGGCCAGGCGGGCGACAACATCGGCGCGCTGCTGCGCGGTGTCGACCGTGAAGGTGTCGAGCGCGGCCAGGTTCTGGCCAAGCCCGGTTCGGTGAAGCCGCACAAGAAGTTCGTGGCCGAAGCCTACATCCTGACCAAGGACGAGGGTGGCCGTCACACGCCGTTCTTCACCAACTACCGTCCGCAGTTCTACTTCCGCACCACCGACGTGACCGGCATCGTGTCGCTGCCGGCCGGCACCGAGATGGTGATGCCTGGCGACAACATCACGGTCGACGTCGAGCTGATCGTGCCGATCGCCATGGAAGAGAAGCTGCGCTTCGCCATCCGTGAAGGCGGCCGCACCGTCGGTGCCGGCATCGTCGTCACCATTAAAGAGTAATTTGGACTTAAACCGATCTGTCGCGGGCGCGGGTGCCCGCGCCGCGCCAGAACAAGGAAGTGACGCATGAACGGACAGAATATCCGCATCCGCCTGAAGGCGTTTGATCACCGGGTGCTCGACGCCTCGACGCGCGAAATCGTGTCGACGGCCAAGCGCACCGGTGCCAACGTCCGCGGCCCCATTCCGCTGCCGACGCGGATCGAAAAGTTCACGGTCAACCGGTCGCCTCACGTCGACAAGAAGAGCCGCGAGCAGTTCGAGATGCGCACGCACAAGCGTCTGCTCGATATCGTCGATCCGACCCCGCAGACCGTCGATGCTTTGATGAAGCTCGATCTGGCCGCCGGTGTCGACGTCGAGATCAAGCTCTAAGGGAATGAGAGCGCGGTAAGGGGCGGTGCCCCTGGCCCGGAACTCTAAAGGAATTGAACCGATGCGTTCAGGTGTGATTGCAAAGAAGGTGGGAATGACCCGCATCTACAACGATGCCGGGGAACATGTTCCCGTCACCGTTCTCCAGATGGAGAACTGCCAGGTCGTGGCGCAGCGCACGCAGGAGAAGAATGGCTACACCGCCGTTCAGCTCGGCGTTGGCCTTGCCAAGGTGAAGAACACGTCGAAGGCGATGCGCGGCCATTTCGCGACCGCTTCCGTCGAGCCGAAGGCCAAGCTTGCCGAGTTCCGCGTCTCCGCCGACAACATGATCGATGTCGGCGCCGAGATCACCGTCGAGCATTTCGTCGCCGGCCAGAAGGTCGACGTCACCGGCACGACGATCGGCAAGGGTTTCCAGGGCGTCATCAAGCGCCACCACATGGGTGGTGGCCGCGCGACCCACGGTAACTCGGTCTCGCACCGGACGCACGGCTCGACCGGCCAGCGCCAGGACCCCGGCAAGGTGTTCAAGGGCAAGAAGATGGCCGGCCACATGGGCGACACGCGCGTCACCACGCAGAACGTCGAGATCGTCTCGACCGATGCCGACCGCGGCCTGATCCTGATCCGCGGCGCGGTTCCCGGGTCGAAGGGTGCGTGGATCCTGGTTCGCGACGCCGCCAAGGTGGCGCTTCCGGCCAATGCGCCGAAGCCCGCCGCGATCCGCCCAGTTGCTGCCGGTATGGGCACGAAGAATGAGGCTCCGGCCACAGAGGGAGCGGAATAATGGATCTCAAGATCACAACGCTGGGCGGCAAGGACGCCGGCAAGGTGAAACTCTCCGAGGAGATTTTCGGCCTTGATCCGCGCGAGGACATTTTGCAGCGCGTCGTGCGCTGGCAGCTCGCCAAGAAGCAGCAGGGCACGCACAAGGCCAAGGGCCGCGCCGAGATCGCGCGCACCGGCGCCAAGATGTACAA
Source organism: Mesorhizobium sp. B2-3-6 (assembly GCF_006442305.1). Lineage (NCBI taxonomy): Bacteria > Pseudomonadati > Pseudomonadota > Alphaproteobacteria > Hyphomicrobiales > Phyllobacteriaceae > Mesorhizobium > Mesorhizobium sp. B2-3-6. The sequence continues at coordinate 329,185 of NZ_VFVW01000008.1, read as the reverse complement.
ACAGAAGGGTACGGGCCGCGCCCGTCACCATTCGGCACGCGCTCCGCAGTTCCGCGGCGGCGGCAAGGCTCACGGCCCGGTCGTTCGCAGCCACGAGCACGAGCTGCCGAAGAAGGTCCGCGCGCTCGGCCTCAAGCATGCTCTCTCGGCCAAGGCCAAGAGCGCGTCGATCATCGTCATCGACGAGCTGAAGCTGACCGAGGCAAAGACCAAGGCGCTGATCGCGAATTTCGCGACGCTGGGCCTGACGAACGCCCTGGTGATTGGTGGCGCCGAGCTCGACCGGAACTTCAAGCTGGCCGCGACCAACATCCCGAACATCGACGTGCTGCCCATCCAGGGCATCAACGTCTACGACATTCTGCGCCGCGGCACGCTGGTCCTTTCGAAGGCCGCCGTCGAGGCTCTCGAGGAGCGCTTTAAATGACCGACCTTCGTCACTACGACGTAATCGTCAGCCCGGCGATCACCGAAAAGTCGACCATGGCTTCCGAGCAGAACCAGGTCGTCTTCAACGTCGCCAAGAAGGCGTCGAAGCCGGAAATCAAGGCCGCCGTTGAAGCGCTGTTCGGCGTCAAGGTGATGGCCGTGAACACGCTTGTCCGCAAGGGCAAGATCAAGCGCTTCCGCGGCACGATCGGCCGCCAGAGCGATGTCAAGAAGGCGGTAGTGACGCTGGCCGACGGCCAGTCGATCGACGTCGCGACGGGTCTCTGAGCAAGGCCGCGAGGACAGGACAATGGCACTTAAAAAATTCAACCCGATAACGCCGAGCACCCGTCAGCTGGTCATCGTCGACCGCTCGGGCCTCTACAAGGGCAAGCCCGTCAAGGGTCTGACCGAGGGCCTGACCAAGTCGGGCGGCCGTAACAATTACGGCCGCATCACTGCACGCTTCATCGGCGGCGGTCACAAGCGTTCGTACCGCATCATCGATTTCAAGCGCCGCAAGTTCGACGTCGTCGGCACGGTCGAGCGCATTGAATACGATCCGAACCGCACCGCCTTCATCGCGCTGATCAAGTATGACGATGGCGAGCTGTCCTACATCATCGCTCCGCAGCGCCTTGCCGCCGGCGACAAGATCGTGGCTGGCGAAGCGGTCGACGTGAAGCCGGGCAATGCGATGCCGCTGGCCTCGATGCCGGTCGGCACGATCGTCCACAACATCGAGCTGAAGCCGGGCAAGGGCGCCCAGGTCGCCCGTTCGGCTGGCGGTTACGCCCAGCTCGTCGGTCGCGACCAGGGCATGGCGATCCTGCGCCTCAACTCGGGCGAGCAGCGTGTCGTTCACGGCTCCTGCATGGCCACCGTCGGTGCGGTGTCCAACCCGGACCACGGCAACATCAACGACGGCAAGGCCGGCCGCACGGTTTGGCGTGGCAAGCGCCCGCACAATCGCGGCGTGACCATGAACCCGGTCGACCACCCGCATGGCGGTGGTGAAGGCCGCACCTCCGGTGGCCGCCATCCGGTCTCGCCGTGGGGCAAGCCGACCAAGGGCAAGAAGACGCGGTCCAACAAGGCGACCGACAAGTTCATCCTGCGCTCGCGCCATCAGCGCAAGAGCTAAGAAGAGGTAACGCCAAGTGACTCGTTCTATTTGGAAAGGCCCCTTCATCGACGGCTACCTTCTCAAGAAGGTGGACAAGGTTCGTGAAGGTGGTCGCAATGAGGTGATCAAGATGTGGAGCCGTCGCTCCACCATCCTGCCGCAGTTCGTCGGCTTCACCTTCGGTGTCTACAACGGCCAGAAGCATGTTCCCGTCTCGGTGAACGAGGACATGGTCGGTCACAAGTTCGGTGAATTCGCTCCGACGCGGACCTATTACGGTCACGGCGCGGATAAGAAGGCGAAGAGGAAATAATCATGGGCAAGGCCAAAGCTCCGCGCAGGCTTGCTGACAACGAAGCGCGCGCCGTACTGCGCACGATCCGTATCAGCCCGCAGAAGCTGAACCTGGTTGCCGCGCTGATCCGCGGCAAGAAGGTCGCGACAGCGCTTTCCGACCTGGAATTCTCGGCCAAGCGGATTTCCGGCACGGTCAAGAAGACGCTGGAATCGGCGATCGCCAACGCGGAAAACAACCACGACCTCGACGTCGATGCGCTGATCGTGGCGGAAGCCTATGTCGGCAAGTCGATCGTCATGAAGCGGTTCCATGCCCGGGGCCGTGGTCGCGCCAGCCGTATCGAGAAGCCGTTCTCGCACCTCACGATCGTCGTTCGTGAAGTCGAAGAAAAAGGGGAGGCCGCATAATGGGCCAGAAAGTCAATCCGATCGGTCTTCGCCTCGGCATCAACCGCACCTGGGATTCGCGCTGGTTCGCGAACACCGGCGAGTACGGCAAGCTGCTGCATGAGGACATCAAGATCCGCAAGTACCTCGAGAAGGAGCTCAAGCAGGCTGCCATCTCGAAGGTCGTGATCGAGCGTCCGCACAAGAAGTGCCGCGTCACCATCCATGCCGCGCGCCCGGGTCTGATCATCGGCAAGAAGGGCGCCGACATCGAGAAGCTTCGCAAGAAGCTGATGGAGATGACCAAGTCCGAGACGCACCTCAACATCGTCGAAGTGCGCAAGCCGGAGATCGACGCGACCCTGGTCGCGCAGTCGATCGCCCAGCAGCTCGAGCGCCGCATCGCGTTCCGCCGTGCCATGAAGCGTGCCGTGCAGTCGGCGATGCGCCTCGGTGCCGAAGGCATCCGCATCAACTGCTCGGGCCGTCTCGGCGGCGCCGAAATCGCGCGCATGGAATGGTACCGTGAAGGCCGCGTGCCGCTGCACACGCTGCGCGCCGATGTCGACTACGGCACGGCCGAGGCGAATACGGCGTACGGCATCTGCGGCGTCAAGGTGTGGGTGTTCAAGGGCGAGATCCTCGAGCACGACCCGATGGCTTCGGAGCGCCGCGCGACCGAGGGCGATCATGCGCATGGCGGTGGTGGTGGTGATCGCGAACGCGGTCGTCGTCGCGAAAACGCCTGAGACATTTAGGAATTTGGAGTTAGAACGATGCTGCAGCCAAAGCGCACAAAGTTCCGCAAGCAGTTCAAGGGCCGCATCCACGGTACCGCCAAGGGCGGCACCAACCTGGATTTCGGTGGTTTCGGGCTGAAGGCGCTTGAGCCGAACCGCGTCACCGCGCGCGAGATCGAAGCGGCCCGCCGCGCGATCACCCGCGAGATGAAGCGCGCCGGCCGTGTCTGGATCCGTATTTTCCCGGATCTGCCGGTCACCTCGAAGCCGACCGAAGTCCGCATGGGCAAGGGCAAGGGCGCGGTCGACTACTGGGCGGCGCGCGTCAAGCCGGGCCGGATCATGTTCGAGATCGACGGCGTCAATGAAGAAACCGCCCGTGAGGCACTGCGTCTCGGCGCGGCCAAGCTCTCGGTCAGGACGCGCTTCGTACAGCGCATCGCAGAATAAGGACGGGCTGATCATGAAAGCCGAAGACATCCGGACCAAGACCCAGGACCAGCTGACCGACGACCTGGCCAGCCTGAAGAAGGAGCAGTTCAACCTGCGCTTCCAGAAGGCGACCGGCCAGCTCGAAAAGACCGCGCGCGTGAGGCAGGTCCGCAAGGACATTGCGCGTATCAAGACCATCGCTGCGGAAAAGTCCGCGGCTAAGAAGGCTTAAGGACGAAAACCATGCCAAAGCGCATTCTGCAGGGCACCGTCGTCAGCGACAAGAACGAGAAGACGGTTGTCGTCAAGGTCGAACGGCGCTTCACCCATCCCGTGATGAAGAAGACCGTGCGCATGACCAAGAAGTACAAGGCGCACGACGAGAACAACGCCCACAAGGTTGGCGATCAGGTGTTCATCCAGGAATCGAAGCCGATTTCCAAGGACAAGCGCTGGATTGTCGTGTCTTCGGACCAAGCCTGATCTCTGGGCGTAAACAAACGAATTTTGGACAGACCGGGGAGGGGTGAAGAACCCGTCCCGTTAGAAAAGAAGAAGGCGGCCAGTCATGATTCAGATGCAAACAAACCTCGACGTCGCGGATAATTCCGGCGCCCGTCGTGTCATGTGCATCAAGGTGCTGGGCGGCTCGAAGCGGAAATACGCTTCCGTGGGCGACATCATCGTGGTGTCGATCAAGGAAGCCATCCCGCGCGGCCGCGTGAAGAAGGGCGATGTGATGAAGGCGGTCGTGGTTCGCACGGCCAAGGACATCCGCCGCCCGGACGGCAGCGTGATCCGTTTCGACAAGAACGCGGCCGTTCTCGTCGACAACAAGAAAGAGCCGATCGGCACGCGTATCTTCGGACCGGTTCCGCGCGAACTCCGCGCCAAGAACCACATGAAGATCATCTCGCTCGCGCCTGAAGTGCTGTAAGGAGCCGGACCAATGCAGAAGATTAGAAAAGGCGACAAGGTCGTCGTGCTGGCTGGCAAGGACAAGGGCCGTTCGGGCGAAGTCCTGTCGGTTCAGCCGAAGGACGACACCGCGCTGGTGCGCGGCGTCAACATGATCCGTCGTCACCAGAAGCAGTCCCAGTCCCAAGAGGGCGGGATCATCACCAAGGAAGCGCCGATCCAGCTGTCGAACATCGCGCTGGCCGACCCCAAGGATGGCAAGCCGACCCGCGTCGGCTTCATCTTCCAGAAGGACGGCAAGAAGGTGCGCGTCGCCAAGCGCTCGGGAGAAGTCATCAATGGCTAAGGCTCAAACCAAGCAGGCGACTGCCCAGAACACGCCGCGCCTCAAGCAGGTCTACAACGATACCATCCGCAAGGCCTTGCAGGAGCAGTTCGGTTACGACAACGAGATGCAGGTTCCGCGCATCGACAAGATCGTGCTGAACATGGGCGTTGGCGAAGCGACCGGCGATTCGAAGAAGCCTTCGATCGCGGCCGAGGATCTGGCGATGATCGCCGGCCAGAAGGCCGTCGTCACCCGCGCCCGCAATTCGATCGCGGGCTTCAAGGTCCGCGAGAAGATGCCGATCGGCGCCAAGGTCACGCTGCGCAAGGAACGCATGTACGAGTTCCTTGACCGCCTCGTGAACATCGCGCTGCCGCGCGTCCGCGACTTCCGCGGACTGAATCCGAAGAGCTTCGATGGCCGTGGCAACTACGCCATGGGCATCAAGGAACACATCGTGTTCCCGGAGATCAACTACGACAAGGTTGATCAGATCTGGGGCATGGACGTCATCGTTTGTACGACTGCGAAGACGGACGACGAAGCCAGGGCACTGCTCAAGGCCTTCAACTTCCCCTTCCGCCAGTAACGGCAGCGAGAAAAGGAAAAATCTGAAATGGCAAAGACCAGCTCAGTCGAGAAGAACAACAGGCGCCGCAAGCTTGCCGACCAGTACGGTCCCAAGCGCGCTGCCCTGAAGGCGATCATCATGGACCAGTCCAAGCCGATGGAAGAGCGCTTCCGCGCTCAGCTCAAGCTTGCCGCCATGCCGCGCAACTCGGCCAAGATCCGCATCCGCAACCGCTGCGAAGTCACCGGCCGCCCGCGTGCCTATTATCGCAAGCTCAAAGTATCGCGCATCGCGCTTCGTGATCTCGGCAATAACGGCCAGATCCCGGGCCTGGTCAAGTCGAGCTGGTAAGGAGGACATAACATGTCATTGAGCGATCCTCTCGGCGATATGCTGACCCGCATCCGCAACGCCTATGGCCGCAAGAAGTCGAGCGTGTCGACGCCGGCCTCGCGTCTGCGCACCCGCGTCCTCGACGTGCTGAAGGCTGAAGGCTATATCCGCGACTACAGCCAGACCGACTTCGACAACGGCAAGTCCGAAATCGAGATCGAGCTGAAGTATTTCGATGGAGCGCCGGTCGTGCGCGAAATCGCCCGCGTCTCGAAGCCGGGCCGCCGCGTTTACGTTTCGGCCAAGTCGATCCCGCATGTCGCCAACGGCCTCGGTATCGCCATCCTTTCGACGCCGAAGGGCGTGATGGCCGACCACGAAGCGCGCGAACAGAACGTCGGTGGCGAGATCCTCTGCCAGATCTTCTGATCCGGCAGCGTGATCCCGAAAAATGGAATCCGGTCTTCGGATCGTTCCGAAGACAGAGACCTGAAACAAGAGAAGTGACGAGGACAACAAAATGTCTCGTATTGGAAAGAAACCCGTTTCGCTGCCGCAGGGCGTGACCGCGACCGTCAACGGCCAGACCGTGACGGCGAAGGGCCCCAAGGGCGAGCTGAAGTTCGTGGTCAACGACGAAGTGCTGGTCAAGATGGAAGGCAGCGAGATAGCTGTCGAGCCGCGCGACCAGTCCAAGACCGCCCGCTCCAAGTGGGGCATGTCGCGCACGCAGATCGTCAACATCCTGCAGGGCGTCAAGGACGGCTTCGAGAAGAAGCTCGAGATCACCGGCGTCGGCTATCGCGCCGCCTTGCAGGGCAAGAACCTGCAGCTGGCGCTCGGCTTCAGCCACGACGTCGTCTACGAGACGCCGCAAGGCATCACCATCACCGTGCCGAAGCCGACCGAAATCACCGTGGCCGGCATCGACAAGCAGCAGGTCGGCCAGGTGGCTGCGGAAATCCGCGAATACCGTGGTCCCGAGCCCTACAAGGGCAAGGGCGTCCGCTACGCAGGCGAGAAGATCGTCCGCAAGGAAGGCAAGAAGAAGTAGTGGGTTTGGCCCCGGGAAGGTGCAGACTTTTCGGAAGGGGCCAAGCCAGGAAGTGTAACGCCGCGGGGAGCGGTCGCGGGAGGCGCTTTCGCCTACCGCACAGGGCGGCCCCCGTTTTCTGAAGGCAAGGAAGACCATCATGGGTACCAAGGAAGCCACTCAGCGCCGCGCGCAGCGCGTCCGCCGCCAGATCAAGAAGGTCGCCGGCGAGCGTCCGCGCCTGTCGGTTCACCGCACGTCGAAGAACATCTACGTCCAGGTCATCGACGACGCCAAGGGCCACACCATCGCTGCCGCCTCGACCCTCGAGAAGGACCTCAAGGGTTCGCTCAAGACCGGTGCAGATACCGCTGCCGCTGCCGCGATTGGCAAGCTGATCGCCGAGCGTGCCGCCAAGGCGGGAGTCAAGGAAGTCGTCTTCGACCGCGGCCCGTACATCTATCACGGCCGCGTCAAGGCGCTGGCCGAGGCGGCTCGTGAAGGCGGCTTGAGCTTCTAAGCCTGATCCGGACCGAAAGTCGGCAGAAAGTTGCAGACTTTTCGAAACGGATCATGCAAGGGAGTGATGATTTTCACCGTCGGCGACCCGCAATGAGGCGTCGGCATTCAGCAACCCGTGCTTCCGGAAAAGAACAAGGAACAGGATATGGCACAGGAACGTAGGGATGGCGGCCGCGGCCGCGATCGTGAAGAACGCGATGACGGCATGGTCGACAAGCTCGTCCACATCAACCGTGTCGCCAAGGTCGTCAAGGGCGGCCGCCGCTTCGGTTTTGCAGCACTCGTCGTCGTCGGCGACCAGAAGGGCCGCGTCGGCTTCGGTCACGGCAAGGCGCGCGAAGTGCCGGAAGCCATCCGCAAGGCAACCGAATCGGCCAAGCGCGACATGATCTTCGTGCCGCTGCGCTCGGGCCGCACGCTGCACCACGATGTCGAGGGACGCTGGGGCGCCGGCCGTGTTCTCCTGCGCGCCGCCAAGCAAGGTACCGGCATCATCGCCGGCGGCCCGATGCGTGCCGTCTTCGAGACGCTCGGCATGCATGACGTGGTCGCCAAGTCGATGGGTTCGTCGAACCCTTACAACATGGTTCGCGCCACTTTCGACGCGCTGAAGAGCCAGATGCATCCCAAGGATGTGGCTGCCGCGCGCGGCATCAAGTATTCGACCCTTCAGGCCCGCCGCGGCACCGCCGTCGCGGCTGAAGAATAGTCGATCTGACCAGGGATTTTGACCATGGCCAAGAAAGCAACCAAGACCATCACCGTTGAGCAGATCGGCTCGCCGATCCGTCGCCCGAAGGAACAGCGCGCGACGCTGGTCGGCCTCGGCCTCAACAAGATGCACAAGCAGCGCACGCTGGAAGATACGCCTTCCGTGCGCGGCATGATCGCTGCCGTCCAGCATCTCGTCCGCGTCGTGGACGAGGGCTGAGCACAGGCGCAGGAGAAGCAAGATGAAACTCAACGATCTGCGTGACAAGGACGGCGCGACGCATTCGAAGAAGCGTCTCGGCCGCGGCATCGGCTCCGGTTCCGGCAAGACTGCCGGTCGCGGCGTCAAGGGCCAGAAGGCGCGCTCCGGCGTCGCCGTCAACGGCTTCGAGGGTGGCCAGATGCCGCTCTATCGGCGCCTGCCGAAGCGTGGCTTCAACAACATCTTCGCCAAGAGCTTCACCGTCGTCTCGCTGGCCCGTATCCAGGCCGCTGTAGACGCCAAGAAGCTCGATGCGAAGGCGACCGTGACGGCCGAGGCGCTGGTAGCCGCCGGCGTCATCCGTCGCGTGAAGGACGGCGTGCGCGTGCTGTCGGACGGCGATCTCAAGGCGAAGCTCGCCTTTGACGTCGCCGGGGCCTCCAAGGCCGCGATCGAGAAGATCGAAAAGGCCGGCGGTTCGGTCAAGCTGCCGCAAGAGGCGGCCGCCGAGTAACAGCAATTTGAAGCGCGCTCGGCAAGGCCGGATCCGGTTTTGCTTTCGATCGCGCTTCGACCTGTTCAATATGGCGGCCGCGTCAACGCGGCCGCTTGCATGTTTACAGTCCGGAGCTTATCTCGTGAGCTTCGGTGACACGCGCCGCCTGACCTTAGGGCCATCAAGCGTGACCAAGCGGAGAATCGGGCATGGCTTCGGCTGCTGAACAACTAGCCTCGAATCTGAATTTCTCAGCCTTCGCCAAAGCGGAGGACCTGAAGAAACGAATCTGGTTCACCGTCGGCGCGCTGCTCGTCTACCGCCTCGGCACCTACATCCCGCTTCCCGGCATCAATCCCGATGCCTTCGCGCAGGCCTTCTCTTCGCAGAGCAAGGGCGTGCTGGGCATGTTCAACATGTTCGCCGGCGGCGCCGTGCAACGCATGGCGATCTTCGCGCTCGGCATCATGCCTTACATTTCCGCTTCCATCATCATGCAGCTGATGACCTCGGTCATCCCGTCGCTGGAAGCGCTGAAGAAGGAAGGCGAGCAGGGCCGCAAGGTCATCAACCAGTACACGCGCTACGGCACGGTGCTCCTGGCGCTGGTGCAGGCCTATGGTATTTCGGTCGGGCTTGAAGGCGGCAACGGCATCGTCAGCGATCCCGGCATGTTCTTCCGCATCTCGACCGTCGTCACGCTGGTCGGCGGCACCATGTTCCTGATGTGGCTCGGCGAGCAGATCACCGCGCGCGGCATCGGCAACGGCATTTCGCTGATCATCTTCTCCGGCATCGTCGCCGGCCTGCCGCATGCCATTTCCGGCACGCTGGAACTCGGCCGCACCGGAGCGCTGTCGACCGGCCTGATCCTGGCGATCATCGTGCTGGCCATCGTCGTCATCGCGCTCATCGTCTTCTTCGAGCGCGCCCAGCGGCGTCTGCTGATCCAGTATCCGAAGCGCCAGGTCGGCAACCGCATGTTCCAGGGCGACACTTCTCACCTGCCGCTCAAGCTCAACACGTCGGGCGTCATCCCGCCGATCTTCGCCTCGTCGCTGCTGTTGTTGCCGGCCACCGTCGCCGGCTTCTCGCAGACGACGAACATGCCGGCCTGGGCCAGCACCATCCTGGCCTCGCTCGGCCATGGCCAGCCGCTCTATATGTTGTTCTACGCGGCGATGATCGTGTTCTTCGCCTTCTTCTACACCGCGATCGTCTTTAACCCGAAGGACACCGCCGACCAGCTCAAGAAGCACTCCGGCTTCATCCCCGGCTACCGTCCGGGCGAGCGCACCGCCGACTATATCGACTACGTTCTTACCCGCATCACTGTCGTCGGTGCCATCTATCTGGTGCTGGTCTGTCTGCTGCCGGAGTTCCTGATCTCGGCGACTGGCGTACCATTCTACCTTGGTGGCACATCGCTTCTGATCGTGGTCAGTGTCACGCTCGACACGGTTGCGCAGATTCAGGGCCACCTGATCGCGCACCAATATGAAGGCCTGATCAAGAAGTCGAAGCTGCGCGGGGGGAAGAAAGCCAGATGAGGTTGATTTTGCTTGGGCCGCCAGGAGCGGGCAAGGGGACACAAGCACAAAGACTGGTAGAGAGACACGGCATCCCCCAGCTTTCCACGGGCGACATGCTGCGCGCCGCGGTCCAGGCCGGTACCGAAGTCGGCAAGCGCGCCAAGGCGGTCATGGATGCCGGCGAGTTGGTCTCGGATGCCATCGTCAACGCCATCGTGGCCGAGCGCATTGACCAGCCCGATTGCGCCAATGGTTTCATCCTCGACGGCTACCCGCGTACGCTGGTGCAGGCTGATGCGGTTGAATCGATGCTTGACGAACGTGGCATCGCGCTCGACACCGTCATCGAGCTTGTCGTCGATGACAAGGCGCTGGTCGGCCGCATCGTCAAGCGCGCCGATGAGGCCAAGGCAGCCGGTCAGCCGGTGCGCAAGGACGACAATCCGGCGGTGTTCGAGGAGCGCCTGCGGGAATATTACAAGAAGACCGCTCCGCTGATCGGCTATTATTATGCCAAGCGCCGGCTGAAGAGCGTGGACGGCATGGCTGGTATCGATGCCGTGACGTCGGAGATCGAAGCCGTGCTCGCGGCGACGGTGAAAGAGGCCGCCTCGGCCAAATAGCGATTGTGCTTGACTGAAGCGGTCCGCTGGGGTATGGCGGCCCGTCTTCCTGTCAGGCATGGAGTTTGCTTGCCCGCAAGGGCGGGGCAGCCGTTTTTGACCAGGAAACTCCCGCAAGGGCCGGCCTCCACCGGACGCGGGGCAACGCAGACAGCGCCGGCTCGTCCGGCCCATATGGAGATGAGAAGAACATGGCTCGTATAGCCGGCGTCAACATTCCGACCAACAAGCGCGTTGTCATCGCGCTTCAGTACATTCACGGCATCGGCAAGAAGTTCGCCCAGGAAATCGTCGACAAGGTCGGCATCCCGGCCGAGCGCCGCGTCAACCAGCTGACCGACGCGGAAGTGCTGCAGATCCGCGAGACGATCGACCGCGACTATCAGGTCGAGGGCGACCTGCGCCGCGAAGTGTCGATGAACATCAAGCGGCTCATGGACCTCGGCTGCTACCGCGGCCTGCGTCACCGTCGCTCGCTGCCGGTTCGCGGCCAGCGGACGCACACCAATGCACGCACCCGCAAGGGCCCGGCCAAGTCGATCGCCGGCAAGAAGAAGTAATTTAGGGCAGTAAGGGAGTAGGGGAGTAAGGCAGTAGGGAATGCCCGGCAATCGGGTCGCACTTTCCCTACTCCCTTACTGCCCTATTCCCCACTCCCTTACCAAGGTGGAGCCGCTGGCATTACGGCGGTGTAGAGATCAACTGAAAGGAATACCATGGCCAAGGAAGCCGCTCGTGTTCGCCGTCGCGAACGCAAGAACATCTCGTCGGGCGTTGCCCACGTCAATTCGACCTTCAACAACACCATGATCACCATCACTGACGCACAGGGCAATTCGATCGCCTGGTCGTCGGCCGGCGCCCAGGGCTTCAAGGGTTCGCGCAAGTCGACCCCCTTCGCCGCCCAGATGGCTGCCGAGGATGTTGCCAAGAAGGCCCAGGAACACGGCATGCGCATGCTCGAGGTCGAGGTCTGCGGACCCGGCTCCGGCCGTGAATCGGCGCTGCGCGCCCTGCAGGCGGCTGGCTTCACCATCACCTCGATCCGTGATGTGACCCCGATCCCGCACAATGGCTGCCGTCCGCGCAAGAAGCGTCGCGTCTAAGGAATTACCGAACGCCGCGTGAACGCCAGAAGCGTTCCTCCGCGGTTTTCCAGGTCGCCCGCCACGATTGGATGGTGGCGGGTCAACGGAAGGAAAGCATCATGATCCAGAAAAATTGGCAGGAACTGATCAAGCCGAACAAGATCGAGTTCTCGTCGAAGAAGAAGACGCTGACCACGCTGGTGGCCGAGCCGCTCGAACGCGGCTTCGGCCTCACGCTCGGCAACGCGTTGCGTCGCGTGCTTCTGTCCTCGCTGCGCGGCGCGGCAGTCACCGCCGTACAGATCGACGGCGTCCTGCATGAATTCTCGTCCATCGCCGGCGTGCGCGAGGACGTGACCGACATCGTCCTCAACATCAAGGAAATCGCCATCCGCATGGAAGGCGACGGCCCCAAGCGCATGGTTGTGCGCAAGCAGGGCCCGGGTGCGGTTCTCGCCGGCGACATCCAGACGGTGGGCGACGTCGAGATCCTCAATCCGGATCACGTCATCTGCACGCTGGACGAGGGCGCTGAAATCCGTATGGAATTCACTGTCGATACCGGCAAGGGTTACGTGCCGGCCGACCGCAACCGCGCCGAGGATGCACCGATCGGCCTGATCCCGGTCGACAGCCTCTATTCGCCGGTCAAGAAGGTCTCCTACAAGGTCGAGAACACCCGTGAGGGCCAGGTTCTCGACTACGACAAGCTGACCATGACCATCGAGACCGACGGTTCGATCTCGGGCGAGGACGCGGTGGCTTTCGCCGCCCGCATCCTGCAGGACCAGCTTGGCCTGTTCGTCAATTTCGACGAGCCGCAGAAGGAAGTCGCCACCGAAGCCGTCACCGAGCTTGCCTTCAACCCGGCGCTGCTCAAGAAGGTCGACGAACTCGAGCTTTCGGTGCGTTCGGCCAACTGCCTGAAGAACGACAACATCGTCTATATCGGCGATCTCATCCAGAAGACCGAAGCCGAGATGCTGCGTACCCCGAACTTCGGCCGCAAGTCGCTGAACGAGATCAAGGAAGTCCTCGCGGCGATGGGCCTGCACCTCGGTATGGAAGTGCCGGACTGGCCGCCGGAAAACATCGAAGACCTCGCCAAGCGTTACGAAGATCAATATTGAGGCTCCGAGGAGCTTCTCGAACCCGGAATGAAGGAGAAGAGCCATGCGCCATGGATTTAAAGGCCGCCGGTTCGCCCGCAGCATAAGCCATCGCAAGTCGATGTTTGCCAACCTTGCCGTGTCGCTGCTCGAACACGAGCAGATCGTCACCACCTTGCCCAAGGCGAAGGACCTGCGTCCGATCGTCGAGAAGCTGGTGACGCTCGGCAAGCGCGGCGACCTGCACGCCCGCCGCCAGGTGATCGCGCAGATCGGCAATGAAGGCGTCGTCAAGCGCCTATTCGACACCATCGCGCCGCGCTACGCGACCCGCAACGGCGGCTATCTGCGCATCATGAAGGCGGGCTTCCGCCACGGTGACAATGCCGCGATGGCGGTCATCGAATTCGTAGACCGCGACACGGAGGCCAAGGGCGCCGGCGACCGCGCCCGCCTCGAAGCCGAAGGCACCGATGCGGAAGCCGCAGCCGCTTAAGGCTTCGCTTTTCAAATGATTTAAGGGGCCTGCGGGCCCCTTTTTCATATTCTGGCCGCCTCGGCTGCTCCTGCGTCAAAATAATTCGATTTAATCGCCTTAGCCTTTCATTTTGCACATTCGTCGGGACAATGCGCCCCAACTCGCACGGAGGATTCGCAATGCGCGCTAAAAGACTGTCCCTGGTTCTGCTCTGCGCCTTTATGGCGTTCGCAACCACGCCGACAGTCCGGCAGGCATTGGCCGAGGATGCCCCCAAAGCCGATCCGGGCCTCTCCGACGTGCTCACCGACCTGCTGCACGGCGTCGAGGGCGAAAACGCCACCTCGGGCCCCGACAAGCGCGTGCCGTTCGGCCGTGAGGAGGTGCAGTTGTCGTTCGCGCCATTGGTCAAGCAGACGGCGCCGGCCGTGGTCAATGTCTATGCCTCGCAAACGGCCAAGGTCGTTTCGCCCTTCGAAGGCGATCCGTTCTTCGAAGAATTCTTCGGTCGCGCGCAGCCGCGCGCGCAGTCCTCCCTGGGCTCGGGCGTGCTTGTCGATCCGAGCGGCGTCATCGTCACCAATTTCCACGTCATCAAGAATGCCGACGAGGTGAAGGTCGCGACCGCCGACGGGCGCGAATTCACCAGCAAGGTGATGCTCAAGGACGAGACGCTCGATCTTGCCGTGCTCAAGATCGAATCCGACAAGCCATTCCCGGTCATCGCCATCGGCGATTCCGATGCGCTCGAAGTCGGTGACCTGGTGCTGGCCATCGGCAATCCTTTCGGTGTCGGGCAGACCACCACGAGCGGCATCGTTTCCGCACTTGCCCGCAGCCATATAGGCGTTTCGGATTCGGGTTATTTCATCCAGACGGACGCTGCCATCAATCCCGGCAATTCCGGCGGCGCGCTGATCAACATGGGCGGCCAGCTGGTCGGCATCAACACCGCCATCTTCAGCCGCAGCGGCGGCTCGATCGGCATCGGCTTTGCCATTCCTGCCAATATGGTGCGCGCTTTCGCCGATGCCGCCAAGGCCGGTCTCGATTTCTTCGAGCGGCCTTACATCGGGGCCGAGTTCGAAGCGGTGACGCCGCAGATCGCTGAATCGCTCGGCATGGAAAAGCCTGCCGGCGCGCTGGTCTCGTCCGTTGACGCGTCCGGACCGGCCGGCAAGGCCGGATTGAAGCCTGGCGATGTCGTCCTGCAGATCAACGGCAAGCCGGTCGAGAGCATCGAGGCACTGGACTATCGCATGGCGACGCTGTCGATCGGTACAAAGGCCAATTTCGCGGTGCTGACCAAAGGCCAGCAGGCGGCGATGGACATCGCCCTGGAACGCGCGCCCGAGGGTGCAAAACCCTCGGAGGTGACGCTGCATGGCCGCAGCCCCTTCTCGGGCGCCAAGGTTGCGGAATTATCGCCGCGGCTGGCTCAGAAGCTCGGCCTGCGCACCGACATCAAGGGCGTCACCGTGGTCGACATCAATCGCGATTCGCCGGCCGCCGATTTCGGCTTCCAGCCGGGCGACATCGTGCGCGAGGTCAACGGCACGACAATCGATACGGCGGCGACGCTGGCGCAGGCTTCCCAGCAGGATACGCGCTGGTGGCGCTTTACCGTCGAGCGCGGCGGGCAGATACTGCGCCAGGTGTTGCGTTACTGAGCTCGATCGCTGAAGAGATCGCGCTCCAAACCCAAAAAGAAGTGCATGGCCGATCTGTTCAGTGTCGATGAACCGGAAAAGGCGCCGCCAGGCCGGCCGCTGGCAGACAGGCTGCGCCCGAAAAACCTTGGCGAGGTCGTCGGCCAGGAGCATCTGACCGGCCCCGATGGCGCACTGACCCGGCTGATTAATTCCGGTTCGCTCGGCTCCATGATTTTCTGGGGGCCGCCCGGCACCGGCAAGACCACGGTGGCGCGCCTGCTTGCCGGTGAAACCAGCCTTGCCTTCGAGCAGATTTCGGCGGTTTTCTCCGGCGTAGCCGAGCTGAAGAAAGTGTTCGAGGCGGCCAAGCTGCGCCGCGCCAATGGCCGCCAGACCCTGCTGTTCGTCGACGAGATCCACCGCTTCAACCGCGCCCAGCAGGACGGCTTCCTTCCAGTCATGGAAGACGGCACCGTCGTGCTCGTCGGCGCTACCACCGAAAATCCGTCCTTCGAGCTCAATGCAGCTCTGCTGTCGCGTGCGCGCGTGCTGGTTTTCCATTCGCTTGGCGAGGAAAGCATCGCAAAGCTTCTGGCCAGGGCCGAAGAGACGGAGGGCAGGGCGCTGCCGCTCGATGATGAGGCGCGAGCGATGCTCATCCGCATGAGCGACGGCGATGGCCGGGCCTCGCTGACGCTGGCGGAAGAAGTTTGGCGCGCCGCCAAACCAGGCGAAGTGTTCGGTCCCGAAGGCTTGCAGCGCATCATCCAGCGTCGGGCGCCGATCTACGACAAGGGCCAGGACGGTCATTACAATTTGATCTCGGCGCTGCACAAATCCGTGCGCGGCTCCGATCCCGATGCCGCGCTCTACTACCTCGCGCGCATGTTCGACGCTGGCGAGGATCCGCTCTATCTCGGCCGGCGGCTGGTGCGCATGGCGATGGAGGACATCGGGCTGGCCGATCCCCAGGCATTGGTTGTCGCCAACGCGGCCAAGGACGCCTACGATTATCTGGGTTCGCCCGAAGGCGAACTCGCCTTCGCCGAGGCCACCGTCTATCTCGCCACGGCGCCCAAATCCAACGCGGTCTACACCGCCTTCAAAGCCGCCACGCGTGCCGCCAAGGAGCACGGCTCGCTGCTGCCGCCCAAGCACATCCTCAACGCGCCGACAAAGTTGATGAAGGACGAAGATTACGGTGCCGGCTACCGCTATGATCATGACGAACCGGACGCGTTTTCCGGCCAGGACTATTTTCCGGAAAAGATGGGCCGCCAGACCTTCTACGACCCACCCGAACGCGGTTTCGAGCGCGATATCAGGAAACGGCTCGACTACTGGGCAAAGCTGCGCAAAGAGCGGGAATAGCAGGCTTGCGACGGCCGGTGGCGGTTGCGGTCCGAAACGAGGCTTCACCTGGGGTATTTCCACGTCGGTTCTTCTGCACGCGCTGCTCGCGGCCACGATTATATCGATGCCAATGCCGCAGCTTCCGAGCCGGCCGGAGGAAGAGCAGGTAACGGTCGACATCCTGACCCCGCGACAGTTCGAGGTCTCGGCAAGGCAGTCAGCCGGGCCACGATGCCGTGGCCGTTGTGCGGCAACCCAAAAGACCTTATCAAGGCGCACGGCCGGGCGGTGGTCGTTGTCGTGAATTTGGCACTATTCATTCGCAACAGGATCGCGCTCGGCGCGTGGAAAAATGACAAAAACCCTTCGCAAGACCCTTCGCAAATTCGCCATTGCCATCCCGCTCCTTGCCCTTGGCTTCTATTTCATTCCGATCCTCACGACGATTTTCGTGGTTTGCGGCCTGATCGACGTGCTGCGCAACGACCGCAAGAATCTGTCCCTGTTCAGCGGCTATTTCCTGGGCAATGGCCTCTTCACCTGGCTGCTTTCGCCATTCAACCTGCTGGTCGACCTCCTGTGCTACAGAAATCCGGGCGTGTGGAAGCTGGAGCAGTTCCCGCAGGATTATCAGCGCGAAGTCAACGAGGTCTTGGATGTCTTCAAGGCGCGCAAGGCCGAAATCATCGCCGACATCGACGCCAATTTCGGCGCCGGCCGGCGCGGCATGTATGTCTACCAATGGTATGGCAAGCACAGGATAGACAACGTCGCCGAGTTCAACAAGGATTTCAAATACATCAAGACGATTGCCGTCTCGGTCTTCAGCAAACGCGAATCGACCTCCTGGCACTTCGGACCGCTGCGGCTCAGCCTCCGCATCCTCTACAACCTCATTCCGGTGAAGTCAGAGATCTTCGTCGAATGCGGCAACGTCAAGAACTATTGGTACGACAATCCGCTGTTCATTTTCGACGACACGCTGCTGCATCGCTCGGTCAACGAGTATGACGGTCGTCGCTACTGCGTATTCATGGACATTATCAGGCCGTCCCCGGTCCCCAGGCTTATCGCCGGCCTTCTCGCCATCGTCTCGGTGAGTGTCGAGAGGATCAATTCGATGTTCTACAAGAACTGGAAGATGATCGGCTCGACCAAGCCGAAAAAAGCAGAAACTACCTGAGCTGGCAAGTTTTCGAACGTAGCCGGCGCGCCGGATAGGTATGAATAGTCGGGGACAGTATACGGCGATGTTCAATCTGCTTCTCGTGGCCGCCGGCGGCGGCATTGGCGCCGGCGTTCGCCATCTGACCAATATGGGCTCGCTGCGCCTTGTCGGTCCCAACTATCCCTGGGGCACGATGGCGATCAACATCGTCGGTTCGTTCGCGATGGGCCTGTTCATCGCCGCCCTGGCGCGCCGCGGCGGGTCTAACGAACTCAGGCTGTTTGTTGCCACCGGCATCTTAGGCGGCTTCACGACGTTTTCCGCCTTTTCGCTCGATTTCGCGACCTTGTGGGAGCGGGGAGCCACCTTGCCGGCGTTTGGATATGCGCTGGCCAGCGTGATTGGCGCCATCATTGCCCTGTTTTTGGGTCTTTGGCTCGCAAGAAGCCTGCCTTAATGCTATTGCCGCGCCGAGAGCAGGCTTGGGCCTGCCAGGAAACGGGTAAGCGAAAACAATATGGCAGGCGTTGAACAGATCACGGTGGAGGCCGGCGAGGCGGGCATGCGGCTCGACCGCTGGTTCAAGACCCATTTCCCGGGCCTTGGCTTTGGTCATCTGCAGAAGCTGCTTCGGTCCGGGCAGATCCGCGTCGACGGCGGCCGCGTCAAGGCCGACACCCGTGTCGAGCCTGGCCAGACGGTGCGCATTCCACCGCTGGAAGTGGACAAGAAGGGCGACAGCCCGCTGACCGGCCATTCGATCCGCAACCAGGGCGATGCCGAAGTCCTGGCAAAGATGCTGATCCATGAGGATCCGAAGGTTTTCGTCTTCAACAAGCCGGCTGGCCTTGCCGTGCAGGGCGGCTCGGGCGTCACCCGTAACGTCGACGACATGTTGGAAGCCTGGCGCAACCAGAAGGGCGAGAAGCCGCGGCTGGTGCACCGGCTCGATCGCGACACGTCTGGCGTGCTGGTCGTCGCCCGCACCCGGCTGGCGGCGATGAAGCTCTCCGAGGCGTTTCGCGCCCGCGAGACCAAGAAGACCTACTGGGCTTTGGTCAAGGGCGTGCCGCCCAAGCGCGAGGATAAGATATCGACCTGGCTGATCAAGGAAGCCACGCCGGATGGCGATCGGGTGCGCATTGCCAAGCACGGCGAAAAGGGCGCCGACCATGCCGTATCCTACTATCGCATCATCGAGCAGGCGGCGCAGGCGCTGACCTGGCTGGAGATGGAGCCCTATACCGGCCGCACCCATCAATTGCGCGTTCATGCCGCCCATATCGGTTGTCCCATCATCGGCGATCCCAAATATTTCGAGGCCGACACCAACTGGGATTTTCCGGGTGGGATGCAGAATCGCCTGCATCTGCACGCGCGCCGCATCGTCATCCCGCATCCGGACCAGGGTTTCATCGACGTCACCGCGCCTATGCCGCCGCATATGCGCCAGAGCTGGAACCTGATCGGCTTCGACGACGCCAGTGCGGAGGATTGACCATGAGCGGCGCTGCCGATGCGCTCGACCGTCGCGATGCGGTCGACATGGCGGCCGCCGCCATAATGGTCGGCCTGACGTTCTCCTGGGGCCTGAATTATGTCGCCGCCAAGATCTCCTATGCCGGCTATGATCCGGTTTTCCTGTCGATCGCGCGCTCGGTTATCGGCGGGCTCTGCGTCTTCCTCTGGTGCCGCTGGCGCGGCATTTCGCTTTTCAAGAGGGACGGGACATTGCTCGCGGGCATTGCAGTCGGCGTGCTCTTCGGCATCGAGTTCCTCTGCCTTTATGTCGGGCTGGAGCACACCACGGTCGCCCGCAACACGCTGCTGGTCAACACCATGCCGTTCTGGATGCTGCTGGGAGGGCATTTCCTGCTCGGCGAGCCGATCAGCCTGCGCAAATCCCTTGGCCTTCTGCTTGCCTTTGCCGGCCTCGCCGCGGTCTTTTCCGACAAGCTCGGCGGCAGCGGGGACATGCTGTTCGGCGATCTGCTGAGCCTTGGCTCCGGATTCGTCTGGGCCTTGACCAATATTCTCATCAAGCGCTCGAAGCTGGTCGAGACGAGCGCCGAAAAGCTGCTGCTCTATCAACTCTCCGGCGCTGCGATCGTCGGCGTCCTGGTGTTGCCTCTGGCCGGCCCCTCCGTGCGCGATCCCACGCTGTTGCCGACTTTGGCCCTGCTTTTCCAGGCGCTCTATGTCGTCGCCTTCACCTATGTGTTGTGGTTCTGGCTGCTGCGGCGCTATCCCGCCTCCAGCCTGTCGAGTTTCACGTTCCTGTCGCCGGTCTTCGGCGTGCTGTGCGGCGCCCTGTTCTTGAACGAGCCGCTGACCATACGCATTTTTCTGGCACTTGGTCTCATTGCCGCCGGTCTGGTCATCGTCAACAGGCCGCCGCGCCAGCAGACGGCCGAAGGAGGCTGACATGCGCGATATCCTCAGCGATCTCGAGGCGGGGAAACTGCTCTCCGACCCCGATCCGGTGCGCCGCGCCCAGATCCAGATGAAGAAGCCGCTGCCGAAGCGTTTTTACAAGATCGTTTCGGTCGCGCCGGCCGATGATGGCTTTGCCGTCCATCTCGACGGCAAACCGGTGCGCACGCCGGGCAAGGCGCTGCTGACGCTGCCGACCGAGAAGGCGGCATCGCTGGTCGCCGATGAATTCGCCGCCCAGGGCGAGACCATCGATCCGGTGTCGATGCCGGTGATGCGTCTCGTCAACACCGCGCTCGACGGCGTCGCCAGCGATCCGCAGGCGGTGCTGGAGGACATACTGCGCTTTGCCTCGTCGGATCTGCTCTGTTATCGCGCCGACGCACCACAAGGCTTGGTCGAGCGGCAGAACGAGCTGTGGGATCCTGTCCTCGACTGGGCGCAGGCAGCACTCGGCGCTCGCTTCAACCTTGCCGAGGGCATCATTCACGTCGATCAACCGCGCGAAACCATTGCTGTGCTGGGTGCGCATCTTGCCCAGCGCGCCGAGCCGCTGCGCCTGGCAGCGATCCACGTCATGACCTCGCTGACCGGTTCGGCGCTGCTGGCGTTGGCCGTGGATTTCGGCGAACTCGGCGGTGAGGCGGCCTGGACTGCCGGCCATGTCGACGAGGATTGGCAGATCGAGCATTGGGGACAGGATGCGGAGGCTGTCGCGCGCCGCTCCGCCCGTAAGCGCGACATGATGGCTGCCGTCGGTCTTATCGAGGCGCTCGAAGGCTGACCGGCCACCGCACCGCACCTAATACCAAAGTCATAATCCCAAAGTCATCTGCCGTTGGCAGGCGCTTTCTGTCATTTTTCCCGTGATTGCTGCCGCGAGTCTGCGTTCGGAGAGAAATGCGAACGCAGGGGCGCTGCATCGAGCACAAGGGTCTCACGGGAGGAGCATCTCAATGGCTATCGCATCGACCGCCAGCGGAAAGAGCCGCGGCATGACGCGAGAAGAGAAGAAAGTCATCTTCGCTTCTTCGCTCGGCACCGTTTTCGAATGGTACGATTTTTATCTCTACGGATCGCTCGCGGCCTTTATTGGTTCGACCTTTTTCAGCCCGACCATTCCGGAAGCGACGCGCAATATTTTCGCGCTGCTGGCTTTCGCCGCCGGCTTCCTCGTCCGTCCGTTCGGCGCTTTGCTGTTCGGCCGCATCGGCGACCTTGTCGGCCGTAAATATACCTTCCTCGTCACCATGACGATCATGGGCCTGTCGACCTTCCTGGTGGGCTTGCTGCCTGGTTATGCGAGCCTCGGCATCGCGGCTCCGGTGATCCTGATCATCCTGCGCATGCTCCAGGGCTTGGCACTGGGCGGCGAATATGGCGGCGCGGCCACCTATGTCGCCGAGCATGCGCCGGACGACCGGCGCGGCTACTATACGTCGTGGATCCAGACGACCGCCACACTCGGCCTGTTCCTGTCGCTGATCGTCATCCTGATCGTCCAGGGCTCGATGAGCAAGGAAACCTATGCCGCCTGGGGCTGGCGCGTTCCTTTCATCGTATCGTTCCTGTTGCTCGGCATTTCCATCTGGATCCGGCTGTCGCTTTCCGAATCCCCCACCTTCCAGCGCATGAAGGAAGAGGGCAAGGGTTCCAAGGCACCGCTCTCGGAAGCCTTCGGCCAGTGGAAGAACGCCAAGATCGCGCTGCTGGCACTGCTCGGCCTTACGGCTGGCCAGGCCGTGGTCTGGTATAACGGCCAGTTCTACGCCCTGTTCTTCCTCCAGAACGTGTTGAAGCTGGACGCACAGTCGGTCAACATCATGATCGCCATCGCGCTTGCGCTGGGCTCCATCTTCTTCGTCGTGTTCGGCTGGCTCTCCGACAAGATCGGCCGCAAACCGATCATCATGGCCGGGCTCGCACTGGCGATCGTCTGCACCTTCCCGCTGTTCAAGGCATTGACGTGGGCCGCCAATCCGGCCCTTGCCGAGGCACAGCAGAGCACCCGCGCGACGGTGACCGCGGCACCCGGCGACTGCAGGTTCCAGTTCAATCCGGTGGGCACCGCCAAGTTCACGACGTCTTGCGACATCGCGACCTCGTTCCTGACCAAGAACTCGGTGCCCTATGACGTCGTTTCCACGGCGGCACCCGGTACGGCTGCTTCGGTCAAGATCGGCAATGAAACGGTGGCATCCTACGATGCTGTCGCCGCGGGCGACCAGGCCAAGGCCAAGGAGGCCGCCTTCGTCAAGGCCGTCAACATGTCGCTGCAGGACGGCGGATATCCGCTGAAGCGTGCTGCGATCAAGATACCGGACCAGAAGCTCGACGCGTTTGTCGCTGCCAATCCCGAACTGAAGCTCGACGCCGCCGCCATCCGCGCCGGCGAGAAGGCGACGGTTCCTACCGATCAGGCTATCAAGGACAAGCTTTTGACCGCCGACGAGGCTGCCGGTGCGCCTGAGGTCACCGTCTACAACATACCCGGCGGCGGTGCCTTCGCCATGTTCGCCGACCCTGCGGCCGTGAACTGGCCTATGACGATCGCCATCCTGTTCGTCCTCGTCCTGTTCGTGACCATGGTCTACGGTCCGATCGCGGCCATCCTGGTCGAGATGTTCCCGACCCGCATCCGCTACACCGGCATGTCGCTGCCCTACCATATCGGCAATGGCTGGTTCGGCGGGTTGCTGCCGGCGACGGTGTTCGCGCTCAGTGCCTACAGGGGCGACATCTATTATGGCCTCTGGTATCCCGTGATAATCGCGGCGATGTCGCTCGTCATCGGCATGATCTTCGTCAAGGATACGCTGGGCACGAACCTGGAGACCAAGCAGTAACGGGTCGGATCCACATGCATGAGAAAACCCGGCGCGAGCGATCGCGCCGGGTTTTCATATCGAGGCTGAAGATGCGTTCAGCTCTTCGGCTGCTGGTTTTCTTCCTCGACAGCGGCCTCGTGATACCAGCCATCGAAATCGGCATGCGTGTTACGCAGCGAGGCAAGCTCTGCCGCGAACTTGGCCTTCGCGCCTAAATTTGAGGCAGATACGCGGCCTGCAAGCGGGAACATCAGGATCTTTGCCGACGGACGGGCGAGGGTGACTTCCATTGGCGGTCTCCTTTCTTCTCCGAGGGTCAGTTGATTCAGCTTTTCCTCAAAATAGGTTCTGCGATTCATTTAGGCAATATGCTTATGAAAAGATCAGTTATTGCCTATTATTTGCGCAATCTCTGCGTCTGATCGATCCCGGCGCATTGCTGGGGCGGTGCAGCGAATTCACGGGAATCTTACGACCATTTTGTCGCACCGGTCGATGCCAGAGTGGCATATGAATTGCTTTTTACCAGTCGGCAGGTCGGCTTGCTCCGGCCATGCGTCGACACCGCGTGCGGTGGTCAAGCACAACGAGAGGCTCTAGAATGACCAAATACAAGCTCGAGTATATCTGGCTCGACGGATACACCCCGGCCCCCAATCTTCGCGGCAAGACCCAGATCAAGGATTATGCCGAGTTCCCGAAGCTCGACCAGCTGCCGCTGTGGGGCTTCGACGGCTCGTCCACCATGCAGGCCGAGGGCCGAAGCTCCGATTGCGTGTTGAAGCCGGTCGCGCTTTATCCCGATCCGGCCCGCACCAACGGCGTTCTCGTCATGTGCGAAGTCATGATGCCCGATGGCGTCACGCCGCACGTGTCCAACAGCCGCGCGACCATTCTCGACGACGAGGATGCCTGGTTCGGTTTCGAGCAGGAGTACTTCTTCTACAAGGATGGCCGTCCGCTCGGTTTCCCCGAGAGCGGTTATCCCGCCCCGCAGGGCCCGTACTACACCGGCGTCGGCTATTCGAACGTCGGCAGCATCGCGCGCCAGATCGTCGAAGAGCATCTCGACCTCTGCCTTGCCGCGGGTATCAACCATGAAGGCATCAACGCCGAAGTGGCCAAAGGCCAGTGGGAATTCCAGATTTTCGGCAAGGGCTCCAAGAAGGCCGCCGATCAGATGTGGATGGCCCGCTACCTGCTCCAGCGCCTCACCGAAAAGTACGGCATAGATATCGAGTTCCACTGCAAGCCGCTCGGCGACACCGATTGGAACGGCTCGGGCATGCATTGCAACTTCTCGACCAAATATATGCGCGAAGCCGGCGGCAAGGGTTATTTCGAGGCCCTGATGGCGCAGTTCGAAAAGAACCTGATGGACCATATCGCCGTGTACGGCCCGGACAACGACAAGCGTCTGACCGGCAAGCACGAGACGGCGCCCTGGAACAAGTTCAGCTATGGTATCGCCGACCGCGGCGCCTCGATCCGCGTGCCGCATTCGTTCGTCAAGAATGACTACAAGGGTTATCTGGAAGACCGCCGCCCGAACTCGCAGGGCGACCCCTACCAGATCGCTTCCCAGGTCCTGAAGACGATCTCGCAGGTTTCGACCGGCGCATCGGTTTCGGCCGCTGCTTGATATTTCACGTCGGGCCTCAAGATCCCGACAACCATGACGCGAGCCCCGGCGGGAGTTGCCGGGGCTTTTTCGTGTGACGATGGCGGGCACTATCGCATGCCGCTGTTTCCGTTCTCCGCTCCTCGTCTTCCTGGCTCCTGGCCTGGCAAAGCAAATTCCCCCAAAAAAAGTCAGGTTAAAAAGGGCGGCTCAAACCAATCCCGACAAGGCGGCTTTGGGCTGACGAAAGCATACCTTGGCGCCGGGCCGCAGGCTTCGAAATCCTCGAAAAAGCCCGGAAATCCGGCCATTCCGACAAGAATGCCTGTCGACCGATCCTTTCATAAGCCCCTGTTCATGCACCAAAATCGAACCTCTCGACGCCCGGCAGGCGACATTGACAGGCTGCGGCGCAACATGCGTATTCGCAGGCATTGGGGGATACGCCAAGCGGTGCTGTTCGAACGGGGCGGGGTTTCTTGAACGACAGCATTGGCGGGGGCGCCGGACGAGCGGGCATTGCAGCCTGAGGCAGTGTGCCGCTCGCTCCTGGCTTATCTCTTCATTTGCAAAAAGCGCGTGCCGGCTCGCCTGTCAGGCCAGCTTGGCTGGCTCAAGCTGGCCAGTGCAGCGCAATCGACACGTGTGACGTGACCAGCCGACAGAACCTCAGCAGCCGGTGCGCCTTTCCAGTCGCTAGATCGGGCAGCATCCGATCGAACGCGTCAGTATCCGCGGATTTGGCTGAATGGAAGCCGCGATATGTGCAAACAAAAGGGCCGGAAGAGGTTCATCTTCCGGCCCCGCATTGCAGGCTGAATTGAAGCCGCTGGATCCGGGTTGCGCCGGGTCCAGGGAGATCAAAAATCAGACCGAATAGTACATGTCGTATTCGACGGGATGCGGTGTCATTTCGAAGCGCATCACCTCGGCCATCTTCAACTCGATGTAGCTGTCGATCTGGTCGTCGTCGAAGACGCCGCCGGCCTTCAGGAAGCCGCGGTCCTTGTCGAGGCTCTGGAGCGCTTCACGCAGCGAGCCGCAGACGGTCGGGATCTTCTTCAACTCCTTCGGCGGCAAATCGTAGAGATCCTTGTCCATCGGCTGACCGGGATGGATCTTGTTCTTGATACCGTCGAGGCCGGCCATCAGCATGGCGGCAAACGCGAGATAGGGGTTCGCGCCCGGATCGGGGAAGCGGACCTCGACGCGCTTCGACTTTGGCGACGAGCCGAACGGGATACGGCAGGAGGCCGAGCGGTTGCGCGCCGAATACGCGAGCAGCACCGGCGCCTCGTAGCCCGGCACCAGGCGCTTGTAGGAGTTGGTCAGCGGGTTGGTGAAGGCGTTGATGGCCTTGGCGTGCTTGATGATGCCGCCGATATAGAACAGGCAGCTTTCCGATAGGCCGGCATACTCGTTGCCAGCGAAGGTCGGCTTGCCGCCTTTCCAGATCGACTGGTGGACATGCATGCCCGAGCCGTTGTCGCCGAAGATCGGCTTCGGCATGAAGGTGGCGGTCTTGCCATAGGCATTGGCGACCTGATGCACGACATATTTGTAGATCAGCATCTTGTCGGCGTTGCGGACCAGCGTGTCGAACTTGATGCCGAGTTCGTGCTGGGCCGCGGCCACCTCGTGGTGATGCTTCTCGACCCGCACGCCCATCTCGGCGAGCACGGTCAGCATCTCGGAACGCATGTCTTGCGCCGAATCGATCGGCGGCACCGGGAAATAACCGCCTTTGATGCGCGGACGGTGGCCGAGATTGCCGGTTTCGTAGTCGGTGTCGTCATTGGACGGCAGTTCGGTGGAATCGAGCCTGAAGCCGGTGTTGTAGGGATCGGCTTTGTACTTGACGTCGTCGAAGACGAAGAACTCGGCTTCCGGGCCGACATAGATGGTGTCGCCGATGCCTTCCGACTTCATGTAGGCCTCCGCCTTCTTGGCAGTGCCGCGCGGGTCGCGGTTGTAGGATTCGCCCGAAACCGGATCGAGGATGTCGCACAGGATGACCATGGTCGACTGCGCGAAAAACGGATCCATGTGGACCGTCTCGGGATCGGGCATCAGCACCATGTCGGACTCGTTGATCGCCTTCCAGCCGGCGATCGAAGAACCATCGAACATCACGCCATCGGCGAACATGTCTTCCTCGACCTCGATGACATCCATCGTCACGTGCTGCAGCTTGCCCTTCGGGTCGGTGAAGCGCAGGTCAACGAATTTCACATCGTTGTCCTTGATCTGCTTCATGATGTCTTTGGCTGTCGTCATGTCATGTATCCCTGTGTGACGTTTTTTAATAATGACGTTTCAAAATATGGGCGAGGCGTCAGACGGCATCCATGCCGGTTTCGCCGGTGCGGATGCGCACAACTTCCTCGATGTTCGAGACGAAGATCTTGCCGTCGCCGATGCGCCCAGTCTGGGCCGCCTTGCGGATGGCTTCGATGGCGCCTTCGACCGCATCGTCGCCGAGCACGACCTCGATCTTCACCTTGGGCAGGAAGTCGACGACATATTCGGCGCCGCGATAAAGCTCGGTGTGGCCCTTCTGGCGTCCAAAACCCTTGGCCTCGGTCACGGTGATGCCTTGCAGTCCGGCCTCCTGAAGCGCTTCCTTCACTTCGTCCAGCTTGAATGGCTTGATGATCGCTTCGATCTTTTTCATGTAAAAAGTGGCCTCCACTGCCAAAAAAACGGGTTGTGAGCCCCCGCTTGCGCCTCCATCAAGCACGAATTGTGCCAATTGGCGGGATTTCAAGCGGTGTCATTCGATTCCAGAACCATGCCGCACGAAGATGCAAATTCGCATCGTTCACTGCATCCAGCGCGCGACGGATGGCTGCAAACCTACGCGGCGTCGGTGTTTATGTCTGCCCGATATTTAGGCGTATTGTTTATTTGGTAGGCATTGCTCAGCTTGGCTGGGACCGCGCCAACTCCTCTGCGTTTGCGTCGAGCCGAAAACTGGACAATGCTTGATCGAATGCGGATCGGCAATCCATGAGCAACGAACTTCTTTCTCCCGAGGAGATGAGCGAGGCGGATCGGTTGACGATTGCCGCCGGCGCAATCGACGGCATCGGCCTGATGCGCCGTGCAGGCGAAGCCGTCGCGGCCGAAATTTTCAGGCGCTATCCGGCGGCGAAGCGGGTCCATGTGCTTTGCGGTCCCGGCAACAATGGCGGCGATGGCTATGTCGTAGCCCGCTGCCTGGCAACCGCTGGTGTCGACACGGTGGTCTGGGCGTCGGGCACGCCGAAGCCGGGCAGCGATGCCGCGCTCGCCGCCGGTGAATGCCCGGTCAAACCTCGGCCGCTGGCGAATTTCGCGGCCGAAGCCGGCGCTGTCGTCGTCGACGCTCTTTACGGAGCAGGGCTGTCCAAACCGCTGTCCGGTGAAGCGGCGAGAACGGTTGGCATTGTGGCAAGCCTGGCCTTGCCGGTCGTCGCGGTCGATCTGCCATCAGGCGTTTCCGGAGGCAGCGGCCAAGTGCTCGGCCAGGCTTTTCGCGCTGGGGTCACCGTCACCTTCGCACGCAAAAAGCCTGGCCATCTTCTGCTCCCCGGGCGCAAGCTGTGCGGGGAGGTCGTGCTGGCCGATATCGGCATCACCGACGGTGTCATTGCGCGGATTCGACCCCAGACGTTCGAGAACACGCCGGCGCTTTGGCTCGACGTTTTTCCGATTCCGGGTGTCGATACGCACAAGTACAAGCGCGGCCATGTCGGCGTCTTTTCCGGCGGCCCGAGCGCCACTGGCGCGGCGCGGCTTGCGGCGCTTGCCGCGGCGCGAAGCGGGGCAGGGGCGGTCACCGTCCTGTCCCCGGCGAAAGCCATGCAGGTCAATGCCGCGCATCTGACCTCGATCATGCTGCGCAAAGCAAATGACAGCGCCGACATCGACGCCTTCATCGGCGAACGCCGGCCCTCCGCTTTTGTACTGGGCCCTGGCTTCGGTGTCGGTGAAAGAACGCGGAATTTTGCTCTCACGCTGCTTGCCGCTGGCCAGCAGCGGAACGTTTCCGCCTCGGTCGATGGTCTGGTGTTCGACGCCGACGCGATCACCTCGTTTCGCGAGAAGCCGGATGTCCTGTTCGAAGCCTCGCGCCAGCCGAGCGCGCCGTCGCTGGTGATGACGCCGCATGAAGGCGAGTTCGCCAGGCTGTTTGCTGACATCGCGGGTGGCGCCGTTTCGTCCAAGTTGGGCAGGGCTCGTATGGCCGCCACCCGTGCCAATGCCGTGATCGTCTATAAGGGCGCCGACACCGTAATCGCTGCTCCCGATGGCAAGGCCGCGATAAACTCCAATGGCGCGCCGTGGTTGGCAACCGCCGGTTCGGGCGACGTGCTCTCGGGGCTCGTGGCCGGCTTCCTGGCGCAAGGCATGCCGGCCTTCGAGGCGGCGTGCGCGGCGGTATGGATCCATGCCGAGGCCGGCAGCCGGTTCGGGCCGGGGCTGATCGCCGAGGACTTGCCGCTGGCGCTGGTGCCGGCGTTGCACGAACTGGTGGCGGCTCGCGGCGCGCGCTGACCGGCTCGACATTCAGCTCACAGCGGAATGTTGTCGTGCTTTTTCCAGGGGTTCTGCATGTCCTTGTTGCGCAGCATCCGCAGCGCGCGGGCAATGCGGCGGCGGGTCGAATGCGGCATGATCACCTCGTCGACATAGCCGCGCTCGGCGGCGACGAAGGGTGACAGGAAGCGGTCTTCGTAAGTCTTTGTATGGGCAGCGATCTTTTCGGCGTCTCCGATGTCCTTGCGATAGATGATCTCGACCGCGCCCCTGGCGCCCATCACGGCGATCTGCGCCGTCGGCCAGGCATAGTTCATATCGCCACGCAGGTGTTTCGAAGCCATCACGTCATAGGCGCCGCCATAGGCCTTCCTGGTGATGACGGTGATCTTCGGCACGGTCGCCTCGGCATAGGCGAAGAGCAGTTTGGCGCCGTGCTTGATCAGCCCGCCATATTCCTGCGCCGTGCCCGGCAGGAAGCCCGGAACGTCGACGAAGGTGACGATCGGAATCGAAAAACAGTCGCAGAAGCGCACGAAGCGCGCCGCCTTGCGGCTGGCGTCGGAATCGAGCACGCCGGCCAGCACCATGGGCTGGTTGGCGACGAAGCCGACCGTGCGGCCTTCAATACGTCCGAAGCCGGTGACGATGTTCATGGCGAAACTTTGCTGGATCTCGAAGAAATCACCCTCGTCGGCGACTTTCAGGATCAGCTCCTTGATATCGTAAGGCTTGTTGGCGTTGTCGGGGATCAGCCGGTCGAGCGACAGATCGTGATCGGTGACCGACTGGTAGCATTCAATCTCGGGAATCTCCGATGTGTTCGAGGCCGGCAGCAAATCGACCAGCCGGCGCATCTGCAGCAGTGCTTCGACGTCGTTGTCATAGGCGCCGTCGGCGATCGAGGATTTCGTCGTGTGAACGGAAGCGCCGCCGAGGCTCTCGGCGGTCACCGTCTCGTTGGTGACGGTCTTCACCACGTCCGGTCCAGTGACGAACATGTAGGAGGTGTCGCGCACCATGAAGATGAAGTCGGTCATGGCCGGCGAATAGACGTCGCCGCCAGCGCAAGGCCCCATGATCACGGAAATCTGCGGAATGACGCCCGACGCCAGCACATTGCGCTGAAAGATCTCGGCATAGCCGCCGAGTGCGGCCACGCCTTCCTGGATGCGGGCACCGCCGGCATCGTAGAGGCCGATGATCGGCGCGCGGTTGCGCAGCGCCATCTCCTGCACCTTGATGACCTTTTCGGCATGCGCTTCCGACAGCGAGCCGCCGAACACGGTAAAATCCTTGGCGAAAAGGTAGACGGGACGGCCGTTGACGGTGCCCCAGCCGGTGACAACGCCATCGCCGGCGATCTTGGTCTTTTCCATGCCGAAGTCGGTCGAACGGTGCTCGACATACATGTCGAACTCCTCGAACGAACCCTCGTCGAGAAACACCTCGATGCGTTCGCGGGCGGTGAGCTTGCCCTTCTTGTGCTGCGCGTCGATGCGAGCCTGACCGCCGCCCATGCGGGCGATCTCGCGACGACGCTCGAGTTCCTTCAGCACGTCCTTCATTCTCGATCTCCTGCGCGGGCTGCTTTGTGGTAATGATGCCCGCAGGTGAGCGCAAGCGTCGCTTTTTCGAGGCGTTTTGTTGCGCTGCAACATGATGCCCTTGCATTTCAGAGCGAACTCAGCCATATGCACGGCATAGGCGCTTGGGCCGGACCGATCCGGCCTTCTCCTCGAATGAGACTGGTTGCGTCTGTTTTCCCTCTTTCCTGCTGATCGGCCCCGATTGGTTAGCAAGGTGGCGAAAAAGCCCCGTGGCATGATGCCTGCGGGCACGACAGCGCAGCCGCGCGGACGAACACGTCCGCCGCCTTGTCGTTCCATGACAATTGATTCGACGGCAGGTTGCGCCCTGCCGCCATTGATGTTTGCGGCCAGAGGCCGCGTGAAAGAAGAATATTTTGACCAACGAAAACACTTTGCCCGGCAACGACACTGGAGAACTCTCCGGTTTCGCAGCACTGGGAATTACGGGTGCGCTGCTCAAGGCCACCCATGCCGCCGGCTTCACCGATCCGAAGCCGATCCAGGCTCAGGCGATCCCGCCGCAGATGGAAGGCCGTGACATTTTCGGCATCGCCCAGACCGGCTCCGGCAAAACTGCGGCCTTCGCGCTGCCGATCCTGTCGAAGATCATTGCGCTCGGCACCAAGCGCCGGCCGAAGACGGCACGCGCGCTGATCCTGGCGCCGACTCGTGAGCTCGCCGTGCAGATCGAGGACACCATCAAGATCCTCGCCAAGGGCGCGCATGTCTCGACCGCGCTCGTGCTGGGCGGCGTCTCGCGCTTCAGCCAGGTGAAGAAGGTTGCGCCTGGTGTCGACATCCTGATCGCCACGCCTGGCCGGTTGACCGATCTGGTGCGCGAAGGCGACCTCATGCTTGCCGACACCAAATGGCTGGTGCTCGACGAGGGCGACCGCATGCTCGACATGGGCTTCATCAATGACGTCAAGCGCATCGCCAAGGCGACCGCGCCGGACCGTCAGACGGTGCTGTTCTCCGCGACTATGCCCAATGAAATCGCCGAACTGGCGAAAGGCCTGCTGAAGAACCCAATCCGTGTCGAAGTCGCGCCGCAAAGCACGGCGGCGGCCGAGATCGCGCAGAGCGTCGTCCTTGCCCGCACCAAGCAGAAGCGCCAAGTGCTGTCGACGATGCTCGCCGACGAGACGATGAAGTCCGTCATCATCTTTTCGCGCACCAAGCACGGCGCCGACCGGGTAACCAAGGACCTCGAGCGCGACGGCTTCAAGGCCGCTGTCATCCACGGCAACAAGTCGCAGAATGCGCGGCAGAAGGCACTGAACGATTTCCGCGAGGGTTCGGTGCGCATTCTGGTGGCCACCGATATCGCCGCGCGCGGCATCGACGTGCCCGGCATCAGTCATGTCGTGAATTTCGACCTGCCTGATGAGGCGGAGAGCTATGTCCACCGCATCGGCCGCACCGGCCGCAACGGCCGGGACGGCATTGCGATTACGCTCTGCGATCCGTCCGAGAACAGCAAGCTGCGCCAGGTCGAACGCATCATCCGCGCCAAGCTGCCTGTTGTCGCCGACCATCTCGGCAGCCCCGATCCGCAGCGCAACCCGGCTGAGAAGAACGAGCGCTTCGAGCCTGCCAATGACCGAAACGACCGCAATGGCCGTCGCGACGGCAGGCGGCCGGGCGGCCAGAACAACGGCTCCGGCAAGAAGCGCTTCGGTGACAAGCCGGCCTTCGCTGGCGACCGCAAACCGGAAGGCGCCAAGCCCTTCAAGGGCAACAATAAACGCCGCTTCGGCGGCAAGCGGCCCGCGGCGCGGGCCGCGTAGGCAGGCCGCTTCGTATTGGCCGGGCATTTGCGTGCCCGGCTGGTCACCAGTGAGATAAAGGGCGACCGCGGTGAGGCTGCGGTCGCCCTTTCCGTATGGAAGCTCGGGCTACTTCGCGACCGCCTCGATCCAGACGGCAATTCTTTGTGCAAGGAAGGTCGTGGTCGATGGCGACAGGGCGTCGCCGGCGATGACGTGGTTGTCGGGATCGCCGGTATCGTCGACCGGAACCAGCTCGTGCGGCGCGCCCCAACGCCCGGCGATTTCACGCGTGCGGTCAGGCCGCACCACGCTGTCCGAATCCGAAAAGATGAAGAGGGCAGGGACCACCGCTTTCTCCACCGGCGCGCCATAGGCAAGTTCCGTCAGCGCCTGCATCGGCAGCGTCGCGGCAAGGGGATATCTGGTGGTCCAGAATTTCTCGTGCAGCGCGTTGCGCGGCATGAAGCTGCGCTCCTTGCCGGCGACGAGTTCGGCTATTTGTTTGCCCCATCGCATGGTCAGGATCCCGGCGCCCGACGCCTTGACGCCGAAATTCGGCGAGATGAACGCGATCGCCGCCACGCCGTCCGAAGCACCCGGTTGTGTTGCCGCCCAGGCCGCCAGCGAGCCGCCGGTCGAGGTGGAGATGACGATCACCTTGTCGCCGATGGCCCGGCCGATCGCGAGCGCCTCCTCATAGTCGTTGATCCAGGCATCGACGCTGCCTTGCGTCATGGCCGCGCCATCCTGCCCGTGGCCGGTGAGGCGGGTAAAGAACAGATTGGCGTCGAGCTGGTCGGCAACCTCGTCGGGCAGCGGGCGGAGCTCGCCTTTCGACGCCGAAAAGCCGTGGATATAGACGATCGACAGCCGTGTCCTGGCATGCACCATCGGATTGGCCCAGATGATCTCTTTCTCCAGCCCGTCACGGATGCCGGATATCGCCGCTTCCGTCCTGGCCACGTAGGCCTGCGGATCGTCGCCGATTGCGGATGGATCGAAGCGGATCGTGGTGTCGACGGGAACCCGCGGGCCGAGCACGAAGGCCAGTGCGAGGATGGCGACTAACCCCAGCACAGCAAGCACGATTCGTCGCCCCATCGCAGACTCCAAACGCAACAACAACAAACCTACGGCGGTGGCGGGGAACAGGCAACGACCGGCCGGCGATGAAGCCGCCGATCCGCTGGCTTCTATTCGCTCGGCGGCTTGCGGTCGTAATTCAGCGGCCGTGCCTTCCAGCTCGTCATGAGGCTGATCACGCCTCGGTACACCGGTCTCGGCAACAGGCTGAGCAGCTTCAGGGGCCAGCTCGTCCGGCGCGGGAATGTGACCTCGAAGCCGCCGGATTTGATACCCCGCACCATGCGCCGCGTCGCTCGGCTGACCGGCATCAGCCCCGGCATGGGCAGCATGTTCTTCTCGGTCAGCGGTGTGTCTATGAAGCCCGGATTCATGACCTGGACGCGCACGTTCATCTTGTCGAAATCGTATTTCAGCGATTCGGCCAGGATGTTGATCGCCGCTTTGGTGCCGCCATAAGCGGCGGTCGTCGGCCAGCCGAAATAAGCGGTGACCGAGCCGACCAGCACAATATGACCGCGCGCCCGCACGCGCATGCGTTCGACGACCGGCACAAGCCCGTTGATGATGCCGAAATAGTTGACCTCGAAAGACCGGCGAAAATCGCTGACGACGAGAGCCTCGCCAGGCGTGGAAATGTAGTTGCCCGCGTTTAAGACGGCGAGCACGATGGGGCCAAGCTCGTTCTCGATTGCAGCGACGGTTCTTGCCATGCGCGGCTCGTCGGTCACGTCGCAGGGAAAAGCCTTGACCTTGCCTGGCATCTGCGCGGTCTCGACAATCAGCGTGTCGATGGGATCGCCATCGGGTGCCGTTACGGCCACCGCATAGCCCTGGGACGCAAGGTCCCTGGCCAGCGAACGGCCGATGCCGCTGCTGCCTCCCGTGACCCAGGCGACGCCATGCTTCGGGTCGGCCCGATAGAGTGTCATGCTGCGCCCCCGTCGAATTGTTCTTGGCTTTTGCTCTAACCGCGAAGAAATCGAATGAAAAGAGCGGTTTTCGACGCCGGCCGCAAATGAACAACGCGGATAGGCCCGGCACCAAGGTGACGCCGGCGCAAATGCAGTACGGAAAATGCGACTGGACCAGGCAAATTCTTGCCTTGAAACCGAAGCTTCGGGTTTCTAGGGTTTCGCGCAGCTACACAAGGACTCCCGAATGCCCCGCTCCGTGATCGACGCTATCGGCAACACGCCATTGATCCGCCTCAACAGGGCTTCGGAAGAAACCGGCTGCGAGATCCTGGGCAAGGCCGAATTCATGAATCCAGGACAGTCGGTCAAGGACCGCGCCGGCCTGTTCATCATCCGCGATGCCGAAGAGCGTGGGCTGCTCAGGCCGGGCGGCGTCATTGTCGAGGGCACGGCCGGCAATACGGGCATCGGGCTGACGCTGGTCGCCAAGGCGCTCGGCTACCGCACCGTCATCGTCATTCCCGAAACGCAGAGCCAGGAGAAGAAGGACACGATCAAGCTGCTCGGCGCCGAGCTGATCGAGGTTCCGGCCGTGCCGTACAAGAACCCCAACAATTACGTGAAATTGTCGGGGCGGCTGGCTGAGCAAATGGCGCGTTCGGAGCCGAACGGCGCTATCTGGGCCAACCAGTTCGACAATGTCGCCAACCGCGACGGGCACATCCGCACCACGGCGCAGGAGATCTGGAGCCAGACCGGCGGCAAGGTCGACGGCTTCGTCTCGGCGGTCGGCTCGGGCGGAACGCTGGCCGGCGTCGCTTTCGGACTGAAGGCGAAAAGCAAAGACGTAAAGATCGCTCTCGCCGATCCGCTGGGCGCTGCGCTCTACAGTTTCTATACCAGCGGTGAGCTGAAATCCGAGGGCAGTTCGATCACCGAAGGCATCGGGCAGGGACGCATCACCGCCAACCTCGATGGGTTCACGCCCGACTTCTCGTTCCAAATTCGTGATGAGGATGCGTTGCCGATCGTCTTCGACCTGGTCCAGGAGGAAGGCCTTTGCGTCGGCGGTTCGACCGGCATCAACATAGCGGGCGCGATCCGACTGGCGCGTGAACTCGGCCCCGGCCATACCATCGTGACCATTCTTTGCGACTACGGCACACGCTACCAATCGAAACTGTTCAATCCCGAATTCCTGCGCGAAAAGAAGCTGCCGGTGCCCGGCTGGATGGAAGAGAAATCAGATATTTCCGTGCCGTTTGAAAAGGTCGTGTGATGGCGCACAAGACCGAAGCGCTGTTTCGCGACGACGCCTATCTCAGGACGGCCGATGCCGTGGTGGTCGCCGTCAACGAGCGCGGCGGCATCGTTCTGGACCGCACCATCTTCTATGCCACCTCGGGCGGGCAGCCGGGCGATAGCGGCCATCTCCAGCGCGCCGATGGCAGCCGCATCGTCCTGGCCGCTACCATCACCGGGGAAACAAAGGACGAGATCATCCACGTGCCGGCGCCGGAACAAGCCGCGCCTGCGGTCGGCGAGCGCCTGAAGCTCGCAATCGACTGGGAGCGACGTCATCTCTTGATGCGCATGCATGCCGCTTGCCATTTGCTCACCGTCGTCTGCCCGTTTCCGATCACCGGCGCGGCGGTTTCGGAAGACGACAGCCGTGTCGATTTCGACATTCCCGACGCCAGCTTCAGCAAGGAAGACGTGACGGCTGGCCTGATGGGCCTGGTGCGGGCCGATCATCCGATCTTTACCAGGCTGATCAGCGACGAGGAACTGGCCGCCAATCCGGGTCTGGTGAAGTCCAAGAATGTCCGTCCACCGCTAGGTACCGGCAAAATCCGGCTGGTCTGCATCGGCGAGAATGCTTCGGTGGACAGTCAGCCCTGTGGTGGCACCCATGTCAAAAGCACCGGCGAGATCGGCGAAATCCATATCGGCAAGATCGAGAAGAAGGGGCGTGAAAACCGGCGCTTCCGCATCCGGTTTGGACCGATGCCCCAAACATGATCTCGAAAGCTACGATGTTTTCGGACAAGATCATGCGGCAAGGCAAGACAACGTCTGGTCAATGGCGGCAGGAGAACCACAATGGCTGAAGACAGTCCTTTCACCGTCGACGCTGACTGGTTGCAGGAGCGTTTGGGCCAGCCTGGCCTGACGATTGTCGATGCATCCTGGTATCTTCCGGCGCAAAACCGCGACGCGCGCGCCGAGTATGACGCTGGGCACATTCCGGGCGCCCGCTTCCTGGATCAGGACGCGGTCTCCGATCCGGACGCCGCGCTGCCGCATACGCTGCCGTCGCCGCAGCATTTCGCGCAGTATGTCGGCGCGATGGGCGTTTCGGCAGATGACACGATCATCGTCTATGACGGCCCGGGCTTTTTCTCGGCACCTCGGGCATGGTGGATGTTCCGGGTGATGGGCGTCTTCCAGACGTATATCCTTGACGGTGGTTTCGATGGCTGGAAAGCGGCCGGCCGGCCGGTGACGGCCGAACCGACCAAAATCGCGCCCAGCGTGTTCCACGCCGATTTCGACGCCGGCCGGGTCGCCAGCCTTGCCGATATGCGCCGCATCGTCGGAACCCGGGAAAGCCAGATTGCCGATGCGCGCGGGGCAGGGCGCTTCACCGGCGCGGAGCCGGAGCCGCGCGCGGGCGTCCGTTCCGGCCATATGCCGGGCGCGCGCAACTTGCCTTATTCGGCGCTGTCGGAAAACGGCGTGCTTCTGCCGAAGGAGCGGTTGCGCAAGGTGGTCGAGGACGCCGGCCTCGATCTGTCGAAGCCTATCGTCACTTCCTGCGGCTCCGGCGTTACGGCGGCGGTGATCACGCTTGCGTTGGAAACGCTTGGCCATACCGACAACAGGCTTTACGACGGCTCATGGACCGAATGGGGCGGTCTCTCCGACACACCAGTCGTGACAGGCAAGGAATGACGATGGAAAACGGCGAGCTGAAGGACATCGAAGTCACGGTGACGTTCCTCGAGATGCATGCGCCACCGGCCGTGTCGCCGCCCATGCCCTACAACCGCCAGGTCGCACTCCTGAAAACTAAGGACATTCCGCTGCATTTCTACCGGTACCTGATGGATCGGGTGGGGCGTAAATGGCACTGGGTCAATGTGCTGAGGCTGGATGACGACGAGCTTTCGGCCGGCATCCACCGCGAGGACCGCGACATCAGGGTGCTCTATCTCGATGGCGCGCCCGCCGGTTTTTTCGACCTCAAGCCGCATCTGCCGGAAGAAGTCGAGCTTGCCTATTTCGGCATGATGGAACACGCCACCGGGCAAGGCATCGGCCGCTGGTTCCTGGGATCGGCGATCGCCGCGGCTTGGTCGTATGGACCGAAGCGGGTGACGGTGCAGACCTGCACGCTCGACCATCCTGCTGCCTTGCCGCTCTACCAGAAGCTCGGCTTCGCGCCGGTGGCGCAGAAGAAGGAGACCGTTCACCCTCTGCCCTTCGCCGAGCGCTCGGCCAGCGTCATGCGGCCATAGCGACGCCCTCACAAAAGCTGAACCTCTCGTTCATCCGCGCTTCAGCCTGTCTCTGCCATCTTGCCCGCACATAATACGGGCCGAAGGAGAAAAGACATGCTGACCCGCCGTACCCTTGCCGCCGCGCTGATCGCGGCAATCGCAATGCCCGGTCTCGCCGCCGCGCAGGCGACAACGCCTTCGGCCGCAACCATCGAACGAAAGCTCGAGGCGGCACCCCGCGTGAAGCTGCGCCCGAACGAGCGCGTCACCATCCGTGAGTTCAAGCGCCGGCCGGACCTGCGCCGCATGGCCCGGTCGATCGATATCCAGTCGATCAATTTCGCTTTCGGCTCGGCCGCGATCTCCAGCTCGCAATACGACAAGATCGACACTATCGCCGATGCGTTGCAGCGTATCCTGCGCCGCAACCCCGGGGCGCGCGTCCTCATCGAGGGCCATACCGACGCCGTCGGCTCCTTCCAATCGAACCGGATCCTGTCGGAACAGCGCGCCGCCTCGCTGAAGCGCACGCTGGTGCGCGAGTTCGGCGTGCCGGCCTATGCTTTGGAGACGGTCGGTTATGGCGAGGAATTCCTGCTGGTGCAGACGCAGAACGAAAACTGGCGGAACCGGCGGGTCACCCTCCGTCGCTTTGACGACTTCATTCGCTGAGGGAGTTCCGACAATCCGGTGAAGTTCGCCTTGCCTTGGTCGGCTGGAACAAGCCGACCAAAGGGCCAATGATTGTCAAGAATCGGGTGGGAGGCGGGGGCTGATGCGCATAATTTCCGATCAATGACATCGGAGATTTTCGCCATGACCATCCAGTTCAAAGCCTTGCCGACACAAGATGTACGAGCGCTTCAGCGAGGCGGGCCCGATGCCTATGGAAACACGCCCGAGCGTAAGGTCTCCGACGGCGACGGCATGCCATGCCGGCATTGCCTGAAGAACATCGCCGACGGAGACGACTATCTCATCCTGGCCTACCGGCCATTCCCCAAACTTCAGCCCTATGCCGAGACCGGACCGATCTTCCTTCACGCGCAGGAATGCGAGCGCGCCGCGGAATCTCAGGCACTTCCCGAAATTCTCGAAAGCCCGGACTATATCGTGCGCGGCTACGGCAGGGATGACCGCATCGTCTATGGCAGCGGTGGCGTCATTGCGACCGATGCGATCGCCGCGCGCGCCGAGGCTCTCTTGGAACGCGACGAGATTGCCTACGTGCATGTCCGCTCGGCGCGCAACAATTGCTTCCAGTGCCGGATCGAACGTGTCTGACGTGGCGGTGCGATAGCGGAGCGCTGTCGTACTCCTGTCATACCATTGCGGTACACGGGTAGCCGTCGATCGATTTGTCGACCGCGGATGAACCGGCGGCAAATCTCGACATCGAGGAAGCGGGGCCTTGGCTCCGCTTTTTTGTTTGCCTGAACCTTCCACAGAAATTTTCTGCGCAAAGAAGCATATGGGCTTCGACTATTTGCCTGGAGGGCTCAGTTAAACTTGCAATTGGCGCCGAGACGCAGGTTGCGGCACATGTTTTAAGTCCGAGCCGGGTGCAGGCCTGACAGCCGCCAATCCGGAAAGAAAAAACCCGCCGGGAATGACCGGCGGGCTGACGGGAGGCAGGTATCCTCTCAGGAGAATCAGGCCGCGAGAACCGCCTTCGGTTCGACCAGTTCGTAGCCGAGCGCTTCGGCGACCGCACGGTTGGTGATCTTGCCTCTGTGGACGTTGAGTCCATTGCGCAGATGATGGTCGTCGACCAGCGCCTTTAGCCCCTTATCGGCGAGCTGAAGGCCATAGTGCAGCGTCGCGTTGTTGAGTGCATGTGCTGAGGTGACCGGCACGGCGCCCGGCATGTTGGCGACGCAGTAGTGGATGACGCCGTCGACCTCGTAGGTCGGCTCGGCATGCGTGGTCGCGTGCGAGGTCTCGAAGCAGCCGCCCTGGTCGATGGCGACGTCGACCAGCACCGACCCCTTCTTCATGCCCGAAAGCATTTCGCGCGAGACCAGCTTCGGCGCCGCAGCACCCGGGATCAGCACGGCGCCGACAACGATGTCGGCGGAAAAGCACTCTTCTTCCAGAGCCTCCACGGTCGAATAGCGGGTGTGGACGCGGCCGGCAAAGAGGTCGTCGAGCTGGCGCAGGCGCGGGATCGAGCGGTCGATGATGGTGACGTCGGCGCCCAGGCCAGCCGCCATCCTGGCTGCGTGCAGGCCGACGACGCCGCCGCCGAGCACGGTGACCTTGCCGGGCAGCACGCCGGGCACGCCGCCGAGCAGCACGCCGCGGCCGCCATTGGCCTTCTGCAGCGCCGTGGCGCCGGCCTGGATCGACAGGCGGCCGGCGACTTCCGACATCGGCGCCAGCAACGGCAGGCCGCCCCGGTCATCGGTCACCGTTTCATAGGCGATGGCGGTAACGCCCGAAGCGAGCAGGCCCTTGGTCTGTTCCGGATCCGGAGCGAGGTGAAGATAGGTGTAGAGGATCTGGCCATCGCGCAATTGGGCCCATTCGTTAGGCTGCGGCTCCTTCACCTTGACGATCATATCCGACTTGGCGAACACATCGGCCGCCGTCTTGGCGATGGTGGCGCCGGCGGCGCGATAGGCGTTGTCGTCGGCGCCAATGCCAGCCCCGGCGCCGGTCTCGACCAGCACCTCATGTCCGTGGGCGACATATTCGCGGACCGAGCCGGGCGTAAGTCCGACGCGATATTCATGGTTCTTGATTTCCCGGGGGCAGCCGACGCGCATTTTCTTTTCTCCTGACACGGCCCTTCGGGGCTCGTTCCCTGTATTGACGTAGTCAACCACGAATCGTTGCGTAAGTGTTTGCGAATGCACTTGCAGGAGGGCTCGCTATTCGATAGTTGTTGCGTAAAATGCATAGAAATTCGCAGGAATCACGAAGAATGCCGCTCGACAGGATTGATATCGCCATTCTGGAGACATTGCAGAAGGATGGCCGGATGCCGAACGCCGCCCTTGCCGAAAGGGTCGGCCTGTCCCAGTCGGCCTGTTCGCGCCGGCTCGACAATCTGGAGAAATCCGGAACCATCCGCGGCTATCATGCCCGGCTTTCCAATGCAGCACTTGGTCACCAGATGACGGCGATCGTGCACATATCGCTGTCGGGCCAGTTCGAGAAGACGCTGTCGGATTTCGAGGCTGCGATCAAGCGCTGCCCGAACGTGCTGTCCTGCCACCTGATGTCGGGCGAGTACGACTACATCCTCAGGATCGCGGCCAAGGACCTTGCCGACTACGAACGCATCCACAAGGAGTGGCTGTCGGCGATGCCGCATGTGACGAAGATCAATTCGTCTTTTGCCCTGCGCGAAATCATCGACCGGACGGCGATGGGCCTGAAGCCCGAAATGGCCTGAGCATTCTCAGCCTTCCACGCCTTCAGCCGTCTACGCCTTGGCAGCATCCGTCACGATCCGGTCCATCGGGATATCGTGCGGCTGCGGGTAGATGGTGGCGATTCGCTGCAATTCGTAGCCGACGCCGATGACCAGCGGCTTGAACGGCATCGCCGCCAGCGTTCGGTCGTAGAACCCGCCGCCATAGCCCAGGCGATAATTGCCGGAATCGATGCCGACGATCGGTGAGATGACGATGTCGGGCAAGACCGGTTCGCCCTCGGCCGGAATCGGAATGTTCCACACGCCCTTCTCCAGCCGGTCGCCCGGAACATAGGCCCGGAAGATCAGCGGCTGTGCCTTTTCGATGACGACGGGCAGCGCGGTGCGCCCGCCTCGTTCATTGATGGCGGCCATCCATGGCCGCAGGTCCGGCTCGCCGCGAAACGGCCAATAGAGGCTGACCATGCGGCCGGCGATATCGCCGATCGCCGCGTCGAGGGCTCCGGCGATGCTCTGCGACATCGCCGTTCGCGCATCGGCGGAAACCGCGAGACGCGCCGCGATCAGGCGTTCCCGTTCGGCCTTGCGCCATCGTCTGACGTCGGTCCAATCGGATATCGGCGCGTGAAACGCGGGATCGAGTTCGTGCATGAAGCATGGCGGCGAGGAATATTGCGCCGGACCCTGGTCGTCGTGATCGTTGGCCATGCTTCACCTCATCGCTGTTTTCCATAACGCTATACCCGGCGGGGGGATGCGACATGTGCATTCACGACATGGAACGACGAGTCTCGGGCACGGCCTTCGTGTTGTTGCATTGCACAAAAGCTCCTACATCAAAGGCATGCGATATTGCTGGTCAGGGTGAATGCGATGGATCAAGCCAATCACCATGTCGTCGTCGTAGGGGCGGGGTTCGGCGGCCTCGAATTCACCCGCGCTCTCGCCGGTGTGCCCGTGCGCATCACCATGATCGACAAACGCAATCACCATCTTTTCCAGCCGCTGCTCTACCAGGTCGCAACGACAGCGCTGGCGACCTCGGAGGTCGCCTGGCCGATCCGCCACCTGCTGCGCAAGCGCAAGGACGTGACGACGCTGCTCGCCAATGTCACCGGCATCGACCGAGCCGGAAAACGCGTGCTGCTCGATGACGGCAGCACCGTCGCCTACGACACGCTGGTGCTCGCCACCGGCGCCCGACACGCCTATTTCGGCCACGACGAATGGGAGCCGTTCGCGCCAGGGCTGAAGACGCTGGAGGACGCCACCACCATTCGACGGCGCATTCTGCTCGCCTTCGAGCAGGCCGAGCGGGAAACCGATCCTGCCAGGCGCCAGGCGCTGCTGACGATTGCGATCGTCGGCGGTGGTCCGACCGGTGTCGAACTTGCCGGCACCATTGCCGAACTGGCGCACGACACACTGCGCGGCGAATTCCGCAACATCGACACGCGCGAGACGCGTGTGGTGCTGATCGAGGCTGGCGACCGCATACTGGCCAATTTTGCGCCGAAACTGTCCGATTATGCCGGAAAGGCGTTGAAGCGGCTCGGCGTGACGATCGAACTCGGCCGGGCGGTCACGCGCTGCGACGCCGAGGGCGTCGTCTTCGGCGACACGCATCTGCCGGCGAGGACCATATTGTGGGCGGCGGGCGTTGCCGCTTCGCCGGCAGCCGAATGGCTGGGCGCCGCCGCCGACCGGGCGGGAAGGGTGCTGGTTGAACCCGATCTCACCGTGCCGGGCAGCCCCGAGATTTTCGTCATCGGCGACGCCGCTCTCGTGCTGCGGCCCGATGGACGGCCCGTTCCCGGCGTGGCGCCTTCCGCCAAGCAGGAGGGCCGCCATGTTGCCGCGACCATCAAGGCCAGGCTTGCCGGCGATACGAGCGTACGGCCGTTCCACTACAAGCATGCCGGGGACCTGGCCACGATCGGCAAGCGCGCCGCGGCGATCGATTTCGGCTGGATCAGGCTGACCGGCTGGCCGGCCTGGTGGCTGTGGGGACTGGCGCACATCTATTTCCTGATCGGCTTCCGCAACCGGCTCGCGGTGTCGCTGAGCTGGCTATGGATCTACGTCACGGGCCAACGCAGCGCCCGCCTGATCACGCAGGGCGACGACGACAAGGGCTGATCTTCCGCGCTTGCGCCCGTTCATCCGCGCGTCATCTGTTGCTGATCGACTGACAGCTCCGATGCGCGCAACTTCTTGAATGGACTCGAATAGGTTTCAGCGCGAAGTTCGCTTTCGGCCAGGGTCTTTCGTGTCGTCGAAAAGGAGAAAACATGTCG
This sequence comes from Mesorhizobium sp. B2-3-6, assembly GCF_006442305.1. NCBI lineage: Bacteria > Pseudomonadati > Pseudomonadota > Alphaproteobacteria > Hyphomicrobiales > Phyllobacteriaceae > Mesorhizobium > Mesorhizobium sp. B2-3-6. Next base: position 285,708 of record NZ_VFVW01000008.1, on the reverse strand, counting down.
CCGCTCCATTCCGTCTCCCGCCGCGGTCTCCTCGCGGGCGCCGCCGCCACGGGCGCGCTGATTGCGCTTCACCCTTTCTCCGCCCGCGCCCAGGCCAACCAGGCGCATCTCCGGATCATGGAGACCACCGACATCCATGTGAATGTGCTGCCCTATGACTATTACGCCGACAAAGCGAATGACACGATGGGACTGTCGCGCACGGCCTCCCTGATCGACGCGGTGCGCAAGCAAGCCGTTAATTCGATGCTGATCGACAATGGCGACCTGCTGCAGGGCAATCCGATGGGCGACTACATCGCCTATGAAAAGGGCATGAAGGACGGTGACCTGCATCCGATCATGAAAGGCATGAACCTGCTCGGCTACGAGTGCTCGACGTTGGGCAACCACGAATTCAACTACGGCCTGTCCTTCATGGACAAGGTTCTGGCCGGCGCCAATTTCCCCTTCGTCTGCGCCAACCTGATCCGCGGCACCGAGCTTGCCGCGAACCCGCGCGACGACAAGCTCTACCTCAAGCCCTACGTCATCCTCGACAAGAAGATCAGCGACGGTTCAGGCACCGAGCAACCGATCAGGATTGGCATCATCGGCTTCGTGCCGCCGCAGATCATGGTCTGGGATCTCAAGAACCTCGAAGGTAATGTCAGAACGCGCGACATTGTCGAGGCCGCCAAGGCCTGGGTGCCGCAGATGAAGGAAGAGGGCGCCGACATTATCATCGCGCTCTCGCATTCTGGCATCGACGTCAAGCAGGGCGATATGATGGAGAACGCATCGTTCTTTGTCGCCGGCGTCGAAGGCATCGACGCGGTGTTCACGGGTCACCAGCATCTGGTGTTCCCTGGCAAGAAGGATTTTCAGGCGCTCGAAGGCGTCGATGAGCAAAAGGGTACGCTGCAGGGCAAGCCGGCCGTCATGGGCGGCTTCTGGGGCTCGCATATGGGCCTGATCGACCTGATGCTGGAGCGCGACGGCTCGAAATGGAAGATCGTGTCCGCCACCTCGGAAGCGCGGCCGATCTTCGAACGTGTCGACAACAAGAACAAGCCGACTGTCGCGGACGACAACCGCATCATCGCCGCGCTCGAGCAGGACCACCAGGCAACGCTCGCCTATGTGCGTCGTCCCGTCGGCAAGACCGCAGCGCCGCTCTATTCCTATTTCGCGCTGGTCGCCGACGATCCGTCGGTTCAGGTCGTCAGCCAGGCGCAGACCTGGTACCTTCAGGACATCCTGAAAAACACACAATGGAAGGACGTGCCGCTGCTGTCGGCGGCAGCCCCCTTCAAGGCCGGCGGGCGCAACGGCGCCGACTACTACACCGATGTGCCGGCAGGCGACATCGCCATCAAGAACGTCGCCGACCTCTACCTTTATCCCAACACCGTGCGGGCCGTTGAGATTACCGGAGCGCAGGTCAAGGAATGGCTGGAAATGTCGGCCGGCATCTTCAACCGGATCGAACCTGGCAAGGCCGACCAGGCGCTCATCAACACCGACTTTCCGTCCTACAATTTCGACGTTATCGACGGCGTCACCTACAGAATAGATCTGTCGCAGCCGCCGAAATACGATGCCAAGGGCGGGCTGGCCAATGCTAGTGCCAATCGCATCGTCGGCCTGATGTTCGACGGCAAACCGATTGATCCCAATCAGAAATTTGTCGTTGCAACGAACAACTACCGGGCCGGCGGCGGCGGCAATTTTCCTGACATCGACGCTTCCAAAATTATCTACGAAGCGCCAGACACCAACCGCGACGTCATCGTCCGCTACATCGTCAAGCAGGGCACCATCAACCCGTCGGCGGACGGCAACTGGTCGTTCGCGCCGCTGCCCGGAACCAGCGTCGTGTTCGAGACAGGGCCCAAGGCGAAGGACCTCATCGCCGAAGTGAAGTCATTGAAGATCGAGCCGGCGGGCGCCGGCGAGGCAGGATTTGCGAAATACCGCATCCTTCTCTGACCGCCATTCGCAATTGGGCCGCGGGCCATTTCTGGATCATGCCCGGCCAGTCGCCCGGCGACGAGATCGAAGGCGCGCCGGCATTGATTTGGCAGTTCCAGGTGCCGAGAGTTCATATACCGGACGAGGGTCGACACGGATCCCGTCTTTGCCTGGCGGAAACGTCTATGAGCACAGCCGGGCTTATGCGATAGATTAGCCATGCGTTATGTCATCGTCATCGCCGCCGTTGCGTTTTTCCTGATCTGGGACGGTCTCTACAACCAGGGCCGGTACCTCGATATGACGGTGAGGAATGTCTCTCACGTGGTGCGTTACGTCACCGGCAAGGCCTAGTTCCCGTTCAGGTCTCGTGCATCCCGGGCGCGTCGCAAGGACGCGCGGCACCCTGAACGGTTGACCTGACGGTTTCGTCGTCACAAAAGACCCCGGATTTTTGATCGAGGAGGCGGGGTTGATCCGGCATATCGTTTTCTTCAGCGCGCGGCGTGGCGAGGATGTGGAGGCAGTGCGCTCTGGGCTGCTGGCGCTCGGCGGCATTCCCCATTCCAGCCTGTTCGAGGTGACGCTGAACACCAAGGTCGATCCGCTGTCGGATGAGATCGACGTGGTCGTCTATGCCGAATTCACGGATGCCGCCGCATTGGCCGCCTACAAGGCGCATCCGCTCTATGCGCAGACCACCAGCAGGGTCAAGCCATTGCGCGAACTGCGTTATTCCGCCGATGTGGTGGCCGGAAGCTGATTCGGGGGCCCTTGAACCCTTTTGCGCAATGATGCACACCGCGCTGGCATGATCCAAACACCACCCACAGGCACTCATCCGCTCGATCACCTCGTGCTGCCGACCTCGAGCCTGGATGTGGCGCGGGCGCGGCTAACGGCCCTCGGCTTCATCGTCGCGCCGACAGGCATCCATCCATTCGGCACGGAAAATTGCTGCGTCTTCCTCGCGGACGGCACCTATCTGGAACCGCTGGCTGTAGGCGATGATCAGGCCGCGATGAAGGCCGCCGGCCAGGGCAATGTCTTCGTCGCGCGCGACCGGCTCTATCGTGACCGCAATGGCAATGAAGGTTTTTCCGCCGTGGTCCTGACCACGGACGACGCCGATGCGGACCATGCACGCTTTGTCGATGCGAGCCTGTCGGGCGGGGACATGCTGGGCTTTTCGCGGGCGTTCACCGACGCTGCCGGCAAAAGCGACATGGCGTCATTCAAACTGGCCTTCGCGTCGACCGGGGGTTCAACCGATGCGTTCCTGTTCGCCTGCCAGCGCGTCAACGCGCCGGAAGTGGACCGCACAGCGCTGCAGGCTCATGCCAACGGTGCCACGGGAATTGTCGAGATCGTGGCGATCAGCGACGAGCCCGCCGAGCAGCGCCGGCTGATTTCCGTGGCAGTAAACGATCCGACGGCTGACGCGCGCGCCTCCATTTTTCGTCTACCTAACGCTATCTTGGCTGTACTCGACCCGGCCTCTTTCACGGCACGCTTTGGCGTGCCCGCCGGTAAGCCGACGCAACTCCGCTTCGCGGCAGTCGTCTTTTCGGTTCGGCGTGCCGCTGTGGCGGCAGGTCTGCTTGCAGCCAATTCCATCAGATACGATATGTCGGGCAGTGATATCGTCGTGCAGCCGACATCCGGGCAGGGCGCGGCCTTCATCTTTCGGGAGATACAATGAGCAACGCCTTGGCGCCCAATTCATCGGTAACCGTCGGCAATGTCGTCTTCGACAACGCAGCACCGCTGTCGCTGATTGCCGGCCCCTGCCAGTTCGAATCACGCCAGCATGCCTTCGACATGGCCGGCGCGCTGAAGGAATTGACAGGCAGGTTGGGCATCGGCCTCGTCTACAAGACCAGCTACGACAAGGCCAACCGCACCTCCCTGTCGGCTACACGCGGTGCCGGCATGGAAGCGGCGCTCCCGGTCTTCGGCGAGTTGCGCAAGGAATTCTCCTTGCCGGTACTGACCGACGTCCACACCGAGGAACAGTGCGCCATCGTTGCGCCGCATGTCGACGTGCTGCAGATCCCGGCCTTCCTGTCGCGCCAGACCGACATGCTGGTTGCCGCCGCAAGGACGGGCAAGGTGATCAACGTCAAGAAGGGACAGTTCCTCGCGCCCTGGGACATGAAGAACGTGGTGGCCAAGATCACCGGCTCCGGCAACGCCAATGTCTTGACCACCGAGCGCGGCGCCTCGTTCGGCTACAACACGCTCGTCTCCGACATGCGGGCCCTGCCCATTATGGCCGACATCGGCGCGCCTGTGATTTTCGACGCCACCCATTCGGTCCAGCAGCCGGGCGGGCAGGGCGGTTCGTCCGGCGGCGAACGCCGCTTTGTCGAGACCTTGGCCCGCGCGGCTGTCGCCGTCGGCGTTGCCGGCGTCTTCATCGAGACCCACCAGGATCCGGATAATTCGACCTCGTCCGACGGACCGAACATGGTGCCGCTGAAGGACATGCCGGCACTTCTGGAGAGGTTGATGGCGTTCGACCGGGTGGCGAAGGCCCGCTGACCCCGGCGCAACTGAAGGTTGTCGCCAAGGAGGCCAATGCATCGGCCTGCCACGTCAGTAAGAAGTCACCTTTATACAGGTGGAAAAAGTCGAACAGACCGGCGGAAAAGTCGGGAACCTTCGATCTCGCCCCTCATTGTGAAAGTCCAGAGCAACGACAATGAGGAGCACATCATGACAACCCAGGCAGGACACACAGAGGCTATCGCTGCTTCGCGGGTCATCGGCACATCCGTCTATAACACCGAAGGCACGAAGATCGGCAGCATCGAGGACGTCATGCTCGACAAGCTGTCCAACGGCATCATGTTCGCTGTGATCGGTTTTGGCGGCTTTCTTGGCATGGGTGAAAAATATCACGCCATCCCGTGGGCGAGTTTGGATTACGATGAGGATAGGGGCGGCTATGTCGTGCCATTCTCGAAGGACCAGCTGAAAGCCGCTCCCGCCTATTCGATCAACGAGCTGACGGGCGCCGATGGCGAGGCCGCACGTGACGCCTCCTACAATTACTACAAGGTCGAGCCTTACTGGCATTGACCGGCCAGCCTGACGTGAAAAGGCCCCCGCAAAACGCAGCGGGGGCCTTTTACATGATCGCCTGCCGTGCTTACTCCGCGCTGCGGAGGGTCGACAGTTGCACCGCGCCCTGTGGAGGCTGCTGGTTGTCGCAGGACGTCAGGAACGCCGCCGCGATCAGGAACAAACTCACGATACCGCTTAACTCGGACATGGCGAAACTCCTCCTGTTTCGCCCCGCGCAGCCGCCATCATAGACCGGCGGCCATCCTATGGCGCATGACTTATGATGACAGGAATTTGCGCTTCGTGAATCGCGCCGGCGGCAATAATTGGCGGTGGCCCGATTGCCTTTTGCGCCGCTTTGGCTAAGACGGGCGCGACGTTTCGTCAGATCAATCGGGGACATCGCAATGACCGCCATCATCGACATTGTCGGGCGTGAAATCCTGGACAGCCGTGGAAATCCGACCGTCGAGGTCGATGTCGTGCTCGAAGACGGTTCGATGGGCCGCGCGGCCGTGCCGTCTGGAGCTTCCACCGGCGCGCATGAAGCCGTCGAACTGCGCGACGGCGGCGCCCGCTATCTCGGCAAGGGCGTGCTGCGGGCCGTCGAGGCGGTCAACGGCGAACTGTTCGAGGCAATCGGCGGCATGGAAGCCGAAAACCAGATCCACATCGACCAGACCATGATCGAACTCGACGGCACGCCCAACAAGAGCCGGCTCGGCGCCAACGCTATTCTGGGTGTGTCGCTGGCGGTGGCCAAGGCCGCGGCCGAAGCCGCCGGCCTGCCGCTCTATCGTTATGTCGGCGGCACCAAGGCGCATCTGCTGCCGGTACCCATGATGAACATCATCAATGGCGGCGCCCATGCCGACAACCCGATCGATTTCCAGGAATTCATGATCCTGCCGGTCGGTGCGCCGACGCTGCGCGAAGGCGTGCGCTGGGGTTCGGAGGTGTTCCACACGCTGAGGAAGAAGCTGAAGGACGCCGGCCACAACACCAATGTCGGCGATGAAGGCGGCTTTGCCCCGAACCTGAAGAGCGCGCCGGTGGCGCTCGATTTCATCATGGAGTCGATCGAGCAGGCCGGCTTCAAGCCGGGCGAGGAGATTGCGCTCGGCCTCGATTGCGCCGCGACGGAATTCTTCAAGGACGGCAACTACGTCTATGAAGGCGAGAAGAAGACACGCGATCCGAAGGCGCAGGCGAAATACCTGGCCAAGCTCGCCGCCGATTATCCGATCATTTCGATCGAGGACGGCCTTGCCGAGGATGACTGGGAAGGCTGGAAATATCTGACCGACCTGATCGGCAAGAAGACGCAGCTCGTCGGCGATGATCTCTTCGTCACCAATACGGCGCGCCTGCGCGACGGCATCCGCATGGGGGTCGCCAATTCGATCCTGGTCAAGGTCAACCAGATCGGATCGCTGACCGAGACGCTCGATGCCGTCGAGACCGCGCACAAGGCCGGCTACACCGCCGTCATGTCGCATCGCTCGGGCGAGACCGAGGATTCGACCATCGCCGACCTCGCCGTCGCCACCAATTGCGGGCAGATCAAGACCGGATCGCTGTCGCGTTCCGACCGCATGGCCAAATACAACCAGCTCATCCGCATCGAGGAAGAACTCGGCAAGCAGGCGCGCTACGCCGGCAAGTCGATGTTGAAGGGCTGAGCCGGAGCATCTGACACAGGGATGGCGGTGAGGGGCGGGAATTCCCGCCCTTTTTCGTTGGAGCGCCTGTGGACGCGTCATCCGTAACCGTCCGTTAAGCACAATGGAGCGAAAAAGACCGTGGTCGCCCGAGTTCGCGACTGCGAGGGAACGGACGATGTGGACGCGTCAGCACAAACAGAGAAACACCGGCCGGCTGATCATCCCCTCGCTCTGCGCGGTGTTCCTGGCCTATTTCGGCTTTCATGCCTATCACGGCGAGTTCGGCATCAATTCGAAATACCAGCTGGAGGCCGAGACTGTTGCCCTGCAGGCCCAGCTCGATGCGATCAAGGCGCGCAGGATGGAGCTGGAACGGCGCGTCAAGCTGATGCACGACGGCACGCTGGAGAAGGACATGCTCGACGAGCAGGCGCGTAAGGCGCTGAATTTGTCCCAGGCCGACGAAATCACCATCATGTTGCCGGTCTCGGCAAAGTAACCAATATCAGGTTAATCACCAATATTTTCAATGATTCTAATTGCTTAGTCGCATGCCAGCTATGCAATTTCGACATGGCGGAACACGTTCTCACGTGTTAGCCTCCCCAAAATCAGTGGGGAGAGCTGATCTCCCCTGAGCAGATTTCATCTTGCTCGAGCAGATTTCATCTTGCTCGAAATGTCCGCGAAGAGACGCCAACAGGGAGTGATGCATGGCAACCGCAGCCAGGAAAGCGCCTGCCAAATCGAAATCCGACGGCAAATCGGGCCTTTCCGCGCCCAAACCAGTGGAATTCACCAAGGACGAGGAGCTCGCCGCCTACCGGCACATGCTGCTTATTCGCCGTTTCGAGGAAAAGGCCGGCCAGCTTTACGGGATGGGCTTCATCGGCGGCTTCTGCCATCTCTACATCGGCCAGGAAGCGGTCGTCACCGGTATGAAGATGGCGCTGATCGACGGTGACCAGATGATCACGGCCTACCGCGACCACGGTCATATGTTGGCGATGGAACTGTCGCCGCGTGGCGTCATGGCCGAACTGACCGGCCGCCGAGGCGGCCTGTCGAAGGGCAAGGGCGGCTCCATGCACATGTTCTCCAAGGAGAAGCATTTCTACGGTGGCCACGGCATCGTCGGCGCGCAGGTGTCGCTCGGCACGGGCCTGGCCTTCGCCAACCGCTATCGCGGCAACAACAATGTCACGCTGACCTATTTCGGGGACGGGGCCGCAAACCAGGGCCAGGTCTACGAAAGCTTCAACATGGCCTCGCTTTGGAAGCTGCCGGTGATCTACATCATCGAGAACAACCGCTATGCCATGGGCACCTCGGTATCGCGCTCCTCGGCGGAGACCGACTTCTCGAATCGCGGCGCCTCGTTCAAGATTCCCGGTATCCAGGTCGACGGCATGGACGTGCGTGCTGTCAAGGCCGCCGGCGATCTCGCTACCGAATGGTGCCGTGCCGGCAATGGGCCGCTGATCCTCGAAATGCAGACTTACCGCTATCGGGGCCATTCGATGTCCGACCCGGCGAAATACCGCTCCAAGGAAGAAGTGCAGAAGATGCGCTCCGAGCATGACCCGATCGAGCAGGTCAAAGCGCGGCTGATCCAGAAGAAGTGGGCAAGCGAGGACGAATTGAAGACCATCGACAAGGAGGTTCGCGACGTCGTCGCCGATGCCGCCGAGTTTGCCCAGCACGACGCCGAGCCGGATCCGTCCGAGCTCTGGACCGACATCGTATTGTAACGGGAGGGCAAGGACATGCCGATCGAAATTCTCATGCCCGCCCTTTCGCCGACCATGGAAGAGGGCAATCTTTCCAAGTGGTTGAAGAACGAGGGCGACAAGGTCGTCGCCGGCGACGTCATCGCCGAGATCGAAACCGACAAGGCGACGATGGAAGTCGAAGCTGTCGATGAGGGCACGCTTGCCAAGATCGTGGTTCCCGCAGGCACCGAAGGCGTCAAGGTCAACGCGGTGATCGCCGTGCTGGCTGTCGATGGCGAAGATGTCGACAAGGCCGGCGAAGGCATCGGTGAAGAGCCCGCCAAGACTGAGGCAAAGGCGCCGACACCGGCACCCGCCGCGGCCAAGAGCGAGGCAGCGGCGCCTGTGGCGGCCGCGCCGAAGACGGAAGTCGCCGCCGATCCTGACATACCCGCCGGGACCGAGATGGTCTCGACCACGGTGCGCGAAGCGCTGCGCGATGCCATGGCGGAGGAAATGCGCCGCGACGGCGATGTCTTCGTCATGGGCGAGGAAGTTGCCGAGTACCAGGGCGCCTACAAGATCACCCAAGGCCTGCTGCAGGAGTTCGGACCGCGTCGCGTCGTCGACACGCCGATCACCGAGCACGGCTTTGCCGGCGTCGGGGTCGGTGCGGCGATGGCTGGCCTGAAGCCGATCGTCGAATTCATGACCTTCAACTTCGCCATGCAGGCGATCGACCAGATCGTCAACTCGGCCGCCAAGACGCTCTACATGTCCGGCGGACAGATGGGCGCGCCGATCGTCTTCCGCGGGCCGAATGGTGCTGCGGCTCGCGTCGCCGCCCAGCATTCGCAATGCTATGCCGCCTGGTACAGCCACATACCGGGCCTGAAGGTGGTGATGCCTTATACCGCCGCAGACGCCAAGGGACTGCTCAAGGCGGCGATCCGCGATCCGAACCCGGTCATCTTCCTCGAAAACGAAATCCTCTACGGCCAGTCCTTCGACGTGCCGAAGCTGGACGACTTCGTGTTGCCGATCGGCAAGGCGCGCATCCATAAGTCAGGCAAGGACGTCACCATCGTCTCCTTCGGCATTGGCATGACCTATGCGGTCAAGGCCGAAGCGGAACTGCGCGGCATGGGCATCGACGCAGAGATCATCGATCTCAGGACCATCCGTCCGCTCGACTTCGACACCATCATCGCCTCGGTGAAGAAGACCAACCGGCTGGTCGTGGTGGAAGAAGGTTTCCCGCAGAACTCGGTCGGCGACCATATCGCCAACCAGGTGTCGCAGCGAGCCTTCGATTTCCTCGACGCGCCGGTCATCACCATTGCCGGCAAGGACGTGCCGATGCCCTATGCGGCCAATCTCGAAAAGCTGGCTTTGCCGAATGTCGGCGAAGTCATCGAGGCCGTCAAAGCCGTCTCATATCGCTGAACCGGGCGGGAGGACACAATGCCAATCAACATCACCATGCCGGCCCTCTCGCCCACCATGGAAGAGGGCAATCTGTCGAAGTGGCTCGTGAAGGAGGGCGACAAGGTTTCGCCCGGCGATGTCATTGCCGAGATCGAGACCGACAAGGCGACGATGGAAGTCGAAGCCGTCGATGAGGGCACGGTGGCGAAACTGGTCGTTCCCGCCGGCACCGAAGGCGTCAAGGTCAATGCGCTGATCGCCGTGCTTGCCGCCGAGGGTGAGGAGGCAAGTGCCGCCGCGAAAAGCGGTGGCGATGCCGCACCGGCGAAAGCGGAGCCTCCCAAGGCTGAGACATCGAAGACCGAGACTCCCACCTCTCCGTCCGATGGGGGAGGTCGCGCCGCGGATGAACCCACCGCCGCGCCCCCCACCCCGGCCGGAAGGCCTGCCGACCCTCCCCACAAGGGGGAGGGTGAAGGGCGCACCTTTGCTTCGCCGCTCGCGCGCCGTATTGCCAAAGAGGCGGGCGTCGATGTGTCTGCCGTGACCGGCACCGGCCCGCATGGCCGGGTGGTGAGGGCCGATGTCGATGCCGCCATAGCCGGCGGCGGCGCCAAGGCGGCACCCGCTGCCAAAGCTCCGGCTGGCGCGCCGGCCGCTGCTCCCGCGCCGGTAAAGGCGATGTCGGACGATCAGGTGCTGAAGCTGTTCGAGGAAGGCTCCTATGAACTCGTCCCGCACGACAATATGCGCAAAACCATCGCGCGGCGGCTGGTCGAGGCCAAGACCACCATCCCGCATTTCTACCTGACGCTCGACTGCGAGCTCGATGCGCTGCTTTTGCTGCGCACGCAGCTCAATGCGGCCGCACCGGTCAAGAAGACCGACAAGGGCGAGGCGCCCGCCTACAAGCTCTCGGTCAACGACATGGTGATCAAGGCGATGGCCATGGCCCTGAAAGCGGTGCCGGATGCCAATGCCTCGTGGACCGAAAGCGCCATGGTCAAGCACAGGCATGCCGATGTCGGCGTTGCCGTCTCGATCCCCGGCGGCCTGATCACGCCGATCATTCGCAAGGCGGATGAAAAGACGCTGTCGGTGATCTCCAACGAGATGAAGGACCTGGCCAGCCGCGCGCGCAGTCGCAAGCTGAAGCCGGAGGAATATCAAGGCGGCACCACGGCGGTGTCGAACCTTGGCATGTTCGGCATCAAGGATTTCGCCGCCGTCATCAACCCGCCGCATGCGACGATCCTGGCGGTGGGCGCCGGCGAGGAGCGGGCGGTGGTCAAGAACGGCGAGATCAGAATCGCCACCGTGATGTCGGTGACGCTGTCGACCGACCATCGCGCCGTGGACGGAGCGCTCGGTGCCGAACTGCTGGTCGCCTTCAAGAAGCTGATCGAGAACCCGATAGGCATGCTGGTGTAGGAAGAACAAGGCGGTGCGGAAATTCTTCACCGGCCTCTTCGCCGGCGGCTTGGAGGCGCAGGAATTCGCCGTCGTCACCAACGCCGAGGAAGAATACTCCCTCGCAAGGGCGGGTTGAGCAAGATGAAGACGGTTCTTTGCTACGGCGACTCACTGACCTGGGGCTACAATGCCGAGGGTGGCCGTCATGCGCTCGAGGATCGCTGGCCAAGCGTGCTGCAGACCGGACTAGGTGACGGCGTGCATGTCATTGCCGAGGGGCTGAATGGCCGCACAACGGCGTTCGACGATCACCTGGCAGGCGCCGACCGCAATGGCGCAAGAACGCTGCCGACGGTGCTGACCACGCATGCGCCGATCGACGTCATCGTCATCATGCTCGGCGCCAACGACATGAAGCCCTGGATCCACGGCAATCCCGTTGCGGCCAAACAAGGCATCCAGCGCCTGATCGACATCGTGCGCGGCCACGACTATCCGTTCGACTGGCCGCCGCCGCAGATCCTCATCGTCTCGCCGCCTCTCGTCAGTCGCACCGAAGATGCCGAGTTCAAGGCGATGTTTGCCGGCGGTGACGATGCCTCCAAAGAGCTTGCGCCGCAATATTCCGCGCTTGCCGATGAGGCTGGCTGCGGCTTCTTCGATGCCGGCACTGTGGCCAAGACCACGCCGCTCGACGGCGTCCATCTCGATGCCGAAAATACGCGAAACATCGGCGAGGCGTTGACGCCGCTCGTGCGCGTCATGCTGGAATTGTGATTGAAGGAGAAAACCGTGGCTGAGAACTACGACGTCATCATCATCGGCTCCGGTCCCGGCGGCTATGTCACGGCAGTGCGTTCCGCGCAGCTCGGTTTCAAGACGGCGATCGTCGAGCGCGAGCATCTCGGCGGCATCTGCCTGAACTGGGGCTGCATTCCGACCAAGGCGTTGCTGCGTTCGGCCGAGATCATGCATTATTCGGATCATCTGAAGGACTATGGACTGAAGCTCGACGGCAAGGTCAGCGTCGACACGTCGGCCGTCGTCGACCGCTCGCGCAAGGTTTCGCTGCGGCTCAATGGCGGCGTCGCCTTCCTGATGAAGAAGAACAAGGTCGACGTCATCTGGGGCGAGGCCAAGCTGACAAAACCGGGCGAGATCGTCGTCTCCAAGACGGCCAAGAAGCCGATGGAGCCGCAGCCGCCTGTGCCGAAAGGCGTCAAGGGCGAGGGCACCTACACCGCCAAGCACATCATACTGGCGACCGGCGCCCGGCCGCGGGCGCTGCCGGGCATCGAGCCGGACGGCAAGCTGATCTGGACCTATTTCGAGGCCATGGTGCCCAAGGAAATGCCGAAGTCGCTGCTGGTGATGGGTTCGGGCGCCATCGGCATCGAATTCGCCTCGTTCTACCGCACCATGGGCGCCGACGTGACGGTCGTCGAACTGCTGCCGGCGGTAATGCCTGTAGAGGACGCCGAGGTGTCGAAATTCGCCCAGAAGCAGTTCGAGAAGCAGGGCATGAAAATCATTCTCGAAGCCAAGGTAACCAAGGTCGAGAAAGGCGCCAACTCGATCACCGCGCATGTCGAAATGAAGGACGGCAAGGTGGAGAAGATCACGGCCGATCGCATGATCTCGGCCGTCGGCGTGCAAGGCAATATCGAGGGCCTCGGCCTGGAGACGCTTGGCGTGAAGACGGAGCGCGGCTGCGTCGTCGTCGACGGCTACGGTAAGACCAATGTGTCCGGCATCTACGCCATCGGCGATGTCGCCGGCCCGCCGATGCTCGCCCACAAGGCCGAGCATGAAGGCGTCGTCTGTGTCGAGAAGATCGCCAATTTCCCCGGCGTGCACGCCACCGACAAGCTGAAGATCCCTGGCTGCACCTATTGCAATCCGCAGGTCGCTTCGGTCGGCCTGACAGAAGCGAAAGCCAAGGCCGAGGGCAAGGATGTCAGGGTCGGCCGCTTCCAGTTCGCCGCCAATGGCAAGGCCATCGCGCTCGGCGAGGACCAGGGCTTCATCAAGACCATCTTCGACAAGAACACCGGCCAACTGCTTGGCGCCCACATGGTGGGCGCCGAAGTGACCGAACTGATCCAGGGTTTTGTCGTTGCGATGAACCTCGAGACGACCGAGGAAGAACTGATGCACACGATCTTCCCGCACCCGACGCTGTCGGAGATGATGAAGGAAAGCGTGCTCGACGCCTATGGCCGTGCGTTGAACGCATGATAGATTGGCCGCACGAGACTCAGATGCGAAAGCCGCAGGAGCTCGACCGCAAGTTAGTTCGGTTCCGGATGCGTTTTTTCTCAAGCAAGGAGAAGGCATATGGACGTGAATGGCGTGGGCTGGATCGCAGCCATCATCATCGGCGGCCTGGCGGGCTGGTTTGCCGAAATGGTCATGAAGAGCAATGCCGGCGTCTTGATGAACATCATCTTAGGTATTGCCGGCGCAGTGGTGCTGAACGCGATCCTGCGAGCCTTGAACATCGGCGTATTTGGCGTCGGCTGGACCGCCTACCTGATCACCGGTTTCATCGGCGCCTGCCTGCTGATCTGGGCCGGGCGTCTGGTGCGCCGTTAGTCGGTATCGTTTCCGCCATGCGAAAACGGTTGTGGCGGCATGTACCGCCGCAGCCTTTTTCTTTGTGCTGAAAAGTCCTAGATGACGTGTAAGTGACGATCGCCGGCGGCGATCGCAAAGAAAACCAGGGTTCCGATGGTCACCGTCCTCAACACGATCGCCAATGCGCCGCGGCTGCGGCATCCGGAGAAGGCGCACAAGCCCGACCAGGACGTGCTGCGCAAGCCTGACTGGATCCGCGTCAAGGCGCCTGTGTCGAAAGGCTATGCCGAAACCCGCGAGATCGTGAAATCGCACAAGCTGGTGACGGTCTGCGAGGAGGCCGGCTGCCCGAACATCGGCGAGTGCTGGGACAAGAAGCACGCCACCTTCATGATCATGGGCGAGATCTGCACACGTGCCTGCGCCTTCTGCAACGTTGCCACCGGCATCCCGACCGCGCTCGACCCGGACGAGCCGGCACGGGTCGCCCACGCGGTCAAGCAGATGGGCCTCAGCCACGTCGTCATCACCTCTGTCGACCGCGACGACCTCGCTGATGGCGGCGCGCAGCATTTCGCCGACGTCATCCGTGCGATCCGCGCAGCGACGCCCTCGACCACGATCGAGATCCTGACGCCTGATTTCCTACGCAAGGACGGCGCCCTGGAGATCGTCGTGGCCGCCAAGCCGGACGTGTTCAATCACAATTTGGAAACCGTGCCGTCGAACTACCTGACGGTCCGGCCAGGCGCCCGCTATTTCCATTCGATAAGGCTGTTGCAGCGGGTAAAGGAGCTCGACCCTTCGATCTTTACCAAGTCCGGCATCATGGTTGGACTGGGCGAGGAGCGGAACGAAATCCTGCAGCTGATGGACGATCTGCGTTCAGCCAATGTCGACTTCATGACCATCGGCCAGTATCTGCAGCCGTCGAAAAAACACCACCCGGTAATCCGCTTCGTCACCCCGGAGGAGTTCAAGTCCTTCGAGACGATCGGCCGGACCAAGGGCTTTCTTCTGATGGCGTCGAGCCCGCTGACGCGCTCTTCTCACCACGCCGGCGACGATTTCGCCAAGCTGCGCGCCGCGCGCCAAGCGCAGCTCGAGAAATCGCTCTGATGCATGTCGCCCAAAGTGACTTCGGGTTTTGGGAGAACGGCATGCACGAAAACAAAGACTCTAAAGCGCGTCGCATGAGTCTGTGTCGACGAGACGCGCTTTAGAGCCGGTTCATGCCGAAATTCGAAGCCACCCGCCGCGTTTCCCACACACCGGAACAGATGTTCGCCTTGGTCGCCGACATCGAAGCTTATCCGCAATTCCTGCCGCTTTGCGAGGCACTGACGGTGCGCTCGCGCAAGGAGCGTGACGGGCGCACTATCCTCGTCGCCGATATGAGCATCGGCTACAAGGCGATTCGCGAGACCTTCACCACGCAGGTGCTGCTGAAGCCCGACGAGCGTGCGATCGACGTCAAATACATCGACGGTCCGTTCAAATATCTGACCAATGTCTGGCGATTCGACCCTGCCGACGGCGGCTGTGCCGTCTGCTTCTTCATCGATTACGAGTTCAAAAGCCGCATCCTCGGCGCCCTGATGGGCACGATGTTCGACCGTGCTTTCCGTATGTTTTCCGAGGCATTCGAGAAGCGTGCTGATGTCATCTACGGTGCAAAACCGGCGTGAGCATGCCCAAGCGCGTGCAATCCCAGCTTGAGTGCATGGCTGACGGTCTCCTGGCGAATGAAATCACGGCCTTCATCGGCGAACAGCACGCGCTCGGCCGTCACCGGCCGGCCGCTTAGGCCAATCCCGAACCAGACCAGGCCGACCGGTTTTTCCGGCGAGCCGCCGCCCGGTCCGGCAACGCCGGTAACGGCGAGGCTGAGCCCGGCACGGGAGCGCGCCAGCGCGCCGGTTGCCATTTCGATCGCTGTCTCGCGTGAAACCGCGCCATGAGCCTCCAGCGTGGCGGCGGAAACCCCGAGCATGTCCAACTTGGCTTCATTGGAATAGGTGATGAAGCCGCGATCGACCACGGCGGAAGAGCCGGCGATGTCGGTCAGCGCGGCGATGATCATGCCGCCGGTGCAGCTTTCCGCCGTCGCAAGCATGATGCCGCGCTTCTGGCAGGCTTGCAGCAATGCATTTGCCAGTTCGCTGTTGCTCATTCCGGCACCTCGCCGGGAAACACCACGCTCGCCGTGGCGATCGCCGCAATGCCTTCCTCGCGGCCGACGAAACCGAGCTTCTCGTTGGTTGTCGCCTTGATGGAGATGCGGTCCGCAGAGATGGCTAGCATCTGCGACAGGGCAGCCGTCATCGCCTCGCGATGTGGGCCGACGCGTGGCGCCTCGCAGATCAGCGTGATGTCGGCATTGGCGATGCGGCCGCCGCGCGCGCGCACCAGCTTTGCCGCATGTTCTACGAAAATCCGGGAGGCAGTACCCTTCCACTGCGGGTCGGAGGGTGGGAAATGCGTGCCGATATCGCCGGCGCCGCAGGTCGCCAGCAGCGCATCGGTAAGGGCATGGAGCCCGACATCGGCATCGGAATGGCCGGACAGTTTCTTGTCATGCGGAATGGCGATGCCGCACAGCGTGACGTGGTCGCCAGGCTCGAACGCGTGGACGTCGTAGCCATTGCCGGTTCTGATATCGGGAAAGCGCATGCGCTCGCTGGAAAGTCGTTGGTCCGCCATGGCGATGTCCCGTGCCCAGGTGAGTTTGACGTTGTCCGGCGAGCCGGGAACGAGTTTGACCGGCATCTGCATCCACTCGGCGATCGCGGCGTCGTCGGTAAAGTCGGTTTTGCCGCTGTTATAGGCTTCCTCATGCATGGCCATAATCGCCAGGAATGGGAAACCCTGCGGCGTTTGCGCCGCGTGAAGCCCGCTCCGGGAAACCGTTTCGGCGACCATCCCGGCGGCGGATTCGCGTTTCAGCGTATCGGCGACGGGCAGCGCCGGGAGCGCGCCCTCGCGCTCGCCGATGGCTGCGATCGTACGGTCGATCAGATCCGCGTCGACGAAGGGGCGCGCCGCGTCGTGGATGAGAACCTTGTCCGGTGCGTAGCTTCTCAATGCCTGCAGTCCGAGTCGAACCGAGTCTTGCCTGGTGGGGCCACCCGCAATTGCCGTGACGCGATTGGAGTGTGCGCCGACGGCATGTCGAAAAAGTTCGTGATCCTCGGTGTGTATTGCCACGACGAGCGGGCCGATACGCGGATGCGCCAGGAAAATATCGATGACGTGGGCGATGACGGCGCGACCGCCGATCTGCTGATATTGCTTCGGGCCATCGGCCTGTCCGGCACGCGCGCCGCGGCCGGCCGCAACAATAACCACCGCGACCTTGCCGTTGGCCTCCAAAGCCTGATTTTCGCTCGCGTCAGTCATGCCGATTGGCTTAGCGCACGATCCCCAAAAGTGTAATCGGTTTTCGGAGAGATTGTAGGCCGAACAGGAAGCCCTAAAACGTCCATTGCGTGTTCGTGCAAGGCGCGGCGCTTTGCTCGGGACTGCAGCCGAGCTCGGCATTTCCCAATTGCGCCGTAATGTGGCGTCATTCCGCGTTGCACATTGCGGCCGATATGGCTAGAGAATGTGCAGCAAATGAACATGCTTGGTTTTTGTGCATGCTTGACCTGACCAAATTGACCGCACCTCTCGACGTCGGCGGCGTGAGTATCCGCAATCGCGTGTTCCTCGCGCCGATGTCGGGAATTACCGACGAGCCGTTCCGGCGACGCGCCCATGCGCATGGCGCCGGCCTGGTCGTATCCGAAATGGTGGCAAGCGGCGAGCTCGCCAAAGGCAGGGCCGGATGCGACCTGCGCATACGTCATTCGGGCCTGCCCGTCCATATGGTGCAGCTTGCCGGCCGCGAGGCGGCACACATGGCGGAAGGCGCACGCATCGCCGTCGGCGAGGGCGCCGACGTCATCGACATCAATATGGGTTGCCCCGCCAAGAAGGTGACCGGCGGCTATGCCGGCTCGGCACTGATGCAAGACCTCGATCATGCACTGTCGCTGGTCGACGCCGTGGTCGGCGCGGTCGGTGTGCCGGTGACGCTGAAGATGCGGCTCGGCTGGGACGAAACGGCGCTCAACGCGCCTGACCTGGCGCGCCGTGCCGAGCAGGCGGGCGTCAAGATGGTGACAGTGCACGGCCGCACGCGCTGCCAGTTCTATCAGGGCAAGGCTGATTGGCGCGCAATAGCCTGCGTCAAGGCTGCCGTGTCGATCCCGGTCGTCGCCAATGGCGATGTGTCTTCGCCTGCGCAAGCAGCCGCTGTTCTGGAGCAATCCGGCGCCGATGCGGTGATGGTGGGCCGCGCCCACTACGGCGCGCCCTGGACCGCCGGAACCATCGCGGCCGCGGCGGCAGGCGAGCTTGCCCGGCTACCGGAAAGCGCTGCGGAACTGACCGACTACATCATTGCCCATTACGAGGACATGCTTGCGCTCTACGGCGTCGAGAGCGGCCTGCGCCAGGCGCGCAAGCACCTCGGCTGGTATCTGGACCGCCATGCCGGCGCCCTTGCCGACGAAAAGCGCAAGGCCATTCTCACGTCTTTCGACCCCGCGCGGACGATTACCTTGCTTCGCGAGGTGTTTTCCGCCGCCGAGCAAACACCCATGCGGAGCGCCGCATGAACGCCTCCGTCAGCCAGGGCCCGGAAATGGCGGATGCTGCCCAGATCGTGCTCAACACCATCCGCCGTCCGGTCATCATGATCAGTTCGGAGGGGTTCATCACCTTCGCCAACGCCGATGCGGAGGACTTCTTCCGCTCAAGCGCGACGATGCTCGCCCGCAACACGCTGTCAAAGCTCATCCCCTTCGGCAGCCCGCTGCTGACGCTGGTCGACCAGGTGCGCGAGCGCCGGGCCCCCGTCAACGAGTACCGGGTCGACGTGTCGTCTCCGCGTCTCGGCATCGAGAAGGTGGTCGATCTCTATGTTGCCCCGGTGCCGGAGTTTCCAGGCTCCGTCGTGGTGATGTTCCAGGAACGGTCGATGGCCGACAAGATCGACCGGCAGATGACGCATCGCGGCGCGGCGCGCTCGGTGACCGGTCTGGCGGCGATGCTGGCTCACGAAATCAAGAACCCGCTCTCCGGCATCAGGGGCGCTGCCCAGCTGCTTGAACTGTCCGCTTCGGACGAAGATCGCGCGCTGACGCGGCTGATAACCGACGAGACCGATCGCATCGTGTCGCTGGTCGATCGCATGGAGGTGTTTTCCGACGAGCGGCCGATCGACCGCTATCCCGTCAACATCCATGTCGTGCTCGACCATGTGAAGGCGATCGCAAAGAACGGTTTTGCTAAAAAAATCAAGATATTGGAGGATTATGATCCTTCATTGCCTCCGGTTTTCGCCAACCGCGACCAACTCATCCAGGTGTTCCTAAACCTGGTCAAGAACGCCGCCGAGGCGATCGGCGGCGACCCCCAAGGTGAAATCGTCCTGTCGACGGCCTTCCGGCCGGGCATTCGCGTTTCGGTTCCAGGCACTCAGGATCGTGTGTCGCTGCCGCTCGAGTTCTGCGTGCGCGACAACGGTTCCGGTGTTTCGGAGGACATCCTGCCGATCCTGTTCGATCCCTTCATCACCACCAAGCCGAACGGCTCGGGACTGGGCCTCGCGCTGGTGGCCAAGATCGTCGGTGAGCATGGCGGCATCATCGAATGCGAATCGACGCCGCGCGCGACGATGTTCCGCATCCTGATGCCGGCCTGGAAGGAAACGGCGCTGGGCGCCGATGAAGACGCTGAAGGAGACCCCAAATGACCGTTCGCGGCAATATTCTCGTCGCCGACGACGATGCGGCGATCCGTACGGTCCTCAATCAGGCCCTTTCGCGTGTCGGCCATGAGGTGCGCGTGACCTCCAATGCCTCGACCCTGTGGCGCTGGGTGGCGGCGGGCGAGGGCGATCTCGTCATCACCGACGTGGTGATGCCGGACGAGAACGCATTCGACATGCTGCCGCGTATCAAGAAAGCACGGCCGGAGCTGCCCGTCATCGTCATGAGCGCCCAGAATACGTTCATGACGGCGATCCGTGCCTCCGAGACCGGCGCCTACGAATATCTGCCGAAGCCGTTCGATCTCACCGAGCTCCTCAACATCGTCAACCGGGCGCTGTCGGAGCCGCGGCGCCCCAAGATCGACGTGCGGCCAGAAGAGCAGCCCGAGACCATGCCGCTGGTCGGCCGCTCGGCCGCCATGCAGGACATCTATCGCATGCTGGCGCGCATGATGCAGACCGACCTGACGGTGATGATTTCGGGCGAATCGGGCACCGGCAAGGAGCTGGTGGCGCGTGCGCTGCACGAATATGGCCGCCGCCGTGGCGGCCCTTTCGTTGCCATCAACATGGCGGCCATCCCGCGCGACCTGATCGAATCGGAACTGTTCGGCCATGAGAAGGGCGCCTTCACCGGTGCGCAGAACCGCTCAACCGGCCGCTTCGAACAGGCCGAAGGTGGCACGCTGTTCCTTGACGAGATCGGCGACATGCCGATGGAAGCGCAGACGCGCCTGCTGCGCGTGCTTCAGCAGGGCGAATACACGACCGTCGGCGGCCGCACGCCGATCAAGACCGACGTGCGTATCGTCGCCGCCACCAACAAGGATTTGCGCACGCTGATCAACCAGGGGCTCTTCCGCGAGGATCTTTTCTATCGCCTCAATGTCGTGCCCCTCAGGCTCCCGGCACTGCGCGAGCGCTCCGAGGACGTGCCGGACCTCGTCCGGCACTTCTTCAAGCTCGGCGAGATGGAGGGTCTCCAGACCAAGCGTATCTCGTCGGGCGGCATCGAATTGATGAAGCGCTATCCCTGGCCGGGCAATGTGCGCGAACTGGAAAACCTGGTCCGCAGGCTCGCCGCGCTCTATTCACAGGACGAGATTTCCTCCGAGATCATCGAGGCGGAACTCAAGACCGGCGAGCGTCCCGTGGTGCCGGGCGGCGGCAACCTCATTCCCGACGACCTGTCCATCGGCCAGGCGGTCGAGCATTTCCTGCAGCGCTATTTCACCTCGTTTGCCGGCGAATTGCCGCCTGCCGGCCTCTACCAGCGCATTCTCTCGGAGGTCGAGTATCCGCTGGTGCTGGCCTCGATGACCGCGACGCGCGGCAACCAGATCAAAGCCGCGGAACTGCTGGGGCTCAACCGCAACACGCTGCGCAAGAAGATTCGCGAACTGGGCGTCAACGTCTACAAATCGTCACGCCAGGCCTGAGCCGGGATAGAGCCGAAGCGCTTTTCCGGGGGACTGTCAGCGAAAGATTTCCGTCCAGGCCACACTTGTTGCATAATCGCCACAATGCGTTGCATAGATCCGACGCAATCACTGGCTCTAGACGGCGACATGGCTTCGCAGGCTCCGACACCGAACGAACCGCTTTTCAACGACCCCGGCACGCGTGACGGGCGCCGGCTGCTGGCGCTGCCCGGCGTGGTGGCGGTCGTCGGTGCGCTGGTGATGGCGGCCATTTCGTTCGCTATTCTGGTCGGCGCGACGCCCATTGCGCCCGACGCCAGGACAACCTGGGCGCTGATCGCGCTCAACGCCGTCTTCGTCCTGTTGCTGAGCGCACTGATCGGCCGGGAGGTGCATCGCATCGTCATGGCGCGCCGGCATGGTAAGGCAGCCTCGCGGCTGCATGTGCGCATCGTGGCCATGTTCGCGCTCGTCGCCGCCATCCCCGCCATCATGGTGGCGATCATTGCGTCCATCACGCTCGATATCGGTCTCGACCGCTGGTTCGAGATTCGCACCAAGACGATCGTCAATTCGTCGCTTTCCATCGCCGATGCCTATGTGCAGGAAAACGCGCGCAACCTGCAGGGCACGACGCTGTCGATGGCCTATGACCTCGACGCGTCGCGCACGCTTTACGGCCTCGACCGAATTGGCTTCCTCGATCTGATGAGCAAGGAGGCGGTGGGCCGCTCGCTGGCGCATGCCGCGCTGATCAAGCCCGACGGCTCCTTCGTGATGAGCGCCAAGACCGATGCCGACTTCGCCATGCCGGAACCGCCGGAGGGAGCGGTCGCCAGCGCCACGGACGGCAAGCCGGTTCTGATCGAGCCGCGCACGCGCAACATCATGGGCGCCATCGTCAAGCTGCGTGAGATCGAGGGGCTCTACCTCTACACGATCCGGCTGGTCGATCCCGAGGTGATAAAGGCGCGCCAGATCGTCAGATCGAACACCGACGAATATCGCAATCTCGAAGACAACAGGCGCACTTCGCAGGTGGCTTTCGCGTTGCCTTATCTGTCGTTGACTTTGATTATCATCCTATCGGCAATCTGGACCGGCATTGCCGTGGCCGACCGGCTGGTGCGGCCGATTCGTCAGCTCATCGGCGCTGCCGACGAGGTCGCGACCGGCAATCTTGACGTCGCCGTGCCGGTGCGGCCGTCCGACGGCGACGTTGCCTCGCTCGGCAATACTTTCAACAAGATGCTGCAGGAATTGAAATCGCAGCGCAACGAGATCCTGTCGGCCAAGGATCTGATCGACGAGCGACGGCGCTTTTCGGAAGCGGTGCTGGCCGGTGTCACCGCCGGCGTCATCGGCGTCGACCCCTATGGCATCGTCACCATCGTGAACCGCTCGGCCGAGTCCATGCTGGCCATTTCGGCCAGTGCGGCGCTGGGGCAGAACCTTTCCGCCATTCTCCCGCATGTCGGCCGCGTCTTCGAGATCGGCCGCCAATCGGGCAAGCCCGTCTATCGCGAGCAGGTGACGTTTTTCCGCGCCGGCACGGAGCGGACTTTCAACGTGCAGATCACCATCGAGGCCGGCGATAACGGCACGGAGGAGAAATCCTACGTCGTGACGGTCGACGACATCACCGATCTGGTCCAGGCGCAGCGCTCCTCTGCCTGGGCCGACGTGGCGCGCCGCATCGCCCATGAGATCAAGAACCCGCTGACGCCGATCCAGCTTTCAGCCGAGCGCATCAAGCGCCGCTACGGCAAGGTCATCACCGAGGACCGCGAGGTGTTTGACCAGTGCACTGACACGATCATCCGGCAGGTCGAGGATATCGGTCGCATGGTCGACGAATTCTCCGCTTTCGCGCGCATGCCGAAGCCCGAGATGAAGTCCATAGACCTGCGTGAATCCCTGCGCGAGGCCTCCTTCCTGGTCGAGGTGAGCCGTTCCGACATCACGTTCGAGCGCATATTCGGCAACGAACCGCTCAAGGGTACTTTCGACAGCCGCCTGTTGGCGCAGGCCTTCGGCAACGTGATCAAGAACGCTGCCGAAGCGATCGACGGGCTGGAACAGAAGGACGGTTCGCACGGCATAATCCGGATTCAAGCCGGACGTCAGAATGGCGCGATTCGCATCGATGTCATCGACAATGGCAAAGGCCTGCCGCGGGAGAATCGTCAGCGGCTGCTGGAGCCCTACATGACCACGCGTGAGAAGGGCACGGGCCTTGGTCTCGCCATCGTCAAGAAGATCGTGGAGGACCATGGCGGTAGGCTGGAGCTCCACGATGCGCCTGCGGATTTCCACGGCGGGCGCGGCGCGATGATCAGCATCATCCTGCCACCTGCGGCCGTGGCGCCAGCGCGCGGCGAAAGCAGGACGGAACACGAAAGAGAAACTGAAAAGGTCGGTAATGGCGTCTGATATTCTGATCGTCGATGACGAGGAAGACATCCGTGAGCTCGTCGCAGGCATACTGAGCGACGAAGGTCACGAAACCCGCACGGCATCCGATGCCGACACCGCGCTGGCGGCCATCGCCGACCGAGCCCCGCGGCTGATTTTCCTCGACATCTGGTTGCAGGGTTCGCGCCTGGACGGCCTGGCTTTGCTGGACGAGATCAAGACCATGCACCCCAACCTGCCGGTGGTGATGATTTCGGGCCATGGCAACATCGAAACTGCGGTCTCCGCCATCAGACGCGGCGCTTATGACTTCATCGAGAAGCCCTTCAAGGCGGACAGGCTGATTCTGATTGCCGAGCGTGCGCTGGAAACCTCCAAGCTGAGGCGCGAGGTTTCCGATCTCAAGCTGCGCAGCGGCGAGACCTTCGACCTGATCGGCATGTCGTCGGCGATGAGCCAGTTGCGCCAGACCATCGAGCGCGTCGCGCCGACCAACAGCCGCGTCATGATCATTGGCCCCTCGGGATCTGGCAAGGAGCTGGCCGCGCGCGCCATCCACACGCTGTCGGCGCGCAAGAGCGCGCCTTTCGTGACGCTGAGCGCCGCCAACATCACGCCCGAACGCATGGAGATCGAACTGTTCGGCACCGAATCGAACGGCGTCGAGCGCAAGGTCGGCGCCCTGGAGGAAGCCCATCGCGGCATCCTCTACATCGATGAGGTGGCCGACATGCCGCGCGAGACGCAGAACAAGATCCTGCGTGTGCTGGTCGAACAGCAGTTCGAGCGCGTCGGCGGCACCAAACGGGTCAAGGTCGATGTCCGCATCATCTCCTCGACGTCGCAGAACCTGGAGGCGATGATCGCCGATGGCCGTTTCCGCGAGGATCTTTACCATCGCCTTGCGGTGGTACCGGTGACGGTGCCGGGACTTGCCGAGCGGCGCGAGGACATTCCTTATCTCGTTGACAATTTCATGAAGCAGATCGCCCGTCAGGCCGGAATCAAGCCGCGCCGCATCGGCGATGACGCCATGGCGGTGCTGCAGGCGCACAATTGGCCAGGCAATGTTCGCCAATTGCGCAACAATGTCGAACGGCTGATGATCCTGGCGCGCGGCGAGGATGTCGATGCGCCGATCACCGCCGACCTGTTGCCATCCGAAATCGGCGATGTCATGCCCCGCACGCCGAACCAGTCGGACCAGCACATCATGGCGCTGCCGCTGCGCGAGGCGCGCGAACAATTTGAGAAGGACTATCTGATCGCCCAGATTAACCGGTTCGGCGGCAACATTTCGAAAACGGCCGAGTTCATCGGCATGGAGCGTTCCGCGCTGCACCGCAAGCTGAAGTCGCTCGGCGTCTGACTGATATCTTGAGCGGTTCGGCGTTTGATGCATTGCCGGCCCGGTTCGATACCTTGCTCAAGCAGTTCCGGCCGGAAAACCGTTACACGCTTTCTGGAGTTGCTTCAGTGGCCCACGCGATTATCCATCACTGTTGAGGCGGAATCGCTTAAACAAGCCGAAGCAGATCCCCCGAGGTGACAAATGCCGCGTATTGCCTATGTGAACGGGCGCTACACCGCTCATGCCGATGCCGCTGTGCATATCGAAGACCGTGGCTACCAGTTCGCCGACGGCGTTTACGAGGTCTGCGAAGTGGCGCGCGGCTTCATCGTGGACATGCCGCGTCACCTCGCCCGGCTGAACCGTTCGCTGAGCGAGCTGTCGATCGGCTGGCCCGTCACCCCAGGCGTCCTGCCGCTCATCATGCGCGAAGTGGTCAATCGCAACCATGTCGTCAACGGCCTGGTTTACGTTCAGGTCACACGCGGCGTCGCCAGCCGCGACTTCGCCTTCCCCTCGGCTGATACCAGGCCGTCGCTGGTGATCACCGCCAGGAAGCTGGATCCCGCTGCTGGAGCCAAGCGGGCCGAGACCGGTATCGCCGTCATCACCGTGCCCGAGAATCGCTGGGATCGCGTCGACATCAAGAGCACCGGCCTGCTAGCCAATGTGTTAGCCAAGCAGAAGGCCAAGGAAGCTGGCGCGCAGGAAGCCTGGTTCGTGGATACGGACGGCAACGTCAAGGAAGGCGGGTCGTCGAATGCCTGGATCGTCACCAGGGACGGCGTTCTGGTCACCAGGCCCGCCGAGCACGGTATTCTGCGCGGCATAACCCGCACCACCATGTTTGAAGTGGCGGCCAAGCTCGGACTCAAGATCGAGGAACGCGGTTTTTCCGTCGCCGAGGCCAAGGCGGCGAGGGAGGCTTTCATCAGTTCCGCGACCACGATCGCCATGCCGGTCGTGGCCATAGACGGCGACCCGATCGCCAACGGCCACCCCGGCTCGATAACACTTTCGTTGCGGCAAGCCTTTTTTGACATTGCGGAAAAAAGTCCAGCCTGATAACCGCACAGGTGGAATGAACATCAATATATCTCGTTCTGCTTGTCGTTACTGACGACAAGACGGTGTTTGCGCGCTTGACATGTGCTGGTTAATTTGGCGCATTGGCCTGCAAACCGAAGGGGATCGGCGAAAGACAAGAACAATGGCGGAACGATCGCAAAACCTTCAGGACCTGTTCCTGAACTCTGTTCGCAAGAGCAAGAACCCGCTCACCATCTTTCTCATCAACGGCGTGAAGCTGACCGGCGTCGTCACTTCATTCGACAATTTCTGCGTCCTGCTGCGCCGCGACGGCCACTCCCAGCTCGTCTACAAGCACGCCATTTCCACGATCATGCCGAGCCAGCCGGTTCAGATGTTCGATGGCGAGGAAAGCCAGGGCGCCTGATTGGCACGTGAGAAGGACCCGGACCGCAGCGTTCGCGGAAAATCAGCACATCAGCCGGGGACGGAGGCCGAGGGTCCGACCCGGGCAGTTGTCATCGTGCCGGTGCTTACCCGCCAGCCGCGCGGCGAGGACGACACCAACCGTCCGCGGCTGACGCGCTCAGCCGAGGCCCGTCACGACGAGGCGGTCGGTCTTGCCCGCGCCATCGATCTCGATCTGATCCACACGGCCGTGGTTACCGTCAACGATCCACGTCCGGCGACCTTGCTCGGCAGCGGCAAGGTCGAGGAGTTGGCGGAGATCGTCAAGGAAGGGCATGCGGAGGTGGTCATCGTCGATCATCCGCTGACGCCGGTGCAGCAGCGCAACCTCGAGAAGGAATTCAACGCCAAGGTGCTGGACCGCACCGGGCTGATCCTCGAGATCTTCGGCGAGCGCGCCCGCACCAAGGAAGGCACGCTGCAGGTCGAGCTTGCCCATCTCAACTACCAGAAGGGCCGGCTGGTGCGCAGCTGGACCCACCTCGAGCGCCAGCGCGGCGGCGCCGGCTTCCTCGGCGGCCCCGGCGAAACCCAGATCGAATCGGACCGGCGCGTCCTGCAGGACAAGATCGTCAAGCTGAAGCACGAGTTGGAGACGGTGCGCCGCACCCGCGACCTGCATCGTGCCAAGCGCAAGAAGGTGCCGTTTCCGGTGGTGGCCATCGTCGGCTACACCAATGCCGGAAAATCGACGCTGTTCAACAAGCTGACCGGGGCAGGGGTGCTGGCGCAGGACATGCTGTTCGCCACGCTCGATCCGACGCTGCGCCGCGTGCGGCTGCCGCACGGCACGCCGATCATCCTCTCGGACACGGTCGGCTTCATCTCGGACCTGCCGACGCATCTCATCGCGGCTTTCCGCGCCACGCTTGAAGAGGTGGTCGAGGCGGATCTCATCATCCATTTGCGCGACATCTCCGATCCTGACACATCCGCCCAGGCCGAGGACGTCGAGCGCATCCTGGCCGATCTCGGCGTCGACGCCGGCGATACCAAGCGGGTCATCGAGGTCTGGAACAAGGTCGACCTGCTCGATGAAGGCAATCGCGCACGGCTGCTTGCCGAGAGTACGGATGCCAAGGCGCCTCCCGTCGCCATATCGGCTGTCACGGGCGAAGGCATCGACGCGCTGAACGCGATCATCGAGACACGCATGTCCGGCGAGCTTGAAGATCTGACGGTGACGATCGGGCCGGCGCAGTTCGGCCTTGTCGACTGGCTTTACCGCAATGGCGATGTCGTTTCGCGAACCGACAATGACGACGGCAGCGCCACCATCTCCCTCAAGGCCACGCAAAGTGCCCGCGAAGAGATCGAAAGCAGATTGCGTCGCAAGAATAACGGCTAACGCCAGTTATTTCGCGCTCTTCGCTTCCTGCCAGAGCGCTTCCATTTCGTCCAGATCAGCCTTTTCCAGCGAGCTGCCGGAATTCTCCAGGGCCTGCTCGACATAGTGGAAGCGCGAACGGAATTTCTCGTTGGTGCCGCTTAGCGCTGCTTCCGAATCGAGCTTCAGGTGACGGCCGAGATTCACGACGGCAAACAGCATATCGCCGAATTCATCCTTGATCTCCGCGGTTTGGCCTTTGGCCAGCGCCTCGCGCAATTCGCGGATCTCTTCCTCGATCTTGTCGAGGATGGGGGCTGCCTCGCTCCAGTCGAAACCGACGCGGGCGGCCTTCTCCTGAAGCTTCAATGCCCGCGTCAGTGCGGGCAGGGCGACCGGCACGCTGTCCAGAAACCCCTTGCCGTTGTCTTCCGGGTCGAGTCCGCGCGCGAGACGGGCGCTACGCTTCTCGGTCTTCTCTTGTGCCTTGATCTTCTCCCACATGCCCTTGGCCATGCCGGCACTGCGGGCCTGTTCGTCGCCGAAGACGTGTGGATGGCGGCGGATCATCTTCGTGGTGATGGCCTGGACCACGTCGCCGAAAGCGAACTCGCCGGCTTCCTCAGCCATCCGCGCGTGGTACACGACCTGCAAAAGGAGATCGCCGAGTTCGTCGCGCAGATCGTCGAGATCGCCGCGCGCGATGGCGTCGGCCACCTCATAGGCCTCCTCGATCGTGTAAGGCGCGATGGTCGAGAAATCCTGTTCGATATCCCAGGGACAGCCGGTCTTTGGCGCACGCAGCGCCGCCATGATTTCGATCAGGCGCGAAATGTCTTTCGATGGCTTCATGCGGCGGATGCTATCGCGCGGTCCGCCGCGCGGCCAATGCTGTCGGCGGGCGAAGCGGGCTTGTCCACAACTGCGCCGGACAAGTCCAGTCAGTCGAGCACGGAAACGATCGCCTTGGCGAGCTTGTCCATGCCGTCTTCCGGCAGGCCGGCGACATTGATGCGGCTGTCGCCGACCATGTAGACGCCATATTCCGCGCGCAGCCGTTCGACCTGCGCTTCCGTGAGCCCAAGCCGGGAAAACATGCCGCGATGGCTGGCGACGAAATCGAAGCGGTCGGAATTGGACTGCCGGCGCAGCGCCTCAGCGAATTGCACCCGAAGTCTCAGCATGCGCAGGCGCATCTCCTCGAGCTCGGCTTCCCAGTCCGCGCGCAAGACCGCGTCCTCGAGCACGATGCGCACTGCCGCTGCGCCGTGGTCCGGCGGCATCGAATACATGGCACGAGCCGCCGACAGCATCTGGCCCAGCGCCACGTCGGCCTGCGCGCTGTCCCTGGCCAGGATCATCGCCGCGCCGACACGGTCGCGGTAGACGGCGAAGTTCTTCGAGCAGCTGGACGCGACGACCATTTCCGGAACTTTTTCGGCCAGCAGCCGCAGTCCGCCGGCATCGGCCTCGAGGCCATCGCCAAAGCCCTGATAGGCAATGTCGACAAACGGCAGCAGGCCGCGCTCGACGACGAGATCGGTGACAGCGGCCCACTGCGCGATGTCCAGATTGGCGCCGGTCGGGTTGTGGCAGCAGCCATGCAGCAGCACCACGTCGCCGCCCTTCGCCGTGCGCAGTGCTGCCAGCATGTCGTCGAAGCGAACGGCGCCCGATGTCGCGTCGAAATAGGGATATTCACGGATTTGCAGCCCGGCGGCGCGCATCACTGGCATGTGGTTCGGCCAGGTGGGATCGGACAACCAGACCGTCGCATCGGCGCGGGTTCGCTTCAAAAGCTCGGCCACCAGCCGCAATGCGCCGGAGCCGCCCGGCGCCTGCGCGGCACGGATCCGCGTCATGTCTGCGTCCGCACCGAAGGCGAGCCTGGCCATCACGGTATTGAACCCGGTGTCGCCGGCGAGGCCGAGATAAGTCTTGGTGTCCTGACCCTGCAGCAGCCGCTTCTCCGCCTCGCGCACGGCCCGCATGACCGGCGTCTTGCCGTCGCGATCCTTGTAGACGCCGACACCGAGGTCGACCTTGTCGGGTCGAGGATCGGCACGATAGAGGCCGATCAGGGCAAGGATCTTGTCGGCGGCAGCCGGCTGAAGGTTTTCAAACATCTGCATGGTTCCGTTGGCGCGGCGGAGTGATACGCAAATCGAACCCCTTGCACCAGCGGTTTTAACTCGCGCCAGCCTGAATCGCATAGCCTGGCATCGCTGCGAGCCACCTCCGCGGCTGCATATCTGCGGCGTTTCGCGAAAAAATCTGCAGGGCCGGGATTAAAACCCCCACATGTTCCGTAAACAGGGCATGAAACGGTCGATGCCACGCTTCGATATCGTCGGACAACTCGGTTCGCTCAGGCGTTACGCGCGCTCGCTGACGCGCGACGGTGCCGATGCCGAGGATCTCGTGCATGACGCTCTTGTGCGCGCCTATGAGCGGCGCGGCACCTTCCGCTCGGGCGGAAATTTGCGCGCCTGGCTGCTGTCCATCGTCCACAACACGTTCGTCGACCGCATGCGCTCGCGACGCTCTGAAGCAGCGCGCATCGAACAGGCTGGATACCTTGCGGATGGCAGCGCGCCGGCGCCGCAGGAGCATTCGGTGCGCCTGGGCCAGGTGCGCGATGCTTTTTTCAGCCTGCCCGAAGAACAGCGCTCGGCCCTGCATCTCGTCGCCATTGAGGGCCTTTCCTACAGCCAGGCGGCCGATGCCAGCGGCGTGCCACTCGGAACACTGATGTCGCGCATCGGTAGGGCGCGCGCCGC
Organism: Mesorhizobium sp. B2-3-6; assembly: GCF_006442305.1. Lineage (NCBI taxonomy): Bacteria > Pseudomonadati > Pseudomonadota > Alphaproteobacteria > Hyphomicrobiales > Phyllobacteriaceae > Mesorhizobium > Mesorhizobium sp. B2-3-6. The sequence continues at coordinate 255,283 of NZ_VFVW01000008.1, read as the reverse complement.
GCTTCGGAAGATGGAGGAGGGGGCTCCGACGAAGGCGAAAAATCACCTCAGGATCGTTGGAGGCCCGTCATGACAGGAACTATCGACCCCGTGACGGACGCTGATCTCGACGCCTATGTCGACGATCAGCTCGACGTCTCGCGCCGTATCGAAGTCGAGGCCTTCCTCTCCGCCCGGCCGGAAGAGGCCGCGCGTGTGATGTCTGATCTCAGGATGCGGGACGAACTGCGCGTGGCGCTGGCCGGATCAGGCATGGCGAGGCCGGTGACGACCGATGCCGCGCGGCGCCTGGAGAGGGGACTTGCCCGGGGCCGCATCTTCGGCGTCTTGCAACGTGCCGCGGCGGTGGCCGCTTTCGTCGCTGCCGGCTGGCTGGCTAACGGCTTCGTCGGGCCGATGTCTGTGACCAGGGTCGTCGCCTCGCCGCAGCCGCCCGCCTATGTCGACGAGGCGGTGCGCGCGCACAGGACGACCCTTGTGCGCGAAAGCATGTCTTCGCAGGCCGAGGCGCCAAACTACAATGCCGGCGAAATCCGCGCGGCGACGGCCATCGTCATGCCGTCCTTGCCCAAGGACTGGAAGGTCCGCGACGTGCAGGTCTATCCATCGCGCTTCGGCCCCAGCGTCGAGATGGCGGTCGAGACCAAGGAGATGGGCCTGGTGTCGCTGTTCGCGATACGGCCGGGAACCTTCGACGTGGTCAAGCCGACCGTCGCGCCCTCGGGCGACATTTCCTCGGCCTATTTCCAGATCGGCGAGGTCGCTTATGCGGTGGTCGCGCAAAGCCAGGTCCGCGACCTCGACCGCGCCGCCGAGACGCTTGCGAGAACGCTTTACTGATCCGTTCACAAAGGAGAATGCAAATGAACACGCCCAACCTGGGATACCGCGTCGGCACCGGCGCCCAAAGCGGCGCCCTCTACGACGAGGGCCTGCGCCAGCACATGCTGCGCGTCTACAACTATATGGGCCTCGGCCTCGTGGTCACCGGCCTCATCGCGTTCATGGTGTCGTCGACGCCCGCGCTCTACGTGCCAATCTTTTCCAGCCCGCTGAAATGGGTGGTGATGCTGGCGCCGCTCGCCTTCGTCCTGCTGTTCTCGTTCAAGATGCAGACGATGTCGGCGGCAAGCGCGCAGGCGATGTTCTGGGCCTTCTGTGCGGTCATGGGTCTGTCGTTGGCCTCCGTCTTCCTGGTTTTCACCGGAACCAGCATCGCGCGCACTTTCTTCATCGCCGCCACCATGTTCGGCGCCACCAGCCTCTACGGCTACACGACCCGGCGTGACCTGACCCAGTTCTCGTCCTTTCTGATCATGGGCCTGATCGGCGTGGTGATTGCCAGCATCGTCAACATCTTTCTCGGCTCGACCGCTTTGCAGTTCGCCATCTCGGTGATCGGCATCGCCGTGTTCATCGGCCTGACCGCCTGGGACACGCAGTCGATCAAGGAACAGTATGCGGAGAACTTCGACGCGGAGTCGCGGCAGAAGCTGGCCGTTTTCGGCGCCTTCTCGCTCTACCTCAACTTCGTCAACATCTTCCAGCTGTTGCTGAACTTCACCGGCGAGCGGGAATAGTCCGAACTGTAGCAGGCAACACCTTGCATCTTGCCGTGGCCGGAGGGAAATCTCCGGCCACTCTTCATTTGAGACGGCGCCTTGCCCGCTTGTGCCATCGCACGTTCATCGTGACTGTGTGAAACGCAATGCAAACCGCCGCCTTGAGTTCACGCCTGGCCATTTGCTAGCCTGCCGGCCAAGCAAAGACAAACCGCGAGAACATATGGCACAGGACAGCCAGACACTTCATGGCGACGACATCTCGGCCGTTATAGTCGGGCAGGGGGCCGAACTGGTCTCGCTGCGGGATGCGGATGGGCTGGAGCTTGTGTGGCAGGCCGGACCGGCCTGGCGCCGTCATTCCCCGGTGTTGTTTCCGATCGTCGGCCGGCTGAAGGGCGACCAACTGCGCCATCGCGGCCAGACCTATCCGATGACGCAGCACGGCTTCGCCCGCGATAAGTCGTTTGCCTGGGCGGAGAGGGGTTCTCGGTCCTGCATGCTGGTGCTCACCGACGACGCGGAGACCCGAACGCACTACCCCTTCGCCTTCCGTCTGGCGGTAACCTACACTCTCGACGGCCGGCAGCTTGGCGTCACGTTCGAGATCACCAACACCGGCGACGAGCCGCTACCGGCGTCGATCGGGGCGCACCCGGCATTCAACTGGCCGCTGCTGCCGGACCTGCCCAAGGAGGCCTACCGCCTGACCTTTGCAAAGCCCGAGCATGCGCCGATCCGCCGTCTCAAGGACGGGTTACTGCTGGCGGCAAGGCAGCCGACGCCCATCGAGGGCAACATTCTCGCTTTGTCGGATCGGCTGTTTGACGAGGATGCCTTGATCCTGGACCAGCCTTCCAGCACCGCTGTGCGTTACGGTGCCGATCGTGGTCCGGCGATCGAGATGCATTGGAACGGATTCCGGGAATTGGGCGTCTGGTCAAAGCCGGGCGGCGCGCCATTCCTCTGCATCGAACCCTGGCACGGCCTCGCCAGCCCGGTGGATTTCGATGGCGAATTCGCCGACAAGCCAGGAGTGATGCTGATCGAGCCGGCCGGAAGGCGCGTGCTCGGCTATCGGATCGAACTTCAACCGCAGACGCATTAGCTGAAAGGCTGGCGTCGCGTTCATGGATGGTGGAGTTGTTCGTAAACATCCAGCTCGCTTGATTTGGAGGAATGCAGCATGGACCGATTCACCGGCGGTTGCCTGTGCGGCAACGTCCGAATTGTGGCGACTGGACGCCCATACCGGGTGGGCCTTTGTCACTGTCTCGACTGCCGCAAGCATCACGGGGCGCTTTTTCATGCTTCCGCGATTTTCCCTCAGGATGCGGTGACGATCGATGGCGAAACCCGTGACTACGCCGGGCGGTTCTTCTGTCCCCGTTGCGGCTCGACCATTTTTGGTCGCACCGCCGACGAAATCGAAGTGAACCTGGGATCCCTGGATGCCCCGGACCAACTGACGCCAACGTACGAAAGCTGGATCGTCCGTCGCGAAACCTGGTTGCCGCCGTTTCCGCTCACGAGACGATATGAGCGCGATCGTGACGCCACGGGTCGGTTCGAAGAGTAGGCGGCACGAACGGCGGGAAGGCGCCATGACCAAGGGACCGGCGGCGCTTCAATCCGGAAGGCCGGCCTTGCGGAAGCCATCGACGAAATGGTCGAGCATCGCCGGATCGCGGAAGGGCTCCGTCCAGACCCAATGGCTGGTGGTGAAATGCGGATTGCCGACGAGGAACAGTTCGACTTCCGCGCGCGCCTCGTCGAGCCGGCCGAGCTGCGCGAGGCTGGCCGCCAGGAAGCGGCGTGAGCTGGTGCGGTAAGTCTCGTCCCGGCGCAGTGTCTTGACGGCGGCTTCGTAGTCGCGCGCCGCATATTGCGCCGCGCCGAGCGTCAGATAGTACCAGCTTGCCGGAAACGGGTTGAGCCGGAACGCCTTGCGGATCTGTTCGAGTCCTTCCTCGACCCGCCCGGCCAGCACGGAGATGTCAGACAAAGTCGCCCAGGCATCGGCCTCGTTGGGGTCGAGCTCGAACGTTCTGGCGAACTCGGCATCCGCCTCGGCGAAGTTGCGTTCATAGGCAAGCAGGTTGCCGAGCACCCATCGGCAGCCGGCGTCGTTGGGATCGATCGCCACCGCCTTGCGCGCCAGCTCCAGGGCAATACGGCGGTTGGGTTCCACCGGCTCGCCCCAATGCACCCATCCCATCCAGTGGTTCATGGCAAGCCAGCGATAGGCCTCGGCATAGTCCGGATCGAGCGCGACCGCGCGCGTCAGCATCAGATGCGCCTCCCGCGCGGTCTGCGGCGAATCGTCGATCAGCTTGCGCGCCCGCACGCACAGATCGTAGGCCTCGAGAGTCTTGGGCCGATTGCGCGGCGGCGGCGCGCGCAGCCGGCCAAGCAGCGCCTCCACGATCTTGGCCGTCACCTCGTCCTGAACGGCAAAGATATCGTCCAGGCCGCGATCGAAGCGTTCCGCCCACAGGTGATCGCCGCTCGCCGCGTCGACCAGCTGGGCGTTGATGCGCACGCGCCCCGCGGCACGTCTTGCGCTGCCCTCCAGGAGGTAGCGCACGCCAAGCTCCCGGGCGATCTCGCGCACGTCCGCCGCCTTTCCCTTGTAGGCGAAGGTCGAATTGCGCGCGATGACGAACAGACCCGAGGCCCTGGACAGGTCGGTGATCAGGTCTTCGGTCAATCCGTCGGCGAAGGGCTCCTGTTCGGGGTCGTTGCTGAGATTGACGAAGGGGAGCACGGCTATCGACGGTTTGTCGGGCAGCGGCAAAGCTTTTCGGTTCGCGCCATCGAGGGGTTCGACGATCCCCGTGAAGCGGTAGCCGACGCGCGGAACAGTGGTGATCCATTCACCGCCGTCGGCGGACGGACCAAGCAGCTTGCGCAGCTGCGCGATCTGGACGGTGAGATTGCCTTCCTCGACGGCCGTACCCGGCCACGCCGCATCCATCAGCTTGGCCTTGTCGAGGATTTCGCCAGGCCGCCCGACGAGCGCCGCCAACAGCTTCAGCCCGCGGTAGCCGACGGCAACAGGATCATCGTTCCGAAGCAGCGTTCCCGCATCCGGATCAAGCACGAACGGACCGAAGGCAAAGCGCGATCCCTGCATAAGGCGCATCTATAGCCCGTTTGGAAATTTTGAGAACTATTTGGGAGAGCTTAATTACGGCACTGTTCGCATCCGGCACAATTCAACCTCTTTCAGGTCGAGGTCCCAAGTCGAGGACCCACCCTCAAACCATAGGAGGTTGCCATGAACGATACTCTTGCATGGACGCGGTGTCCGACCGTGCGGCCGAGAATGCCTGTAGTGCTGGCGGAAGCGTCGCGTCGGTACTTGGCGACCCTGCGAAGCATTGTCGCGGCCTGGCACGATCGGACCTGGCGCGAGCGGATACGCTTTCGCTGGGAGCTTGAGCGAATGTCGAAGGACAATCCCCATCTGATCGACGACATCGGATTGACGAGACGACAGGTCGAGGCAGAGCTGGCAAAGCCCTTCTGGCAACGGTAGGCCGAATGCTGCAACCAGAGCGAGCGGAGCTCATTGAAAGTTCTGGGGTAGGGAGGTTGCCTCGAGAAGCCGGGGGCAAACCAGCAGCGCGTCGCCAGATCCAAAGCACGAACTCGCCGAGGTCATCGACCAGGTGGATCCTTACGGCTGCATCATGGCCGGCGAAATGATCTGGTTGAGCGCAAGGACAGGAGTTCCAGACCGCGGCCTCGGCCCAGCTGGCGCCCCTCGTCAACAAAATGGTTGTGGCCCAATGTTTTCTGCGCCGCTACCGATGACTTTATCGCATTGCGAGGCTATTCGGACTTATTGCTATATGCTTGGCGTCTAAATATTCATATCCTAATAAGGCTTCGCGTTGCTCACCCACATTCTTGATTTGTTCCGGGCCACCAAACACAGGCACCGGGAAATGCTCGCTCCCTTCCCGATAAACCCACAGCCGTCCGGCAACCCGGACAAGGCCGGTGAAATCGTGGCGTTCTTTACGATCAACTCCTTCTATGAGACAGAAGCCGCTCGCATGACCGCGTCAGCGTGGCGTCTTGGCCTTTCTGTCCAAGCCCGGCCATTCGCCGACGCTGGATCCTGGGTGCGCAACGCGAGCCTGAAGCCGACATTCCTTGTCAATATGCGTAGGAGGCTTCAGGGACCGCTGCTGTATGTGGACGTCGACACGGTCTTCCATCATGATCCCTGGCCGGAGCTCGCCGGTTTTGATTGCGACATCGCGGTCTATCGCGAAAGTGGCCGGCTGATGGCTGGAACCATCCTCATCAACGATACGCCGGCTGCTCGCGAGATCCTCGCCTTGTGGAAGAAGCGCAGCGATGAAAACCCGGAAGTCTGGGATCAGGTCGTGCTGCAGGAAATCCTCGACGAAGATCAGGCCTCGGCAAGCCCGCGCTATCGCGAAGGCCAGCTCCCGGCGCCGTTCTGCTGGGTGTTCGACCGCCTTGAGAATGGGAAGCCCGATAAGGTCTATATCGAGCAGCTCCAGGCGAGCCGGGAAATCTATGAGCGGCACGCTCGCGGCAAAGCACGCAGAGGTCTCAACCGTCGGCAGGACCGAGTCCGGACCATTGAGCGCATTCTTGACGAACACAGAGAGCGGCTACGCAGGTAGCCGACGACAGCCATTGCTGCAGCTTCGACGCCCTCGCGGGCGGTGACGAAGCGGCTGCCATGTGGCCCGTGATCTGCAAAGCGTTCATTCCAATTCACCAGTTTAGCAGAACGGGCACCAAAAACCGTGTCAGGAGAGTTGAGGTGGGGAGATTGGCTGCGCACAAGCAGGAGCGACATTCCTACCTTGCCGATGTGGCGGCGATGTAGAAATGTCGCCGGTTCTGCAAAGTAGAAATGTCGCATTGGCCGTTCCAAAGGGCAGGGTGCAGCAAGTTAGAAATGCGACAATTAGGCGGACCCTGGCGCCGACGGAGCGCCCGATCGGGCGTAAGCTGGTCGGGGTTGCGCAGCCCGATCGGGTGCGGTTCCAGTAGGTCCCCTCGGCTTTGGCTTTGAGAGCCGCTTCACTCGGCTGCGGCCAACCTTGCCAGTGCCTGTTCTCGCCGCGCGATGACAGCAGGATCGTTCATGAAATCCGTCCTGCGACCCGGCCTCGTTCCGCGCTTCTTGTAGGCGCTCTGCTCGCTGTTGGTCTTGATCTTCGGCGGAGGCCGCGCCTCGTCCTGCTGAGCCTTGATCCAGGTCAGCACTTCGCCGAGCCGCTTGTTCTCGGTGATCGCCGTGTGCGTGACGCGCTGCTCCTTGTCGAAGACGGTGTGGGGCAGGGAACACGCTCTCCACCGAACGTCCAGCCGACCGTCGGCGAACTCGTAGATATCGACGTATTTGCCGACCAGTCCGCACGAAAGCTCGTTCTTCTCCAGCATGATTTGCCTGCGCTCGTAGGAGAATGACAATTGCTGGCCGACATAGCGCTGCTCCCGCTTGCACAGCACGTCACGCAGCCGATCCGGCGCAACATTCAACGCGCGATGCAGATTGTCCGGTCGGGCAGAGACCTTGGCGAACCTCTCGTTGAAGTCGACCATGAACGCCGGTAGGAACGCATTGGCCGCCTCGATGTCCGATATGCCGGCGAGGCGCAGTTCCTTCACAAGACGGTCCTGCAGCGTCCGATTGACCCTTTCGACCCGGCCTTTGGCCTGGCTCGAATTGGCGCACAGGATCTCAATGTTGAGTTCTGACAAGGCGCGGCCGAACTGGGTCATGCCGCGGCCTGCCTTGGCATCCTTCTTGGCGACACGAAACACAGTGTGCTTATCGGAGTAGAATGCGACTGGGCAGCCGTGTGCCTTCAGATAGAGTTCCAGCGCCTCGAAGTAGCTGAAGGTGCTCTCCGACTTCACAAAGCGAGGCTGCTGGAGCTTGCTCGTGGCGTCGTCGATGAAGACGAGCAGGGTGCATGGATCGCCCCGCTCCTCGAACCAACGGTGATCACTGCCGTCGATCTGCACCAGCTCGCCATAAGATTCTCGACGCAAACGAGGCTGATGGAATGTCCGGCGCTGCTTGCGCGACAGCCAGATTCCGGCTTCCGCCATCCATTTGCGCAACGTCTCTCGCGACACGATCAGGCCGTGGTTCGCCGCCAACTTCTCGGCCGCCAAGGTCGGCCCGAAGTCGAGATAGTGTTCCCGAACCAGCCGAACCGCCAACTCACCGATGCCGGCGACATATCGATGGTTCGACGGTCGTCCTCGAGCCTTGTGCCGAAGTGCCGCGGCGCCTTCAGTCCGGAACGCCTTCAGCAGACGCTGGACCTGGCGCGTTGTCATATCCAGGACATGCGCCGCCGAGACAACCGTCATGCGCCGCTCCAAAACCTTCGACAGCACCTCGATGCGTTGCAGCTCGCGCTCGCTCATTAAGATCAGTCCCAACCCGCCGTCTCCCTCGCTCATCGGCGAGCAGGGCGACATTCCTACTTTGCGGAATCAAGACATTTCTATTTTGCGGCAATAGCCGAAAGTTGCATAAGATAGATTATGGAACTAAGCTTCCAGCTCGGGTCTCAGGATCGGCCGTCGGTTGCCGGTCGAATGCGATCTTACGTCCGCCGGTTCCGGTGTGGAGACAGGGTTCACAGACTGAACCCCGTTCAACGGAGCAGCCCGCCTTGGGCGGGCTGCGTTGGCACATCCTAGGCAAGTTTACTCGGCGGCGCCGATCGCCTTGAGCCCGGCGGCGGCGCATTTGGCGTCGATATCGCCCGAAGGAGCACCGCCGACGCCAATGCCGGCCACCAAGGCATCGCCGAACTTGACCGGCAAGCCGCCAGCCTGGATCACCATGCGAGGATCCATGTCACGCATGCCGTCATTTGCCGGCTTGGAGGCTATGAATTCGGCGAGCCCCGCAGTGTCGCGACCCAAGGCTGCCGCGGTGAAGGCCTTGCCTTCGGCGCTGGATGCGGTGTGTGCGCCGGAATTATCGGCCTTGAGCAGCACTTGCGTCGCGCCGCTCCGCGCCACGATGGCGACGCTGACATTGCTGCCTTCGGCAGCGCAGGCCTCCAGCGCGGCTTGTGCTGCCTTGGTTGCCCGCTCAAGCGGCAAGTAAGGGGCGGTTGGCAATTCCTGCGCTGTGGCAGCGATAGGAGCAAGAAGCGTCACTGTAAGTATGAGTTTGCGAATCATCGGGCCTCTCCTTTCCAACTAACGGGCAAAGGTTAGCGCCTCTTGCTCTCAATGTATATTTTAGGAAGCCATCACATAGACTGCCTGTCAGGCCTGCAATGCAGATCGACAAGCATCCACCGGCCTGACAATGCAATCCTCTTTTGGCATTTTGCAATCTTGAAGCGACAGCGAACTGGCGGCGGCCGTGTGGCGATCCCAGGTGCAAGATCTCGACATCGGACCTGTATCGGCGGCTCACTGCCAGGCGATCAGTGCCATCAGCTATGAAGAGAATATTCTATCTGTCTGATCTATAACGAATTTCAAGCGCCATGCCATCAAATGCCGGCTCGACATTTGCCGGAGTCTCAGCCATCACGGTAGCGTAGTCCAGCGGCCCATGCATATGGGTCAGCACAGCCTGTTTCGGGGCCAGCCGCTCGATCCACTCAAGCGCCTCGCCGAGCGACAGATGGCTCGGGTGCGTCCTGTACTGAAGCGCGTCCACGATCAGGACATCAAGATTACGCAGCCGCTCGGCGGTGGCAGCCGGAAAATCGCTGATGTCGGGGCAATAGGCTAGTCCGCCGATGCGGAAACCGAGCGATATGATGTCGCCATGGACCTGCGGCAGCGGCTCGAGGGTGAGGGCACCGCCCTCGCCTTCGATCACGACCGGCTTTGTGTGATCGATGATATGGGCGTCGACAATCGGTGGATAGGAACTGCCTGGCGGCGTCTCGAAACAGTAGCCGAAGGCCTGGCGCAGCCGCAGCATCGTTGGCTGGTCGGCATGGATATCGATCCGCTGCCGCTGGTCGAGCACGAAGCCGCGCAGGTCGTCGATGCCGTGGATGTGGTCGGCATGTGGATGGGTGTAGACGACGGCGTCGATGCGCTTGACCGAGGCCATCAGCATCTGCTGGCGGAAATCCGGTCCTGTGTCGATGACGACGGTGGTGCGGGCGCCGCTCTCGGCAATCCGCTCCACAAGGGCTGCCGTGCGCATGCGCCGATTTTTCGGATTTTGCGGATCGCAATTGCCCCAGTCGCCGGTGATGCGCGGCGTGCCCGGTGACGAGCCGCAGCCGAGAATGGTGAGGCGCAGCCGGTCTGTCATCGTTCAGGCGCTTTGCTCGGCGGGGCGCGGCATCTTGCCGAACAGCCGGAAGAAATTATCGGTCGTCAAAGCTGCGATTTCACCTTCGCTGACGCCGATCGTCTCGGCCAGAACCCTGGCCGTGTGCGCGACATAAGCGGGTTCGTTGCGCTTGCCGCGAAATGGGATCGGCGCGAGATATGGCGCATCGGTCTCCACCAGCAGCCGGTCGTGCGGCAGGTCGGCGGCTATGGCGCGTATTTCGGCCGAATTCTTGAAGGTCAGGATGCCGGAAAACGAAACATAGCCGCCCAGCGAGACGCCGACCTCGGCCAGCCTGCGTCCCGACGAAAAACAGTGCAGGACGAACGGGAAGGCGCCCTTCCCCGTTTCTTCCTCAAGGATATGAGCCATGTCGTCGTCGGCGTCGCGCGAATGGATGACCAGCGGCAGGCCCGTCTCGCGAGCAGCGGCGATGTGGTTGCGCAAACCCTGCGCCTGCGCATCGCGGGGCGCTTTGTCATAGAAATAGTCGAGCCCGGCTTCGCCGATCGCCACCACCTTGGGATGGGCGGACAGGCGCACGAGATCCGCCGTCGTCACGTCAAGCTCTTCGGCGGCATTGTGCGGATGGGTTCCGACGGAACAGTACACTTCGTCGAAAGCGTCAGCGATTTCAAGTATTTGCTGAAATCGCTTCACGCGCGTCGAAATGGTTACCATGCGGCCGATCCCGGCGGCCAGGGCGCGAGCGACGACGGCCGCCCGTTCCTCGGCGAAGTCCGGAAAATCCAGATGGCAGTGGCTGTCGACGAGCATCAGCCGTTCGCTTCCGGCTGATCGACATAACGCGGAAACACTCCTTCTGGCACAGGCAACGCTCTGCCCGGCACAAGCGCATGGTCGGCGTGGAGATGCACGAAATCGCGCTCGTCTGCCGGCACCGCCAGCAGGTCAAGCAGCTTCGCGGCCGATCCTGGAGTGAAGGGTTGGCACAGAATCGCCACGCGCCGCACCACTTCGGCCGTTGTCCACAGCACCGTTTGCATGCGCTCGGGGTTGGTCTTCTTCAGTGCCCAGGGTTCCTGTCCGGCGAAATACCGGTCGGCTTCGGCCACCACGCCGAAGATCGATGCCAGCGCCAGATGGATGCCCTGCTCGGACATTGCCTTGCGCGCGGCGGCAAGAGCGGCCGCCGCCTGATCGAGGATTGCCTTGTCGGCATCCGTCAGCTCGCCGCGCGTCGGCACCACGCCGCCGCAGTTCTTGGCGATCATCGACAGCGAGCGCTGCGCCAGATTGCCGATGCCGTTGGCAAGGTCGGCATTGGTGCGGTTGACGATCGCTTCGTGGCTGTAGCTGCCGTCCTGGCCGAACGGCACCTCGCGCAGGAAGAAATAGCGCACCTGGTCGAGCCCGTAGTGCTCGATCATGGTGAAGGGGTCGATGACGTTGCCGACCGATTTCGACATCTTCTCGCCGCGGTTGAACAGAAAGCCGTGGCCAAAGACGCGCTTCGGCAGCGGAATGCCTGCCGACATCAGGAAGGCCGGCCAGTAGACGGCGTGGAAACGCACGATGTCCTTGCCGATGATGTGCGCATCGGCCGGCCAGAATTTCCAATCATCTGCTTTTTCATCGGGATAGCCGACGCCGGTAATGTAGTTTGTCAGCGCGTCGACCCAGACATACATCACGTGCTTTTCGTCGCCGGGCACCGGCACGCCCCAGTCGAACGTCGTGCGCGAGATCGACAGGTCTTTCAGTCCCGATCTGACGAAGCTCATCACTTCGTTGCGCCGCTCGGCCGGGCCGATGAAATCCGGCTGGCCCTCATAGAGCGCCAGCAGTTTGTCCTGATAGGCCGAAAGCCGGAAGAAATAGCTTTCCTCCTCGACCCATTCGACTGGCGTTCCTTGCGGGCCATAGCGGATATTGTCGGGACGAACCTCGGTTTCCTCCTCGCCGTAATAAGCTTCGTCACGCACCGAGTACCAGCCGGCATAGCCGCCCTTGTAGATGTCTCCATTGGCAGCCATCGCCTTCCAGATCGCCTGAGAGGCCGCGTAGTGCCGCTCTTCGGTGGTGCGGATGAAATCGTCGTTGGAGGCGTTGAGCGCGGTCGCCATGCGCTTGAACTCAGCCGAATTGCGGTCGGCCAGTTCGCGCGCAGAAATGTCTTCCTTCTTCGCCGTCTGCAGCATCTTGATGCCGTGTTCGTCGGTGCCGGTGAGAAAGAAGACCTGCTTGCCGTCGAGCCGCTGAAAGCGGGCCAGCGCATCGGTGGCGATCAATTCGTAGGCATGGCCGATATGCGGCTTGCCATTGGGGTAAGAGATCGCGGTCGTGATGTAGAATGTATCGCGTGACATGAATGAACCGTCATGAATGTCTGAATGGAAGGCGTGGCGGTGGATATCGCATCGGGGTGGCGATTGCCATCCCGAGGGAACCATCACATTCGCATTGCAGACTTCAGGCGGTCGATCATGGTCAAGGCGTGCTGCTTCTTGTCGAGATTGTAGGTATCAGTCTCAGATATAGCGTCCAGCGCCTCATGCCAAGTGTCCGACAGCGTTTTGGCTCGTGCGAGATCGCCGGCCAGCGCCGCCCGGCTCGCCGCATCGGACAACAGATCGAGCGCGCGGCGGTTGAAGATATCGAACTGGATCGCCTGGTCGCGCCCGGCCACGACTTCGGCAAGGCGATAGGCGCCGGCGATGTCGCTCTTGCCGGCGCTCACCAGGGCGTCCAGCGTTTCGGCGATCTCCAACCCGCCATACTGCGTCAGGAGGATCGCATTGCGGGCGCTGCCCCCTGCCCGCGCGGCAAGGGCTGTCCGCGCGGCCGGATCGTCCGGCGGAGGCGACTCGGCGGTTTCCAGCACCGCCATCAGCTCGTCGGCATCGAGCGGCGACAGCCGAACCAATTGGCAGCGCGAGCGGATCGTCGGCAACAGGCTGCCCGGTGCATGGACGATGAGGATGAACAGCGTTCGCGCCGGCGGCTCCTCAAGATTCTTCAGCAAGGCATTGGCTGCATTGGTGTTCATGTCGTCGGCCGGGTCCACGATCACCACCCGGTAGCTGCCGTCATGCGAAGTCATCGACAGGAAGCGATTGACCTTGCGGATCTCGTCGACGGTGACGACCGTCTTGAAGCTCTTCGTCTTGTCGTTCAGCGGCCGCGTCAGGTGCAGCACGCCGGGATGCGCGCCGGTGGCGATCTGGCGAAACAGCGAGGACGCCGGATCGGGAACGGCGAGCGTCTCCGGCGCCTGCTCGAAGGCCGGATGCTTCAGGAGATGATGCGCCAGATGGAACGCGAGCGTCGCCTTGCCGATGCCGAGCGGTCCGGTGAAGATCAGCGCGTGCGGCAGCTTTCCAGCGCGATAGGCGGCGGCGAGCATGGCGGCGGCCTGCCCGTGCCCGACCAGGCGTGGCGTTTCGGACGGTTCAGGGACGCCGTCCAGCGTGTCATGCTGTTCCGGCGCGATGCGTTCGAAGATCATGCGGGTGCGGTCTGTCTGTTGCGCATGGGCGCCCTCGCCTCCAGTGCCGCGAACACCGTGGCGGTGACGACATTTTCCACCGCATCGGGAGCGGCGGATGCGTCGATCACAACGCAGCGCTCCGGCTCGGCCGCGGCGATCGCCAGGAACGCCTCGCGGCGCGCCTGGTGGATGGCAAGCGTTTCCTTTTCGAAGCGATCGGGGCCGGCGCCGGCGCCGCGACGCACTGTTGCGCGTCTCAGGCCTTCCGTGGGATCGATGTCGAAGATCAGCGTCATGTCGGGCATCATGCCATTGATGGCGACCTGCTCCAGCGTCTCCATGAACACCGGATCGAGGCCGCCGGTGACGCCCTGGTAGACGCGCGAGGAATCCAGGAAGCGGTCGCATAGCACGATGGAGCCGCGCTCGACCGCCGGGCGGATGACCTGCTCGACATGGTCGGAGCGGGCCGCGGCGAAAAGCAGCGCTTCCATCTTCGGCCCGAACGGCTCGGCGGCGCCCGAAAGCAGCACATGCCGGACCGCTTCCGCGCCCGGCGAGCCGCCCGGCTCGCGGGTGACGAGGACGTCGTATTTCTTGGCGCGCATCTTTCCCGCCAGCCGCTCGATCTGCGTCGACTTGCCTGCTCCTTCGCCGCCTTCGAAGGTGATGAAAAATCCGCGTGCCAATCGAAAGGCCTTTATCCCTTATTTGAATGGATTCTAGCGCTCTAGATAGTCCGCGTTCGGGGAAACGTCCATGCCGCCGGAGTTATCGCAGTCGCTCAAAAGTGAGCTCGGCTTTGAGAGAACGACATGCATAAACAAAGACGCTAAAGCGCATCGCGTGAATCCGGTTCAGCGCGACGCGCTTTAGCGGAGCCAGCCGACGGCCAGTTCCTTGACGGCGTCGAGGGCGCGTTGCGGCAGCGTGCCGATGCCGATCGATTCGGCGGCGAACAGCGGCGTCTCCTGGCTCAGCGTATCGCCGATCCAGACCCGCAGCACGCCTACCGGCTGCCCCTCCTCCACAGGTGCGGCAACCGGTCCGTCATAGACGATGCTCGCCGTCAGTTTGTCGCGGTTGGCTACCGGCAGGAAGATGGCGATCGGCCCTTTCGCCTTCAGCGTCACGCCGGCTTTAATGCCGCCGAAAACCTGAGCTTGGCCCACCACCTCGTCCTTGGCGAAGATTTGCGTCTTCTCGAAGGAACGGGCACCCCATTCGAGCAGCTTGCGCGCCTCCTCGGCGCGTTCCTTGTCGCTGGCGAGCCCGCTCATCGCCGCGATCACCCGCGCGCCATTGTGGCTGACCGAGCCGACTATGCCGAAACCGGACACCTCACTGCTGCCGACCGCCAAGCCGTCGGCGCCGATGTCCATCGCCAGCAGCGGGTTGCGATTCCTCTGTGAAATCTTGTTCCAGGTAAAGTCCTTCAGGCCGTAGTAGCGATAAAGATCCGGATAGTCGCGCCACAGATGCAAAGCCAGCATTGCCAGTTCGCGCACGCTCGTCTGCTGGCCCTCCGCCGGCAGCCCGGTCGAATTGACGAAAGTCGATTTGGCCAGGCCGATCTGGCGGGCGCGTTCGGTCATCTGCGCGGCGAAATTGTCCTCGGATCCGGCCAAGCCTTCGGCCAGCACGATACAGCCGTCATTGGCCGCCTGCACCGTCACGCCCTGGATCAGGTCCTCGACCCGGACCGCCGATTTGAGCTTGGCAAACATTGTCGACGTTCCCGAAGGGGCGCCGCCCTTGCGCCAGGCGTTTTCACTCACCACGAACGTGTCGTCGAGGGTCAGGCGTCCAGACTTGACGGCGTTGAACACCACTTCCATCGTCATCAGCTTGGCCATCGAGGCCGGCTGTATCGGCTTGTCGGCGTCCTTGGAAAACAACACCGTTCCAGTCTCGGCGTCGATCATGAAGGCCTGGGTTGCCTTGGTCTCGAAAAGCTGCGCGCTGGCGGGTGCGATACAAAACAGCAGCAGGGCCAATCCCAGAAATCCGGCCAAAGGCGGAAAGACGCGCAACTGCATGAAATCTCGACCCGTTTGCCGGTTCTGGCGCGGCTAGGCTATCAGGGTTTTTTCCGCAGGATCAACCGTGCCGGAAAAATAGATCAGTTGCGCACGGCCAGGGCGTCCGGCGCACCATGCGACCAGGCCGCCTGCAGCAGATCGTCGACGCCGCCATGGCCGTCCGGATAGAGGTTCACCGCATACCAGTCCTTGCCGTCGAATTCGGACCGCTGGATCTCGATCCTGCCGAAGGGCTCGAGCGCGGCCGCCACGCGTTTTGCCTCGGTGGCGTCATCGAAGGTGCCGGCCGCGACATAGGCCGGCGATGGCGCCTGGGGATTGGCGCTCTTCCATGAGCGCAGGATGTCGGCGGGCGACATGCCGTCGTCGCCAAGTGCGGCAAAGACATCGGCGCTCCGCACGCGCTCGTCGGCATAGGAGAGCGAGGCCACCGAAAACGGCGATTGCGGCGGCAGGCCGATATCCGGACGCTCCGGCACGATCGGACCGAAGTCGGGCAGCGCCAGGTCACCCAAGGCCGGCGATTGTGCCGGCACCTGCCCTTGCGGAATCATATCGGAATTCGTCAGCTGACCCGGAAACGGCACGGCGGCAGCGCCCACCGGCAGGCTGGGCGACGGTCCGTTCATGGCCACCATGACGCCGGTCGGCAGGCCGTCCGACGGATCCGGTATCCTGTTGCCTGGATGGTAGGAGGCCATCAGATACTGGTCGTCATTGCCGTCGAGCGGCGCGCGGCCAACATATTCCACCTTCACCTCGGCCGTGCCGACATTGGCATAGTCGAGCATCTGGGCGGCGCGTTCCGAGACATCGATGATGCGGCCCTGGTGGTAGGGACCGCGATCATTGACGCGCACGATGACCGAACTGCCGGTCTTGAGATTGGTGACGCGGGCGTAGCTCGGCAGAGGCATGGTCGGGTGCGCCGCCGTCAGATGGCTCATGTCGTAGACTTCGCCGTTGGCGGTCAGCCGTCCATGAAAGGCATCGCCGTACCACGACGCCAGGCCGACCTTGGCATAGTGCTTGTCTTCCTTCGGATAGTACCACTTGCCGCGAACCTGGTAGGGTTTTCCGAGCTGGTCGCGGCCGCCGCCACGCCGCATGAAGGCGACGCGAGGGCTGGCCTTCACGCCATATTCGGTTTCGGCGAAATATTCCTTGGAACGGGTCTTCTTGTGGACCATCCCTTTTGGTTCAGGCTGCGACGCGCAGGCGGCAAGCAAGGCTGCCGACATGGTGAATAGCGCGAAAGCGCAAGCACGGCGTAGACGCGGGCGCGCCGTAGTTTGCATTTCCTGATGTCCCCTACAGTCTCGACCAAAAACGCCGCGGCTTGGACGTCGCAGGAGCCAAAGCTTACCTGACCAAGACCAACGACGCCTCGAACCCCTGTCCTTTGTGCGCAGGAATTGTTTATCACGCTATTAATCGATTGTGGCCGGAACCGGGCAAGATTGTGACGCCACCCTGCCCGGCGTCGGCTGCCGGGAAACATGCGGTCCGCGCATGCCGGTTGACAGATCTTTGCCGGGCACACTAGAGCATCAGCAAGATGGCTCTCTTCATTCGCCGCCAGGCTCGAATATCGGATCGGGTGACGTTGGCGAAGAGATGTCGCTGGAGGGATGGCCGAGCGGTTTAAGGCACCGGTCTTGAAAACCGGCGTGGGCGCAAGTTCACCGTGGGTTCGAATCCCACTCCCTCCGCCAGATTATTGCCGTAAGGTGTTGATATGGCTTCGCTAATCGCAGGTTGCGTTACCGATCCCCACTTTCATCCCACTGGTTGACTATGGAGTGCGACATGGCTCCCCCGAAAAAACGTCTGCTGGAAGAGGAAGCGCTGGCGGTGTTCCTGCGAGAGTTGGCGACCGCTGATGCCATCGCGTCGAGCCTTATCCGAGATATTGAACCGCCATCCGAGGAAGACCGCGCATTCGGAGCCGAGCCGCTGTCAAAATCGGCGGGCTCCTCAGCCCGGGCAAGGGCCTGTTCCTTGACTTTGACGCTCGCCCATCGCTTGAAGCGCTTGCAGGCCGCTGGGGCGACCGGATCACCTACGTCGCCGGTAAGGCCAAGGATCAACTGGGCCTGAGCGCCGTGCTCGTGCGCCCCGATGGCTTCGTGGCCTGGGCCGCTGGGGATGACCCCAACCCGGAGGAAGCCGCTCAAGCCGCATCACGATGGTTCGGCGAACCCCGGAAAGGCATGTAGGCCTGCTCCCGAGGCTTTTCGTGCCGAATCGGCTAAGCCTTGAGCCTATGAACGAAACCTCCCTCTACGCGCCGGTGAAGCGGTTTCTCGAAAGCCTGGACTTTGCCGTGAAGGGCGAGATCGGCGGCTGCGACATCGTCGCGCTGCGTGAGGGGGAGCCGCCCGTCGTCGTCATTTGCGAGTTGAAACTGGCGTTCAATCTCGAACTGGTGCTGCAAGGCGTCGACCGCGCAACCGCCTGCGACGAGGTGTGGCTGGCCGCGCGCATGTCGGCCCGGGGCAAGGGACGCGAGAGCGACGCCCGGTTTCGCAATCTTTGCCGCCGGCTTGGCTTCGGCCTGCTCGGCGTAACGGCGAGCGACCGGGTCGAGGTGCTTCTGAGCCCGGTCACCGTCACGCCGCGCAAGAACCCACGGCGCCGCTCGCGGCTGGTCGACGAACACCGCCGGCGCCGCGGCGATCCGGTCGCGGGCGGGGGATCGCGCAATCCCATCATGACAGCGTACCGCCAAAGCGCCCTCGCCTGCGCCGCGGCATTGGCCGACGGGCCCAAGCGCCCGCGCGATCTCAAGGCGCTGACGCCGCTTGCGCCGAAAATCCTGCTGCACAATGTCTATGGCTGGTTCGCGCGCGTCGACCGCGGCGTATACGATCTGACCGACGCCGGCCGTGCCTCGCTGATGCGTTGGCCGCAGCCATCGCACGATGAATCCCGACACGGGATTTTGAACGCGCCGAGTGCCTGAGCGCGGGACAACGTCCGGCCCTTTGGTTGATTTTTCAGACAAAATATGCTGCTTGTCCCGCCCATGAAGACACTCTGCACGACGGTCATGGCGTTCTTGACCCTGGCTTTTCCGGCCAACGCCATGGACAGCGCCTTGCGCGCAGGCCTCCTGAAACTCGACCCGCAAACCCGCCTCGAACAGCGCTGTGATGCTGAAGTCCTCGACCGGATCACCCATGACGACCGCAAGTACAAGGCGGATCGGGTGGTCGCTTACGCCTTTGCCACGCCGGTCATGAGCGACGACGCCATTAAGAGCCCAGGAGCCGCCTTCCGCAGCAAGGGGCAATGGTACCGGCTGAAATTCAAGTGCGAGACGGCGCCGGACCATATGGAGGTTTTACAGCTCCGCTACCGCATCGGCGACGAGATTCCAGAGACCGACTGGGCAAAATACAATCTCTACGATTAGGCGCTACGACTAGGTTTTCATTGCCGTTTCGGCTCGCCTGCCCGTGATTGTCGAATCCCCTCAATGGCGCCGCTGCAACGAAAGCGGTTTTGCGGCGTTGCCCGAAGCGATGTCTTGACGGCAAGGAACCATGCCTTTAGGGCGGGCTGGGCGATCGACAACAAACACTCGGCGAACAGGCAAGGGCTTCCAGGTCGATGGAAATATTTACTGCCGCAGGCTTATCGGCCCTTTTTCAGGTAATCGCGATCGATCTTGCGCTGGCTGGGGACAACGCCATCGTCATCGGCCTTGCGGCGGCCGGCCTGCCGGCCAGTCAGCGCAAACGGGCCATTCTGGTCGGCATCATCGCGGCCACCGTCCTTCGCATTTTCTTCGCCCTGATCACGCAATGGCTGCTGACAATTGGCCCCATGCTCCTCATCGCCGGCGGCCTGCTGCTGCTTTGGGTATGCTGGAAGATGTGGCGGGAGCTGGGTGTCAGCCACGAGCAGGAGCGCGACGCGACCGAAGCGCTGTCGAATGGCGATTTCGACAAGGATGGGACCATCGCCGGCAAGTCGCCGCGCAAGACCTTCTCGCAGGCCGCCTGGCAGATCGTCATTGCCGACGTTTCGATGTCGCTCGACAATGTCCTGGCCGTGGCGGGAGCGGCCATGAACCATCCGACCGTGCTGATCATCGGCCTCGCTCTGTCGATTGCGCTGATGGGCTTCGCCGCGTCCTTCGTCGCGCGCCTGCTGCACAAATACCGCTGGATCGCCTATATCGGCCTGCTGATCATCCTTTACGTCGCCGTGAAGATGCTTCTCGATGGCGCCGTGCAGCAGTTTCCCGACCAATTCGCTTTCCTGGCGCCCTGGTTCGGGTCGAGCGGCCACTGAGCCGGAACCCTCGCGCCCGCCGATGTTGGTCAGTTTGAAATTGCAGCGTAGTGGTTCATTCTAATTGGGATTGAACCGGTGCCCATCGGCGCGAAGAAGCATGTCCACCTATATCGCTGGTAAGGATCAAACTTCATATGGGGAATGATCGTTCGATAAAACGTCACTAGACGCTCGCAGATGTGGTATCGATCATCGGGCGCAGCCTGGACACGTTCTCTCGGGATAAACCACTCTGCTTCTTGTGGCTCATTCAAGTAGGTAGGGTGCAGCCTGACAAAATAGCCGTCTTTGGTCATCCTGACATCGTTGGAATCGATGGGGCGGCAATCCTTGTTTCCGCAGCAGTCATAGTGAAGAACGGGATCGGTCTTGCCCGTATACCAACCGTGTGCGTCCGCATCGCCGGGCAGCACAAGCCATGCCAATGCAATGTGTCCTAGCAACTGTCTCATAGGACTAGCCCCTCACCATTCTGCCTATAGCATATTAGTGAATCCTAATCATAGCACTGAAAGTCGCGTTGACTGGCTGCCATTACCCGACAATTCGCTTTTGTAAGAGCCACGAACCAACGGCTTTCGGCTTCTTCGCTTCGATCTGCACAACGAGATCGCCGATGTCGCAGAGCTTGCCTGTTTGCCTGAT
This sequence comes from Mesorhizobium sp. B2-3-6, assembly GCF_006442305.1. Taxonomy (NCBI): domain Bacteria; kingdom Pseudomonadati; phylum Pseudomonadota; class Alphaproteobacteria; order Hyphomicrobiales; family Phyllobacteriaceae; genus Mesorhizobium; species Mesorhizobium sp. B2-3-6. The sequence continues at coordinate 234,949 of NZ_VFVW01000008.1, read as the reverse complement.
TGGGCAAGCCGTGCTATTGCGCCGCCCGAATTGAGCTCCTGCCAGAGCCGTGCAAACCGTTATATGTCGAGACTTCGAGCCGGATCAGCGTTTCCGGTTCATGTCCATTGGAACCTTGCCCATGTCCGCCCCGCGTGTCAGCTTCGTCAGTCTCGGATGCCCCAAAGCCCTAGTGGATTCCGAACGCATCATCACGCGCCTGCGCGCCGAGGGCTATGAGATCGCGCGCAAGCATGACGGTGCCGATCTCGTCGTGGTCAACACTTGCGGCTTCCTCGATTCCGCCCGCGATGAATCGCTCAATGCCATCGGCTCCGCGCTTTCGGAGAACGGTAGGGTCATCGTCACCGGCTGCCTGGGCGCCGAGCCCGACGTCATTCGCGAGAAGCATCCCAACGTTCTCGCCATCACCGGTCCGCAGGCCTATGAGAGCGTCATGGCGGCCGTGCACGAGGCGGCGCCGCCGAGCCATGATCCCTATATCGATCTCCTGCCGCCTCAAGGCGTCAAGCTCACGCCGCGCCACTATGCCTATCTCAAGATTTCGGAAGGCTGCAACAATCGCTGCACCTTCTGCATCATCCCGGCGCTGCGCGGCGACCTTGTCTCGCGGCCGGCGGCCGATGTGCTGCGCGAGGCCGAGAAACTGGCCAAGGCCGGCGTCAAGGAACTCCTCGTCATCTCGCAGGACACAAGCGCCTACGGCATCGACATCAAATACCAGGCCAGCATGTTCGGTGATCGTGAAGTGCGGGCGAAATTCCTCGATCTGTCCGAGGAACTGGGTAAGCTCGGCATCTGGGTGCGCATGCACTATGTCTACCCCTACCCGCACGTGGCCGACGTCATCCCGCTGATGGCCGAGGGAAAGATCCTTCCCTACCTCGACATCCCCTTCCAGCATGCTTCGCCGCAGGTGTTGAAGAACATGCGCCGGCCGGCACATGGCGAAAAGACGCTTGAGCGCATTCGCGGCTGGCGCGATGTGTGTCCCGACCTCGCCATCCGCTCGACCTTCATCGTCGGCTTTCCCGGCGAGACCGACGAGGATTTCGAGATGCTGCTCGACTGGCTGGACGAAGCGAAGATCGATCGCGCCGGCTGCTTCAAATATGAACCTGTACGGGGCGCGCGCTCCAACGAACTCGGCCTTGAGCAGGTGCCGCAGGAAATCAAGGAGGCGCGCTGGCACCGCTTCATGCAGCGCCAGCAGAAGATCTCGGCGACGCAATTGGCCAAGAAGGTCGGCAAGCGCCTGCCGGTGCTGATCGACGAAGCACATGGCACGTCGGCCAAGGGCCGCACCAAATACGATGCGCCGGAGATCGATGGTTCCGTCCACATCCAGTCGCGACGCCCGCTGCGCGCCGGCGACATCGTCACCGTCAAGGTCGATCGCGCCGACGCCTATGATCTCTACGGTTCGGCCGTCTGAGGGCTGCGATTTACCACATTTCGCGATAGTTCCGGCCATTTACCCTGTGCGGCCGCCGTCTGCTTTATGGTTTCCGGACCGTAAATGCAGGAACTTAGGATGGACCCCAGACCTGTCCGCCAGGACTATATCGCGACACTGGACCTGTTGAGGCTGGCCGCGGCGCTGGCCGTCGTGCTGTTTCACTATTTCTTCCGCGGCGCGGCAGCAGACGGCTTTCTCACGGCGGGCTATCCTCATGCCGCGCCACTCGCTCTGTACGGCTATCTCGGCGTCAATCTTTTCTTTCTGATCAGCGGTTTCGTCATCGCATGGTCGGCGGAAGGCGGCGGCTGGGAAGAGTTCGCCGTCGCGCGTTTCGCGCGTCTATATCCGGGCTTTCTGCTCTGCATGACGATAAGCTTCGCGGTTATCGCCTTTTCCGGCACGCCGCTGCTCCCAGCCTCCTTCAGCCAGTATCTCGCCAATCTCACAATGTTCGCGCCGGCCGTCGGCCAACCTTTCATGGACGGCGTCTACTGGTCGGTCGTGCTTGAAGTGGTTTTCTACGGATGGGTGACGCTGGCCCTCGTTGCCGGCATTTTCCAGAAATGGAAATTGAGGCTGATCCTCGGCTGGCTGGCGATCTCGGCCATCAACGAACTCTTCCTCGGCAGCGGCGCGGCGCGGCTTCTGTTTCTCACCGAGTTCGGGCCGTTCTTCGCCGCCGGCATGCTGGTCCATCATCTCCACGCGCATGGTCGCTCAGTGCCGGCCTTGCTGCTGCTGGCGGCCGCCTTCGTGCTCTCCAGCTATACGCTGTCGGTGACGCAACAGTGGATGATCGGGCATTATGGCATTGCGGTCTCGTCCGCCCATCTCGTGGCCGCCAACCTAGCGATGCACGCGGCGCTGATCGGCGCTGTCCTGCTGCGCCACCGGATCAGGCCGTCGCCGCTCACGCTGGCTCTCGGCGGGCTGACTTACCCGCTTTACCTCCTTCACCAGAATGCCGGCTATCTCTTCATCAACGCCTTGACGCCGCTGGCCGGAAAATGGATTGCAGCGTGGACCGGCGTGGCGCTCATGGTTTTGGTGTCGTGGACGATCTGGCGCTATTTCGAGCGGCCGGTGCAGCGTTGGCTCAGGATCCGGCTCAGCCTCGTGGTGGACGCCGGCCTGGTGCGGTTTCGCCATGTCCCGGCGGTAGCGCAAGCCGCCGAATGAAAAGGGCGCCTCGCGGCGCCCTTCCCTGACGAACGTACGTAGAGCTTATTGCGGCAGCTTGTCGTCGACACCCTTGACGTAGAAATTCATGCCGAGCAGCGTGCCGTCATCGGCGACCTCGCCGTCCTTCAGCCATGGCGAGCCGTCCTGCTTGGCGATCGGTCCGGTGAAGGGGTTCCAGCCGCCGGCGATCTTCTTCTCGGTCGCCTCGGCCATCGCCTTCACGTCGTCGGGCATATTGGTGTAGGGCGCGAGCTTCACCGCGCCGTCCTTGATGCCGAGCCAGACATTGTCGGGCTTCCAGGTGCCGTCGATGGCTGCCTGAACCCGGCTGATGTAATAGGGTCCCCATTCGTCGGTCAGCGAAGTCAACTGCGCGTTCGGCGCGAACTTGATCATGTCGGAGGACTGGCCGAATCCGTGCAGCTTGCGCTCCTCGGCCACTTGCAGGGCCGCGGTCGAATCCGTGTGCTGGACGATGATGTCGGCTCCCTGGTCGAACAGGGCCTTGGCCGCATCGGCTTCCTTGCCCGGATCGAACCAGGAATTCACCCAGACGATCTTGGCCTTGAAATTCGGATTGATCGACTGCGCGCCGAGCATGAAGGAGTTGATGCCCATCACCACTTCCGGGATCGGGAAGGAGACGATGTAGCCGGCGACGCCGGACTTCGATTCCTTGGCCGCGATCTGACCGAGCACATAGCGGCCCTCATAGAAGCGCGCGTTGTAGATGCCGAGATTGTCCGCCGTCTTGTAGCCGGTGGCGTGCTCGAACATCACCTTGGGGAACTTCTTGGCGACCTTCACTTCTGCATCCATGAAGCCGAAGGACGTGCCGAAGATGATCTTGCAGCCCTCGCGCGCCAAGCGCTCGAAAGCGCGGTCGGCATCGGGGCCTTCGGAGACGTTTTCCAGATAGGCGGTCTCGACCTTGTCGCCGAGCGCCTTTTCGACTTCGAGGCGGCCTTGGTCGTGCTGGTAGGAATAGCCGAAGTCGCCGATCGGGCCGGTATAGACCCAGCATGCCTTCAGCTTGTCGGCGGCCTCCGCGGACGCGACCAGCGAAAATGCCGCTGTCGTCGTCATCAGGGCAATAAGCAGTTTTTTCATCGTGTTACCTCTCTGAGTTAAGCCTTGGAGCTTCCCGTCTTGTTATTGTTGTCAACGATCCGGAACGAATGGCTGCCCCAAGGAAGCCGGTGTGTTCATCATCGTCAGACGCTTGTTGCGCGAGATTAGAACGAGAACCACGACGGTCGCCAGATAGGGCAACGAAGAAAGCAGTTGCGAAGGCACTGGAATGCCAAAAGCCTGTGCATGAAGCTGGCCGATCCACACCGCGCCGAAGATATAGGCGCCCGCCAGCACCCGCCACGGCCGCCAGGACGCGAACACCACCAACGCAAGCGCGATCCAGCCGCGGCCCGCGCTCATGTTCTCGACCCATTGCGGGGTGTAGACCAGCGAGAGATGGCCGCCGGCAAGACCGGCGCAGGCGCCGCCGAAGATCACCGAGAGATAGCGGTAGCGGATGACCCTGATGCCGAGCGCATGCGCCGAGGCGTGGCTGTCGCCGATCGAGCGCAGCGTCAGCCCGGTGCGCGTCCGGAACAGGAACCACATCACCGCCGCCGTCAGCGCGATCGAGATGTAGAACAACGGATCCTGGCCGAACAGCAGTCTGCCCACCACCGGGATGGAGCTGAGCCCGGGAATATCGAGATTGGGCAACCTGACGCCGGGCTGGCCGACGAAACTGGTTCCCATCATGCCGGAGAGGCCGAGGCCGAGCAGTGTCAGCGACAGGCCGGTCGCCACCTGGTTGGTGGCCAGCGACAGCGTCATGACGGCAAACAGCAGCGAGAACAGCGCGCCCATGGCGATGGCCGCCAAGAGCCCGATCCAGGGCGAGCCGGTCAGATAGCCTGCGCCGAAACCGCCGACGGCGCCCATGATCATCATGCCTTCGACGCCAAGGTTGAGCACGCCGGAGCGTTCGACCACCAGTTCCCCGATCGCCGCAATGAGCAGCGGCGTCGCCGCCGTGGCGATGGTCAGGAGGATGTTGACGGTGATGTCCATCAGCGGGCTTCCTTCAACTTTGGCGCGGCCTCGAGCTTCGCGGCACTCTCCGATTTGGTCAGCGCCAGACCGATCAACCGGATGCGGTAATGGATGAGCGTGTCGCAGCCGAGCACGAAGAACAGCAGCATGCCCTGGAACACGCGCGCCACCTTGTCGGAGATGCCGAGCGCGCTTTGCACCGCCTCGCCGCCGAGATAGGTCAGGGCCAGCACCAGGCCCGCCGCGACGATGCCGAGGGGATTGAGCCGGCCAAGGAACGCCACGATGATGGCGGTGAAGCCGTAGCCGGGCGAAATGACGGGCTGAAGTTGCCCGATGGCGCCGGAAACTTCCGATATCCCGGCAAGCCCGGCCAAGGCGCCCGACAACAGGAAGGCGAAGAAGACCATGCGGTTGAGGCCGAAGCCGGCGAAGCGCCCTGCCCTCGGGCTGGAGCCGAGCACGCGAACCTCGAAACCCTTGAGCATGCGGCTCATCATCAGCCACACCAGCACCGCCGCGACCAGCGCGAACACGAAGCCCCAATTGGCGCGGCCGGCATCCGGCATCAGTTCCGGCAGGATGGCGGAATCGCCGAATTGGATGGTCTGCGGGAAGCCATGGCCCTGCGGGTCGCGCCAGGGTCCGCGCACCAGCCAGTCGAGGAAGAGCTGTGCGACGTAAACCAGCATCAGGCTGGTCAGGATCTCGTTGGTGCTGAAGCGGGTTTTCAGAAATGCGGGGATAGCCGCGTAGGCGGCACCGCCGACCATGCCCAGCAGAAGCATCAGCGGCAGCACCAATGGGCCCTCGAACCCAGGAAACAGCACCGGAACGGCCGAGCCGAAGATGGCGCCGAAGATGAACTGGCCTTCGGCGCCGATGTTCCAGATGTTGGCCTTGTAGCAGACCGACAGGCCGACCGCGATCAGGATCAGCGGCGCCGCCTTGATCGCCAGCTCGTGCAACTGCCAGACCTGGCTGACCGGCTCGATGAAATAGATGTTGAACGCGCTGAACGGATTGACCCCGAGCAGCGCGAACATGATGCCGCCCGCGATGATCGTCAGCGCGAAGGCGATGAATGGCGACAGCATGGAAAACAGCGCCGAGCGCTGCGGCCGTTTGACGAGTTCGAGGCGCATCATGCCGTCTCCAGCGTGTGTTCGGCGTGGCCTGGTTCGGCGCCGCCCATCAGCAGGCCGATTTTTTCGAAGGTCGCCTCGGCGATCGCCAGCGGCCTGGACAGTTCGCCATTGTGCATCACCGCGATCGCATCCGATATCTCGAACAGCTCGTCGAGATCCTGGCTGATGACCAACACCGCCGATCCGCTGCGGGACAGTTCGATGAGTGCCTGGCGGATATGGGCGGCTGCGCCTGCATCGACACCCCAGGTCGGCTGGTTGACCACCATGACGTCAGGCCTGCGGTCGAGTTCGCGGCCGACGATGAATTTCTGCAGATTGCCGCCGGACAGCGCTGCCGCCTCCGGATCGGGCGCGCTCTTGCGCACGTCCATCGCCTCGATGATGCGCTGGGCGGCGGCATAGACGGTGCCGCTCTTGACCATTCCGCCCGTCCCGACGAAGGTCTTGCCATCGGTGGCATGGCGCGACAGGAGCAGGTTTTCCGAAAGCCGCATGCGCGGGGCGGCACCATGGCCGAGGCGCTCCTCCGGCACGAAGGCTGCACCCAGCAGCCGGCGCCCGGTGATGCTGAGGCTGCCCGCATCCTTGCCGCGAATGCGCACCGAGGCGGCATCCGGCTGCAGGACTTCACCGGAAACGGATTCGAAGAACTCGCCCTGGCCGTTGCCCGCGACACCGGCGATGCCGATCACCTCGCCGGCGCGGACGGTGAGATTGATATTCTTGAGCGGGATCGAAAACGGCGTCGCCGGCTTGCGGCTGAGGCCGCGGATTTCAAGCAGGGACTGTGCCGTTTCGATGCCCGCGACCGGCGCGCGCACCACGGCCTGCACTTCGTTGCCGACCATCATGCGGGCCAAGGACGCGGCGGTCTCCTCGCGCGGATTGCAGTGGCCGACCACCTTGCCGTGCCGCAGCACGGTGGCGCGGTCGCAGATGCGTTTGACCTCCTCCAGCCGGTGCGAGATGTACAGGATCGATTTGCCTTCCGAGCGCAGACGTTCGAGCGTCTCGAACAGCTTGTCGGCCTCCTGCGGCGTCAGCACCGAAGTCGGCTCGTCGAGGATGATGAGCTGCGGCGTCTGCAGCAGGCAGCGGATGATCTCGATGCGCTGGCGCTCGCCCACCGACAGGTCGCCGACCAGCGATTCCGGATCGAGCGGCAGGCCATAGCTGTAGGAAAGCGCCCTCGCCTTGGCCGCGATGCTGCTGATCGGCGAACCGTCATCCAGGGAAAGCGCGATGTTCTCGGCCGCCGTCAGTGCCTCGAACAGCGAGAAGTGCTGGAATACCATGCCGATGCCGAGCTTTTTCGCGACGCCCGGGCTGGTAATTCGGACGGCCTGGCCATTCCAGAAGATCTCGCCGGAATTGGGTTCCAGCGAGCCGAACAGCATCTTGACCAGCGTCGACTTGCCGGCGCCGTTCTCGCCGAGCAGCGCGTGGATCTCACCCTTGGCGATGTCGAGGTCGACATGATCGCACGCCGTCAGCGTGCCGAAAATCTTGGTAAGGCCGCGAACCTCAAGCAGATTCGCTCCGTTATGATTTGCACTCACAGTGCCTCCCATCCGGGTTCCCGGATATGTTCTGTGTTCCCGCAAGCATCGTATGCGCGGCCAGCTCCCATGCGAAAGCAGCACTCGACTTGAAAGAGCTTCAAGAATTTCAGCGGAAACTCAAGGGCAAAGATCAGTCTTCTTCGCGCAACCACGCGGCGGGCCGGCTTTTCGTGCAAACCTTGCCCGCACCTGTGTGAGAGAGCTGAAAACCAGGGCAGTATCCGTCAGGGAACCAGTATGGTCGTGCCTGTCGTGCGGCGCCCTTCAAGATCCGCGTGCGCCTTGCCCGCATCCTTGAGTGCATAACGCTGGTTGATCTTGATCTCGACGGCGCCGCTGAGCACGACCTCGAACAAGGCCGCGGCCGAGGCGTCCAGATCCTCGCGTTTTGCATTGTAGACGAACAACGTCGGCCTTGTGGCGAACAAGGATCCTTTCTGCGCCAGCAGCGACATCGAGAATGGCGGGATCGGTCCCGACGACTGGCCGAAGCTGACGAACATGCCGAGCGGCTTCAGGCAGTCGAGCGAGGCCGGGAATGTGTCATTGCCGACGGAATCGTAGACGACATCGCATTTTTTGCCGCCGGTGATGGCCGCGACGCCGGCAACGAAATCCTGCTCCTTGTAGTTGATGACATGGTCGAAGCCGTGTGCCTTTGCGAGTTCGATCTTGTCGCTCGAACTTGCCGTGCCGATGACGGTCGCGCCCAGATGCTTCGCCCATTGGCCGAGAATGAGCCCGACGCCGCCGGCTGCCGCATGGAACAGGATGGTGTCGCCTGCCTTGACCTTGAAAGTCCGGCGCAAGAGATATTCGGCGGTCATGCCTTTCAGCATCATTGCTGCCGCCTGCTCGTCGCTGATGCCGTCCGGCACCTTGACGACCTTGCTGGCATCGATGACGCGCTCCTGCGCATAGGCGCCTGTGGTGACGGCATAGGCGATCCGGTCGCCGGGCTTCAGCCAGTCGACGCCCTCGCCCACAGCCAGCACCAAACCGGCCGCCTCGCTGCCGGGAATGAGCGGAAACCCGCCGGGCGGCGGATAGAGACCGGAGCGATGATAGACGTCGATGAAATTGAGGCCAATTGCCGTGTGTCTGACCAGGATCTGCCCTGATCCCGGTTGGCCGGGATCGGTGTCCTCATAGGTCAGGACTTCCGGACCGCCATGGGCGAGGATGCGGACTGCTTTGGGCATGGTGGGCTTCCTTGAGAAATGGGCCGATCAGGCTTTTTTGGCACCGAGATTTGGAAAGAACTGCATGATGCCGCCGATACAGGCGAGATAGAGCCCGGTAACGGTAATGCCAATCTTTATGAAGGTGCTGACCTGCGCGCCCAGCACGCCGATCTGGTCATAGAAGGCGGCGAGTGCCGCTTGCGCAAGCGCAAGCGCGCCGAAAGCGCACCACAAAAGAGTCATTGCGAGATTGATGCGCCGCAGCCGCACCACCCTAACCGGATGGATGAAGTTGATCGGAACGAATGTCAGGATGCCCGCCACCACGACCACCGCGAACGAGACCCATTGTCCCGGCTCGATGACGAAGAGCGTGAACACCACCATGTTCCAGACAACGGGGAATCCCTTGAAGAAATTCTCCTTCGTCTTCATGCCGGTGTCTGCATAGTAGATCGCGCTGGACACCACGATGATGGCCGCCGACAGGAACGACAGGCCCTCGCCCATGAAGCCGCGCTGATAGAGCGCGAAGGCCGGGATCAGCACATAGGTGACATAGTCGATGATGTTGTCGAGGAGCTCTCCCGACCATGTTGGCAGGATTTCCTTGACCTCGAGCTTGCGCGCGATCGGCCCGTCTATGCCGTCGACGAACAGCGCCAGCCCCAGCCACCAGAACATGGCCGTCCAGCGCTCCTCGCTCGCCGCCACCAGCGACAGGAAGGCCAGGAACGAACCGGAGGCGGTCAGGAGATGCACCGAAAAGGCGCGCGCCTGCGGCCAGGTGACTTTCTTCTTCGGCCGCGGAATCCGGTCGGCGATTTTCTTGGCGGCTTTCCTGGCCGTTGTGTTCTTGCTCACGGGCCCTGCCAGTCCAGCTTGCAGATTTCGGCTGAACGGCCGCCGAAATTCCAGTTGCGACCAAAGGCTCGCATCTTGCTCTTGTCGGACTTGGCCACGATGATCTCCGGCGCGATCCAATATTCGGAATTGCTGATCACCGTGTCCTTGTCGCGGTCCTTGCCGGCAATTGGCGTGACCGCCCCATCGATGATCTTCGGTATCTGGAAGATACGCGTCTTGTCGCGTGTCTCATAGGTAATCGGCACTTGTTCGACACCGAGGAATTTGCCGACGAGGATCGAAAGCAGCGACGTCGTCCCGCCCGCCTTGCCGGTGAAGATCTTCGTCAACGCCTTGACGGCGTAGATCGAGGCTCTGACGTCGATGAACAGGCCGGCGGTCCAGTTGCCGCGGCTCATATAGCCGGGAATTTCCATGATCAGCCCGAGATTAAGGCCTGACAGGTCGACCTCTCCGAAATGACCGGCATCGATACGGAAACCCGCCCAGGTCTGGCAATAGCCTTCGGTCGGAGGATGGCTGCCCAGCGACAGCACGCAAGGGCAAAAAACCGTGCAATTGCAGGAGAGTACGAGCTCCCCCTTCATTGCCCAGCTCGGATCCGTCATCGAGTTTCCCCCACTCATAGCGAGACTACTAGCAGCGCGGCTGCCCAGACAAGCAGTATCGCACCGGCCAGCCGGGTTGGAAGCCTGCTCGCGGCTTGTTTTTCGATCAGGGTGAACAGGCCGATCAGCGCCATCCAGAAGACGTTCATCACGCCCACGGCGAACATCACCAGCATCAGTGCCCAGCAACAGCCAAGGCACCAGATGCCTTGCGCGACGCCGAGCCGGAAAATGGCTGCAGGCCGCGCGCTCCAGTTGGAAAACAGAATCGCGAAGGGGTTCCTGCATTTCTTCAGGCAGGCCTCCTTCAGGCCACTGAACTGGTAGAGGCCGGCGACCAGCAAGGCGACAGCGCCGGCAATGCCCAGAACCGGATCGAACATCTGGCCTGACGAGGCGAACGCATCGATGGCGAGCGTCAGCGCCGCAAACCCAGCCGACGCGGCCAGCCATGTCGAGAGATAGCCGGCGACCAGCACCAGCGGATGGACGACCGGCTCATGCCTGATCCTGGCCGTATCGGCGATCTCGCAATAGGTTCGGATCATCGGCGCCGCCGAGGCCAGCATCGTCGCGGTCGCCATCAGGAACCACATTGCCGTCAGCGCACCGGCGCGCGGGCCGATATCTCCGTCCAGGGGCGCGGCCGAGAGGCAGAGGGCGAAGAACCGGGCCAGCGAATCGGGCAACGGCAGCTGCGGCAGGGTTTTCAACAAGGCGTCGCCGGGCGCGCCGATACCCGCGGCGCGTCCCTCCGCGGCGCGGACCGCCATTGCGGCCAGGGACAGCCAGGCAAGCAGGATGCCGGCGCCGACAACGAGGTTCACCGTCAAACGCGGGTTGCGTGCGATATCGGCCGTCGCACGGCCTGCGCTGTCGAGATGGCTGAAGTCGTCCTGGCGGCCGGTCATGACCTTCGAATGGGCCGAATCGCCCCGTTGATCAAGCCGTATGACCTGACCTATATGCTCATCGAGTGGCGGGGCGCGTGCGCTGCCCCGCATCGCAAGCCGGAAGTCGATCTTGGAGCATCAGAAAACAGCACGGATACTCATCGCCGGCACGGGGCCGGCAGGGCTGATCGCCGCGCTCGGTTTCGCCGATGCCGGCTTTCCGGTGACGCTCGTCGGGCCGGAGGCATCCGCCCGCGATGGCCGCACGACGGCACTGATGAACCCTGCCTTGAAGGTGCTTGAGCGGCTGGGCGTCCTCGCCGACATCAAGCCGCAGGCCGCGCCCCTCAAGGTGATGCGCATCGTCGACGCGACCAACCGGTTGATCCGCAGTCCGGTCGTCACCTTCCGCGCCAGCGAGATCGACGAGGATCAGTTCGGGCTCAACCTGCCCAATAGCGTCCTCATTCCCGCGCTCGCCGGCAGGGTTGCCGCGCATTCCGGGATCGCGTGGCTGACATCCATGGTCGATGCCTGGCATCTCGGCGCCGATAAGGCTCGCGCGGCCCTTGCCGACGGCAGCGTGATCGAAGCATCCCTGGCGGTTGCCGCCGACGGACGCCTGTCGCCGGCGCGCCAGGCGGCGGGCATCTCGACCGCCGCCCGGACTTATCCCCAGGCAGCGCTGGTGCTCAACTTCTCCCACGGCCGCGATCATGCCTTCACCTCGACCGAGTTCCATACCGAAACCGGTCCGTTCACGCAGGTTCCGCTGCCCGGCAACCGCTCGAGCCTGGTCTGGGTGGTCAAGCCGGAAACCGCCACGGAACTTGCCGCGCTGGACGATGCGACGTTGTCGCTGCGGGTCGAACAGCGGATGCAGTCCATGCTGGGCCGGGTGACGGTCGAGCCAGGCCGGCAGGTCTATCCGCTTGCAACGGCGACGCCGCTGCGTTTTGCGCGCGACCGGGTGGCGCTTGTCGGCGAAGCCGCCCACGTATTTCCGCCGATCGGCGCGCAAGGGCTCAATCTTGGCATCAGGGATATCGACGATCTTATTGGAATCGCGAATGAAAATTATGAAGACCCAGGGGCCGCGAAAGCCCTCGCCATCTATGACTTCAAGCGCCGGCCCGATATTCTGGCGCGCAGCAGCGCGGTCAATCTACTGAACATGTCGCTGCTTTCCGACCTGCTGCCGGCGCAGATGGCGCGCGGTGCCGGGCTCGGCGTGCTTGGTGGTTTTGCACCGCTTCGCGCTTTCTTCATGCGCGAAGGGCTCCGTCCCGGCAGCGGGTTTGCGGCGCTTGGCGGTGGCTTGGGAAAGCAAGCGCGCCAGCAGTGAGCTTGCGAACACATTTGCTGCCGGCAGGCATCGATGGCCGGCAACTCGCCCACAATCTTTGCTCCGTATCACACGCAGCTTGAGGACGCTCAAAGCTTCGGGATTGAATTGATTCGGAGTCTGCGCCAAATAAAGCTAAGGAATTCAGTGGTGAGTACGATGAGAACAGCCAAATTCGCGATCGGACAGGTGGTTCGCCATCGGCTGTTTCCGTTCCGGGGCATCATTTTCGATGTCGATCCGCAATTCGCCAATACGGAGGAATGGTACGAGGCGATCCCCGTCGACGTGCGCCCGCGCAAGGACCAGCCGTTCTACCATCTGCTCGCCGAGAATTCGGAAACCGAGTACATCGCCTATGTGTCCGAGCAGAATCTGCTCGAGGACCAATCGGGAGAACCGGTCCGCCACCCGCAGATCAAGGAAATGTTCGACAAAAAGCCGGACGGACGCTACGAACCGAAACGGCAGTCCAGGCATTGATCACCTCAGGCACTGATCAGTGAGTCAGGTGCAGAAGCAAAAAAGCGGGGCATGACCCCGCTTTTTTGTGGCTTTGAGAATGCCCGAACCGATCAGTTCGCGGTCTTCGCCTTGTCCTGCTCTTCCTTGAGCTTCTTGGCGAAGTCCTGGTTGTTCTTGGCGACGAAATCCTGGAGCTTCTTCTGCCGGTCCTCGATGTCCGACTGCTGCAGCGGCGGGCCGTCATAGGCGCCGCTGAAGCCCTGCAGCGCGACCTTGATCGGATTGGGCTGGTTCTGGAAATTGATCGAGGTCAAGGTGAGCGCCTGGCCCTTCTTGAAGGAGGCGACGAGCTGGTCGGTCAGCGGCACTTCCGCCACGCAGCGGTCGGGGAAGCAGACCACATATTCAAGCTTCTGCGTTTTGCCGGTATCGATCTGGAGGCCAATGCCGGCACCAACCAGACGACCGGTCGGAACCGTCACCTGGAAGACCTTGCGGTTCACCTTGCCTTTCAGCTCGATCAGGCTCACGCCGGTGACCAACTGGCCGTTGCCGGCGGTGGTGATGTTCTGCACGTTGCAGATGTCGACGTCTTCCTGCTTTGTGCAAGCCTTGAACCAGCCCTGCGGGATCTGTTGTTGCTGCTGTGCGGAAGCAACGGGAATTGCCGCGCCCAGAAAGCCGATCACGCCAGCGGCCATGACCGACAGGCGGTACGCATTGCTGTTCAGGCTCGTCATGTCGTGCACTTCCTCTCAAATGATCCCGGGGACCCGCTTCTTCGCGCCGTGTGGTCCAGCTACCTGTTGCCGAAATGAGGCAACAGAATGACTTCGGACGGCGTGTTACACTGCAAGCGGTGCCGAATCCAGCCCGCAATCTGCGATTCTTGGCAACGAACATTGGCGGTGCCCCATGCTAGTGTGCGCACCGAATCATCAAGCCGACCCGGTAAGGAGACGGTCATGGGCCGCGTTCTCGTTTGGCTGATCACCGCGACATCATTTTTCGCCCTTTCGCCCCTGCCGGCGGCGTCGGAACCCAGATATGCAATTGCCATGCAGGGTGAGCCGGCCCTGCCGCCCGACTATGCGCATTTCGACTACGTCAATCCCGACGCGCCGAAGGGCGGCAGCATTACCTATTGCGTCGTCGGCAGTTTCGACAATCTCAACCCCTTCATCCTGAAGAGCCTGCGCACCACGGCGCGCGGCATGATGGACACGATCTTCGGCAATCTGGTCTTCGAGCCGCTGATGCAGCGCAATGCCGACGAGGCCTTCACGCTCTATGGCTTGCTTGCCGAGTCGGCCGACATGGATTCCGAGCGCAAGAGCATCGAATTCCATCTCAACCCGAATGCCAAATGGTCGGACGGCCAGCCGGTGACGCCGGAGGACGTGCTGTTCACCTACGATGCCTATACGCAGAAAGGCCGTCCGCCCTACAGCGACCGCATGGCCAGGATTGCCAAGCTTGAGAAGACCGGCGACCACAGCGTGCGGTTCACCTTCAACGACAAGGCCGATCGCGAATTTCCGCTGATCATCGCGCTGACGCCGATCATCCCCAAGCACGCCTTCGACATCGAGACTTTCGACAGGACGACGCTGAAGCCGTTGATCGGCAGCGGCCCCTACAGGATCGCACAGGTGACGCCCGGCCAGCGCATCGTTTTCAAGCGCAACCGGGACTATTGGGGCAAGGATATTCCGGCCAAGCGCGGCTTCGACAATTACGACCAGATCACCATCGAATATTTCCTCAACGCCAATGCCAAGCTCGAGGCGTTCAAGAAAGGCCTTTGCGCCATCGACGACGACAGCGATCCGGTGAAGCGCGAACGCGATCTGGATTTTCCCGCTTTCCATAGGGGAGAGGTGGTTGCCGAAACTTTCGACACCGGTATTCCACCCGTCGTGACCGGTTTCCTGTTCAACACGAGGCTGCCGAAATTCTCGAACCCCGTGGTGCGTCAGGCGCTCGGCATGCTCTACGACTTCGAATGGGCCAACAAGAACCTGTTTGGCGGCAAATACGCGCGAACGATGAGCTACTGGCAGAATTCCGAGCTTTCGGCGCTCGGCCATCCGGCCGACGACAGGGAAAAAGCGTTGCTGGCGCCCTACCCCGGCCGCGTGCCGGCCGACGTCATGGACGGAACCTGGCGGCCGCCGGTGACCGATGGCTCGGGCCAGGACCGAAAGGTGCTGAAAGCGGCTTTCGATCTCCTGAAAAGCATCGGCTACCACCTGCAGGGCGGCACGATGCTCGACCCCGAGGGCAAGCCCTTCGGCTTCGAGATCCTGACCGCCTCGCAGGACGAGGAGCGTCTCGCCGGCATCTACCAGCGCACGCTGGAAAAGATCGGCATCGATGTCTCCATCCGCAGCCTCGACGGCGACCAGATACAGTCGCGCAAGCAGCGTTTCGATTTCGAGGTGCTGATCGGCTCGAGCGGCTTCAACAATTCGCTCTCGCCCGGCATCGAGCAGATCGGGCGTTGGTCATCCTCCGCCGCCAAGGCTGAAGGTTCGTTCAACCTCGCCGGCGTCGCCGATCCCGCGGTGGACGCTGCGATCGAGGCCATGTTGCGCGCCCGCACCAAGGAGGATTACGTCGCCGCCGTGCGCGTTCTCGACCGGTTGCTGATCTCCGGCAACTACATGGTGCCGATGCAGCACAACACGCAGCAATGGATCGCTTACTGGAATTATCTGGACCATCCGCAAAAGACGCCCATATTCGGTTACCAGTTGCCGACCTGGTGGCGAAAGCCGAACTGAGCATAGGCCCAGGAGTGGAAGCCCGGTAAGTGCACGGCGCCCGAACGTTCAGGAGATCGAGATGAGCCAAGCGAATACGATCACCATAGACGTGGTGTCCGACGTCGTGTGCCCATGGTGCTTCATCGGCCAGAAGCGGCTGGATAAGGCGGTCGCCGCCGCCGGCGAGGTGGATGTGCATATACGCTGGCGGCCGTTCCAGCTCGATCCGACCATTCCGCCGGAAGGCAAGGATCGCCGCGAGTATATGCTGGCCAAGTTCGGCAGCGACGAACACATTCGCCAGATCCACGCCCGTATCGAGCCGCTCGGTGAAGCTGAAGGCATTTCCTTCGCTTTCGGCGCCATCAAGGTCGCGCCCAACACGCTTGATGCCCATCGCGTCATTCGCTGGGCCGGTGCGGCCGGCGAAGACGTGCAGAACCGGCTGGTGCGCCGCCTGTTCCAGCTGAACTTCGAAGAAGGCGCCAACATCGGCGATCACGCCGTGCTGGTCGAGGCGGCGCGCGAGACCGGAATGGACGCATCCGTTGTCGAGACGCTCTTGCCGACCGATGCCGATGTCGAGGCGGTTCGCACCGAGATCGCCACCGCGTCGCGCATGGGCATATCAGGCGTGCCATGCTTCCTGCTGGAGGGCAAATATGCGGTGATGGGCGCGCAGGACGTCGACACGCTCGCCGACGCCATCCGCCAGGTAGCCGCCGCCAAGGCGCGTGGCGAACTGGAAAAAGTCGACTGAACCCGATCTTCAACGCAGGATTTTCAAGCAGCCCTCCCCGGGCGTGAGGCAACGCCTGGCCCCGGTGGGTTCCGCGATCATTGGCTTTGCCGGCGTCGCGGCCTGCCTTGATGCCGCCGGTCCGGTCGATCGCTGGCTTGCCCAGCGTCTCAGGTCATTTCCGGACTTCCGGCGGGGACATGCCGGCGAGGAATCAGGCGTCCAGGGCGACGTGTTTTCCGGAATTTTGATTAGCCTGCAATGAAAAGCCGGCTTGCCGGGCAGCCCAAGCGGGTCACAAATTCGTGCGAACGCCTTCCCTAGGGGAAGGTAGAAACGTCGCGCTCTGATGCCGCGTAATTACCTGACATCACTAGCTTAAACCGGCTTTTCGTCGGCTTTGGCGCGACGCTCGGGAAGCCCAACCTGTTGCCCTGCAGCCACGGCATCCACCTCAATGCCGCTGCCCCCCTATAAAAATTAATGGAAAATGATCAATTGGTGTTACCATCCGTAACAATACAAAAAAGGTTTGGGCGGGATTGTGATTCGGGTCGACAGACCACCGCAACTGTCAGGAACAGATGGACTACACAGCGATGCCGCAAGGCGGTCGCTTCTGACCCCGGTTTCCTCGATGCGCAGCTTCTGGGGCCTGATGCGGGCCTACTGGGTCTCGGACCGGTGGAAGGAGGCCTGGACGCTGACGCTGGTGATCGCGCTGCTCACCGCTCTGTCCAGCAAGGCCGGCGTCTGGTTCGCAGAAGCATCCGGAGAACTGGTCAACTCGATCGCCTTCTTCCACGACGCCGCCAACACCACCCCTCTCCAGACGCTTTTGGCCAATGCCGCTATTTTGGTGCTGCTGGTCGTGCTCAAGGACGCCGGCTTCACGGGCATCCGCAATCTTGTCTCGGCAACCTTGCACCGCAAATGGCGCGGTTGGCTCGACAGCCGTTTCAACGAGGCGCTGCTGGACGGCAACCACACCCATTTCCACGCCCAGCATGCCTCGACCGGCAATGGCGCGCCGGCCCCCGACAACATCGATCAGCGCGTCCAGGAATCGATCAAGGACATGACCGGCGGCGCCATCGGCCTAGCCATGGGCGTGCTGGGTGTCGCCACCTCGCTCTATTTCGTCGGCCAGAAGCTGCTCGAGACCTCCGTCGAGGTAAAGGGGCTCGAATTCCTCGGCAGCTATGGCAGCGCCATCCTCGCCCTCCTTGCCGTCGCCATCTATGTGCCGCTCAACACTTGGATCGCGGTAAAGCTCGGTGGCATGCTCGAGCGTCTCAATGTCAGGATGCAGCAGGCCGAAGGCAGTTACCGTGGCGAGCTGACGACATTCCTGCGCCGCAGCTTCCATGTCGCGGCCTCGCGGGGCGAAAGCGTTCAGAGGACCATGCATGGCCGCCTCTATGGCGATATTGACGGCACATGGACGCGGCTCAACATCGTCAACACCGTCTACATGTCGTTCGAGCTGATCTACAATTTCATCGGCGCCCGCATTGTCGCCTATGGACCGGGCCTTGTGCCGTTCATCCACAACGGCTTCGACCTGAAGGGCTACATAACCGGCTCCGAACTGGTCAATTCGCTGATCGGCCAATGTTCGTGGTTCATCCATGTCATGCCCGCCATCGCCACCCTGCGCGCCAACAGCCAGCGTGTCACCGAGTTGGCCAATGCGATCGAGAACGTTCAGCATCCCCAGGAATTCTACAGCCAGAGCGGCCGTTCCGACTTCCGCTACGCCAGCCAGAACCCGGTTTTTGGCTTGACCATCCAGAAGCTTGAACTGGCGCATCAGGGTGAGGACGCAACGCCTTTCCTCGTTGCGGCGAACCTGCGCTTCCGGCGCGGCGAATGGACCTTCCTGAAAGGCGAATCTGGCTGCGGCAAGACCTCGCTGATCAAGGCCATCAACGGCCTGTGGCCCTACGGCCGCGGCACCATCGTCTTCCCCGAAGGGGTAAAGAGTTTCTATGCAGCCCAGGAGGTCAAGCTGCAGCAGGTGACCCTGAAGCAGCTGGTCTGCCTGCCGGGCTCCGAGCACGACCATGGCGACGCGCAGGTCGCGTCCGCGCTGCACAAGGCGGGTCTGGGCGACTTCATCGAGAATATGGGCGACGAAAGCCGCGAAGGCAAAAGCTGGGATCAGGTCCTGTCCGGCGGTCAGAAACAGAAGCTGGTGGTGGCCCGCATCGTGCTCCATCAACCCGGGCTACTATTCCTGGACGAGGCGACCGGCGCACTCGATCCGGAGGGCAAGGTTGCCTTCCACCAGGCGATCAAGGACAACTGCCCGGATGTAACGGTGATCAGCGTCATGCATGAAGCGGTGGCGCCGCGATCGGTCACCGGCGCCGAGTTCTACCACTCGATCGTCGCGATCGCGGACGGCGTCGCCACCAAGAAGCCGCTGGTGCCGAGCCTGCCTCCCGAGCTCACCACCATTCTCGCACAGCCAGGGCCGGTGCCAAGGCCGGTCGACGACAAATGGCTGCGTTTTCCGCGCCGGCTGAAGCAGAAGTAGCCGGACTCGCCGCGGCATAGGCCGTCCAGCCATTTTACCGTTTCGGCGCGATACGCTTCAGCGATCACAGTCTTGCGACTGGGGCATGTTGCCCGCATTTTCCTCGATCACTTCGATTGACAGGGCAAGGCGAGCTCCTATGTTGCGCCCGCTCGCAGACATCAAACTCGAACCCGCGAGCGGAAAGGTCACCGCGCCATGCCTGGCGACAGTCACAGTCGAACGCAACCGCCGTCCGCCCTGACGTGACCTCGACGGTTCACGTCTTGCCGGACGGCAAGGAGTGAACCATGAACGATTTTTCCCCCGTAGCGGACGACGAGGCCGTCGCCATCGCCCGCATCCTTGCAAACGACCATGTCGCAGACGTGGTCGAAGCGCTCAACCGCGAGTCGCGCGAAACGGCGACCGAGCTGCTTTGCGAAGTGCCGTTCGAACGGCTGGTCGATATCTTCGACCAGCCGGAGCTCGAGGGCGCGCCAGAGCTGGCGGAGGCCTTGCCTCGCGCCAAGGCGGGCAAGCTGCTTACCGCCATGTCGGTCGATCGCGCTGCCGACATCCTGCGCGATCTTGACGAACCCGCCCGTTCCGAGCTGCTCGGCGTGCTGGCGCCGCCGCTGCGCGCAACCCTGCTCTCGATTCTCGGTTACCCCGAAGGCAGTGCCGCTTCGATCATGACGACGGAGTTCGTCAGCGTGCCCTCGGACTGGACCGTCGGCCGCACGCTCGACTACATCCGCAAGGTCGAGCGGACGCGCGAAACCGTCTACGCCATCTACATCGTCGATCCCGAGACGCATCTGCTCATGCGCTCGACCGGCCTGCGCCGGCTCATCACCGGCGAGCCTGGCGATTCGATCCTGTCGGTGGCGCCGGACCGCGTGCCGGTGACCGTCACGCCTTTGACCGATCGCGAAACCCTGGCGCAGACGATCTCCAAATACGATTTGCTCGCCGTTCCCGTCGTCGATCACGGCAAGATCCTCGGCATCGTCACCATCGACGACATCATCGACACGATGATCGAGGAGACGACGGAGGACGTGCATCGCTTCGGCGGCATGGAGGCTCTGGACGAGCCCTACATGAAGATGAGCTTCCTCGCCATGATCCAGAAGCGTGCCGGCTGGCTGTGCGCGCTGTTCATCAGCGAGATGCTGACGGCCAACGCGATGCAAAGCTACGAGAGCGAGCTGGAAAAAGCGATCGTGCTGACGCTCTTCATTCCGCTGATCATGAGTTCCGGCGGCAATTCCGGCTCGCAGGCGACCTCGCTGGTCATACGCGCGCTGGCGTTGCGCGAGATCGGCCTGCGCGACTGGTGGCGGGTGGCGTTGCGCGAATTGCCCACCGGCCTCCTGCTCGGGGCGATACTCGGCGTCGTCGGCATCTGCCGCATCGCGCTCTGGCAGTATTTCGACTTCTACGACTACGGCCCGCACTGGCCGTTGATCGCCGCGACGGTCGGAGCGGCATTGGTCGGCATCGTCACCTTCGGCTCGCTGTCGGGTTCGATGTTGCCGTTCGCCTTGAAACGCGTCGGCTTCGACCCGGCCAGCGCGTCGGCGCCGTTTGTCGCCACGCTGGTCGATGTCACCGGGCTTGTCATCTATTTCTCGGTGGCGCAGGTGATCCTGCGCGGCACGTTGCTGTAGCAGCTCTCCTAGCTGCGCCGCGGCAAGCACCTTGCCGCGGCGCGTTTGTCCGTCAGTCTACGCGCTCGCCATCCTTCACTCGGTAAGTCGGCTTGTACATGGTCACAAGCTCTTCCGCGGCCGTCGGATGCACGGCCATGGTGCGGTCGAAATCATCCTTGACCAGCCCGGCCTTCAGCGGAATGGCGAGAAGCTGCGCCATCTCGCCGGCATCCGGCCCCAATATGTGCGCGCCGAGTACCTTCTTAGACGCGCCATCGACCACCAGCTTCATCAGCATCTTTTCGTCGCGGCCGGACAAGGTGTGCCGCATCGGACGGAATGCCGCGCGATAGATCTCGATGTCGGGGAAGCGCTTGACCGCCTCGTCTTCCGACAGGCCGACCGTGCCGATCTCCGGCTGCGAGAACACGGCGGTGGCGATCGTGTCGTGGTCGGGCGCGGTCGGGTTGCCCTTGAAGGCGGTCTCGACGAAGCACATCGCCTCGTGGATCGCCACCGGCGTCAGTTGCACGCGATTGGTGACGTCGCCGATCGCCCAGATGTTTTCGACGTTGGTGCGGGAGTACGCGTCGACCTGGATCGCGCCGGTCGCGGTCATCTCGATGCCGATGCCTTCCAGTCCCATATTCTCGGTGTTGGGGATGCGGCCGATGGCGAGCATCACCTGGTCGACCGTCAGCGTCTGGCCGCCGGTGAGCAACGCGTCGAGCCGGCCGTCCGGCCGTTTGCGGATCCATTCCGAGACGGCATGGCAAAGGATCTTGATCCCCTTCTTCTCCATCGTTTCGTGCAGCATGCGCCGCAGGTCCATATCGAAGCGACTGAGGATCTCCTTGCCGCGATAGACCAGCGTGGTGTCGACGCCCAGGCCATGGAAGATGTTGGCGAATTCGACCGCGATATAGCCGCCGCCTTCGATCATGATCGACTTGGGCAACTGCTCGAGGTCGAAGGCCTCGTTGGAGAAGATGCAGTATTCGTGGCCGGGCAGTGCCGGGTGCGGCGCCGGACGGCCGCCGGTGGCGATCAGGATCTGGTCGGCGGTGACGGTACGGTCCTCGTCCAGAAGATGCACCACATGCGGGTCGACGATCATGGCGCGCGTGTCAAAGGCCTCGCCGCCGGCGCCCTCGACGTTCCTCTTGTAGATCGCCTCCAGACGGCTGATCTCGCGGTCCTTGTTGGCGACCAGCGTGGGCCAGTCGAAACTGGCTTCCGGCACCGTCCAGCCATAGCCGGCGGCATCGGCGAAATGCTCGGGAAATTGCGAAGCATAGACATAGAGCTTCTTCGGTACGCAGCCTCTGATGACGCAGGTGCCGCCGAAGCGATATTCCTCGGCGATGCCGACGCGCTTGCCGAGCGCTGCGGCGACGCGCGCCGCCCTCACCCCGCCCGAACCGCCGCCGATAACGAAAAGATCGTAGTCGTAACCGGCCATTGCGCGGCTCCTTGAGCTTCGGAAAATGTGAGTGACAGGTAGGCCGCAAACCATCAAAAGAAAAGCCCGGACAAGCCGGGCTTCACAGATGGCCGCAGGGCCGTTTGGAATGGCAGGATCAGTTCTGCGTGTCGTCGGCAGGGGCCGATCCATCGGCGGGCGCGGCGCCATCGGCGGGCGCGGCCGCACTAGCAGGCGCTGCCGGCGCTTTCGCCTTGGCCGCCGCGGCCAGCGTTTCACCGACCTGCTGGGCGAGGTCACGAGCAAGCCCGTTCTGCCAGATATCGGCGGCCTTCACCAGGTCGCGCGTCACGGCCGGGCCGCTCTCGAGGAGCTTCTTGCCGGAGTCCGAATTGTAGAAGGTCGCGATGTCGTTGAGTTCCTGTTCGGAAAACACCTTCGCATAGGCAAGGGCCGCTTCCTTCTCCAGGTCGGCCCGGCGCGAGGCCAGCGCCAGCGCCTTCTCGCTGATCGTCTTGGCGATCAGCTCCTGCATGTCGGGGTTCTTCTGGATGAGCTGCGATTCGAGGGCGGCGGCGGCCTGCGGCAGGATGTTGTCGAACGGGTCGGTCGCATGGATCGCGGTGACCGCGGCGCGCGCCGCCTTCAGGTGCGCTTCCGTGACGTCCTGCGAGAACGCCGGCGAAGAGAAGGCGAAGACGGCCGATGCCGCCAGAAGGACGGACAAGCGGCGAACCCGGTTATGCAACATCATGGTCGATAGAACTCCCTGTTTTTCAGGCGGCATGGACGGTTTGGATGCCATCGCCCCCGGCGATGATGGCCGCTGACGCCAGCCCGATGAAAAGACCGTGCTCGACCACGCCGGGAATGGCGTGGAGAGCATTCGATAGCGCTCTTGTATCCGGAATGCGGCCAAAAGATGCATCGAGGATAAAGTGGCCGCCGTCTGTAACAAAAGCCTGGCCGCCCGTCATCCTCAATGTAACCGGACCGGAAAGGCCGAGCCTTGCAGCCGCCTTCCCGATCGCGATTTCGGTTGCGCGCAGGCCGAACGGGTTGACCTCGATGGGCAACGGAAAACGGCCGAGCGTCTCGACCATCTTGGAGCGATCGGCAATGACGATCATGCGAGCGGACGCCGCCGCGACGATCTTCTCGCGCAGCAATGCGCCGCCGCCGCCCTTGATGAGCGTTAGTGCGGGGTTGACTTCGTCGGCGCCGTCCACGGTGAGATCGAGTTCCGGCGTCTCCTCCAGTGTCGACAGCGGCACCCCAAGCTCGCGGCACAGCGAGGCGGTGCGCTCGGACGTCGGCACGCCGATGATGGTCAGGCCCGTGGCCACCTTGTCGGCAAGCAGCCGCACGAACTCGTCGGCGGTGGTGCCGGTGCCGATGCCGAGCCGCATGCCGTCGGTGACATGGGCAAGGGCCGCCCGCGCGGCTTCGACCTTCAACTGTCTTGCATCCATGCCGCTTTTACCGCCCCGGAACCTGGTGTTTGCGGCTCCTACCATTTTTGCCGGTCCGGTCAAAGCCCTTGCAGCGGTGTAGGTTGATGACGTTCGGCCTCCCGTCAATGGTGTGCCCGCGCGGCCAGCCAGCGATGAGCGGGTAACGTTAATAGGAATTTTTTCTTATATGCCATTGACTGGGTGAAGGCAGTTATGCTACATATTTGCCTATGGTGCAGATTTGCGCCGGGACCCGCCGCACTGGCGGGTTTTTTCATGGCTGGCGGTTGGTCGCGAATGCCCGGTCCGGGGAGCTTGCTTGCCTGAACGAGCCTGCCCGGCGCTTGCCTTGACGCGCCGCAGCCTTTATCGCCTGCCCATTGCATAAACTGCCCAGGATGGATCAT
Organism: Mesorhizobium sp. B2-3-6; assembly: GCF_006442305.1. Lineage (NCBI taxonomy): Bacteria > Pseudomonadati > Pseudomonadota > Alphaproteobacteria > Hyphomicrobiales > Phyllobacteriaceae > Mesorhizobium > Mesorhizobium sp. B2-3-6. The sequence continues at coordinate 211,196 of NZ_VFVW01000008.1, read as the reverse complement.
GACCCGCCCGATCATCGTGTTTGACCTCGACGGTACGCTGATCGACACAGCACCGGATTTGCTCGACAGCCTGAACCACAGCCTTGCCGCCAGCGCGCTCGCGGCCGTCGACGAAGCCGGCTTCAGGCGCTTCGTCGGCCATGGCGGCCGCGTGATGATCGAACGGGCGCACGCCGCGCAGCAACGGTCGCTCGATGTCGCCGAACACGACCGGCTGCTGAAACTGTTCCTCGACCACTACACCCTCAACATTCCCGGCAAGTCCCGCCCCTACCCCGGTGTCCTCGAGGCGATCGCCCGCTTCGAGAAGGCAGGCTATCTCCTGGCCGTCTGCACCAACAAATACGAGGCCAACTCGCTGGCGCTGATCGAGGCGCTCGGCCTGACCAAACACTTCGCGGCGATTGCCGGACAGGATACCTTCGCCTTCCGCAAACCCGACCCGCGTCACCTCACCGAAACCATCAAGCGCGCCGGCGGCGACCCGCACCGAGCTTTGATGGTCGGCGATTCGCAGACCGACATCGACACCGCGAAAGCCGCCGGCATCCCAGTGGTGGCCGTCGACTTCGGCTACACCGACCGCCACGTGCGCGAATTCGAGCCCTCGGCGGTAATCTCGCATTTCGACGCGCTGACGCTGGACCTGGCTGAGCGGCTGATCGCCGCGGCGCAACATTGAACGGATAGCGGGCGGCCGGGACAGGTTCAATGACAGTTTCCTGTTTGCGGCGGATGCCTCTAATGATCGAAGTCGGCGCCGCCCCTCATCGCCCTGCCGGGCATTTCTCCCCGCACAGAGACGGGGAGAAGGGTCTGGCCGGAACGCTGGCGCCTCCATTGCAACGTTAAAAATTGGCGAAAACGGCGACACAGCCCCCTCTCCCCGTCTATACGGGGAGAGGATGCCGGCAGGCAGGTGAGGGGCGGCGCCGGCGCTTGAAAGAGTATGACGAAACCTGAAGCGATTGCCCCTGTGAGAACGCCGGACACCGCCTTGACTTCCCGCACCGCCCTCCCTTATATCGCGGCTCGCTTGGCCTTCGGGCAACGAGCGGGCGATTAGCTCAGCGGGAGAGCACACCCTTCACACGGGTGGGGTCGCAGGTTCAATCCCTGCATCGCCCACCATCCAACTAAACTGATTTGTTGGATGACTAGGCCCCTCCACTTTGTCCAAAAAAGCTACTGGCGCGTAGGCCAAACAGCTTGGCGCCTCGCCCTTATTGATTTTGGGTTTCCGTCACCATCTGTCGGTTTGTTTGTATGCAAATCAGTTGGGCGACGCTATGGTAGCTTCCTCAACGTCAGATTCTCGGGGGAGAACATGGCAGAACACGCCGTTGAAATCGTCAGGGAAAAGTCGTGGTCGGTTCGCGTGACCGTCAATGGCGTCACCACCACCGTCCCATTCTCAGCCGAAAGTTATGCGCGCTCATACGCCGACGGTCAGGCGTTCCGGCTGGGTGTGCAGGTGGCAGAGCTTAAGCGGTCAGCCTGACGCGTGGGGGTTGAGAAGCCCTCCGAAAGATTGCAGGTAGGCGACGAAAGCCGGATCATGTGGGGCGACGGCGAGCGGGCTCGGCCCGTGCGGGCGAGCAGGTATTCGAGAATCGCGATCGATTCGACCATGATCATCTCGCCGTCTTGTAGCGCCGGGACAAAGCCGGCGGGGTTGATTGCAAGAAAATCGGGAATTGCTCGAGGGCAGTCACAAAGCCGATGCATAGCCTGGCCATCCATCCCGCCTGGGGAACAAACCTCCCCATCACTGAGTTTCCCCCTGTCGAAACTTGAGGGAAAACCATGACCAGATTTCTCGTGGCGACAAGCGTCGCCGTTCTTCTCGGCTCCGGCCCGGTTCTGGCGGCCGACGAAAAACCGCTGCCGCCGCCCAATGCCAAGAAATTGTCTGACATCATCGCCAAGGTCGAGCAGCGCGATGGCTTCCGCTATGTCCAGGAGGTCGACTGGGATGATGGCGCCTATACCGTCACCTACTACACCGCCGACAAGGCGAAGGTCGAAATCACCTATGATCCGGTGACGGCCGAGCCCAGATAGCTTCGTCAGGAGAAACTTGCGGGGCGGGCAACCCGTTCTACGATCCCTCCCGCGGTGATCACCGGTCCCCATCTGAAAATGCCGAGCCTGCGGCGTGAGATGCGCCCGCCCTTGCGCCAATGCACCTTTGATGGCTGATTACAGCGGAGCTTCACGGGGGGTATGCATGGCGACGGCCAGGCATGTGTTGAAACGTATCTTGATGGTGCTTGCCGGCTATCTCGTCGCCGTGCTGGTCGGCCTGATCGCCGTTGTCGCGATCTATGCCGTGCTGAGCTCCCTACCCAATGCGCCCCGGTATTTCGACCTCATGGGCGTCTCGCCGATCGCGGCGCTGGTGGTGCCGCCGGTCGGCATGTTCATCTATTTCCTGACGATCGTGCTGACCGGGGTGCAGACATTGGTGTTCGCATTGATCGCCGAATGCTTCTCGTTGCGCGGCTTCTGGCTGCACATGCTCTTCGGCGGGGCGGCGGCGGTCGGCGGCTTTGCCCTGATCTGGCCGAGCGCGCTCGAGGACATGGCGTCGGAGCGCTGGGCCGATATAGGCATCATCGCCGCTGCCGGCCTGGTCGCCGGGCTTGTCTACTGGCTGATCGCCGGGCGCGACGCCGGTTTCCGGCGACCGCTCTCGGCCCGCTGAATTCTCAGCTCGACGGCGAGCGCGCCGCTTCGGTGGCGTCCAGGGCCTGCTTCAACCGCGTGTCCCGGTCGTAGACGTCGTTGAAGTATTCGACCTTGCCGGACATGTCGGGCCATGCGGTGAAGTAGGCGACATAGACCGGAATCGTGCGCGTCACGCTCTCGGTCGAATGGCCGTGCTTCAGCTTCTCGGCGATATCGTCGACCGAGGTACCCAGCACCGCAGCCGCCATGCCCCGCGGATCCTGCAGCCGCACGCAACCATGGCTGAGCGCGCGCATGTCGCGCTGGAAGAACGACTTCTGCGGTGTGTCATGCATGTAGATGGCGTGCTTGTTGGGGAACAGGATCTTCAATTCGCCCAGCGCATTGGCCTCGCTCGGCAGTTGGCGCACGCTGTAGGGGATGTTCGCGCCATAGCCGCCCCAGTTTACCGCCGAGGACGGAATGCGCTTGCCGCGCGAATCCGTCACCTCATACCCGGCCCGGTCGAGATAACCCGGATCGCTGCGCAATCTCGGCAGCATCTCGTTGACGATGATCGACTGCGGCACCCCCCAATAGGGATGGAAGTCGACCTGCTTGATCTGGTCGTAGAAGAAGGCGGTCTGGTTGGTGGTCCTGCCGATGACCGCACGGGTTTTCAGCTTTTCCTCACCATTGTCGATGTAGCTCGCCGTGAAGGCTGGCTGGTTGATGAAGATACGCGGGCTGCCGAGGTCGGATGGCAGCCAGCGCAGTTCTTCCAGCGCCACCTGTACCTTGAGCAGCCGGTCGGCCTTGGATGTTCCGGCCAGCGACGCGACGGTGCGCGGTCCGATGACGCCGTCGCCCTTCATGCCTGCTTTTTGCTGCACGGCCTTGATGACCGGGACCAGCTCAGGGAGGTAGACATCGCTGGTGGCGAGCCGCGACAGCACTTCGCCGTAGGCGCCGCCCATCTCGTCGTCGAGATTGCGCGCGATCAGGCTCAGCAGCTTGGGAAGCTCGGGACTGGTTTCGCCCGGCTTCAGCAACAGCTTGGGATCGACGACGATCTCGTTTTCGGCGCTCGCTTGCAGCGCCTCCAACTCGACGCGCAGCGCCTGGTACTCCGGGTTCTGCGGATGCCGCGATTCGAGATAGGTGCGCACTTCCTGGGTGTGCGCCAGCGTCTTCAAAACGCCTTCCATGTCGAGCGGCTTGGCGGGGAAATCATAGTAGCCGGTCATGCGGTTGGGTTCGACGCGGCCGCTTTGGGCATCATGGACATAGCGAAGCACGCGAGCCGACAGCGCCATTTCGAAGCGCACGAACTCCTTCAAACGTGCAGCGGCGTCACCAGTCGACGCAGCGGCGGTCGGCACGTCGACCGTGTAGTCGGACGGTGCCAGGCCGTAGCTCGCCGCCTCGCCAAGCACCCGCACCGCGTCCTGTGCGCGGCTGTTGGCGTTGGCTCCGGTCACCCAGATGAAATCCGGATTGGCCGAATAATAGGCGATCAGCGCCTTGGCGATATCCGGCTCCGCATAGAGCTCGTAGTCGCTCAGTCCGGCGATTGCCTCGCGAAAGGCGTTGCCGGTGGCTGAGGGCACGAAGGCGGCGTCCTGCGGCGTCGCCGGCTGCGGCGCTGCCGTAAGCGCCGAGAAGTCGACGCGCACGAGCTTGTCGGCTTTGTAGGTGTAGTAGGAAGGGCTGCTGATCTTCACGCTGCCGCCGCCACCACCGCCGGCGGATACGTTGGGGTTCGGCTTGCGCCTTGGTGGCGGAGGAGGAAACTCACCTCGCGGCTCGTGCCTTACGCCGCCGCCGAAAAGCATGTCGAAAAGCCCCTGCGCGCCTGCTTGCGGCGTTCCCAGGGCCAGCGTCGCCACGAGCGCTGCAAGCGGCAACGCGGTAGCTTTGTTTCCCGGCAATTTCATGGTCACCCGCTCCAGCCGCAACCGGCTCCGTTCCGCACGCTCGTGCGTCTTGCCCACCGCATGGCGGATGTAAGACGCGACTATACCGATTCATACCGATTTCGTTAAGCTTTCATAAATTTTGGGGCGGCTGTGGCAGAACGGTTTCACAACATCGTGACGGCCGGAGCGGACACAATCCGCTCCGGCCGTCGAAGCCCAGGGGCGTCGTCAGACCTCGGCGCATGGCCGTGGGCGAATTGCCGAGGAGTTTCGACTGCGAAGCCGCTGCGACCTCTTTCGCGACGGCTCAACACGGCATGTCGATCCAGGCGCGCGACGGTGCTTCGCATGCGGCCCTGCTGGCAACCGTGGAGGGGGCAATGGCCGCCTGGAAGATGATAGCCGGTACCGACGCGGGATGACAAACGCCGGGCGTTGTGCTCGAAATCCGAACGGACGGAGCGCCAGTCTAAACGGGCCGGGAGGATCGGACGGTGAAAAAGGGTTATCGCGAACTGCTGGATGAGGCGAATGCCGAGATCGAAGTGCTTTCGCCCGAGGAAGCGGCAGCCCTGATCGAGGACGAAGGCACCATCTTTGTCGACCTGCGAGATCCTCGCGAGATTGAACGCGACGGCAGGATTCCCGGCGCGAAACATGTCACCCGTGGCATGCTGGAATTCTGGATCGATCCCGAGAGCCCTTATCACAAGCCGTTCTTCGCTTCGGGAAAGAGCTTCGTGTTCTTCTGCGCCGGCGGCTGGCGTTCGGCGCTCGCCACCAAGACCGCGCAGGACATGGGGCTGTCGCGGGTCAAGCATATCCTTGGCGGCTACACCGCCTGGAAGGCGGCCGGACTGCCGGTGGAACCCGGCGAGAAGAAGAAACAGCCCTGATTGCGGTTCAATGGAGCAGCGACGGCTCCCGTTGCGCGGCCACGAAGCTGACGGCGCGTTCCACCACGCCCTTGTCCGCCAGGATGCGGCGATGGCCGAGCCCTTCGGCCCAGTGGAGCAACACATGGTCACCGGCGCCGGCATAACGCCAGGCATGATCGGCCGAGACTTCGCGATCGTCGGGTGCGTGGATGACCAACGTCGGCACCGGCGCCTGGGCAAGCTGCCGATCGCCGGTGAATTCGTGCAGCGGCCGGCCGGAAAGATATTCGACACGGTCCGCCATGGCGGCCTGCGAGCGCGGACCGACATTGAGCATGCGGCTGAAGTCGGCGAAGATGGCCGGCAATGAACTCGGCGCGGCGATCAGCACCAGGCGCCCGGCCGCCAGCGGCGCAATGTTCCTGATCGATCCGGCGATTGCATTGGCGGCGACGGCGCCGCCGAAGGAATGACCGACCACCGCCGCGAACGGGCCGAACCATTCGCCCGCGATTCGCACCGCATCCACGGCATTGACCATGTTCAACCGCCGGCCATGCGATTGGCCGTGGCCGGGAAGGTCGAGCGAGACGACCCTGTAGCCGGCGGCGCGGTAGCCCTCGATCAGCATGCGCATATATTCGGTGCGCGAGCGCCACCCATGAACGACGAGAACCGTTCCGGCGGACGCCCTGCCTGGCTCCGGACGGAATTCATGCACCATGACGCAGCCGGATCCGGCTTTCAGCCGGTGATGCCGCGCTTCATCCATGAAATCTGCCGCGCGGTCGACGGCACGGCGTTCGCCCTCGCTCAGCACCCTGGCGTTCGGCGTACGGCAGAACAGCTCGAATGCGGCGCGCCCGGTGAGGCGGGGGGCGACATGTTCGGCGGCCCCGAATACACCCCGGATGACCTTCAGTCCGAATGATGCCATAGTGGGAATCCATCCATACGTTCAAGCATGAACATAATAGTTCAAAGATGAACAATAAACAAGAGCTGCCCTGGGACAACCCGCGGTTTCGCAACTGGGTCGCGGTTGCGCGCGCCTGCCATGTGCTGGAGCGCACGCTTGCCGTGAAGCTCGCTCCGCTCGATCTGAAACCCGCGCAGCTCGATGTGTTGATGAATCTCTACCGCCATCCCGGCATGTCGCAGCACGATCTCGCCCGCAAGCTACTCGTCGGTCGCTCCAACATCACCATGCTGTTGCCTCAGCTTGAGGCTCGCGGCCTGCTGCGCCGCGAAGGCGACGAGAAGGACAAGCGCATCCTGCGGCTGGCCCTCACCGAAGCCGGCGAGGCGCTGCTGATGCAGGCGCTGAAGGTGCACATGGCGCTGATCGAGAAAGCGATGAGCCAGTCGACGCCGGAGCAGTGCGACATGATCGGCGAGCAGATGCGCAAGATCCACGAGGTGTTGAAGGACGCCTGACCGCCATTGCGGTCCGGCGGATCACCACATCGTCTTTTTCGCCCGCTCCGGCTATTCCTTGTCATAGGCGGCGCCGTCGATGTTCCTGCGGCTGGTGATCTCCAGGATCTTTCCTGGTGTCGGCAGGGACTTCGGATCGACATGCCTTTCCGGGTTCCACAGTTCCGACCGCACGATGGCGCGGGCGCATTGGAAATAGACCGTATCGACATCGATGACGCTCACCGAGCGTGCCGGCCTGCTGTCGACCGTGAACGACGCGCAAAGCGCGGCATCCGTGGTGATGTGTGCGCGGCCGTTGATGCGCAGCGTCGTTCCGGAGCCCGGCACCAGGAACAGCAGCCCGACGCGGGGATCGCGAATGATGTTTCTCAGCGAATCGGCGCGGTTGTTGCCGCGCCGGTCCGGCATCATCAGGGTTTTCGGATCGACGATGCGCACGAAGCCGGCGAGATCGCCGCGCGGCGAGCAATCCAGCCCTTCCGGCCCGCTCGTCGCCAGCGCGACGAAGGGCGAGGCCTCGATGAAGGCGGCGTATTCGGGAATGACGTGGTCGAGTTCCTTGACCACCGAGGCTTCGCCGGGCAGGCCATAGAGCGTTTCAAGCTGTTCGACTGTGGTTATGATGGACATTGTCTCGTCTTCCGATCCGCCGCCCCTACTCCCGCTCCATGACATCTTGACGACGCCCGCCGGCTAACGGTCGCGGCTGAGACCCTTTTGCGCAAGCTCGGCAAGGTAGGCGTTCCAGCGCGCGTCCTTCTCGTGGCCTAGCGTGTGCAGGTAATTCCAGGTGAAGATCCCGGTGTCGTGGAAATCGTCGAAGGTGATGCGCACCGCGTAGTTGCCGACCGGTTCAATTTTGAGGATGGCGACATCGCGTTTGCCGGGAACGGTCACCCGCTGGTCCGGCGAATGGCCCTGCACCTCGGCCGACGGCGAGGCGACGCGCAGCAGCTCGGCCGGCAGCTCGAATGGCTGGTGGCCGGGAAAGGTCACGGAGAGCAGTTTGCGGTCTTTGGAGACCCGCAGTTCCTTCGGCGCCGTCATGGTGTTTTTCCGTTTCGAACCGCCCTTCCCTACGCCGCTTCGCCGGATTGGAAAAGCCCGTACCAGGCAGCCGACATCCGGTGTCGGTCGGGGAATGTTACCAAAGATCGAGAGCGGCTATCTTGAACGACAGGCCGGATCGTATCACATAGCGATATATAACGCCGTCGTTCACAGCCACGGGAAACGCTTCACGCATGGACATGATCGATCCTTTCGGCCGCACGATCAGCTACCTGCGCGTGTCGGTCACCGACCGCTGCGATTTCCGCTGCACCTATTGCATGGCCGAGGACATGGCTTTCCTGCCCAAGAAGGACCTGCTGTCGCTCGAGGAACTCGACCGGCTGTGCAGCGTCTTCATCGCAAAAGGCGTGCGCAAATTGCGTCTCACCGGCGGCGAGCCGCTGGTGCGCAAGAACATCATGCACCTGGTCCGTCAACTGTCGCGTCATCTCGAAAGCGGCGCGCTGGAAGAACTGACGCTGACCACCAACGGCTCGCAGCTTTCGCGTTTTGCTGCCGAGCTCGCCGATTGCGGCGTCAAGCGCATCAATGTTTCGCTCGACACGCTTGATGCCGACAAGTTCCACGCAATCACCCGCTGGGGCCATCTCGGCAAGGTCATGGCCGGCATCGATGCGGCGCAGGCGGCGGGGCTGAAGATAAAGCTCAACGCCGTGGCGCTGAAGGATTTCAACGACGCCGAATTGCCTGAGATGATGCGCTGGGCGCATGGCCGCGGCATGGACCTGACCGTCATCGAAACCATGCCGATGGGCGAGATCGACGCCGACCGCACCGACCAGTACCTGCCGCTGTCGCTGCTGCGCGCCTCGCTGGAGCGCCAGTTCACGCTGACAGACGTCCCGTTCAAGACCGGCGGTCCGGCCCGCTATGTCCATGTCGCGGAAACCGGTGGCCGGCTCGGCTTCATCACGCCGATGACCCATAATTTTTGCGAGAGCTGCAACCGCGTCCGGCTGACCTGCACCGGCACGCTCTATATGTGCCTGGGCCAGGAGGATGCCGCCGATCTCAGGGAGCCGTTGCGTGCGTCCGAAGGCAACGATCTGGTCGGCGCGGCGATCGACGAGGCGATCGGGCGCAAGCCGAAAGGGCATGATTTCATCATCGACCGTCGCACCAGCCGCCCCTCCGTGTCGCGGCATATGAGCGTCACCGGCGGCTGATTTTCCCACGGATCTGGTGCAGGATCGCTTCCGGCTGACTGCTGGAGGAATGGAATGAAGTGCGCGCGCTCGGTATTGGCATTCGTTGCGGCGATCGCCGCAATCCCCTCGGCCGCCGCTCCTTTCACCTACACCAACGAGCGATTCGGCACGGTCTGCACCTTTCCCGATGATGTTTTCACCGACCGCCAGCCCGAACCGGACAACGGTGACGGCCAGCAATGGCTCGCGCCCGACGGCGCCAGCCTGATCTGTTCCGGCATCCTGAATATCGACAACGACACGCCGAGGCACTTCGTCGCGACCGAGAAAGCCAGCACGGAGGCGGGTTACAAGGTCACCTACAGCAGGACGGGAAAGGACTGGGCCGTGCTTTCGCGGCTGAAGGCCGGGAACATCTTTTATGAGCGCCGCCTGTTCGGCAAGGACGGCGTCATCCGCACCGTCTGGATCGAATATCCGCCGGCCGTGAAGCCGAAATACGACCCGCTGGTCGGCGCCATCGCCGCCAGCCTCGAGGGACCGTGACTATTGCGGCCATGCCGCAATAAATCTCCGCCGGCGGATGCCCGCCTGATTTACCCCAGCCGTTTTCGCGCCTAGCCTTCCATCCGGTAGCGGCTTTCGCTCCGTTGGGGGAAAACATTATGCGCAAGTTCATCTTTTCTGTTGCCTTGCTCGGCCTCGCCGCCATGCCGGCGGCGGCGCAATCCATCGGCGGCACTTACGATGTCGCCGGCACCAATTTCGATGGTTCGGCCTATGGCGGCGAAGCAACCATCACGCTGACAAGCGGCACGACCTGCACGATCCATTGGGAAACCGGCGGCTCGTCCTCGGACGGCATCTGCATGCGCAACGACAACGCCTTCTCGGCCGGCTATGTCCCTGGGCAAGGAGATCGGCCTTGTCGTCTACAAGATGGATGACGACGGCTCGCTGCACGGCCTGTGGACGATCGCCGGCAAAGACGGCAGCGGCACCGAGGTGCTGACGCCGAAGAAGTAAGGCCGGCCATCCGCGGTTGAAATTCTGGGCCGCGATCAAGGCCGTGGCCCAGCCCTTTGTCGTTGCTGTTTCGGTCCCGGCTGCTACAGGCTTTTTTCAAAGCAGAACCGGTAGAGATCTTGCCCCTTTCTCCCAATCTTCGCGGTGCGTTGTTCATGGTGGTGGCGATGGCCGGCTTCACCCTCAATGACGCGATCACCAAATATTCGTCGCAGTCGATGAACATGGCGCAGGTCATGCTGATCAGAGGCGCATTTGCCTCGCTCTTCGTCGGCCTGCTTGCCTGGCAGCGCGGCGCGCTGGTCCGGCCGCGCTCGATGCTGCAGCCACTGGTGGCGCTGCGCGTCCTTGCCGAGGCCGGCGCGACGGTGACCTTCCTGGTCGCGCTTGCCCATTTGCCGATCGCCAGCGTCTCGGCCGTCCTGCAGGCACTGCCGCTGGCCGTGACAATGGGCGCGGCCCTTGTCTTCGGCGAGGCGGTCGGCTGGCGCCGCTGGCTGGCGATCGCCGTTGGATTTGGCGGCGTGCTGGTCGTGGTGCGCCCGGGCTTCGAGGGGTTCAGCATGTTTTCGCTCGTGGCGCTGGCCAGCGTCGCCTGCTGCGCGGTGCGCGATCTCGCCACCAAGCGGATTCCGCAGGCTATCCCGACGCTGCTGGTCTCCACCGCAACGGCATTGGCCATGACGGTGGTCGGCGCGCTGCTGCTGTCGCCGATGGGCGGCTGGACACCGATGACGGGCAAAGCCACTGCACTGCTGGCGCTCGCAGCAGTGCTGGTGCTCATCGGCTACCAATTCATCATCATGGCGATGCGCTCGGGCGAGATTTCCTTCATAGCGCCGTTCCGCTATACGGCGCTGCTCTGGTCCATTGTGCTCGGCCTGCTGGTCTTCGGCGATGTCCCCGATATGACGATGATCATCGGCGCCAGCACAATCGTGGGCTCCGGCCTTTACGCGCTTTATCGTGAGCGGGTCGTCGGCCGGCGCAGGATCGTCGCGGAAAGCACTGGTCCTGCCATGGCCCCGGACGGCATATAAGAGGCTCGGGGAGAATCCCGTGATTTTCGCGACGGCGCACGGGCTCGATGATGGTGATGGATATTGCGGGATTGATGCTGGCCGGCGTTCAATCCAGACGCAGGGGCGGCGGCGACAAGACCTTGCTGCGGCTCGAAAGCGCCCCCCGGCGATCTTGCCAAGGCGGCGCGGTTGCTGCAGAGCATCTGAGATGAACAAGCGCCTCTTCGGCATCACCGGCTGGAAGAACTCCGGCAAGACGACCCTGACTGAGAAACTGGTCGCGGAACTCGTTGGGCGCGGCTGGACGGTTTCGACCGTAAAGCACGCCCATCATGATTTCGACATCGACAAGCCGGGCGCGGACAGCTTTCGCCACCGCCAGGCAGGAGCCATGGAAGTCGCCATCGTCTCCGCCAATCGCTGGGCACTGATGCACGAATTGCGCGGCGAGGATGAGCCGGCGCTGGAAGCGATCCTGTCGCGGCTTGCGCCGTCCGACATCGTGCTGGTCGAAGGCTACAAGCGCGAAGCCCACCGCAAGATCGAAACCCGGCGCCTGGAGGCGAAGGACCGGACGCCGCTTTCGGCGGGTGACCCCGGGATCGTTGCCATTGCGGCCGACTTCGTCATCGAGGACAAAAGCCTGCCGGTGTTCGACCTCGACGACGTGAAATCGATAGCCGACTTCGTCGAGCGCGCGACCGGCCTCGTTGCTTGAGAAGTAACGTAACGGCAGAAGGACATTGCCGATTTTCGTGGTTTTGCAGTTGCTTTTTTCTTGGAAAGAGTGGGAGTATCGGGCCAGCGGGCGGTCAAAAGCACCGCCCCCACAGAGCCGTTTCGGAACGACGGCCGGGACCATAAAGAGAGGATCATTATGCGTATTGCACTGCGTATCGCGCTCGCCGCTTCGGCCGCGCTGCTGACGCTCGGCGTAGCCCAGGCCCAGGAAAAGACCCTGAGGATCGGCACCGAGGGCGCTTATCCGCCCTTCAACAACCTGACTTCCGATGGCAAGCTCGTCGGTTTCGACATCGACATCGCCCAGGCGCTCTGCGATGAGATGAAGGTCAAGTGCACCTTCGTTGCCCAGGATTGGGACGGCATCATCCCGGCGCTGCAGGCGGGCAAGTTCGACGCCATCGTGGCCTCGATGTCGATCACGCCGGAGCGTGCCGAGAAGGTAGACTTCACTCACAAATACTACAACACGCCCTCGGCGCTCGCCGTCCCGAAGGATTCGACGCTGAAGGGCGTGACCAAGGAGGACCTCGCCGGCAAGAGTATCGGCGTGGCCACCACGACGACGCATTTCAACTATGCCTCGAAGACCTACACCGACAGCACGATCAAGGGTTATCCGAGCAGCCCCGAGGAACAGGCGGACCTGGCCAACGGCCGCCTCGACGCCATCGAGGATGATATCGTGGTGCTGCAGCAGTGGCTGGATTCGCCTGACGGTGCCTGCTGCAAGATCCTCGGCCAGCCCTCGCCGCAGCCGGTCGAGATTTTCGGACCTGGCGCCGGCATTGCCGTGCGCAAGGGCGAGACCGATCTGGTCAACAAGCTGAATTCCGCCATCGACGCCATCAGGGCCAACGGAAAATACAAGGAAATCAACGACAAGTACTTCAAGTTCGACGTCTACGGCGCCGAGTCCTGATAATCACCTCCAAGGGCGGCAGGGTCTCCCTGCCGCTTTACCCGATCTGGGAGCTCTGGAGATAACACCACTCGATGCCAGCCCAAAGCATATGGACACTTCTCAGTTGGGGACCCAATGGCTGGCTTGACGATATCGCCTATGGCGCGGTGGTCACCATCGCGCTGGCGCTCGCCACGCTTCCGATCGGCCTGACGATCGGCTTTTTCATTGCCTGGGCAAAGCAATCCGAAGAGCCTTCGCTGCGGCTGGCCGCGAACATTTACACCACCATGTTTCGCGGCCTTCCGGAGCTGGTGACGCTCTTCCTGTTCTTCTTCGGCATGCCCATCCTGCTGCAATACATCATCCGCTTCTTCAGGCCCGAGGCGACGATCGATGTCGACAGCTTCATCGCCGGCATGATCGTGCTCTCGCTGATCTTCTCTTCCTATGCCAGCGAGGTATTCCTTTCGGCCTTTCGCGCCATTCCGAAGGGCCAGTATGAGGGCGGCTATGCGATCGGTCTGTCGAAGTGGCTGACCATGCGCAAGGTGATCCTGCCTCAATTGCTGCGCATCGCCTTCCCCGGTCTCGAGAATTGCTGGCTCAGCCTGCTCAAGGACACAGCCCTGGTCTCGGTCGTCAACCTCGCCGAGACCTTGCGCAATGCGGGCGTCGCGGCGCGCGTCACCAAACATTCGTTCCTGTTCTACAGCGTCGCGGCGCTGGTCTTTCTCATCCTGGCAATCCTGTCTTCGATCGCCACCGGCTTCATCTTGCGGTCGCTCGGGCAGAAGGAAGCGCGATGAGCGTCACCGACACCATTGCCGTCGATCGGCCGCCGCCGCCGGCGCGCGGCTGGCCGCGTGCCCGTATCGTGGGATACGCACTCGTCGGCCTCTGGATCCTCTTCGGCTTCGGCATACTGGCCTATCTGGTCTCCGCGTGGAACGGTGAGTTCTTCGCACGATATGCGCCGGCCTATCTGCAGGGACTTGGAACCACCCTGTCGCTGGTGGCGGTGTCGATGGTGGCCGGCGCCATCCTGTCGCTGCCCGTCACCTATGGCCGCATGTCGAACAACCGGTTGCTGTCGTGGCCCGCCTATTGCTACGTCTATTTCTTCCGCGGCACGCCGCTGCTGGTCCAGGTCTATCTGGTCTATTACGGGGTCGGTTCTTTCCGCGTGCAGCTCGAATCGGTTGGGCTATGGTGGTTCTTCCGCGACGCCTTCAACTGCGGCGTGTTCGCCTTTGCGCTCAACACGGCCGCCTATCAGGCCGAAATCTTGCGCGGCGCCATAGAGAGCGTTCCAAGGGGCCAGTGGGAAGGCGCCGCTTCGCTCGGCCTGCACAAGTTGCAGACGCTGCGCAAGGTCATACTGCCCCAGGCGATCATCGTGGCCTTGCGACCCTACGGCAATGAACTCGTTCTGATGATCAAGGCCTCCGCGATCGTCGCCATCATCACCGTCTACGACCTGATGGGCAATGCGAAACTCGCCTACGCCAAGTCCTTCGACTTCCAGGCCTATGTCTGGGTGGCAATCGTCTATCTGGTGATGGTCGAGATCCTGCGCCACGGGGTCGAATGGATCGAGCGCCGGATTACCATTCACCTGAAACGGTAAGCCTACCTGATCTGTGCCAGTCGATGGCGCGGCGCGCGCCTTGACGAATCCGCCGCATGGCCTAGACCTTCCGCAACTGCAATCTTTGCTCCCGTCGGAAGGAACAAGCCATGGCATCGGTGGCATTTCTCGGTCTTGGCGTCATGGGCTACCCCATGGCCGCGCATCTGAAGAACAAGGGCGGCCATGACGTCACCGTCTACAACCGCACCGGGGCAAAGGCGGAGCAATGGGTCGCCCAGCACGGCGGCGCTCTCGCCCTGACGCCGGCGCAGGCTGCCGAAGGCAAGGACTTTGTTTTCTCGTGCGTGGGCAATGACGACGATCTGCGTTCGGTGACGACGGCAAAGGACGGTGCCTTTCAGGCCATGAAAAAGGGCGCCGTCTACATCGACAACACCACGGCATCGGCCGAGGTCGCGCGCGAATTGGCCGAGACCGCACAGGAGCGCGGCTTCTCGTTCCTCGACGCGCCGGTCTCCGGCGGCCAGGCCGGCGCCGAAAACGGCATTCTGACCGTCATGGTCGGCGGCGACCAGGCAGCCTTCGACAAAGCCAGGCCCGTCATCGACGCCTATGCCCGGATGGTCGGGCTTATGGGACCGGCAGGCGCCGGCCAGCTCACCAAGATGATCAACCAAATCTGCATCGCCGGGCTGGTGCAGGGACTGTCCGAAGGCATCCATTTCGGCAGGAAAGCCGGGCTCGACATCGAGAAGGTCATCGATGTGATCTCCAAGGGCGCAGCGGGCTCGTGGCAGATGGAGAACCGGCACAAGACGATGAATGCAGGCAAATACGACTTCGGCTTCGCGGTCGACTGGATGCGCAAGGATCTCGGCATCTGCCTTGATGAAGCCGACCGCAACGGGGCCAGACTGCCCGTGACGGCGCTCGTCGACCAGTTCTATAAGGACGTCCAGGCGATGGGCGGCAGGCGCTGGGACACATCCTCACTGCTGGCGAGGCTGGAAAAGTAGAACGCAGATGTCCCTGCCCTGCCCGAGCTGGAGCGCGGACGACATCGTCGCTCACCTGCGCTCGATCGGCACGCAGGAAAACCGCGCCGGCATGGCCCGGTTCGGCATCAACACCGCGACGGCGCTTGGTGTAGGCAATTCGGATTTGCGGCCGCTGGCGCGCAAGCTGAAGCGCAATCACGAGCGGGCGCTTGCCCTGTGGGACAGCGGTGTTCGCGAGGCGCGGCTGGTGGCGGCGTTCACCGGGGAGCCGAAAAGGATCACGGCCGAGCAGTGCCGCCGCTGGGCCGGCGATTTCGATTCCTGGGAGATCGTAGACAGCGTTTCGGATCTCTTTGCTGAAACGCCGTTCCGGCGTGAGTTGATCGAGGAGTTTGCTGCCGACGAACGCGAGTTCGTGCGCCGCGCCGGCTTTGCCATGGTGGCGTGGAGCGCAGTGCATCTGAAGCAGGAGCCGGACGCGACGTTTCTCGCCGATCTGCCGTTGATCGAGGCGCATGCCGGCGATCCGCGCAATTTCGTCAGGAAGGCGGTCAGCTGGGCGCTGCGACAGATTGGCAAACGCTCGGCGGCGCTGCATGCCCCTGCCCTTGCGCTCGCGCAAAAGTTGGCCGGATCATCCGACAAGACGGCGCGCTGGATCGGCCGGGACGCCGTGAAGGAGTTAACGGATGCCAAAAGGCTGGAACGGCTCACCGCCAGAAAAAGCTGATCTTGCCGATATCCGGTTCACGGAGGTGACGCCGGCAACACGCGGCGACTTCGAGATATTGTTCGAGCAGCCGGGTGCGCCAAGATATTGCTGGTGCATGGCGTGGCGGCAGTCCGTCCGCGAGCACATCCCGAATGATGAGAAAAAGCGCCAGATGATGGCACTTATCGATGCCGGCAGGCCGGTCGGCATCCTCGCCCAGATCGACGGCAAGACCGTTGCTTGGTGTTCGGTCGCGCCGCGCGAAACCTACCGAAGGCTTTCAAAGCGGCAGGACGACAGCGAGACGGGGGTATGGTCAATCGTCTGCTTTTATGTGCCAAGGGCTTTGCGCGGCCGCGGTCTTGCTTGCGCATTGCTCGATGCGGCCATTGACCACGCGTTCGCCAAGGGGGCGCATATCATTGAGGCCTATCCGGTGGGCGAGGCATCGCCGAGCTACCGTTTCATGGGGTTTCGCGACATGTTTGCGGCGCGCGGCTTTCACGACGCCGGCATGACCGGTTCTCGCCGGCATGTAATACGGCTCGAGCGTTGACGTCGCCGGCGGCGGTGTCTTTACTCGAACGCAAAGGAAAACGTCCGATGACCAAACGTCTGATAGCCATGGCAGCGTTCGCGGGCGCGATGTCGGCTTTTACCGCCGCCCTCGCTTCGGCCGAGACCACACACATATTCTGGAAGGATTTGCGCCCGGCGACCCAGGCGGTTGCCGAAGAAGCTGGCCTGCCGATGATCGCGGCAAAATTTCCCGATCGCGGCGAGACGTTATCCCTCGGCCTGCAGGACAAGACCATACAAATAGCCGGCTATGCGTTGCCGGTCGATCGCGAAGGCGATCTTGTCTATCAATTCCTACTGGTGCCGTGGACCGGCGCCTGCAGCCACATGCCGACACCACCACCCAACCAGATCGTCCTGGTCACCCCGGCTCAGCCCTACAAAATATCGCGGGCCTACCAGCCGGTTTCTGTAACCGGCGCGCTGAAACCAGGCATGGAGAAGAGCCAGCTTTTCATCCTGGACGGAGTCTCGGTCATCCAGTCGGGCTATACCGTGCGCAAGGCAGACGTGACCGGCGTCGACACCGTGCCGGACACAATAACCCTACCGGTCAACTCGCCTTGGACTTTCCTCAACAAAAAGAAGAACTAAGCAAGGCGAGCTTGCGTGACCTTGCATGCACCAAGGCCACGCGCGCTCAGGCCGCGTTCGCGCCCGATTCCTTGTCCAGCACCATGTAATCGAGTGGGATTTCGGTCGTGTACTTGATCTGCTCCATGGCGAAGGAGGACGAGACGTCGCGAATCTCGATCTTGGCGATCAGCCGCTTATAGAAGGCATCATAGGCTGCAATGTCGGGCACCACGACACGCAGGAGGTAGTCGACATCGCCGCTCATGCGGTAGAACTCGACCACCTCGGGGAATTCCTGGATGACTTCGGAAAAGCGCCGCAGCCATTCATGGCTGTGCGAATTGGTGCGGATCGAGACGAAGACGGTGACCCGCACATTGACCTTTTCATGATCGAGAATGGCGACACGCCGCTTGATGACGCCCTCTTCCTCGAGCTTCTGGATGCGCCGCCAGCAAGGGGTCGTCGACAGTCCCACTTTCTTTGCGACATCGGCGACCGCGAGCGTCGCGTCCTCCTGCAGGAGGCGGAGAATTTTTCGGTCAAGGCGGTCCATTGAAAGCTCCTGAAGGAATGGATTGGCCATAATCGGCGTTATTATAGCCTTTCACAAGAAAAAAATTCTGCTGATTGGCGGAAAAGCCGGTGGTTTCTTGCTGAACGTCTAACCGAGACGATAGCGGATTTCCGACCTGAGGAAAGGCAGCAAATCCATTTCAAACCAGGGATTCCGCTTCAGCCAGCCGGTGTTGCGCCAGGACGGATGCGGCAGCGGCAGCACCTTCTGGCCAGCGGATTTCTCCCAGATGGAGCGCCAGTCCCTCACCGTTTCCGTCAGGGACGGGCGCCGCGCGGCACCCATGTGCCAGGACTGCGCGTAGATGCCGATCGTCAGCACCAAGTCGATCTGCGGCATGAGCCCCATCAATGGCGCGCGCCAGGCCGGCGCGCATTCACGCCTTGGCGGCAAGTCGCTGCCCTTGGCGTCCTGGCCGGGGAAACAGAAGCCCATCGGCACGATAGCGAACTTCCCGGTGTCGTAGAACTCCTCGCTGGTGACGCCGAGCCAGTCTCGCAGCCGGTCGCCCGAAGCATCGGTGAACGGCATGCCCGACAGATGCACCTTGGTTCCCGGCGCCTGGCTGGCAATCAGGATGTGGGCATTCGACGAGGGTCGCAGCACCGGGCGCGGTTCGTGCGGCAGTGGCCGGCCGATCGGATTGTCGACGCAGATGCGGCAGGAGCGAACCGTCGCGGCGAAGCTTTCGAGTTCCGCAGTCATCCTCAGGCCGCGGCACTCGGCCGGCTCGAAACCATCCGATACCAGCGCAACACATTGCTGCACTCGTCCGGCACCTTGATGCGCGCCGGTTTCATAAAATCGATGGCGATCATCCCGGTGATATCGGCGATCGAATAGGCGTCGCCGGCGGCGAATTCACGGGTTCCCAGCTCGCCGTCGAGAAGTCTCAGGAATTCGATTGCCTTCGGCTTGTTGGCCTCGCCCCATTCGGGAATCTGCGGGATCTCCCATTCCTTCATGGCCGGATGGGTGTGGCGGAAAGCCTGCGCGACGCAGGTCAGCAGGTTGAATTCCATCCGCCTTTGCCACATCTCGACCTGCGCCTTGCCGAGCGCCCCGCGCCCGAACAATGCGGGCTCGGGATTGAGTTCCTCGAAATAGCGGCAGATGGCGACGGACTCGGTGACGACGGTGCCATCGTCAAGCTCCAGCACCGGCAGTCGCCGCAGTGGATTGCGCGAGCTGACCGCCTGTTGCCTGTGTTCCAGCGCGCCCATGTCGACGGACACCAGCGGAACCGCGATTCCCTTCTCGGCCAGAAAAATGCGAACCCGTCTTGGGTTGGGCGCTCGGCCGCCGTCGAAGAGCTTCATTCGATCCTCCAGTTCTTGCCGGTGACGGCAGGGTTCAGTTTCCGCCGGCTTACCAGAAGCGGAAGATCTCTCGCACGGCATCGCCGATGGAGGCGAGCGTGCCATGTTTTCTCTCGACGGACTCGCCATGGTGGCTGTCGCGCCAATCCTGCGGCTGGTCGAACGTACCTGCCCAGATACCGGCCTTTGCCGCGCGCGCGATCGCTTCCTCGCTCTCGTAACCGCCGAAAGCGACCGCCCAGCCTGCCTCGACCTGTGCGCGGTTGAGATCGGTGTCCCCGGCCCTGCAATCGCCGAGCAGCCGGCCGTAACGATCGCGCTGCCAGCCGCTGCAGATGACGGGCCTGCCGGCGATCAGGCGCACCAGAGATTGGCGCGCAAGCGCGCCACAAGAATAGTCGGCGCCGTTCTTGCGGCAGGTCTGGGTGTATTCCGGCGCGTCGATGCCGCACATGCGGATGCGTTCGGCGCCGAGCGTGATCGAGTCGCCATCATTGATGATGGCGACGCCCTGTGTCTTTCGCGTCTCCACGCGATCGAGGCGCGCCGCAAGCACGATCAGCAACCCCAGAATAATGACGGTCAGCCCGTAGTCCAGCAATTTGCGCCACAGGCTCCGCGGACGCGGCGCAGCGTACCGCCGGCGCGGTCCTTGCGACCAGGAACGGCTCATATGGCAAACGGTTGGTTAATCATTCGAACGTAGCTTAACACCTTGAAATGCCGCCCGCATAAATTGAAGTCTTCATGCCTTTGCAACGCTCGAACACAGCGGACAAATTCATTGTGGACCGCAGGAAACGCCATCGCAACAGCGATGTCGCGCGCGCGGTGCGCAAGACGCGCGACCGTCTTTCGCAACAGGCCGGCAATCCGGATTTCGATCGCGAACTATTGAAACTCCATGCGCGCGCGATGACCAGCGGGGCCATTGCCATTCCGCTGCTTGTCCTGGCGATCGCCGCGCTTGGCCGGCTGGCCGGCATCGGCAATGAGATCATTCTCTGGGCGCTGTTCACCCTGACCTGCTACACGATGTTGGCTTTCATGGCGCGCCGCGTCGAACGCGTGGAAGCGTCCGATCTTAACCCGTTGCAAACCCAGAGAGAATTCCTGTTCGCACATTTCCTGTGCGGCCTCGGCTGGGGCTGGTTCGTCTGGCTCGGCTGCGGTGCCTGCGCGGTCGACCAGTTTCAGGTGGTCAAGGCCGTGGTGCTGCTGCTTGCCATGGCCGGAACCGCTATCATGGCCTCATCCCTGCGCGGGGCGTTGCTGGCGACTTTCGCTGTTCCGGTGGCGCTTTACGCCTACGCCGAAATAAGGCTGCGGATGCCGGTCGGGGCGATCATGGCCGTACTGCTCGTCCTTTCGCTGCCTTTCTTTGCCTATATCGCGCGGAACCTCAACCGCTCCTCCCTGATGCTTTTGTCATTCCGCTCCGAAAAGGACGCGCTGATCGCCGAAGTCGAGACCGCGAAATCGATGTCGGACGAGGCGCGGCGGCGCGCGGAAGATGCCAATCTGGCCAAATCGCGCTTTCTTGCCTCGATGAGCCATGAATTGCGCACGCCGCTCAACGCAATTCTCGGTTTTTCCGAAGTGATGTCGAACGAAGTGCTGGGGCCGATGAGCAATCCCACTTATCGCGACTATGCCCATGACGTGCACGAATCCGGCCAGCATCTTCTCGACCTCATCAACGAGATCCTCGACCTGTCGCGCATCGAGGCCGGCCGGTACCAGCTCAATGAAGAGCCGGTGATGCTGCTCGGCATTGTCGAGGATTGCTGCCACATGATGGAGTTGAAGGCGCGCAACAAGGATATCCGCGTCATTCAGGATTTCGAACATGCCTTGCCGCGCCTGTTCGCCGACGAGCGCGCGGTGCGCCAGATCACCCTCAACCTCTTGTCCAACGCGATCAAGTTCACCGCTACCGGCGGCGAAATCCGCGTGCGCGTCGGCTGGACGGCCGGCGGCGGACAATACATCTCGGTCAGGGACAACGGCCCCGGCATACCGGAAGACGAGATCCCGGTAGTGCTTTCGGCCTTCGGCCAGGGTTCGATCGCCATCAAGAGCGCCGAACAGGGCACCGGACTTGGTCTGCCGATCGTGCAGGGCCTGCTCGCCATGCATGGCGGCGAATTCCAACTTCATTCCAAGCTGCGCGAAGGCACAGAGGCAATTGCCATCTTCCCGCTGAGCCGGGTAATGGAGGAACTCCCGGCCCTGCCGACCGCGGCGGTCGCGGCGCGTCGGCGTTGACGCGCCTCATGCGTGGAATGAGCGACGAATGCTCGGCCTAGCCGCGAACGGCCGCGGCCATGCCCGAACTGGTCAGTGCCGCTGCCTTGATTAGGCCGGCGGCAAGTGCCGCGCCTACTCCCTCGCCGTGGCCGACGCCGAGGTCAAGCAAGGGGCGAAGGCCAAGGCGCTCGGCGGCCTGCGCATGCGCGGGCTCCGGCGACAGGCCGGCGAGAAGGCAATGATCCAGCGCGGCAGGATTGGCGGCATGCAGGACCGCTGCGGCTGCCGTTGCCGCAACTCCGTCGAGCAGCACGGGGATCTTTTGCATCCGTGCCGCAAGGATGGCGCCGGCTATCGCCGCGAACTCACGGCCACCGAGCCGGCGCAGCACCTCCAACGGTTCATCGAGATGGCCGGTGTGGAAAGCCAGCGCCGCATCGACCACCTCCGCCTTGCGCGCCTGCATCGCCGCATCGGCGCCAGAGCCCGGGCCGACCCAATCGGTGCCCTTGCCGCCCAACACGGCCGCGAACAGGGCCGCGGCGACGGTGGAATTGCCGACGCCCAGATCGCCGAGGCAAAGCAGGTCGGCGCCGCCGGCGATCGCCTCCATGCCAAAGGCCATGGTCGCGGCGCAACCCCGCTCGTCGAGTGCGGCATCCTGCGTGATGTCGGCTGTCGGAATATGCAAGGCGAGATCGAAAACCTTCAGCCCGAGGTCGTTGGCGACGCAGACCTGGTTGATCGCTGCACCGCCGGCCGCACACAGTTCGACGGCGTTTGCGGTCGCCGCCACGGCTCTCGGCGAGACGCCGTGCCTGACAACACCATGGTTGCCGGCAAAGACCGCGACCAGAGGCCGCGTCACTGCCGGCGGCGCACGGCCACTCCATGCTGCCAGCCAGGCAGCGATATCCTCGATGCGACCAAGCGAGTTCCTTGGCTTGTCCGCCTTGGCGAACAGCGTTCGCACACGGGCCTCGGCTGTCGTGTCGGCCGCCGGCAGGTTGGCCAGCAGGTTACGGAAATCGTCGAAGGGCTGTGCTCTGGTCATGTCGTGGAAATCGTCCTTGCAGATGGCAGCGGCATAGCCGCCCTCGTGCGCCGGCACAACCTCCCGCGCCTGATGTAAAAGCGGCCGTGGGCGACGCATTCCCGAGGGCTTGCAAAGGCCATGCCGTTGCACCATGTGGAAGTCAGCCAAGGAAACATTCATGACGGCCATCGAATCCCCATGCATTCTGGTCTGTTCGATCGATATGAAGACCGGTTTCTGTTTCGGGTGCGGCCGCACCCGGGACGAGATCGGCGCTTGGATCGACATGACGGCGCAGGCGCGCCGTGACGTCATGGCCCAACTGCCTGCAAGGCTGGAGACGGTAGAGCGCCGGCCGCGCCGCGAAACCCGCCGCACCCGTATGGCACGGGAACGCGACGCGCTCTCGTGAACGGATTGCCGACATGAGCCGCCTGTTCTGGATCCTGATGCTCGTCATCGGCGTCGGCGCGGTGCTGCTGATGTTCAACGATTCCGCCGGCAATACGCTCGGCGTAGAGAACGATGATTTCGGCCGGCTGATCTGGCTTGGCGCCTTCGGTGCGCTCATCGGCGCCGGCCTGCTAAGGTCGGGCCGCCCGCTCGGGGCCATGGCGCGCAATCTCGGCGCGTGGGCGGCGATCGCGCTCGCGGTGATCGCCGGCTATCAATATCGCTACGAATTGCAGGACTTCGCCAGCCGGGTAACCGCTGGCCTTGTTCCCGGCAGCCCGCTGGCGTTGGGCATCGAGGACGGCCATGCCACCGTGACGCTCGACAAGGCCGACAATGGCCATTTCGAGGCGCGCATCCTGATCAACGGCGCGCCAGTGCGCACGGTGGTCGACACAGGAGCGACCAGCACCGTGTTGACGTCGCAGGACGCCCAGGCAGCCGGGATCAATCCCGCCGCTCTCGATTTCACCATACCGGTCTCGACCGCCAACGGCACGGCGCGCGCCGCGGCTGTGAAAACCAACGAACTGGCCATCGGCGGCATCGTGCGAAAGAATATGCCGGTGATGGTCGCGGCACCCGGTATGCTTGGCCAGAGCCTGCTCGGCATGAACTTCATCAGTTCGCTGTCCGGCTTCGACGTGCGCGGCGACCGGATGACCCTCCGGGATTGACGTTCGGCAAAAGCGGTTCAGGCGGCCTTGTCGACCGCCCCGCTGAGGTCGACCGCAGCGAACGCCGTCTTCAGCACCTGCGGCCCAGCGCCGGGGCGCGTTGCATCCGTGGAGAGGATCTGGCGGTAGCGGCGGGCACCAGGCAATCCATGGAATAGCCCGACCATGTGGCGGGTGACATGACCGAGCCGCCCGCCCTGTTCGACATGGCGTGCGGCGTAGCCGGCCATGACGTCGATCAGCGCGGCGAAATCGAAGGGAACGGTCCGCTCTCCATAAAACATGGAATCGACGCCGGTCAGAATGCCTGGAGTATGGTAGGCGGCGCGGCCGAGCATGGCGCCGTCGAGGTGCTGGAGATGCGTCCGCGCCTCTTCAAGCGATTGAATACCGCCATTGATGCCGATGAATTCGCTCGGTTTTCTCGCCTTCAACCGATAGACGCGGCCATAGTCGAGCGGCGGGATGTCGCGGTTTTCCTTGGGGCTCAGCCCCTCTAGCCATGCCTTGCGCGCATGCACCCAAAGGGCATCGGCCCCGGCAGCAAAAACGCCGTCTGCAAGTGCATCCAGCGCCGGCTCGGGATCCTGCTCGTCGACGCCGATGCGGCATTTGACGGTTACGGGAATGGCCACAGCCGCCTTCATCGCCGCGACGCAGTCGGCGACGAGGTCAGGCGCCTTCATCAGGCAGGCGCCGAACGTACCGGACTGGACGCGGTCAGACGGGCAGCCGACATTGAGGTTGATTTCCTCATAGCCGAAAGCCTGGCCGATGCGCGCCGCCTCGGCCAGCTTCCCCGGATCAGAGCCGCCGAGCTGCAGCGCGACCGGATGTTCCGCATCGTCGAAACCGAGCAGGCGCTCGCGCGCGCCCTGGATGACCGCGTCCGCCACCACCATCTCGGTGTAGAGCAACGCACGGCGAGTCAGCTGGCGATGGAAGAACCGGCAATGGCGGTCCGTCCAATCCATCATCGGGGCGATTGCCACCTTATGCTCTTGGTATCTCGACATTTTTTGCGTCAATTGGTTGGTTGATGCGGGCGGTATGGCCACCAATCCTCATATCGGCGACATATGCGAAGTAGGCAAGCCCCTCGCTCGAGCAGTAAGTCTGAAGGCGGTCCTTCTGCGCCTGCCAAATCCTATGGCCTGAAGTGCTGTCTTCTCGTTTTTTCGAGTGCTGGGCGAAATCGCTCCAAGAAATCGGAAGCTTGCACCCCCTTGCTACACCGCAGGAGAGCGGCACGCCGTTTTGCGACCTGGTCGATAGTCTTTCAACTGCGGCGAACAAGACGGGGGACCGCCTTTCCAGGATTGGCTGCTTTCCGAAGTTGCCGACCACAAGCAGATGGTGGCCATCCTGGGCCGCGCCGCATTAGGCGTTCGCCGACGCCATGGCAAACGGACAAACAGTCGATCGGCGCCGGGGGTCGGCGCCGATTTTCGACTACAGCCGGTTCAGAACGTTACCGCCGCAGCGCGTACACGCGCCCAGCTGGCTCGCTGCCCACCGACAAGGCCATGTCGTCATCCAGAAGCCGCGTGATCCGGGCGAAGCCGGTGAACGCCTTCCTGGCTTCTTCAGCCGACATCTGCCCCGACAGGGCGGCCGCGCAGCAGTTCAGCGCGCATTGATAGACAGGGCCACGTCGCCCGGTCGGCCATTTACGCAAAAACATCATGGCCTCGGCAACACTGTCGATTTCCTCGACAGGGTGTCCCTGCCCGCGTGAGATCCGCACGGGCGAAAAAAAATGCAAATAATTCATCGTATCCTCCCGCTCGGTCGCGACGTGTTCGACCGAACCCCATTAAACGCGCCATCATCCACTTGGTTCCATAAAAAACGTACGCTTGGCAAAAAAAAGGTAGGTTTGCCCGCCGCGGCTCCGATGTCGTCGCGCCAGCGCTTGAAAGCGCCACGAACCCGACTCGCCGATCAGAGGGCAAGCATCATGCCGCGCGACAATGGCGATCCCCATTGAATATCTTTAAGGCCAAAGCCGGCAAATCAGCCGATTGCCCCTTCCCTCGCGTCAGGCGTAACCTTGACGGTCAACGCGTGAGGGCGCGTGCTGCAAGAAGGGGACAATTGCAATGACGATACAAGGCGCATCGCCGGATCTATATAACGAAGATCTCGCACCGGCCAAGATACGAAACTGGGGACCATTCTCGATCTTCAACGTCTGGACGTCGGACGTGCACAGCCTCTGGGGTTACTATCTCGCCGCCAGCCTTTTCCTGTTCTGCGGCGGTTTCGTCAACTTCATCATCGCCATCGGCATCGGCTCGCTCGTCATCTACGCGCTGATGAACATGGTGGGCTATGCCGGCGTGAAGACCGGCGTGCCTTACCCAGTGCTCGCCCGCGCCTCGTTCGGCATATGGGGCGCCAACATACCGGCGCTGGTGCGCGCCATCGTCGCCTGCTTCTGGTACGGCGCACAGACGGCGGCCGCTTCCGGCGCCATTGTCGCGCTGCTGATCCGCTCGCAATGGTTCGCCGATTTCAACGCCAACACCCATTTCCTCGGCCACTCCGGGCTGGAAGTGATCTGCTTCGTGGTCATCTGGGCGCTGCAGCTGCTGATTATCCAGAACGGCATGGAGACGGTGCGCCGCTTCCAGGATTGGGCCGGGCCAGCCGTGTGGGTGATGATGCTGATCCTGGCCGTCTATCTCTGTGTCAAAGCCGGGACCTTCGCCTTCACCAGTGACATTCCGATGGAGGTGCTGCTCGAAAAGACCAAGGATGCGGGCGTGCCAGGTACGCCGGGATCGTGGACGTCGCTGTTCGCCGTCGCCGCGATCTGGGTGACCTATTTTTCGGCCCTCTATCTCAACTTCTGCGATTTCGCCCGCTATGCACCGGACAAGGCATCGCTGCGCAAGGGCAATATCTGGGGCCTGCCGATCAATCTCATCCTGTTCTCGCTGGTCGCTGGCGTCACCACCATTGCCGCTTACGACGTCTATCACGAGGTGCTGCTGCACCCCGACCAGATATCGGCGAAATTCGGCAGCTGGTTCCTGGCCGCGCTCGCCGCCTTGACCTTCGCGGTGGCGACGCTCGGCATCAATGTCGTGGCCAACTTCGTCTCGCCGGCCTTCGACTTCTCTAACGTCTTCCCGCGCCAGATCGACTTCAAGAAGGGCGGCTACATCGCGGCACTGATCGCGCTCGTGCTCTATCCCTTCGCGCCTTGGGAAGGCAGCGCTGCGTCCTTCGTCAACATCATCGGTGCGACGATGGGGCCGATCTTCGGCGTCATGATGGTCGACTACTACCTGATCCGGAAGGGCGAGGTCGACGTCGAAGCGCTTTATCGCGAGGACGGCGAGTTCCGCTTCCAGGGCGGCTGGCATGTCAATGCCTTCATCGCTGCCGGCATTGGCGCCGTCTTCTCCTCGATCCTGCCGAACTTCACCAACTGGCTGCCATCCTGGTGGGGCGTCTATGGCTGGTTCTTCGGCGTCGGGATTGCCGGCATCATCTACTACGTGCTGCGCACCGCCGCCGTGGGTGCCGGCGCCAAGACGGCGAAGGCCTGAAATGGGGCAGTAGGCAGGAAAGGTAGGGAAAGCAGACGGCTTCCCCCTACTGCCTACTGCCTACTGCCTACTGCCTACTCCTACCATCTCGGCCAACCGGCGCACCGTGTTCCAGTTGCGCGACGTGCCGACGCCCAGGCGTTTGTGATTGGCGGCCGCGAGCAGCCGTGAACTCGGTCGTTCCCGCGAAAAGACGACCCAGATGTCGCCGCCGCGTGACATCACCTTCTCATCGGCGGCGGCATAGGTCTCGAGCGCCGCCGCCGCATCATCGGGCACGGGCTTGCGCATTATCCGGACCGCCACCTGGTCACCGGTCTCGGCGGATTCAGCCGGAAACGGATTGCCGGCCGCGAGCCTCAGCCAATCTTCGGCAGCGCGCACGATGATATCGACATGTCGGCCGAAAGCTTTTTTGAAGGCGGCCTCCAGACGCTGCTCGAGACCAGCGACGTCCGTCGCCGGCGCCTCGAAGACAAGATTGCCCGTCGCCACGAGCGTACGGACATTCTTCAGCCCGAGGCCTTCCGCCATCGCCTTCAGGTCGGACATCACGACCCGGCGCCCTTCTCCCAGGACGATGCTGTAGAGAAGGGCGACGTAGGTCTGCATCGGATGCCGAACCCCGCCTGGCGCGCCTATACCAGGCGCGATTGTTCGACCGCCGCCTCGATGAAGCTGGCGAACAGCGGATGCGGGTCGAGCGGCCGGCTCTTCAGCTCGGGGTGGTATTGCACGCCGATGAACCAGGGATGGTCGGGGTATTCGATCGTTTCGGGCAGCACGCCGTCGGGCGACATGCCGGCAAACACCAGGCCGCAATCCTCCAGCCGCTGCTTATAGTCGATATTGACCTCGTAGCGGTGGCGGTGACGCTCGGAAATCTGCGTGTCGCCATAGATGTCGGCGATCTTGGAACCCTTGGCGAGCTCGGCCTGATAGGCGCCGAGCCGCATCGTGCCGCCGAGATCGCCGGTTGCCCGGCGCTTCTCCAGCATGTTGCCCTTCAGCCACTCCGTCATCAGGCCGACGACCGGCTCCTGGGTCGGGCCGAACTCGGTCGAGGAGGCCTCATCGACTCCGGCCAGGGACCGCGCCGCCTCGATACAGGCCATCTGCATGCCGAAGCAGATGCCGAAATACGGCACCTTGCGCTCACGCGCGAACTTCGCCGCCAGGATCTTGCCTTCCGAGCCGCGCTCGCCGAAACCGCCGGGCACAAGGATGCCATGCACCTTTTCCAGCCAGGGCGTCGGATCCTCCTTCTCGAAGATTTCCGATTCGATCCAGTCGAGCTTGACCTTGACGTGGTTGGCCAGACCGCCATGCGACAGCGCCTCGATCAGCGATTTGTAGGCGTCCTTAAGGCCGGTATATTTGCCGACGATGGCGATGGTCACCTCGCCTTCCGGATTGTGGATGCGGTTGGACACGGCCTGCCACGGCTCCATGCGCGGCTTCGGCGCCGGGTCGATGCCGAACGCGGCCAGCACTTCCGAATCGAGCCCTTCCTTGTGGTAAGCCATCGGCACGTCGTAGATGTGCGGCACGTCGAGCGCCTGGATGACCGCGCTTTCCCTGACATTGCAGAACAGCGACAGTTTTCTGCGCTCCTCCTTGGGAATGGCCCGGTCGGCGCGGACGAGCAGGATGTCGGGCGCGATGCCGATGCCGCGCAGCTCCTTGACCGAATGCTGGGTCGGCTTGGTCTTCAATTCGCCCGCGGTCGGGATATAGGGCATCAGCGTCAGATGCACATAGACGGCGTTGTTGCGCGGCAGGTCGTTGCCGAGCTGGCGGATTGCCTCCAGGAACGGCATCGCCTCGATGTCGCCCACGGTGCCGCCGATTTCGCACAGCACGAAATCATAGTCGTCATTGCCGTCGAGGACGAAATTCTTGATCTCGTCGGTGACGTGCGGGATGACCTGCACGGTGGCGCCGAGGTAGTCGCCGCGCCGCTCGCGCTCGATGATGTTCTTGTAGATGCGGCCGGTGGTGATGTTGTCCTGCTGGTTGGCGGAACGGCCAGTGAACCGCTCGTAATGGCCAAGATCGAGATCGGTCTCCGCGCCGTCATCTGTGACGAACACCTCGCCATGCTGATACGGCGACATCGTGCCTGGATCGACATTGAGGTAGGGATCGAGTTTTTTTATGCGTGCGCGATAGCCCCGCGCCTGCAAGAGAGCCCCGAGGGCCGCTGCGGCAATGCCTTTTCCAAGTGAGGAAACCACGCCGCCTGTGATGAATACATATCGCGCCATGGGAGTCATCGCTTAACGCGGCCGGATTGATTCCGCCAGAGAAAAAACCGCCGCTAAGGCTTTTTCCCAACAAGGCGCTCGAACCGTGATCCGAAAATGGGATCCGGTTTTCGGATAGGCCCATGTCGAACGGGCTGGCCCGTTCCACTGGAACGCGACCGCGAGGCAAAACAAAAGGGCCGGCTGAACCGGCCCTTTTGGCAAGCTGCTGCAAACGTCAGATGATGACGACCTTGGTGCCGACCTTGACGCGGCTGTAGAGGTCCATGACGTGCTCGTTCATCATGCGGAAACAGCCATTGGAAGCGCTGGTTCCGATCGACTGCGGCGCGATGGTGCCGTGGATGCGCAGATGCGTGTCCTTCTTGCCGTCATAGAGGTAGATGGCGCGGGCGCCGAGCGGATTCTGGCCGCCGCCGGGCATGCCGTCCTTGTACTGGGCATAATGCTTGGGCTCGCGCTTCTGCATGTCCAGCGTCGGGATCCAGCGTGGCCACTCCTGCTTGTCGCCGACCGCCACGGTGCCCTTGAACTGCAATCCTTCGCGGCCGACCGCGATGGCGTAGCGGCGGGCGGTGGACGATGATTCCACCAGATAGAGCCGGCGGGCACTGGTATCGATGACGATCGTGCCGGCCTCGTAACCGGTGAATTCCACGTCCTGTGGCACGAACTCCGGCTTTACCTTGAACGGCTTCTTGGCGTTTTTCCTGGCGAGCGCCGAATCCAGCGCACGGGTCTCAGGCAGATAGTTGATCGAGGACGATGCCATCTGGCCGCCAAACAGTCCGGCGAACAGGCCGCCGCCGGTGCGCTGCTTCTGGCCAGGCAGCTCGCTGCGCAATTCGCCATTATTGCCGGTCAGCGCAACGTTCATCACCTCGGCCGATTCCGGTTCGGCCGAAGGAATCGGCTCGATCGGCGTCAACGGCTCGATGATCTTCGTGACATTCTTGGCCGGCTTGGCCGCGGCCACTTCGGTCGCCGGGGCAGTCTTGCCTCTCTTGGCCAGGAACGCCTGCCGTTCCGCCTCGGCCTTCGCTTTCGCCGCTTCGCGCATCGCCATCTTCCTGGCTTCCAGCGCCTTGGCCTTGGCGGCTTCCTTGTCGGCAACGATCTTGGCCTCGATCTTTTTGATCTGGGCGAGATCGTCCGGTGTCGGATTTTTCTTCTTCTTGAGAAGCCTCAACTGCGCCGCATCGCTCTTGGCTGCGACGTTGATGGCGTCGGTCTTGCCGACCGACTGATTGGCGGCCAAATTGGCTGGCACGCCGGCGAAAGCCGGGGAGCTCATGCCGAGTGCGGCGCAAAGTCCCAGGAAGATGAAGCTGCGAAGCTGCATGGCGAAGATCCGATCGTTCAATATTTGTTGCCCACGGCGTCGCCCGGCGTCCCCCAAGGACACCGAAAATGCCGCGCGCAATCTATAGTCGAATAAGCGCGGGCGCCTCAAGCGCGAGGCCGCTGCACTTCCCGTCGAATCTTCGTGATGCCGCCGCATTTGCCGCGACTGTGGTCAAACGACAACAGATCGGCTGAGTGTAAGAGATCAGAGCGGGCCGAGGGCCCGGCAGCGAGAGCCGGAACCGAGCGCAGTTCGGTTGTAACGACGCAGAATGCCGGCGTTCGCATGCCGGCGCTCCCTGTCAGATAGCCCTTGAACGAACCCGGATTACTGGTTCGGCACCTGCGGGGCCGCGGGCGCGGTGCTGGCGCCGTTGGTCGCCGGCGACGTCGAGCCGGCGGCGGGCGGCGCGGCCGGAGCATTGGCTGGCGGCGTTGTCGCGGCTCCGTTGCCGGAAGGCGGCGTCGGCGCCGCGTTGCCTGAAGGCGGCGTCGGGGTGGTCGTGCCAGGCAATTGGTTGAGTACGCCCTTGCCGGCGCCGTCCGATGTTGCGGGAACGCGGTCGAGAATGTCGATCGGCTTCTCGCCGTAGCGGGCAATGATCGACAAGGTCAGCGACGTCACGAAGAAAGCGGCCGCCAGAATCGCCGTCGCCCGGGTCAGCGCATTGGCGGCGCCGCGCGCCGTCATGAAGCCAGATCCGCCACCAATGCCAAGGCCGCCGCCTTCGGAGCGCTGCAGCAGCACAACGCCGACAAGGGCCAGAACGACCATGAGATGGATGACGATCAGTACGGTTTGCATAGTTTATCCTGGCAATGCCCTGCCCGGCCGCGGACACGACCGGGGAATTGGAGGCGGCTCAATACAATGCTTTCACGGCATTTCCAAGCCCGTGGCCGGAATATGGGAAGCAAGGCGTCCTTTACAACGATTTCCCGTGCGCCGCGCCCGCTTCGGCGCCGCGCGAAGTCATCAGGAGATGCTGCGATAGGCTTCCGCGATGCCCAGGAAGTCGGCCGCTTTCAGGCTGGCCCCGCCAACCAGCGCGCCGTCGACATTCCTGACCCCAAGCAGTTCCACTGCATTGGACGGCTTGACCGAACCGCCATAGAGAATGCGCATCTTGCCCGCGGCGGCGCCGAGCTTCTCCGACAGTTTTTCGCGAATATGCGCATGCGCTTCGGCTACATCGGCGACGGTCGGGGTCAGGCCGGTGCCGATCGCCCACACCGGCTCATAGGCAACGATCGTGTTGGACGCGGTAGCGCTTGCCGGCACCGAACCGGCAACTTGGCGTGACAGCACGTCCAGCGTCGCGCCCGCTTCGCGCTCCTGCCGCGTCTCGCCGATGCAGACAATGGCCACAAGCCCGGCGCGCCAGGCTGCGGAGGCCTTGGCCTGAACTGTCGCATCATCCTCGCCGCGCTGTTCGCGGCATTCGGAATGGCCGACGATGACGTGGGTCGCGCCCGCATCCTTCAGCATCTCCGCGGAGATGCACCCGGTGTAGGCGCCGCTCTCCTTGGCGTGGCAATCCTCACCGCCGGCATGAACCGGCGTACGCGACAGAATCTCGGCGGCATGGGCGAGCAAGGTCGCGGGAACGCAGACCAGCGCCTCGGTGTCTGCGTCGAGCCCGCTCATGAAACCGTTGCCGATCATCCTGAGTTCGTTGAGCGAGGCGCTGGTACCGTTCATTTTCCAGTTGCCTGCGACGAGCGGGCGAATTCCTGGCGTCATCGTTTACTTCTCCGGGTGACATTCGGCTGGCGTTCTCACTACCAAAATCAAGCCACAAAGCAATCGACAGTGGACCGGAAGGGCGCTATTGCGCTTGTTTCAGACTCGGCGCATCCGAAAATGCGCATAAATCGGAAGTAACGATGCTTGGTATATTGAGAAGCGCGGCGGGCACCTGGGTCGCGAAGTTACTGCTTTCGCTGCTGGTGGTCAGTTTTGCGGTCTGGGGCGTATCGGGACGGCTGATGGGTGGCCTTGCCGGCCACGATTCCGTCATCACGGCTGGCGGCACCAAGGTGTCGATCAACGAATACCGCCTCGCCTATGACCGCCAGCTCGCCGTCATGTCGCAGCAGTTCGGTCAGCGCCTCACCCACGAACAGGCAAAGGCGCTCGGCGTCGACAACCAGGTGTTGGCGCAGCTTGTTTCGGGCGCGGTCCTCGACGAACAGGCTCGCAAGCTCGGCCTTGGCCTGTCCAAGGACCGGCTGGCCGAACTCACCCGCGAGGATCCGGCGTTCAAGGGCCCCGGCGGACAGTTCGACCGGAGAGCCTTCGAATACAGGCTGCGTGAGGTCGGCATGCGCCCGGAGGATTATTTGAAGAATCGTGCCCAGGTCGCGGTGCGCCAGCAGATCGTCGAGGCGGTTTCGGACGGCCTCAAGGCGCCTGACACCTTCTTCAAGGCGGTGGCCCTGTACCGTGGCGAGGATCGTACGGTCGACTATCTGACCTTGCCGAAGGCGCTGGTCGAACCCATCGAGGCGCCGAGCGACAGCGCGCTGCAGGCCTATTTCGAGGCCAACAAGAAGACCTATGCCGCGCCCGAATACCGCAAGTTTTCCTATGTCAGGCTCGAGCCGCAGGACATCATGGATACGAGCTCGGTGACCGACGCCCAGGTCAGCGACGACTACAACAAGAACAAGGCGCGCTACACCACTCCCGAGATGCGCACCATAGAGCAGCTTGTGTTCAAGACACCGGACGAGGCCAAGGCCGCGCTCGATTCGTTGAAGTCCGGCGCAACCTTCGACAAGCTCGTCACTGCGGAAGGCAAGACCCCGGCCGACACGCTGCTCGGAACGCTCGCCAAGGACAAGATCGC
The DNA here is from genome assembly GCF_006442305.1 of Mesorhizobium sp. B2-3-6. Lineage (NCBI taxonomy): Bacteria > Pseudomonadati > Pseudomonadota > Alphaproteobacteria > Hyphomicrobiales > Phyllobacteriaceae > Mesorhizobium > Mesorhizobium sp. B2-3-6. The sequence continues at coordinate 177,580 of NZ_VFVW01000008.1, read as the reverse complement.
CGACAAGGCGGTCGCCGACGCTGCTTTTGCGCTCAACGTCAATGAGGTCAGCCCTGTCGTGCAGGGTGCCTTTGGTCCCGTGCTGCTGCGCGTCACCGAGATCAAGCCCGAAGTCGTGAAGCCGCTGGCCGAAGTGTCGGACCAGATCCGCAAGGACCTGGCGCTGGGCGAGGCAAACCGCATCCTTCTGGACGTGCATGATAATTACGAGGACAGTCGCGCCGCCGGCAGTTCGCTGGCCGACGCCGCCGCCAAGCTGAAGCTGAAGGTCGTCACTGTCGACGCGATCGATCGCAGTGGCCTGCGGCCCGATGGCTCCATCGTCAAGGATCTGCCGGAATCGCCGGCCCTGATCAAGGCTGCCTTCGATGCCGAACCGAATACTGAAAACGAGGCGCTGACCACGGCCGATAACGGCTTCATTTTCTATGAAGTGGCTTCGATCACGCCGGCCCGCGACCGCACGCTGGACGAAGTTCGCCAGAAGGTCGTTGCCGACTGGACCGCGGCCGAGACGGCCAAGCGGCTGACCGCCAAGGCGCAGGAGCTGGAAAAGCGGCTCAAGGCCGGCGCAACGCTCGACGTCATTGCCGGCGAGCTCAAGCTGGAAAAGCAGACCAAGCGTGGCCTGAAGCGCGAAGCCGACGACGCCGATTTCGGCAAGGAAGGTGCAGCGGTGATGTTCGGCGTCGGCGAAGGCGGCACCGGCCTGATCCCCTCTCCCACCAGCGACGCGCAAATCCTGTTCAAGGTCGCCGAGGTGTTCGAACCCGCCGGGGCCGATGCCAGTTCGGTGCCCGAGGACGCGCGCAAGTCCTTCACCGCCGGCATGTCGGACGATCTGCTCGACCAGTTGGTGGCGCAGTTGCAGACGCAGTACGGCGTCCGCGTCGACCAGGCTGCCGTTGCCCAAGCCTCGACAAGATGAGCGCGCTGAAAACCCATATCGCCAAGGTCGCGACCGGCACCGCCCTGTCCTTCGACGAGGCGCGCGAGGCCTTCGACATCATCATGTCGGGCGATGCTACGCCCGGCCAGATCGGCGGCTTCCTGATGGCGTTGCGTGTGCGCGGCGAGACGGTGGACGAGATTTCGGGCGCCGTCGCCACCATGCGCGCCAAGATGCTTCGCGTCGACGCACCTGTCGGCGCCATCGACATCGTTGGCACCGGCGGCGACAATTCGCACTCCGTCAACATCTCGACGGCATCCGCTTTCGTCATCGCCGCCAGCGGGGTTCCGGTCGCCAAGCATGGCAATCGCGGGTTGTCTTCGCTGACCGGTGCGGCCGACGTCCTGACCGCGCTCGGCGTCAAGATCGATCTCACGCCGCAGGCCATCGGCCGCTGCATCCACGAGGCTGGCGTCGGATTCATGTTCGCGCCGGCACATCACCCGGCGATGAAGCATGTCGGCCCGACCCGCGTGGAGCTCGGCACCAGGACCATCTTCAACTTGCTCGGTCCGCTCTCCAACCCGGCCGACGTGCGCCGGCAGATGGTCGGCGTGTTCATGCCGGAATGGATCATACCGGTGGCCGAGACGCTGAAGGCGCTGGGCACCGAGCATGCCTGGGTCGTTCATGGTGACGGCTACGACGAGATCACCACCACGGGCGAAACGCATGTCGCCGAACTGGTCGGCGACGAGATCCGCACCTTCACCTTGACGCCCGAAGCGGTCGGCCTGGCCCGTCACACCAAGGAAGAACTGCGCGGCGGCGACGCTGCCTACAACGCCGAGGCGTTGCGCGCTATGCTGGGTGGCGCCGTGGGCGCTTTTCGCGACACCGTGCTGATGAACGCCGGTGGCGGCTTGGTGGTGGCTGGCAAGGCGACGACGCTCGCCGACGGCATGGCGACGGCGGTGCAAGCCATCGACAGCGGCCGGGCGCTGCAGGTGCTCGACCGGCTGGTCGAGATTTCGAACGGTTAGACAGATGTCGGACATCCTGCGCAAGATCGAGGCCTACAAGCGCGACGAGATCGCGACGGCCAAGGCGCGCGTGCCGCTGGCCGAGATCAAGGCGCGGGCGAAAGACACTGACGCGCCGCGCGGCTTTCTCACAGCACTTGAGGCGAAGCGCAGATCCGGCGGCTTCGCTCTGATCGCCGAGATCAAGAAGGCAAGCCCGTCCAAGGGCTTGATCCGCGCCGACTTCGATCCGCCAGCGCTCGCGCGGGCCTATGCAAAAGGCGGCGCCGCCTGTCTTTCGGTGCTGACCGACGCACCGTCTTTCCAAGGCGCGCCGGAATTTCTCACCAAGGCAAGAGCCGCCGTCACCCTGCCCGCGCTGCGCAAGGATTTTCTGTTCGATCCTTATCAGGTCCATGAAGCTCGCGCCTGGGGGGCGGACGCCATCCTGATCATCATGGCCAGCGTCGATGACCATTTGGCGAGCGAGCTTGAAGCGACGGCATTCGAACTCGGCATGGATGCGCTGATCGAGGTCCACGACGAGGCCGAGACGGAGCGCGCACTGAAGCTGTCGTCGCAATTAATCGGCATCAACAACCGTAATCTGCGGACATTCGAGACCCGTCTCGAAACCTCGGAACGACTGCGGGCGATGATTCCGGGCGGTTACTTGCTGGTCAGCGAAAGCGGCATCTTCTCTCATGACGACTGCCTCAGATTGCAGAAGAGTGACATCGGCACCTTCCTGGTCGGCGAAAGTTTGATGCGCCAGCAGGATGTGACCGCGGCAACGCGCGCGCTGCTCACCGGCAAGGCAGCGGCCGAGGCCGTCTGACGATGACGGCCGCCCTCACCCATCTCGGCCCGCAGGGCCAGGCCAACATGGTCGATGTCGGCGGCAAGGACGAAACGACGCGCACCGCTGTCGCCGAGGGTTTCGTCTCGATGCGGCCCGAGACGCTGAAGATGATCCTGGCCGGCAATGCCAAGAAAGGCGATGTGCTGGGCACCGCGCGCATAGCCGGCATCATGGCAGCGAAGAAGACGCATGAGCTGATCCCGCTCTGCCATCCGCTGCTCTTGACCAAGGTCTCCGTCGACATTGAGCCCGATCCTGCCCTGCCCGGACTGAAGATCGTTGCGCTGGCGCGCGTCACCGGCAAGACCGGCGTCGAGATGGAAGCGCTCACCGCGGCTTCGGTTGCCTGCCTGACCATTTACGACATGGCCAAGGCGGTCGACCGTGCCATGGTCATCACCGGCATCCGGTTGGTCGAAAAGACCGGCGGCAAGTCGGGCGACTACAAAGCCGCTGGCGAAGATGGGGCGGTCGCCTGATGGCGCTGCTTCCGGTCGCAGCAGCGCTCGAACGCCTGCTGGAGGGTGCTGCGCCGCTTGCGAGCGAAAGCGTTTCGCTCCTCGAGGCCGTGGATCGCGTTCTCGCGGAACCGGTGGTGGCGTTGCGCACCCAACCGCCCTTCAACGCCTCTGCCATGGACGGATACGCGGTCCGCGCTGTCGATGTCGCGTCCGTGCCGTCCCGGCTTTCGGTGATGGGCGTGGCGGCGGCCGGGCGCGGCTTTGACGGCGCCGTCGGCAAGGCGCAGGCCGTGCGCATCTTCACCGGTGCTCCGCTGCCGCAAGGCGCAGACACCATCGTCATCCAGGAAAACGTTCGTGACCTCGGCGGCGGCAGCATCGAGGTGGTCGAACCGACGGCCGAGGGGCGCAACATCCGCCGCTTCGGGCTCGATTTCTCCGAGGGCGACATCCTGCTGGAAAAAGGCCGCGTGCTCGATCCGGCAGCACTGTCGCTTGTCGCCTCGGCCAACCATCCCCGGGTGGGCGTCGTAAAGCGGCCGCTGGTTGCCATCATCGCCACCGGCGACGAGCTGCTGCCGCCCGGCAGCGAACTCGGCCCCGACCAGATCATTTCGTCAAACGCCTATGGCGTCGCCGCCGCCGCGCAATCGGTCGGCGCGCATGCGCTTGATCTCGGCATTGCCGCTGATCGCGAGGAAGCCATCGCGGCGCTGGTCAGGAAAGCGGTCGCGGCCGGCGCTGATGTCGTCGTCACGCTTGGCGGCGCCTCGGTCGGCGACCACGATCTGATCCATGACGTGCTGACCGGCGAAGGCATGACGCTCGGTTTCTGGAAGATCGCCATGCGTCCCGGCAAGCCGCTGATGTTCGGCCGCCTCGGCGACATCAGGTGCATCGGCCTGCCCGGCAATCCGGTGGCGAGCCTCGTCTGCTCGCAACTGTTCCTGAAACCGCTCCTGGCACGCCTCGGCGGCCGCGATTTCCGGCAAGATATTCGTCAGGCAAGGCTGGGCGCCGCCATGCAGGCCAATGATCTGCGCCAGGACTATGTGCGGGCGGTGGTCAGGCAAGAGGCCGGCATGCTGGTGGCAACCCCTTTCAGCATCCAGGATTCCTCGATGCTGAGGATACTGGCCGACGCCAACGGACTGATCGTGCGCGAACCGTCTGCGTCCGCCGCGGCTGTAGGAAATGCCTGCAGCGTTATAATGCTGAGGTGAAGTTTCGCCGTTTTTCTACTCCGCAAGCAAAGTTCGTGTCAGCGGATGGACCGGATCAGCCAGGCCTTCGACAATGTCGTAATGATGTCGGTCCGGCTCGACCACCGCGCTCGTGACGGCACCAAGCCCTGTCCAGATATTGGCCAGCAAGGCGTTCTGGCGCAAGAACTCGGACCGCTCGCCGCCTCCGGCCCAGCACGTGACGCGAGCGCCATCCATGGGCCGCAGCAGCGCCGGGCTTTCCGTCAGCGCCTCGGCTTCATCGATTTTCAGCGCCGCGTTCATGCCGGTGCGCATAAGCGGACGCAGGTCATGCAGGCCCGAAATCGAAACGACGTGGCGTACGCGCCTTGCCACGCCGGCCGCCAGGGGCGTTGATGTCGTCGCCATGCGGCTGGCGAGATGGCCGCCGGCCGAATGCCCGGTCAGCATAAGCGGTCCCCCGACCATCGCCGCCGCCTTGCCGATCGCCGCGCCGATCTCGTGGGAGATGCCGGCGATGCGTATGGCGGGGCAGAGCGTATAGGACGGCATCGCCACGGCAAAGCCGCTGTCAACCGAGCCCTTGGCGAGATGCGACCAGCTATCCTTGTCGGACTCCAGCCAGTAGCCGCCATGGATGAACACGACGAGCCCTTTGGGCTTGGCGGCGGGAAGGAAGAGATCGAGCCGGTTGCGCGGCCTGTCGCCATAGGCGATGTCGAGCTGAGCCCTGCCCTTTGCCGCAAGCGCATCGCGAAATGCCTGCGCCGGTTCGACCCATGCGGCCGGCCAGCGATCGCTGCCGGCGATGTTGGCGCCGTTGGCGTAGGCATTGTCCCAATCGGCAATGCGATGTTCGAGCATCGGCACCCTCCCCCGGACGGCATCGTTTCAGCCGCTAGCAATGGCGATCGACAGCGGCAACGTCAATGCTCCAAGGCAAAACATTTTAGGCTTGAAACAAATTTCGACTGGTGCGATCCTGTGCTTTGTTCAGCGATGGGCGTGAGGCAGACAGGGGCAGCCGAAAATGCTTGGGCCATCAGCGCATATCGACACGTTCACGCGCGATAACCTGCCGCCGCCGGATCAATGGCCGGACTTCCTGCTCGACGGCTTCGACTATCCCGAACGGCTCAATGCCGGCGTCGAACTGACCGACAGGCTGGTCGAGAAAGGGTTGGGCGACCACACCGCGCTGATCGGCAACGGCCGCCGCCGCACCTACAAGGAATTATCCGACTGGACGAACAGGCTGGCGCATGCGCTGGTCGAGAATTACGGCGTCAAGCCAGGCAACCGGGTGCTGATCCGCTCGGCCAACAACCCCGCAATGGTGGCCTGCTGGCTGGCCGCCACCAAGGTCGGCGCCGTCGTGGTCAACACGATGCCGATGCTGCGCGCCGGCGAACTCGCCAAGATCGTCGACAAGGCCGAAATCACCACAGCGCTGTGCGACACCAGGCTGATGGACGAGATGACCGCCTGCGCCAAGGACAGCGCGTTCCTCAAGCAGGTCATCGGCTTCGACGGCACCGCCAACCACGACGCCGAACTCGATCGCGCCGCCCTCGACAAGCCCGTGACGTTTACCGCGGTGCAGACCGGGCGTGACGACGTCGCCCTGCTCGGCTTCACCTCAGGCACGACAGGCGTGCCGAAGGCGACGATGCATTTTCACCGCGACCTCCTGATCATCGCCGACGCCTACGCCCGCGAGATCCTGCAGGTGACGCCTGACGACATCTTCGTCGGCTCGCCGCCCCTGGCCTTCACCTTTGGCCTTGGCGGGCTCGCCATCTTCCCGCTGCGTTTCGGCGCCGCGGCGACGCTGCTGGAACAGGCAACGCCGCCCAACATGGTCCACATCATCGAAACCTACAAAGCGACGATCTCCTTCACCGCGCCCACCGCCTATCGCGCAATGCTCAAGGCCATGGACGAAGGGGCCGATTTATCGTCGCTGCGCGTCGCCGTTTCGGCCGGCGAAACCTTGCCGGCGCCGGTGTTCGAGGAATGGACTGAGAAAACCGGAAAGCCGATCCTTGACGGCATCGGCGCCACGGAAATGCTGCATATTTTCATCTCCAACCGCTTCGATGACATGAAGCCTGCCTCCACCGGCAAGGCCGTTGGCGGCTATCAGGCGCGCGTCGTCGACGACGAAATGCGTGAAGTGCCGCGCGGCACCGCGGGCAGGCTCGCGGTGCGGGGACCGACCGGCTGCCGCTACATGGCCGATGCCAGGCAGAGCGACTATGTCCGCGACGGGTGGAACCTCACCGGCGACACGTTCTGGCAGGACGAGGACGGTTTTTTCCACTTCGCAGCGCGCTCCGACGACATGATCGTCAGTGCCGGCTACAACATCGCCGGCCCAGAGGTCGAAGCGGCGCTGCTGGCGCATGCCGATGTCGCCGAATGCGCGGTGGTCGGCGCCGAGGATGCCGAGCGCGGCCAGATCGTCGAGGCTCATGTGGTGCTCGTGCAAGGCGTGGCGCCAGACGCAATGACCGTCAAGCGTCTGCAGGATCACGTCAAGGCCACGATCGCGCCCTACAAATATCCGCGCTCGGTAAAATTCATCGCCGCTTTGCCCAAGACGCAGACCGGCAAGATCCAGCGCTTCCGGCTGCGCGCGGAGAAGATCAATTGAGCAAGCCCTACGACCCGTCCGCCGAGGGCGCGGAAATGTCGTTCAAGGAGCGCATGTCCTACAGCGACTATCTGCATCTGGAAAAGGTGCTCGAGGCGCAGGAGCCGCTTTCGTCAGCCCATGACGAGATGCTGTTCATCATCCAGCACCAGACATCGGAACTCTGGATGAAGCTCGCGCTGCACGAAATCGGCGCCGCAATCCGCTCCATCCGCGCCGACCGTCTCGAACCGAGCTTCAAGATGCTTTCGCGCGTCGCCCGCATCTTCGAGCAGCTCAACAATGCCTGGGACGTGCTGCGCACGATGACGCCCAGCGAATACACCGAGTTCCGCGACGCGCTTGGCCAGTCCTCGGGCTTCCAGTCGTGGCAGTACCGTGCCATCGAGTTCATGGCCGGCAACCGCAATCTCGCAATGCTCGGACCGCACAAGCACCGGCCGGACCTCAGCGAGAAACTGGAGGCGATCCTGGCGCAACCGTCGCTCTACGACGAGGCGCTGCTGCTGCTCGCCCGTAACGGCTTCGACATCGGTGCCGACGCAAGGCGTACGGACTGGCGCGAAACGCGGACCGAGAACGAAGAGGTCCTTGTCGCCTGGCAGATCATCTACCGCGACCCGCAGCGCTACTGGATGTTCTACGAACTCGCCGAGAAGCTGGTCGATTTCGAGGATTATTTCCGCCGTTGGCGCTTCAACCACGTCACCACGGTCGAGCGCATCATCGGTATGAAGCGCGGCACCGGCGGCACATCGGGCGCGTCCTACCTGAAGAAGATGCTGGAGGTGGAGTTGTTCCCGGAGCTGTGGAAGGTCCGCACCCGGCTCTGACGTAGCTTTGCCGACTGCATATCGTTATCCCGAACCCACTGCGCTTTTCTGAGCGACAGGCTCTTAAGTCACCGCCGCCTTGACGGCGAAACGCGCCTCCTGCCACGCGTCCGTGCGCAAAATGTCTTCCAGCACCTCGACAGCCTGCCAGACATCGACATAGCCGACATAAAGCGGCGTAAAGCCGAAGCGAATCGTGGATGGCGCGCGGAAATCGCCGATCACGCCGCGCTCGATCAAGGCCCGCATCACCTGATAGCCATGCGGGTGGAGGAACGACACCTGGCTACCGCGCTCATTGCCGTCGCGCGGGCCTTCGAGTTCGAGGCCGTAGGCGCCGCATTTTGCCTCGACGAGCTGGATGAACAGATCGGTCAATGCGATGCTCTTCCTGCGCACCTCTGCCATGTCGACGTCGTTCCAGACATCGAGGGCCCCTTTGAGCGCGCGCATCGACAGCACAGGCTGCGTGCCGCAGAGAAACCGGCGGATGCCTGTGCCGGCAGCAAAACCCTGTTCGAAGGCGAAAGGCCGCGCATGGCCCCACCAGCCGCTGAGCGGCTGGCGGACATCGCCATGGTGGCGCTCGGCCGCGTAGATGAAGGCCGGGGCACCTGGGCCTCCATTGAGATATTTGTAGGTGCAGCCGACGGCGAAATCGGCGTTCGAACGGTCGAGCTCGACCGGCAAGGCGCCGGCGGTATGGCAGAGATCCCAGACGATCAGCGCGCCGGCATCATGTGCCGTCCGCGTCAGCGCGGCCATGTCGCGCAACTGCCCGGATTTGTAGTTGACGTGGTTGACCAGGATGACCGCGACCCGCTCGTCGATCAGTTCTTCTATGGTCGGCGCATCGACACCCTCGAGCCGCAGCACCGTGCCCGGCCGCGTCGAGGCAACGCCTTCGGCCATATAGAGATCGGTCGGAAAGCTGTCCCCCTCGGCGACGATGACTGACCTGTCCGGCCGCATCCCGAGTGCCGCATGCAGCACCTTGTAGATGTTGATCGAGGTGGTATCGCAGACCACCGTCTGGCCGGCGGCGGCCCCGATCAGGCGCCCGAGTTGGTCGCCGAGTTCGACCGGCATGTCGAACCAGCCGGCGGTGTTCCAGGCGCGGATGAGATCCTGCGCCCACTCCTGCGTGGCGGCCTTCTGCAGCTCGCCGAACACGGCGGGCGAAGCGGCGCCCAGCGAATTGCCGTCGAGATAGATCACCCCCTGGGGCAAGGTGAAGCGGTCACGCATGGCACGCAGCGGATCCGCGGTGTCCATTGCCTCGATCGCTGCGAGATCGGGAATTTTGCTCATGGTCGCGATGTTCCTCGGTGAGAAGAGCGCCCTGGAAACGGGCCGGCTGTTTTGCCGCCCGGGCAAGGGCTGGCCGCATAGAGGCGCAAGAACAGGGTGAACGCCCGGTTCGATCTTTGCTCGATTTCCGCCCGAGGCAATTCCTCGAGCACCCCAACGATCCGGCGAACCTGGAGATCGCCGATCAAAAGACTGATGTAGATGTCGGCGGCTTCGGCAGGATCGTCACAGGCGATCAGGCCGGCCCGACTTGCGGTTCGAAGCAGGTCACCAACAAGCGGCATTATGGTATTGCGGCCGAATTGCGCGATCGATTGGCCAAGCGTGCCTGTATCGTTGACGTCGCCGGCCGCGGCGCGATTGAGCGCCACCGCCTTGTCGCCCGTCACGAGGGTCAGCAGGACTGGCCCGAGCAAGTTCAGGGTTTCGAGCGGATCGCGCGCCTGGTGAAGGGCGTCCTCCAGCAGCTTCCTTGCCTCTCCCGCATTGGCTTCGATCAAGGATCGAAACAGGGTCTGCTTGTTGCCGTACCAGTTGTAGAGGGTTTCGTTCGAGGCCAATGCCCGCTTGGCGATAGCAAGCAGGGAGGCGCTCTTGTAGCCGGCTTCCCGGAGCACCGCATAGGCGGCCTCCTCTATCCGTTCGCGTCGCGCGGCCTGCTTCGGCGTGGTCATTGGTGTTCCTCTTCGAAAACCGTACATTATTATACGGTTTCGTCAAGCGAACGAACGAACGCAGCCCGTCGCGACCAGTGGTGGTGTCTGGCCGTTTTCCGGCGGAAGTTGGCATTTTGGTTTCGTTTCGTTCACGAGCCGCAGGGGTTTCTAATCCGCCCAAACGCACCCCGCACCTGCCGGTCACCCAGCTTGCAGGCTTGTGCCAAGAGTGGGGACCGGTCGGGCCACAGGCCATTAACCAAAATAGTTTCAAAGGGCCCGGGAGCGCATTGACGACGGACCGCGCTGGCAGGATGCTGGCTGCGGGAGGGCATTTCGTTTCCGTCGCCTTAACAAATTCATTAAACTTTAAATGGTTGCGGAACACAACTGGAACAGATAGTGTTTGTTCTGGGTTTGTTTTCTGATTCTGGTTCCAGACCCTTCGTGCAATGCCTTTGGGGGCCGCCATGCTCACGCGCAAGCAACATGAACTCTTGATGTTCATCCATGAACGGCTGAAGGAAAGCGGCATTCCGCCGTCCTTCGACGAGATGAAGGAAGCGCTGGACCTCGCCTCCAAGTCGGGAATTCATCGGCTGATCACGGCGTTGGAGGAGCGCGGCTTCATTCGCCGCCTGCCCAACCGGGCGCGCGCGCTGGAGGTGCTGCGCCTGCCGGACTCGATCGCGCCGGGTCTTAACGCGGCAAAGAAGTTCTCCCCGAGCGTCATCCAGGGCAGCCTCGGACAGGGCAGCAGCCCTAGCCGGCAGATCAAGCCGGCGACGTCTTCGCGTCTGCCCGCTGCCGGCAATGACGACGATGCGGTTTCAGCGGTGTCGATCCCGGTCATGGGTCGCATCGCAGCGGGTGTGCCGATCGACGCCATCCAGCATCAGACGCATTCCATTTCAGTGCCGCCTGACATGATCATGGGCGGCGAACACTATGCGCTGGAGGTCAAGGGCGATTCGATGATCGAGGCCGGCATTTTCGACGGCGACACGGTCATCATCCGCAATGCCGACACCGCAAGTCCCGGCGAGATCATCGTGGCCCTGGTGGACGAGGAGGAAGCAACGCTGAAGCGCTTCCGCCGAAAGGGTGCTTCGATTGCGCTCGAGGCTGCCAATCCGGCCTATGAAACACGTATTTTCGGACCGGACAGGGTCAAGGTGCAAGGCAAGCTAGTCGGCCTGATCAGGCGCTACTGAGCGGGGTCGGCGGTGGGCTTTTCGGGTTTACGGTAAGGCGGCAGTCCCCTTGCCTCGCGTGAGAATTTCCGCTGTTCGTGCCAAGGCCGATATGGCCTGTCGACGGCAAAGCTGACCCGTGCCGGTGCCGTCGCCGATTGCTGGTCGAAGAAGACGGCGGCACTTCCCTTACGAGCGAGCTGCCGCTTGGTGATGACGAGAACCAGCGGATTGTGGCAGGGATCGTAGCCCGCGGGGTCGTTGATGACGATCAGATCCGCATAGGAGCAGGCCCTCCAGGCGTCCTTGCGATCCTCCACCTGCGCGATGATCGCCCCCGAGGGATGCCGGGCCATGCACAGGCCTGTGAAGCAATAGAAAGGCGCTCCCGCCGGAAGTTGCGCGGGATCGAAGATGTCGAACTGTCGGTCTCCGCTGTCGAACAGTTCCGGCGCAACGATGGTTTCGGACTTCAGCGCGCGTTTCCAATTATCGACGGTGAATTCGTTCGGGCGCGCCCGGTTGATCGCGAGCTCACCGCCGCCGATCGGCAGTGCCACCAGGCGGGCATCCTCCGAAATCAGCACGTCCGGCGTGCGCGTGTCCGAGACGGTCAACAGGCCGGCGAGCGCGAAGGGAAGTGCCGCCAGCCGCAGCCATGTCGTGGCCATCGTCGCGATGACCAGGGCGATCGCCACCAGAAGGACGGATTGCTGCGAAATCAACCCGACCGCGTCGACCGGCGAGCGTTGCGAGATCCATCCTGATATGGCGATCATCGCGGTCAGTCCCTTGCCCATCAGATAAAGGGATGGTCCATCGAACCCGAACGGCATCAGCAGCGCACTGGCAACCGCAAGGAACATCACGACCGAAACGATCGGCATGACGGCAAGATTGGCGAACAGGCTGAGCGGCGACACGCGCTGGAAATGCCAGATGGCGAAAAGCGCCGTGGCGCTTCCCGCGATAATCGAGGTCATCGCCAGCCCACCTGTCGCCAGCAGCAATTTTCGCGTCAGGAGGCCAGGCAAGGTCCGTTGCGGCGGCGGGGTCCGCGCTTTGTCGGCTTTGCGATCCGACCAGCCGGCATAGCCGCCGACCAGGGCCGCGGTGGCGGCGAACGACATCTGGAAGCTCGGCCCTACCACCTCGTGCGGCGACACCACGATGACGGCGATCGCCGAAATAGCCAGATTGCGCATGGTGAGTGCCGCCCGATCGCACAGAACGGCGATCAGCATCACCGCCAGCATGATGAAGCTGCGTTCGGCGGCGACAACGACGCCCGAAATGACGAGGTAGGCGGCGATCGAGAAAAGTGCCGCCGCGGCCGCGTATTTCTTGACCGGCCGGCGGGAGGAAAAATTCGGGAACAGCGCGAAGCCGCCACGCAGCAGACCCATGACCGTGCCGGCGACCAGCGCCATGTGCAGCCCGGAAATTGAGATGATGTGGTAGATGCCGGTGCGTCGCATCGCTTCATTGATCTCGTCGGGAATCCCGGCGCGCACACCCACGATCAGCGCCGCGGCGATCTCGCCCTCGGCACCGCCGATGCTGCCCCTGATATGGTCGGCAATGCTTTCGCGAGCACTCTCGATGGCGGCTGAAAGGGCGGCCCACAGCGGCCTGTCATCGGCTGAGACGATTTTGGGGTTGCCGAGAAAGAAGCCGCTGGCGCCTATGCCGGCGAAGTAGCTGTCGAAGGAAAAGTCGTAGCTGTCCGGCCGCACCGGTCCGGTCGGCGGCAACAGCCTGGCATAGCCGGTCACGAGCGAACCGGCCGTCACTTCAGCCGGCACCTTGCGTGCCGAAAGGCGAACGCGCTCCGGCGCGTAGAGTAGTTTCGGCCGCGCGGTCGATGTCACATCGATGGTCAGCCGGATGCGCCCGGTCTCCATCTGGTCGACCGAAACGACGCGGCCGGTGATTTGCGTGGAGATTTCCGAGCCCAGCATCCGCGTTCCCGCTCGCCACGTCTCGACTTTGCCGGCGAGCATGCCGAGCGCGCACAACAGCGCCGCCATGAAGCACAGATGCGTTTTCGGGCATGAGCGTGAAACGAGCGCGCACAGCGACATCAGGATCGCGACCGCGACAGGCTTGGCAAAGCCCGGCTCCGCCGCCAGCGAAAAATAGGCGATCGATCCGCATGCCAGGAACACCGGCACGAGCAGAAAGGCTATGCCCCGATCGAGTTCGAGCTCGGACGCTCTGGCCACGCCGTTGCGCAGACGAGGCCATGAAGCACGGCCGAACTCACGGCGCAGACGCACGGCCGCGCCGGCTGCGGGAATGCCGGGCGGCGTGGAAACATCCGCCGGCGGCGACTTGCCCGGCTGCTGTAGGGGCGGCAACGCCAGCGGCAATGAGGCGGGCGCGGGCCTGGCAAAAAGAGCGCGTTCGCTGACGCCGGCAACGACGTCCTCGCCTTCCTCCGCGCCCCGGCCCGCTCCAGCCATCGGGTCTGCCCCTTGCGCCCTCGACACCCTATGCTACATGAACGCGCGACGCGCGAAAGTGCGTGTGATCCGCACCCCGCTCCAGACGTTTCCCGAGAGTTGTATGTCCGACAAGGTTGTCACCCGTTTTGCCCCCTCGCCCACCGGCTACCTGCACATCGGCGGCGCGCGTACAGCGCTTTTCAACTGGCTCTACGCCAAACACACCGGCGGCACGATGCTGCTGCGCATCGAGGACACCGACCGCGAGCGCTCCACCGATGCGGCGACAGCAGCCATTCTCGAAGGACTGACTTGGCTCGGCCTCACCTGGGACGGCGATGCCGTCTCGCAGTTCGAGCGCGCGCCGCGCCATCGCGAGGTGGCCGAGGAGCTGGTGCGCATGGGCAAGGCTTACTATAGCTACGAGACCCCTGCCGAGCTTGAGGCAATGCGCGAGGCGGCGCGGGCCAGGGGTCTGCCACCGCGCTATGACGGAAGCTGGCGTGACCGCGACCCTTCGCAGGCGCCTCCTGGCGTCAAGGGCGCGATCCGCATCAAGGCGCCGACCAAAGGCGAGACGGTGGTGCATGACCGTGTCCAGGGCGACGTGCGCTTTCCCAACAAGGATCTGGACGACTTCATCATCCTGCGCTCGGACGGCAATCCGACCTACATGCATGCCGTCGTCGTCGACGACCACGACATGGGCATCACCCACATCATCCGCGGCGACGACCACCTGACCAATGCCGCCCGCCAGACCGTGATCTACAACGCCATGGGCTGGGATGTGCCTTCAATGTCGCACATACCGCTGATCCACGGCGCCGACGGCGCCAAGCTGTCGAAGCGGCACGGCGCGCTGGGCGTGGAGGCCTACCGCGCCATGGGCTACCTGCCCGAAGCGCTGCTCAACTACCTGGCTCGGCTCGGCTGGAGCCACGGCGACGACGAGATCATGTCGATCCAGGACATGATCGCCTGGTTCGATATCGGCGATGTGAACAAGGGCGCCGCCCGCTTCGATTTCGCCAAGCTGGAGGCGCTAAACGGCGTGCACATGCGCCGCATGGGCGATGCCGAGCTGTTCGACATCTTCATCGCCACCTTGCCCTATCTCGAGGGCGGCCCGGCAATGGCCGCACGCCTCGACGACCGGAACAGGGCACAGTTGCTGGCAGCGTTGCCGGGGCTGAAGGAGCGCGCCAAGACGCTGGTCGAGCTTGTCGATGGCGCCGCCTTCCTGTTTGCCGCGCGGCCACTGCCGATCGACGAGAAGGCAGCCCTGCTGCTCAATGACGATGCGCGCAAGGTCCTGCGTGGCGCTCACGACGCCCTCGAGGCGGTTTCAGGCGACTGGACGGCGGCCTCGGCTGAAGCCGCGATCCGCGACTATGCGACGGCCGGCGGCTACAAGCTCGGCGCCGTCGCCCAGCCCTTGCGCGCCGCCTTGACCGGCAAGAGCACCTCGCCCGGCGTCTTCGACGTTCTAGCCGTGCTTGGTCGCGAGGAGAGCCTGGCGCGCATCGCGGATCAAATCGATTAGGAGCAATCTGGCCCAAGAAGATTGGCATTGAAAGGCGCGTTTCGCAGTGCAACATTGAGCCTTGGCCCAATCTGGCACGCACTTCCTAAAATGCGGTCGCGAATACGCGCATTCGGTGACTTCGACGTGTCGCTTTGCAGAATTTGCCTTTGCCGGCATGAGGAAACAAGAAGGAGTTTGCAATGACCGAAGCTGCGACAAGACGGGAACTGGGCGGCAAGACCCAGGAAGCCACGGCAAAGCTGGAATTCGCCGGCAAGACGCACGAATTCAAGGTGCGAAGTGGTTCGGTCGGGCCTGACGTCATCGACATCGCCACGCTGTACAGCACCACCGGCGCCTTTACCTACGATCCCGGCTTCACTTCGACGGCAAGCTGCGAGTCCGAGATCACGTTCATCGATGGCGACGCCGGCATTCTCCTGCATCGCGGATATCCGATCGATCAGTTGGCCGAACATGGCGACTTCCTCGAAGTCTGCTATCTCCTGCTCTACGGCGAACTGCCGACCAAGGCGCAGAAGGACGATTTCGATTACCGCGTGACGCGCCACACCATGGTGCATGAGCAGATGTCGCGCTTCTTCACCGGCTTCCGCCGCGACGCGCATCCGATGGCGGTGATGTGCGGCGTGGTCGGCGCGCTGTCGGCCTTCTATCACGACTCCACCGACATCTCGGATCCTTACCAGCGCATGGTGGCGTCGATGCGGCTGATCGCCAAGATGCCGACGATCGCGGCCATGGCCTACAAATACCATATCGGCCAGCCCTTCATTTACCCGAAGAACGAACTGAATTTCGCCGCCAACTTCCTGCACATGTGCTTTGCCGTGCCGTGCGAGGAATACAAGATCAACCCGGTCCTGGCGCGCGCCATGGAGCGCATCTTCATCCTGCACGCCGACCACGAGCAAAACGCCTCGACCTCTACCGTTCGGCTCGCCGGCTCGTCTGGCGCCAATCCGTTCGCCTGCATCGCCGCCGGCATCGCCTGCCTGTGGGGCCCGGCGCATGGCGGCGCCAACGAAGCGGCGCTGAACATGCTCGGCGAGATCGGCCATGTCGATCACATTCCGGAATTCATCGCCCGCGCCAAGGACAAGGACGATCCGTTCCGGCTGATGGGCTTTGGCCACCGCGTCTACAAGAACTACGATCCGCGCGCCAAGATCATGCAAAAGACCGCGCATGAGGTGCTGGGCGAACTCGGCATCAAGGACGATCCGCTGCTCGACATCGCCATGGAACTGGAGAAGATCGCACTCACCGATCCCTATTTCATCGAGAAGAAGCTCTACCCCAATGTCGACTTCTATTCCGGCATCACGCTGAAGGCGCTGGGCTTCCCCACCACCATGTTCACCGTGCTGTTCGCCGTCGCCCGCACCGTCGGCTGGATCGCGCAGTGGAAGGAGATGATCGAGGATCCGCGCCAGAAGATCGGTCGCCCCCGCCAGCTCTACACCGGCGCACCCGAGCGAGACTACGTGCCGATCGCGAAGCGGTAAGATAAGGCAGTAGTGAGTAGTCAGTAGTCAGTAGGGAAAAGAGCGGCATTTCCTACTCACTACTCACTACTCACTCCTTTGATATACCCCATCACCACCTGCGCGGCGATGTCGCCTGACGGCTTGGCGGTTGTCATGCGCCGCGCGATCTCGGCGAACCCGTCCTTCTGCCATCTGCGCATGCCTGTGTCGGCGAACAGCGCTTCGAGTTGGCGGGCCAGATTGTTCGGCTTGACATACTCGTTGTAGAATTCCGGGATCAGCGCCCGGTCCGATATCAAATTGGGCAGCAGCGCCGACCAGACCGAAACGAGATATGGCGCCACGATGCGCGCAACCGGGTCGAGTCGGTAGCAGGAGATCATCGGCACGTCAGACAGCGCCAGTTCAAGCGAAACCGTGCCGGACGCGATCAGCGCCGCGTCGGCCTTGCCGAAGGCCTGCCACTTTCGCTCAGCGTCGAGGATGATCTCTGGTTTCTCGTCCCAGCGAGCGACCGCGGAGCGCACGACATCGGCGACATGCGGCACGGTCGGCAATATCAGCCGCAGGCGATGCCCGCGTGCCCGCAGCATCGACACGGTCTCCCCAAACGGCTCGAGCAGCCGCCGCACTTCGCTGCGTCGCGAGCCGGGCAGGACGAGCAGCGTCTTCAGGCGATCCGGCGAAAGATCCCGCGGTTGGGCCTGCGTCCTGGCTGCCGAGAGCACGCCCGCGTCATGGGTGAGGCGATGTCCGACATAGGTCCCTGGCGGTCCGCCGAGCCTGCCTAGCTCCTTCACCTCGAACGGCAAGATGCAGAGGATGTGGTCGACATAGGGCTTCATCGCCACCGCCCTGCCCGGCCGCCATGCCCAGACGCTGGGACAGACATAGTGGATGATCGGGATGGACGGGTTGGCCGCGCGCACTTTCCTGGCCACGCGCAGCGAAAAGTCGGGGCTGTCGATGGTGATGAGGCAGTCGGGCTTCGCATCCGCGACCGTCCTGGCCAGCTGGCCGATCCGCCGCATCAGCCGCGGCAGGTCACGCAAGATGGCGCTGAAGCCCATGAGGGCGATCTCTCCGGCGTCGAACGGCGAAACCAGCCCGAGCGCCTGCAGATGGCGGCCGCCGAGACCGACGATCTGCACCTCGCGCCCCGTCGACTGCTTGATCGAGCGCACGATGTCGGCGCCAAGCAGGTCGCCGGATTCCTCGCCGGCCACGATTGCGATCTTCAGCGCCTTGTCAGCCATGCGCCGGCTCCCCTGCTGGCAGGCCGACGATGAACAGGCCGAGCGCATTCGCCCGCGACAGCGTCGCCGGCCCTTCCAGGATGAGAGAGCGCCCCGCCTCGACGGCAATTCCGGCAAGCCCCGCCGCATGGGCTGCTTCCACCGTCTGCGGCCCTATCGACGGCAGGTCGGCCCGCAGCTCCTGGCCGGGTTTGGCGCATTTGACCAGCACTCCGCGGGTCTTTCCGGCAAGCCTGCCATGGCCACGCAGCGCGCGCGCTCTTTCGAGCAGGCCGCTCGTGCCTTCGATGCCTTCCAGCGCGATGGCCCGGCCTCCGATCGCAATCGCCGCCTGCCCGATATCAAGCGCGCCGATGGCCTTGGCGGCCAGCCTGGCCGCCTCGATGTCGCGCCAGTCCGATTGCTTTGGTTTCGCCGCGGTCAGCGTGCCTTCGCCGGCGGCCAGTTCGGGAACGACCTCATGCGCGCCGACCACTTTGATGCCCCGCTTCTCCAGGCCGCGTGTCACCACCTTCAAAAGTCCATCATCGCCGCGCGCCAGCGCCATGATCACCGATGGCACGATCGCCAGCAAGCCAAGGCTCAGGCGGATGTCGGTCAGCCGGGGCCGGCGTCTGATTTCGCCGGCAAGGATCACATGAGTGATGCCGTGGCGCTTCAGCGTCGCCACCAGTGAACCGATCTGCTCGAGGGCAAGGCTGCCGTGCTCGTATCGCAGCAACTCCTGCCGGCGATCGGCCTCGCCTTCCATCAAGAGGATAAAGGGCGGGTAGCCATGCGCGGCCAGGCCTTGAGCGACTTCCACCGGCAGGCTGCCGCCACCGGCGATGATGCCGACCCTGGCCCCCGGCGAGAGAACGAAATCCGCTGCCGCCGCCTCAGTCTTCGTCATCGCCGTCATCGCCATCGCTCCCCTTGAGCGATGGCACAGCATAGTGCCGCTTGCCGCGACTGGAGATGAAATCGATGATCTTCATGGCGGTCGGTGACGTGGCGAATTCCGCCTTGGCGAATTCGATGTTCTCGCCAACGGTGCGCGAGCGGTCGAATATTGTCTTATAGACCCTGCGCAGCAGATAGATCTCGGATCTTGGCAGACCGGAGCGCTTGAGCCCGATGATGTTGAGGCCGCGCAGGCTGGCCCGATTTCCCGCCGCCATGGCATAGGGAATGACATCACCCACAAAAGCCGAGCACCCGCCAAGAAAAGCGTTGTCGCCTACCCGCACGAATTGATGAACGGCGCTGAGACCGCCGATATAGACGTTGTCGCCGATTTCGCAGTGTCCGCCCAGCGTCGCGCCGTTGGCGAAGGTGGCGTTCTTGCCGACGACGCAGTCATGGGCGATGTGGGCGTAGGCGAGAAAATTGCCATTGTCGCCGACCGTCGTTTCGCCGCGGCTGGTATCGGTGCCGACATGCATGGTGACGCCTTCGCGGATCGTGCAGTTCTCGCCGATGACGAGCGTGGTGCGGCCGCCCTTGTGCTTGGTGTTCTGCGGCGGTCCGCCCAGTATCGCCATCGGATAGACCTTGGTCGACGCGCCGATCGTCGTTGCGCCTATCACCGAGACATGGCTGACCAGTTCGACGCCGTCGCCGATCACGGCATCTGCGCCGACATAACAGAGCGGTCCTATGCGGACGCCTTGGCCGATTTGTGCGCCTTCCTCCACGACGGAGGAAGGATGGATGGATGTCTTGATTTTCATAAGCATTCGATTGTCAGTCGCCGGTGACCATCATGGCTGAGATCTCGGCCTCGGCGGCCTTGTTGCCGTCGACCAGGGCTTCACAGGCGAATTTGAGCAGGTTGCCGCGTTTCTTGATTTTCTTGACATGGATCTTCAACTGATCGCCGGGAACGACCGGTTTGCGGAACTTGGCGTTGTCGATGGTCAGGAAATAGACCAGCGACGGCTTTTCAGTGCGAAGACTGCGGATGCAGATGGCCCCGGCAGTCTGTGCCATCGCCTCGACGATGAGCACGCCTGGCATGACCGGCTGCTCGGGGAAGTGACCCTGAAAATGCGGCTCGTTTATGGTCACGTTCTTGATGCCGGTGGCGGATTCGTCGCCATCAATGTCGACGATGCGGTCGATCATCAGGAACGGATAGCGATGCGGCAGGAGCTTCATCAGCCCCAATATGTCGACTGCTTCCAGCGTCGTCCCGGTGATGTCAGCCATTGCTCCCCTCGCCCTGTTTGCGGGTCCTGGCGAGCTTGCGCAGCATGGCTATCTCGCGCATGGCTTCCGCCATCGGCTGTGCCGGATAGCCGCCCCAGATCTCGCCCGCGGGCACATTGCTCATGAATCCGCTTCTCGCGGCAAGCTTCGCGCCCGACCCGATGGTCAGGTGATCCGCAAGCCCGACACCGCCGCCCATGGTGACATTGTCGCCCACCACGACGGAACCGGAGATACCCGAAAGTCCGGCCACGATGCAGTTGCGACCGATGCGGACGTTATGCGCGATCTGCACGAGATTGTCGATCTTGGTGCCCTGGCCGATGATCGTGTCGGACATGGCGCCGCGGTCGACCGTGGAATTGGAACCGATCTCGACGTCGTCCTGGATGATGACGCGGCCGATCTGCGGAACACGTTCCGGCCCCTTGGCGCCGGCAACGAAGCCAAAGCCGTCCTGGCCGATCCGGGCGCCGCCATGGATGATGACGCGGTTGCCGATCAAGGCATACTGGACGCTGGCGCCCGGGCCGATATAGCCGTCACGCCCGATCTGGCAGGAACGGCCGACGACGGCGTGAGGCGCGATGACGGTGCCGGCGCCTATGGACACCGCAGGACCGATCACCGCGCCGGCTTCGACGACGGCACCTTCCTCGACATGTGCGCTCGGATCGATATGGGCATGCGGCGAGATACCGGTTTCACCGGTCATCGGCCCCGGGGTCGCCGCTGTCGGAAACAGCAGTCGTCCGACCAGCGCGAATGCCTGTTGCGGACGGGGATGCACAAGGACGGCGATGGCGGCAGGCGCCTTGCCGGCGAACTCCGCCGGGCACAGCACAGCGGCCGCCCGCAGCGACGGCATCAGCACGGAATTGCGTTTGCCATCGACGAAAACGAGCGCATTCTCGCCGCCTTCGTTGGCAGGCGCCAGCGCGTCGATGAAAACGCCGGACTGGCCGGAATCGACAAGCACCGAGCCGGTCAGATTCGCGACTTCGCCCGCCGTATACCGGCGTGATGGCGCGAAGAACACCGGATCGGTCATTCCAGAAGCTATATCCAGCTAGATCGGAACATTTTCTCCCGGATCTCAACGAGCCGGGAGCATCGTCATCCGCCGGTCAGAAGCGGGTCGATATGCCGAAGTTGAATTCCTGCACGTCGTCCCTTGCTTCTTTCTTGACCGGGATCGCATAGTCGATACGGATCGGGCCGAACGGCGAAGCCCACATCAGGCCGACACCGACCGAGGCGCGCCATTGCATGCCAGTGGACGATTGATCGACCAAGCTCTGGTCGTCGATCTTGCTGCCGTAGAGCGTGGCGGCATCCGCAAAGACCGCGCCGCGCAAGCCGAAGCTCTCCGGAACGACCGGCAGCGGAAACTGCGCTTCCGCCGAGGCGTTGAAATAGGTGGTGCCGCCGAGATGATCGCCGCTGGTGCCGGAAGCAATCGGGCCGATGCCGCCATAGGCGAAACCGCGGATCATTCGGTCGGTGCTCTGGAAATGATCGAAAATGCGCAGATCGCCGTCGTTTCCGTAGCCTTCGACATGGCCGGCACCGCCCGAAAGGAGGCCGACAAGATCGAACTGCTCGGACAGCGTCTGATAGACGCTGCCGCGTCCCGTCACCTTTACGAACTTTGCATCGCCACCGAGACCTGCCACTTCCACGGTTGTGGTGGCATAGATACCCTCATGCGGGTTCTTCATGTCGTCGATGGTGTTGTAGACCAGTCCCAGGCTGACCGACGACTTGATCCACGGGCTTTGATCGATGCCATCCAAGATAGCCTCGGAAACATCACAGCCTGAGTCGGGAACACCGTCCCCGTTGTCGTCGCAACTGTCATCCAGCTCATACTTCTCCCGGGAAAT
Organism: Mesorhizobium sp. B2-3-6; assembly: GCF_006442305.1. Classification (NCBI taxonomy): domain Bacteria; kingdom Pseudomonadati; phylum Pseudomonadota; class Alphaproteobacteria; order Hyphomicrobiales; family Phyllobacteriaceae; genus Mesorhizobium; species Mesorhizobium sp. B2-3-6. Next base: position 155,671 of record NZ_VFVW01000008.1, on the reverse strand, counting down.
ATTATACGCCAGCTGGGTCGAGATGCTGTCGGTGATCGGCAGGCCGAAGCGCACCGTCGCGCCCAACGTGTCGCTGTCGTAGTCGTCGTATTCCCTGGTCCGCTTGTAGATATCGAAGCCGGCGGCGATACGGCGCCCGAGGAAATAGGGCTCGGTGAACGAAAGGCTGTAATCGCGCGAGTTCTTGCCGCCACCCGCCGACACCTTGATGAACTGGCCGCGGCCGAGGAAGTTGCGCTCGGTGATCGATCCTTCGACGGACGGACCGGCGGTATCGCCACCGGTCGAATAGCCGGCGCCGACCGAGAACTCACCGGTCGACTTTTCGACCACGTCGACCACCAGCACGACCTGGTCCGGCGCCGACCCGGGGACCGTCGAAACCTCGACTTTGTCAAAGTAATTGAGATCTTCCAGCCGCTTCTTCGCGCGCTGGATCAGCACTTGGTTGAACGCATCGCCTTCGCTGACGTCGAACTCGCGGCGGATGACATAGTCGCGCGTGCGGTCATTGCCGCGGATCTCGATGCGCTCGACATAGGCCTTGGTGCCCTGGTCGATGGTGTAGACCACCGAAATCGTATGATTCTCGAAATTGCGGTCGCCACGCGGCGTGACCTGCGCGAAGGCGTAGCCGGAGCCGGCCACCTTCTCGGTCAGGGCAATGATGGTGTCCTCGACGTTCTTGGCGTTGTAGACGTCGCCCTTGTGGGTCTCGACCACCGATTCCAGCGCCTTCGAGTCGACTTCCGGAATCGTGCTTTCGACGCTGATGTCGCCGAACGTATAACGCTCGCCTTCCTGGACGGTTATGGTGACCGTGTACTTGTTGGTCGCGTTGTCGAGCTCACCGACGGCGGACACGACCTGGAAGTCGGCATAGCCGTGATTGTAGTAGAAGCGCCGCAGCAGCTCCTGGTCGGCGCGCAGCTTGTCGTCGTCATAGACGTCGTCGCGCAGGATGAACGAAACCCAGGACGAGCGCTTGGTCGTGATCACATCTGACAGGCGGCGGCTCGAATAAGCGCTGTTGCCGACGAAATTGATCGCCGCGATCTGCGTGCGATCACCTTCATTGACATGGAAGACCACGTTCACGCGGTTGTCGCCGAGCTGCATGACCTCGGTGGTCACGGCGGCATCGTCACGGCCGATACGTCTGTAGGCGGCCTTGACCGACTCTACATCGGCGTCGAGCGCCGCCTGCGAGAACGTGCCGCGCGGCTTCAACTGCACGGCAGCCGCAAGCGCGTTGTCCTTGAGCTTCTTGTTGCCCTGGAACAGCACCTGGTTGACGACCTGGTACTCGGAAACCTTGACCACCAACGTCGAACCGACCTGATTGATCTGCACATCCGAGAACAACCCGGTTCCGAACAGCGCCTTGACCGCGCTGTCGATGTCGGAGCTGGAGAAGGATTTGCCCGGCTTGATGGTGATGTAATTGCGGATGGTATCGGCGTCGACACGTTGGTTGCCGCTCACCTCCACCCTGCTGACGACAGCGGCTTCGGCCGCCGATGTGGCAACGAACTGCACTGCGAGCGCACCTGGCACGACCAAAGCCGCGGACAGGGCTGCCGCGGAAGCGGCGCTCAAAAACTTGGATGCTGCCTTCATCGGGCTTAATAACCTTTTCTCGTAGTCCCCACGGCGAGAAAACCGGACGTGCGGTAATTTCTCGTACCGTATTAACCGGATTTTCCCTACACGCAAGGCTTCTGGTTAATTTGTATTTACTTAACCCTGGTGCGTGGCTTTCGCGTCACTCATATCCCCGTGCATGGTAAACGGCGTCTCAACATCGACCATGCCGAAGCCAAATTTCTTCATGATTTCAGCATCCAAACAGATCGTTCCAGAATACGAAACCCATGAAGCCCAAAACCAGAAGCAGACCGGCCCGATAGGCCATTTCCATCATCCGTTCCGACACCGGCCGGCGGATGACGGCCTCCACGCCGTAGAACAGGAGATGGCCGCCGTCGAGGGGGGGAATCGGCAAAAGATTGAGGATGCCGATGCCCACGGACAGAAGCGCAACGAGCTGCACGAGCCATTCGAAGCCGAGCTTCGCCGCCTTGCCGGCCATGTCCGCGATCTTCACAGGGCCGCCGAGCTGGCACTTGTCCTCGCGCCCGACGACGAAGCGCTGCAGGAACTGGCCGGTGCGCTGGATGACGTGCCCGGTTTCCTCCACCGCCGCGGTCAACGCGCCGGCGGGGCTGTAGGTGATCAGCCTGGGCTGGCCGAGTTCCTGGTTGTTGACGACGCCGATCACGGCCACCTTGACCTTGTTGCCAAGCGCGTCCTGCTGCTCCATCAGCTGCGGCGTGGCGGTCACGGTCACTTCCTTGCCGCCGCGCAGCATGACGAAGGTGATGCTGTCGCCGGCCCGGCCCGAAACCAGGCGTTGGACGTCACCGAAGGTTTCGATCTTGCTGCCGTCGACGCTGACGAATCGGTCGCCGGGCAGGATGCCGGCTTTCGCCGCCGGACTGCCGGCGGTCACCTCGGCCACCATGGGTTCCGCGACATAGCGGCCATAGGCTGAAAACAGCACCGAAAAGACGACGATCGTCAGCAGGAAATTGAACAGCGGCCCGGCTACCACCGTCGCCGCCCGCTTCCAGATCGGCTGGGTGTGGAAGGCGACCTTGCGTTCCTCGTCGGTCAGCGTTTCGATCTCTTCCGTCGACGGCTGGCTGGAGGTGGCGTTCATGTCGCCGACGAATTTGACATAGCCGCCAAGCGGTATGGCGCAGAGCTTCCAGCGCGTGCCGTGCCTGTCGTTGAAGCCGAAGAGTTCCGGGCCGAAACCGATCGAAAAGGCCCTGACGCCGATGCCGCACCAGCGGCCAACGAGATAGTGGCCCATCTCGTGGACGAACACGACCACGGTCAGCACGAACAGGAAGGGCACGAGCGTGCCGAGAAGGAAGCCTTCCATGCCGAAGATCGCGTGAAGAATCTCGTTCAACTCAAATCCTCAGTTCTTCCGCGACACCGTTGCGCCGCGACTGTGACATCAATCCAGGCGAATCCAAGGCGCGCCCGCATCGATCGTGGAACGATGCCGTTCAAATGGGAAACAGCCCCTGTGCCGGCTGATCGGCGCCCGCCGAAATCCAGCCGATGACGTATAGGGCGAAAGCCGCCGCGACAAGCCCGTCGACACGGTCCATGACGCCGCCATGGCCCGGAATGAGCGCGCCCGAATCCTTGCGGCCGTGGCGGCGCTTGACCCAGGATTCCAGGAGGTCGCCAGCCTGGGAGACGATTGAAAGCGCGAGCGCGACGAGACCGAGCATTGGCAGGTTGCCCGCACCGGCGGCGACGGCCAGGATGAGCCCCGCAACGACCCCGCCCACGGCGCCGCCGAGCGCGCCACTTCGCGTCTTGCCGGGAGAGATGGACGGCGCCAGCCTCGGGCCACCGACGGCCCGGCCGACGAAATAGGCAAAGATGTCGGTCGCCCAGACCACCGCGAACAGGAACAGGATGGCGACGAGGCCGGAATGGTCGCCGTCACGCAGAAGCGCAAGGGAAAGACCCGAGACGGCTGCATAGGCAAGGCCGGAGGCATCCCACTGCCCGGCCCCGCGCAGTTGGGCGGCGATGGCCGTGACGGCGACCAGTGCAGCCACCAGAAGCAGCAGCCACAAGGCAGGCAGGCCGGTGATCAGGGCGCCGAGAAACACCAGCAGCAGCGCTTCCGGCAAAAAACCCAGCCCGGTCGTCCCGGAAGGGCGAGACATGCGCGTCCATTCGTAGAAGATGACCGCCGAAATCGCGGCTGAAAGCAGCCGGAACGGCAGGCCGCCGAACCAGGTCAGGCCAAGCGTCGCGATGGCAAGCACGACCGCCGAAAGAACGCGAAGCTGGAGATTGCTCATCCCGCGGCCGGCCGCGAAGCGACATCTTGCGGATCCAGCCCGCCAAAACGGCGTTCGCGCCCGGCGAACTCGCGCAAAGCCTCGGCGAGATGCTCTCGGCTGAAATCGGGCCAATAGCAGGGCAGGAACACAAGCTCGCTATAGGCAGCCTGCCACAGAAGAAAATTGGAAAGGCGAAGCTCACCGCTGGTGCGTATGACCAGTTCGGGATCGGGAATGCCTTGCGTGTCAAGGCAGCCGGCAAAGGATTCGGCGGTGATCGCCTCGCTGTCGAGCTCGCCGCGCGCGACGGCCGAGGCAAGCTTGCGCGCCGTGCGCACGATCTCGTCGCGTCCGCCGTAATTGAAGGCGATGATCAGCGTCAGCGCCTCGTTGGCCGAGGTCAGCGCTTCGGCTTCTTCCAGCAGGAGCCTGATATCGGGCTGCAGCCCAGCCCTGTCACCGATGATCCTCACGCGCACGCCGCTGCGGTGCAGTTCGGCGAGATCGCGGCGGATGAACAGCTTCAACAGACCCATCAGGTCGCTGACTTCGGATTTCGGCCGCGACCAGTTTTCCGAAGAGAAGGCATAGACAGTCAGGTAGGAAATGCCGAGATCGGGCGCGGCGCGCACCGTCTTGCGCAGTGCTTCTACGCCCGCGCGATGGCCGGCGAGCCGCGGCATGCCGCGCGCCTTGGCCCAGCGTCCGTTTCCATCCATGATGATCGCGACATGCGCGGGCGTTGCCATGATCTCGCTTTCGGGCCAGCCGCCGGCCAGACCCTAAACCTGCATGATTTCAGCTTCCTTGTCGGAAAGCAGGTGGTCGATGGTGCTGATCGTTTCGTCGGTAAGCTTCTGGACCTGGTCGGAGCGCTTGCGCTGATCGTCCTCGCTGATAACGCCGTCCTTCTCCGCCTTCTTCAGGAAGTCCATGCCGTCGCGGCGCACATGGCGCGCTGCGACACGGGCGTTCTCGGCGTAGCCATGCGAGATCTTGACGAGTTCCTTACGGCGCTGCTCATTGAGTTCCGGAAGCGGAATCCTGAGATTGGTGCCGTCCACGATAGGATTGAAGCCCAGATTGGATTCGCGGATGGCGCGATCGACCGCGCCCACCATCGACTTGTCCCAGACCGACACCGAAATCATGCGCGGCTCAGGCACCGTGACATTGGCCACTTGGTTGATCGGCATGCTGGTGCCATAGGCCTGCACCTGGATAGCGTCGAGCAGGTTGCTGGAAGCGCGACCGGTCCGCAGCGAAGCCAGGTCATGCTTGAACGCGGCGATTGCCCCATCCATGCGCCGCTTGAGATCGTCGTACTCACCACTCATCTTAGTCTCCTCGACCCGTCTGACGCGGGTTCACTGCTTTCGGGGCAAGGCCCCGTGTTCGAGCCTGATTTCGAAACCGGTTTTCGCCTTTTTCCGCGATCAGGCCCCGGATCAATCGTCCGCGACGACCGTGCAGCGGCCGCCGCCCCTTAGAATATCGCCGAAACCACCTTTTTCGTGGATCGAATAGACGATTATCGGAATGTTGTTTTCGCGCGCAAGTGCAATCGCTGCCGTATCCATGATGGAAAGGCCGCGATTTATCACTTCGGCATGGCTGATGCGCTCGAAACGCGTCGCGTTCGGGTCCTTCTTCGGGTCGGCAGAATAGACGCCGTCGACCTGTGTGCCCTTGAACAGCGCGTCGGCGCCGATTTCAGCGGCGCGAAGTGCCGCGGCCGAATCAGTGGTGAAGAACGGATTGCCGGTGCCGCCGGCAAAGATCACCACCTTGCCCTGGTTCATGTAGGCGGTTGCCTGGCGCTGCGAAAAGCTCTCGCAAAGCTCAGGCATGGCGATCGCGGAAAGAACCACCGCATCGACGCCGATCTTGTTCAGCGAGGTGCGCAGCGCCAGCGAATTGATGACGGTGGCGAGCATACCCATATGGTCGCCGGTGACGCGGTCGCCACCCTTGGAGGCAACCGCCACACCGCGAAAGATATTGCCGCCGCCGATGACGACGCCAACCTCGATGCCGAGCGCGCGGGCTTCGGCGATGTCGCCGGCGATGCGGTCGACGACCGAGACGTCGATGCCGAAATGCTGTTCGCCCATCAACGCTTCACCAGACGCTTTCAGCAAGACACGTCGGTAGAGGGGCTTCACCGTCATCTGGTCCTCGAAAATCTCGGCGCGGCAAATCAGGAGGCGAAACTGCCCCGCTTCGCCTGGCGGCGCTGGCATGATGGTTCGACCCGATACACGAAGGGCGCGGCGATGTCACGCCGCGCCCTTGCGCAAAATCCCAGGCTTTTTCGATCAGTTGCTGCTGATGCTGACCGCCTCGCCTTCCACCAGAACCTGCGGCGAATAGCCGGAGGGCTTGTCGCCGGTCACGACACCGCCGGCCACCCTGACCTGGATCTCGGGCCCGAAATAGGAATGCGGGAACGGCGCCGGCATGCTGCTCACCGAATCCAGCCGCTTGCGGAGTTCGGGGGCAATCGAAAAATCCAGCGCCGCGAGGTTGTCCTGCAGTTGTGCGAGCTTGGTCGCGCCCAGGATGACGGTTGCGACGCCGGGCTGCGTCGCCACCCAGTTGAGTGCCACCTGGGCCATGCTGCGGCCGAGTTCGGCGGCCACCTTTTCGAGCTCGGCCACGATCGCCCAATTGCGGTCGCTGAATTTCCGGAAGCTCGGATGCGTGGTGTTGCGGAAACCGTCGAGCCGGCCGGCATTGCCGGCTTGCGTCGGGCGATATTTGCCGCTGAGCAAGCCGCTGGCCAGCGGGCTCCAAACCATGACGCCGGCGCCATGATGCGTGGCGAAAGGCACGAACTCATGCTCGATCGAGCGTTCGGCCAGCGAATATTCGAGCTGCAGGGCCGAGATCGGCTCATAGCAGCGCAATTCTGCGATCGCCTGCGCCCGCCCCGCATACCAGGCCGGCACATCGGAAAGGCCGACGTGGCGCACCTTGCCCGCGCGCACCAGGTCGTCCAGCGTGCGCAGCACCTCCTCGGCCGGCGTCAGCCTGTCCCACACATGCATGAGATAGAGGTCGATATAGTCGGTTCCGAGCCGCTTCAGAGAGGCGTCCACGGCGCGCATTATGTTCTTGCGGCCATTGCCGCCGGCGTTCGGATTGCCCGGTTCTGAATTGAAGGTGAATTTAGTGGCGATCACCGCCTTGTCGCGCAATCCGCGCTCGGCGACGAATTCGCCGAGCCAGGTCTCGGCGGTGCCGCCGGTATAGAGATCGGCCGTGTCGAAGAAATTGCCGCCCGCCTCGACATATTCGTCGAAGATTGCGCGGGCTGTATCCCTATCAGTGCCCCAGCCTAATTCGGTGCCGAAGGTCATGGTGCCCAGCGCCAACCGGCTGACGCGCAAGCCGCTGTTGCCAAGCGTGTAGTAGTTCATGGTCATGATATTCTCCGATCGAGTTTGATGTTGGGTTATTGGCCGGGTGTCGTCTTGACCCAGGGATTGCCGCGCTCATGGGTCACGCGGAAGGTGAAGCCGTCGACCTTCCAACCCGCGCCGGAGCGGGTCAGGTGGTGCTCATATGTGCCCCAGACTTCCCAAAGCGGGTCGCCATTGCCTTCCATCCGGTTCCAGGCATAGCCGTTCGACAGGACGGTCGCCGTGTCCGCTTCGAGAACGACCTGGTGATTGGTGCGCAGATGCAGGCTGGTCTTGCTGCCCTTGAGGTTGCCGGCCCAGGCGCCGATCAGGTCGTCGGAGGCAATGTTGGCCGCCGGCTGTCCGGACAGGCTGCTGAAATCTGCGGTAACCCGATCCGCGAAATAGCTGCGGGCAAGTTTCCAGTCCTGTGCATCGACGGCGCGGTCGATGGCATCGGCGATGCGGATGACCGCGCGCTCGTCGGCAAGCACCTGCCATCTGGCCGGTTCGGCGCCACCGGCATCGATCGGCGCCAGCGCCAATCCTGCGGCGAAGGTCACGTGTTTCAAAGCGTTCATGTCTCGTCTCCAGGAAATCAGCCCGCCCGCTGTGTCGAGGACAATGTGGGTCAACGGGCCGCCATCGATAAGATTGCATTGTTCGCAAAGACTATGCGATATCATTCATGAATGGACCGGGACCTGCTTACCCACCTGCCCGTCATCGTTGCCGTGGCGCGACGGGGCGGCTTCGCGCTTGCCGCGGCCGAGCTCGGCATGAGCCCGTCGGCGGTCAGCCATGCTGTGCGGCTGGTGGAAGAGCGCATCGGCCAGCCGCTGTTTGCGCGCACGACGCGCAGCGTCTCGCTGACCGAAGCCGGCAAGGCACTGGTGGAGACAACGGGCCCTGCCCTCCAGGACATCGCGGAGCGGATGGACCGCATCCGCGGCGTCAAGGGGCGGCCCTCTGGCCTGCTCAGGATCAATGCCTCCAACATCGCGATCCCTTTGGCGGTGACGCCTGTGATCGCAGCCATGGCCGATCGCTATCCGGATGTGACGGTCGAGGTTTTCGCCGATCAAGCCCTGGTCGATATCGTCGGGGAAGGTTTTGACGCCGGCATTAGGCTGGGCGAGATGATCGCGCAGGACATGACCGCCATACGGCTGACGCAGCCCTTCAAGGCCGTGCTCGTCGCCTCGCCGGACTATATCGGAAGGCACGGCCGTCCCTGCGACGTGGCCGACCTCGCGAACCATAATTGCATAGGCTACAGGCTTCTCCGCTCCGGCGCGTTCTATCGCTGGGATCTGAACGACAATGGCAAGGAGGTCGTGGTCGAGACGCGTGGCACGGCCGTCGTGACCGATTCGCTGGCGGCGATCGACCTTGCGCTTGCAGGGGTCGGGCTCGCCTATGTGTTCGAGCCGCTGGTGCGCGCCGATCTTGCCGCCGGACGCCTCGTCCAGGTCTTGCCAAAGACGGCAATCGAGGAACCCGGTCTTTTCCTTTATTTTCCGCGCCGGGCATCGATGGCGCCGAAGCTGAGGGCCTTCATCGACACCGCACAAGAAATCGGCCGGGCATCCATGCGGACACCCGGCCGAGTTGCCTGAGCCGTTTAGCCTTACTTGTTCTCCGGGCTATTTCTTGACCGCCGCCGCGACTTCCGCCGCGAAATCGGTCGCTTCCTTCTCGATGCCTTCGCCGAGCGCGAAACGCAGATAGGCCGAGATCTTGGCCGGAGCGCCGATCTCCTTCTCGGCATCCTTCAGCGCCTTCTCGACGGTAATATCGGGATTGAGCACGAAGGCCTGCTTCAGAAGCACGACTTCCTCGTAGAACTTGCGCAGGCGGCCCTCGACCATCTTCTCGATGATCGCCTCCGGCTTGCCGGACTGGCGCGCCTGGTCGGCGAAGATCGCCTTCTCGCGCTCGACTGCCGCGGGATCGAGTTCCTCGGTGGTCAGCGCCATCGGGTTGGTGGCGGCGACATGCATGGCGACCTGGCGGGCGAATGCATTGGCCGCGTGCTCGTTGCCCGTGGTCTCGATAGCGACCAGGACGCCCAGCTTGCCAAGGCCGTCGGCAACCGCGTTGTGAACATAGGTCGCGACGGCGCCGTGCGGAACGGTGAGCTTGGCCGAACGGCGGAAGCCCATGTTCTCGCCGATGGTACCGACGGCGTCCTTGATGGTGTCGGTGACCGACTTGTCCGAACCCGGGTACTTCGCGGCAGCCACGGCCTCGCTCGTGCCATAGGCCAGCGCCACCTTGGCGACGTTGGCGACGATCTCCTGGAAGGCGGCGTTGCGGGCGACGAAGTCGGTCTCGGAATTGACCTCGACGACCGCGGCCTCACGCACGCCGGAATCGACACCGATCAGGCCCTCGGCCGCGGTGCGGCCTGCCTTCTTGTCGGCCTTGGAGATACCCTTCTTGCGCAGCCAGTCCACGGCTTCTTCCATGTTGCCGTTGGTCTCGTTCAACGCCGCCTTGCAGTCCATCATGCCCGCGCCGGTCAAGTCGCGGAGTTCTTTGACCTGTGCAGCCGAAATGCTCATTGTCGCCTCTTTGTTCAAATGCGCCGACGCACCATCGAATCTCGACGGTGCGTCCGTTTAACGCGTCAAAATATTAGAAAGATGAAGGCCGTGACCGGCCTTCGCTATCACGCTTCCGGAGTTTCCGCCGCCGGAGTTTCGCCGAGCACCGGTTCGACCGGAGCTTCCACCGAAGCGCCGATGTCGACACCCAGCGCGCCCTGCTGGCGGGCGATGCCGTCGATGGCAGCCTTCGCGATGAGGTCGCAATAGAGCTGGATGGCGCGCGCGGCGTCGTCATTGCCGGGGATCGGGAAATCGATCTTGTCCGGATCGCAGTTGGAATCGATGATGGCGACGACCGGAATGCCAAGGCGCTTGGCCTCGAGGATGGCGATCGCTTCCTTGTTGGTGTCGATCACGAACATCAGGTCGGGCGTCGAGCCCATGTCCTTGATGCCGCCGAGAGCCTTGTCGAGCTTCTCGCGCTCGCGGTCGAGGTTGAGACGCTCCTTCTTGGTCAACCCTTGCGCCTCGCCGGCCAGCATCTCGTCGAGCTTGCGCAGGCGCTGGATCGAGTTCGAGATCGTCTTCCAGTTGGTCAGCATGCCGCCCAGCCAACGCGAATTGACATAGTATTGGGCCGAACGCTGCGCGGCATCGGCGACGATGTCGGACGCCTGGCGCTTGGTGCCGACGAACAGCACGCGGCCGCCCTTGGCGACGGTGTCGGAAACCTGCTTCAGCGCCTGGTGCAGCAACGGCACCGTTTGGCTGAGGTCGATGATGTGGATGTTGTTGCGGGCGCCGTAGATATAGGGCGCCATCTTCGGGTTCCAGCGGTGGGTCTGGTGGCCGAAGTGAATGCCAGCTTCCAAAAGCTGGCGCATGCTGAAATCAGGCAGAGCCATTCTCATTTTCCTTTCCGGTTAGCCTCCACGGACACAGGCATTTTCGGACGAAGTCCTCGATGCCACCGGAGGTTTCAGCCGGATTTCTCCCGGGCAGACACCAAAGTCCGTGTGTGGAATGAGCGCGCATATAGAGGGGAAGTGCTCCAAACGCAAGCGCAACGACGCATTGCGGCGCGCCTGCGGCGATCCGCGCGTGCCCTCAACACTTTATCTTACCCTTTGGCACCCTCACCCGCCGGAAGATCGCGACGATCTCTTCACGATTGCACTCGATGGCACCGAGCCGCACCGCGCGGTCGCGCTCGAAACCGGTTATGTCATAATGCGGCGCCGATGTCTTCGGCGGCCCCTGGTAGGATGAGCGCTTGATGCCGAGTTGCGCGGCGAAACGATGCAGTTCATCGGTGTCGTCGGCCATCAGATGGCACCAGCGATGGCCAACCCATTTCCAGATCGCCGCGTCGACATAGACCGCCATGAGGCTCGCCGCATTCCTTCTTCCGCCGACCGGTACCGGCGACGAGCGATGATAGAAGGGATTCGCACAGAAGATGAAGCGGCCGGCGGCCTCGAGAAGATGAGAAGCCGCCGCGACGCTTTCAAGCCGTGGACCGCGACGGCGCTGCGTCGAGGCAAATCGAAGTTTATTTCGTCGGGCAGGCCTTCGTCTGGTCGAAAAGCGACAGATTGACCAGCTTGCCGGTCATGGAGAAATCGCCATAGTCCATGGTTAGATCGCGGGTGATGCCGTTCTCGTGCAGCTTGAAGCTGATCCGGTATTCCGGCGTCTCTTCTCCGTTCTTGGCACTGTCGTCGAAATAGGCGATGTCGACCGGCCAGTATTTGTCGGTGGCAAGCTTGGCCAGCGCCGGCGCTTCCGGATCGGCCTTGTCGGCATCGGTCCTCTTGCCGACGACGACGGTGGTGGACATCACCTTGTTGGCGTCCTCGGAACCGTCGAACAGATTGGTTTGATAGAAGTTTTCACCCTTCTCGGCCTTGTCGATCAATTCGACCAGGTGCTGGGTCGGAAACTGGGTGGCGGCAAGTTCCAGGCTGTTCTTCTCGGGCTTGTCGATATCGACCTTCAGCCCTTTCGTTTCCTTCGTGGCGACGCCCTTGACCTCCTTGTCGAGGTTCTGATCGACGAAGGATTTGGTCACGAACGAGAAGGTCTTGCCTTCGGCATCCTCGAACGTCGTCGTTTGCTGGTCGGTCAGCTTGGTATTGTCGCTGGTGGCGATCTGGGTGACGAAGCGAAATTTCACCGTATACCCCTCGCAGGCCGAGCCGTTGAATTCGTAGACCATGCGACCGGTAATGCCGGTGATCCCGGAGCGGTCGTCCGCCTTCTTGAGGGTAAGGTCGTAGACGGCGCGATGCGCCTGCAGCGCCGGCACGGCGAAAGCGGGACCTATCGAAAAGACCGCCGGCAACAGGACGGCATGGAATGCAAGGCGCGTTGCGCGCATGAGAGGCTCCGATCGTCGCGGCTGATGGCAGGCCGCAGGGAAAGATGGTCCAGCTTAAAAAAAGTCGTGGCGGAAGCGAGGCAAAAATAGCAATTTCGGCCCGGCTGACGCGGCGCCTTCCAGCAATAGGGAAAAGCAATGAGTGAAACAATCGAAAAGCGGCTAAACGACCTCGGGGTCACCATTCCCGCGGCCGCGGCGCCTGCCGCCAACTACGTGCCGCATTGCAGGACCGGAAACCTGCTTTTCACCGCCGGACAATTGCCGCTCAAGGACGGCAAGCTGCAGGCGAGCGGACTGCTTGGCCGCGACGTCGACACAGCAACCGGCAAGGAAGCGGCAAAATACTGCGCGATCAACATCCTGGCGCAAGCCAAGGCGGCACTTGGCGATCTCGAGAAGATACGCCGGCTCGTCAAAATCACCGTCTTCGTCGCCTCGGCGCCGGATTTCGTCGAGCAGCATCTGGTCGCCAACGGCGCCTCCGATTTCCTGGTGGCGGCGCTCGGCGACCGCGGCAAGCACGCCCGTTCCGCTGTCGGCACGGCTTCGCTGCCGCTTAATGCCGCGGTGGAAATCGAAGCGATCTTCGAAGTCGAATGAGCGAGCCTGACATGACCGACCTTTCCTGGCTGATTGCCCGGCCCGTCGCCCATCGCGGCTTTCACGACATGAACAAGACGCGCTGGGAAAACACCCTCTCCGCCTTTGCCGCCGCGGCCGAACGCGGCTATGCCATCGAGTGCGACGTGCACCTGTCGTCGGACGGAGTTCCCGTCATTATCCACGATGGCGACTTGCAGCGGCTGACTGGGCACGACGGTTTCGTCTGGCAGCGCACGGCGGCCGAACTGGCGGCGCTCAAGGTCGGCGGCACGTCTGATCATGTGCCGACGCTGCGCGAGGCGCTCGATCTGATCGACGGGCGGGTGCCGCTGGTGGTCGAACTAAAAGGCGTGGCTGGATACGACAATGGCCTTGTGGCGAGCGTCGGTAGGCTGCTCAAGCGCTACAAGGGCAAGGTGGCGATCATGTCGTTCGACCACTGGCTGATCCGCGATTTCGCCAGGGATGCGCCGGGCATCCCGGCTGGATTGACCGCCTATGGCAAGGACGACAGGCTGATCGAAGCGCATTTCGCCATGCTGGCGCATCAGATCGCCTTCACCTCCTACGCAGCGGGCGACCTGCCGAATCCATTCGTCAGCTTTGTCCGTGAACGGCTCAAAATGCCGGTCATCACCTGGACGGTGCATGACCAGCCGGCGGTCGATCTTACATTCAAATATGCGGACCAGATGACGTTCGAAGGGTTCGAGCCCGATCTGGTCAAGGTCGCTTGATATGGGTGCCTAGAACGTGACTTGTAGCGGTCCGGATGGAGCTTAAATAAGCCTCATGGATCAGGGCGACGACGGCGACGGGCAAACGGTTGATGCGGAGTATGCGATCCGCATTGCGGCGGGCATCGGCGCCTTCACCTGCGAAGAGTGGGACGGTTTCGCCGGGACCACGCGCAGTGATGCCGAAAACGGTTATAACCCCCTCGTTTCATATGCTTTCCTGAGCGCACTCGAGGATTCCGGCTGCGCCGTGCGGCGCACTGGCTGGCAAGGTCATCATCTCAGGCTGGAGAATGGTCAAGGCACGCTGCTCGGCGCGGTCCCTTGCTATCTCAAATCACACAGCCAGGGCGAATATGTGTTCGATCACGGCTGGTCGGATGCCTTCGAGCGCGCCGGCGGCCGTTACTATCCCAAGCTGCAATGCTCGGTACCGTTCACGCCGGTCACCGGCCCTCGCCTACTGGTGAGCAGGGGCCAGCATTCCGGCACCGTCAAGGCCGGGCTCGCCGCGGGATTGAAGGCGGTGACGGAAAGGCTCGGCGTCTCTTCCGCCCATGTTACCTTCGCGCAGGAGAGCGACGTGGACGTGCTGGAGGCGGCGGGCTTCCTGCATCGCACCGACCAGCAGTTCCACTTCGTCAACGAGGGCTTCTCGACCTATGACGATTTCCTCGCCACGCTCGCCTCGCGCAAGCGCAAAGCGATGAAGAAGGAGCGCCGCGAGGCGCTTGCCGACGGCATCTCCATCGACTGGCTTACCGGCAAGGACCTTACCGAACGCGCCTGGGACGACTTCTTCGCCTTCTACATGGACACCGGCAGCCGCAAATGGGGCCGGCCCTATCTGAACCGCGAATTCTTCTCGCTGATCGGCGAGCGGATGCCCGATGACATCCTGCTGGTGATGGCCAGGCGCAACGGCCGCTACATTGCCGGCGCTATCAACTTCATCGGCTCTGATGCGCTCTACGGCCGCAACTGGGGCTGCATCGAGGATCATCCGTTCCTGCATTTCGAGGTCTGCTATCACCAGGCCATCGACTTCGCCATCGAACGCAAGCTGAAGGTGGTCGAGGCGGGCGCACAGGGCGAACATAAGCTGGCGCGAGGCTACCGGCCGGTGATCATGCATTCCGCGCATTACATCGCCCATCCCGGCCTGCGCAACGCCGTCGCCGACTATCTCAGGCGCGAACGGCGCGAGGTGGAACGCATGAGCGAATATCTCGAAGAACACACGCCATTCCGCAAGGATCTGGAGGAGTAGGCCATCCCGCGGGGCAGGAGCATATGTCAGGTTCGGCATCCCTTGGGTTGGCAGTGCACGCCTGTCGAGATCGGCTTCATCGATCTCGCCTGATCGTCTTGCCGCTCACGAGAGGCTTCGCTACACCAATCAGCGAGGCACAATCCGGAGCGTTCGCCATGGCCGAAACCGCCTATGACACCGACAACATCTTTGCCAAGATCCTGCGCGGTGAAATTCCCTCGCACCGCGTCTACGAGGACGAAGCGGTCGTTGCCTTCATGGATGTGATGCCACAGGGGCCAGGCCATACGCTGGTGGTGCCGAAGACGCCTTCGCGCAATCTGCTCGACGCCGATCCGGCAACGTTCGGCCCGCTTTTCACAGTCGTGCAGAAGGTGGCGCTCGCCGTCCGCGAGGCATTCAAGGCCGATGGCGTCACCGTGATGCAGTTCAACGAGCCGGCTTCCGGGCAGACCGTCTATCACCTTCACGTCCACGTCATTCCGCGCTTCGAAGGCATCGCGCTGAAGCCGCATACGGGCCAGATGGAGAAACCCGAGGTGCTGGCCGAGAATGCCGGCCGGATAAAGGCGGCCATGCCGCTATCCTGACGCCTGGCTTTCAGCTGCCCCCATTGCGGCCGTCTGGGGAAGTTGCGCATCGAAAACGATGAACCCGAGCCGCCAGCATATCAGCGTGATCGCCATTCCGCTGAACATCTACCAAATTGTGCCCGCCGTGGACGACGATCGCGCCGCGCGGCCGAGATTCCCCCATCGCCGGCTGAGAGCACGCGATCAGGATAGCTTGTCCCTGGAGAATGCCGACAGCCTCTCAAACGCCGTCGGAGGCTCTACATTTTGCCTGAGGCGCCCGCGGATCGCATCCGCACATTGTGCTGGCGTCAGCAGCGATGTGTCGACTTCCAGATCATACACGCCAGGCCGGTGTACCTCCTCCTGCCACAGGCGCACCGCCAACGGCACGGAGTCGTCGGGCGATCCCGTCACATATCCCCTCCCCGCCGGACTGTCGGCGCGCCTCTGCATGATGATTTCGATCGGGCAGCGGACACCGACAAACAGAACCGGCAGGCCTGCGAGGCGCCGGGCGCAATCGACAAGGCAATCAAGGGGTCGCGAATAGCTGTCGTGATGACCGAGATCGGCCACGACATTCAACCCCACTCGGCTGTGGGCGGCGATCGATTCGTAGAGCGCGGCGTAGAACCTCGGCACGAGACCCTCGATATCCGGGCGCTCGCCGCCGGGCCGCAAACCTATCCCCGGGCGACAGCGCAGCGGCGTGACCTGCTCATAGGTGTCGACCCCCAGGTTCATCCATGGGCCCTCGAAGCTCTCCTGAACTGCCTGGACGATGCTCGATTTCCCCGATCGCGGTGCGCCGTTGAGGATGATGATCTGGCCTGGTTCAGACATAAAATTCCCCGTCTCATGGAGGCACTTGACCGGAACGGCATCCAACGCGCCGCCATGGTCTGGTCCCGCGGAGCGAACTCCTTCACCAACGAGGCCATGGTCTCCGAGATCGGCGATGCGTACAGTCTGGGCGCTACTTTCGGAAACGACTTTTCGCGCATGCTCGTTACCGGCAAGGCGCCGTCGGGATTGCATATCTCGATACCGTTGGGCCAACATATAAAATCGTTCCTCGGCGGTAAGCCGAAATACGCGGCCTGCGAGGCCTTCGGCCGGGCACCCGGCCTGTCCGGCATGGTCGGCGCCAAGGTGGGAGCACCGCCGTCCTGGACGGACAAATCAGCCAAAATCCGCCCGACGCCGCTTGCTGTCCAGGGGCCGCCGGCAACGCTTCAGTGATCGTCCCTTTGTGCCAACAAAAAAGCCCCGTTTCCGGGGCTTTTTCGAGGGAGTGACTATCAGCTCTTGCGCGGCAGTTGCGGCACCAGGCTGCGCTTGCCGCCGTCCTTGCCCTTGGGCTCGGGCTTCTGCGCGACGGCCTTCTTGACCGCCGGCTTCTTGGCCACTGCCTTGCGCTGCTTGGGGGTGTCTTCCGGTTCTTCCTTCTTGGGCTTCACCGGTGCCTCGTCGGCGAGCGATTCGAGCTTCAGGCCGGTCTCGCCGGTTTCCTTCTTCTCGACGCTGACGCGCACCGTGCCGCCCTTCTTGAGCTTGCCGAACAGCACTTCGTCTGCCAGCGGCTTCTTGATGTGCTCCTGGATGACGCGGCCGAGCGGACGCGCACCCATGCGCTCGTCATAGCCCTTGTCGGCGAGCCAGGCGATCGCATCCGGCGACAGGTCGAAGGTGACGCCACGCTCGGAGAGCTGGGCCTCCAGCTGCATGACGAACTTCTGCACCACCTGATGGATAACCGGCACCGGCAGCGAGCCGAACGGGATGATCGCATCGAGACGGTTGCGGAACTCCGGCGTGAACAGCCGGTTGATCGCCTCGACGTCGTCGCCTTCGCGCTTGGTCGAACCGAAACCGATCGCCGCGCGCTGCGCATCCGACGCGCCCGCATTGGTGGTCATGATCAGGATGACATTGCGGAAGTCGATCTGCTTGCCGTTGTGGTCGGTCAGCTTGCCATGGTCCATCACCTGCAACAGGATGTTGAACAGGTCCGGATGCGCCTTCTCGACCTCGTCCAGCAGCAGCACGCAATGCGGATGCTGGTCGACGCCGTCGGTCAAAAGGCCGCCCTGATCGAAACCGACATAGC
Organism: Mesorhizobium sp. B2-3-6; assembly: GCF_006442305.1. Classification (NCBI taxonomy): domain Bacteria; kingdom Pseudomonadati; phylum Pseudomonadota; class Alphaproteobacteria; order Hyphomicrobiales; family Phyllobacteriaceae; genus Mesorhizobium; species Mesorhizobium sp. B2-3-6. Next base: position 138,156 of record NZ_VFVW01000008.1, on the reverse strand, counting down.
CGGGAGGCGCGCCGATCAACCGAGAGACCGTGTGGCGTTCCATATATTCCGACATGTCGAAACGGATCAGCTCGACGCCGAGCGAAGCGGCCAATTGCTTGGCGACTTCGGTCTTGCCGACGCCGGTCGGACCCGAGAACAGATAGGAGCCGATCGGCTTCTCCGGTTCGCGCAGGCCGGCACGCGCCAGCTTGATCGCCGAGGTCAGCGCGGTGATCGCAGTGTCCTGGCCGTAGACGACGCGCTTCAGCTCGATGTCGAGACCCTGCAGCACCTTCTCGTCATCGGCCGAAACAGTCTTCGGCGGGATGCGCGCCATGGTGGCGATCGTCGCTTCGATCTCCTTGATGCCGATGGTCTTCTTGCGCTTGGCCTCCGGCACCAGCATCTGCGAGGCGCCGGTCTCGTCGATCACGTCGATCGCCTTATCCGGCAGCTTGCGGTCGTTGATGTAGCGCGCCGACAGCTCAACCGAAGCCTTGATGGCTTCCGTCGTGTAGCGGACCTTGTGGAACTCCTCGAAATAGGGCTTCAGGCCCTTCATGATCTCGATGGCGTCCTCGATGGTCGGCTCGTTGACGTCGATCTTCTGGAAGCGACGTACGAGCGCGCGGTCCTTCTCAAAGAACTGGCGGAACTCCTTGTAGGTTGTCGAACCGATGCAGCGGATCGCACCCGAAGACAGTGCCGGCTTCAACAGGTTCGACGCATCCATGGCGCCGCCCGACGTCGCGCCGGCGCCAATGACGGTGTGGATCTCGTCGATGAACAGCACAGCGCCCGGATAATCCTCGAGCTCCTTGACGACCTGCTTCAGTCGCTCCTCGAAATCGCCGCGATAGCGCGTGCCGGCCAAAAGCGTGCCCATGTCGAGCGCGAAGATGGTGGCGTTGTGCAACACCTCCGGAACATCACCCTCGACGATGCGCTTGGCGAGGCCCTCGGCGATCGCCGTCTTGCCGACGCCGGGATCGCCGACATAAAGCGGATTGTTCTTGGAACGGCGGCACAGCACCTGGATGGTGCGGTTGATCTCGGACTCGCGCCCGATCAGCGGATCGATCTTGCCGGCCTTGGCCTTGTTGTTGAGATTGACGCAATAAGCGGTCAGCGCGTCCTGCTGCTGCTTCTTCTTGCCGCCTTCCTCTTGCGGCTCGGCGCCGTTCGCGCCACCCTGCTCGTCATCGGCGCCGCGCGGCGAACGCGTCTCCGACGCGCCCGGACGTTTGGCGATGCCGTGCGAGATGTAGTTGACCGCGTCGTAACGGGTCATCTGCTGTTCCTGCAGGAAATAGGCGGCATGGCTCTCGCGCTCGGCGAAGATGGCGACGAGCACGTTGGCGCCGGAGACCTCTTCGCGGCCGGACGACTGCACATGGATCACCGCACGCTGAATGACGCGCTGGAAGCCGGCGGTCGGCTTGGAATCCTCGTCATAGCCGGTAACCAGATTGTCGAGCTCGGTGTCGATATAGGTGAGAACAGTGTGCTTCAACTCGTCGAGATCGACATTGCAGGCGCGCATGACGGCGGCCGCCTCGGTGTCGTCGATCAGGGCGAGCAGCAGATGTTCAAGGGTTGCATATTCATGGTGCCGCTCGTTGGCGAGCGTCAGCGCTTGGTGAAGCGCCTTTTCCAGGCCTTGGGAGAAAGCCGGCATGTTACCTCACTTCTTCTCCATCACGCATTGCAGCGGATGCTGATTTTGTCGGGCGAAATCCATGACCTGGGACACTTTGGTCTCGGCCACCTCGAATGTATAGACCCCGCACTCGCCCACTCCATGATTGTGAACATGAAGCATGATGCGTGTGGCGGCTTCGCGGTCCTTCTGGAAAAAACGTTCCAGCACGTGAACCACGAACTCCATCGGTGTGTAGTCGTCGTTCAGGATGAGGACCCGATAGAGGCTGGGTTTCTTGGTCTTGGTCTTTGTGCGCGTGATGACCGCCGTGCCGCGGCCGGCCTCATTGCCGTCGCCGCTGCCGTTCTGCATCCGTGCCCTGGTGGCAGTCAAACCGATCGTCACGTAATCCTGCCTCTTTCGAATCCTCATGCGAGTTCGACATGTAGGTGTTCGATGGACGATTTTAAGCCCTTCTGGTTAGCTGACAATATGGCTAGGTGCCCAACTTGGCGGATTTTCGCAATCGTGAAGGCGAGCCAGGCCCCTGATCGGAAATTGACATGAAAAAACCCGGCCACGCTGGCGCGGCCGGGCTCTGTCTTGGCCCAATGGGCCCAGATCTCGTACTGCCGAACGAAATTACTTCGCCTTGGCAACGATCGATTCGAACGGCTTGTAGGCTTCCTTGGCGAGTTCGGCATAGAGGTCGCCGATCTTGGTGGCCTCGGCGACGAACGCCTCATAGGACTGCTTGGCATAGTCGGACTGGACCTCGATCGCCTTGTCGAGCGACTTGGCCGAAACAATCTTCTCGAAAGCGGCGCTGCCGGCTTCGAAGCTCTTCTTGGTGTATTCGCCGGCCTCGGCCGCAATTGCCTGCGCGCCCTTGGACAAAGAGGCGAAGCTCTTCAAGCCGGTGTCGGCGAACTCTTTGCCGTATTTGCTGAAGTCCTCATAGGTCTGCGTCATTTCAATTCTCCCTGGACGGTTGATGCGCCCTGCCCCGAGCGCCTTGTGCAATGCACTCGAATATATTGTGCGACGCACAAAAGTCAAGAAATCGCCAGCTTCCGTCCTAGCCGGTGTGGGCAATGGCTAAAATTCGAATAAACAGAGGCTCAAACCACCAGAAAATGGTGAACGCGGCGGTTACCATAAACGGATTGGTAACGCTGCCCCGATAGCTTGCCCGGAAGTGAGGCAGGATCCCTTTGCCGCCTCCAGCGCAACAAGAAATTCAAAGGAACTATCAGTGCGTCAGGCGTTGTCGGGCATCGTTTCCAAATCCGCGTCCCCTTTCAAAACGGTCATGATCATCGCCGTGGCGATGACCATCGTCGTTGCAAGTGCGGCCCCGTCGCTCGCCGCGAAGTCCGCGGCCATCGTGGTCGACGCCAAGACCGGCAAGGTGCTCTACTCCTCGGATGCCAACGCCCGGCGTTATCCCGCCTCGCTCACCAAGATGATGACGCTTTATTTGACTTTCGAGGCTCTGGCCAAGGGCAAGATCAGCCGGAACTCGCCGGTCGTCTTCTCGGCTCATGCCGCGGCAGAGCCGCCGACGAAGCTCGGCGTGAAGCCGGGCGGATCGGTGGCGGTCGAGACCGCCATCCTGTCGATGGTGACCAAATCGGCCAATGATTCGGCCACCGCGCTCGGCGAAATGCTCGGCGGCAACGAGACCAACTTCGCCCGCATGATGACTGCCAAGGCGCGGCAGCTCGGTATGAACGGCACCGTGTTCCGCAACGCCAACGGCTTGCCCGATCCCGGCCAGTTCACCACTGCGCGCGACATGGCAACGCTCGGCATCGCGCTGCGCGAACATTTCCCGCAATATTACGGCTATTTCTCGCAGCGCTCCTTCCTCTATGGCCGCCAGCGCATCAACGGCCACAACCGCCTGCTTGGACGCATCAAGGGCGTCGACGGCATCAAGACCGGCTACACCCGCGCTTCGGGCTTCAACCTGGTTTCGTCGGTTTCCGACGGCAACCGTCGCATTGTCGGCGTGGTCATGGGCGGCACCTCGGGCAGCAGCCGCGACAATCAGATGGCGGCCCTGATCAACACCTATCTGCCGCGGGCATCGACCCGAGGCGGCGGCGATCTGGTCGCCAAGGCCGATAGCGGCAACCCGGTGACGGCATTGGCCAAGGTGCTGTTGCCCAAGCACGACGCACCGACTCCGGATGAGAAGCCGATGGCGGTGGCCAGCGCCGATGACGCGGACGAGGCCGTTGCCGACGACGCGACGGTAGCCCAGGGCGACAGCGAGGACGCCGACGATAACGCAGCCGAAGAAACCAAAGTGGTTGTTCCGGCAAAGAAGGTGAAGACGGTTATCGTCTCCGCCCCCAAGGTCGCCACGGCACAGGTGGTGTCCGCTTATGCCGAGCCCGCGCCGGCCGTCGACCCGGTCAATACCGCGTCGGTGCCGTCGGGTTGGGCCATTCAGGTCGCCTCGTCGCCGAAACAGTCCGAAGCCCAGGCCTTCCTCGACAAGACCACCAAGCAGGCGCCCAAGGCGCTGGCAGATGCCTCCGGCTTCACCGTCGCCTTCGACAAGGACGGCGTCACGTACTACCGCGCCCGCTTCGGCGGCTTCGGTTCCAAGACCGCGGCCTGGAAGGCCTGCACCGCCCTCAAGAAGAAGAAAATCGAGTGCTACGCCGTCCAGCAGTAGGGACGGCGTAGAAGATATCTCCCGGAAAATTTCTGCGTCGAAGGAGACTAGTTGTGATTGGAGAGCAAGACGTCCTTGGCTTCGTTGATCCGCGCCGCCAGGAAAGACGTGCCGCCGATATCGGGGTGCAGGCGTTGCATCAGGCGGCGGTGCGCCTTGCGGACATCCGCCGCGGCGGCCCCCGCTTCAAGACCAAGGACCTTGTAGGCCTCCTCCTTAGTCATGGCGCCCGGACCTGGCGCAATACCCAGCCCTTCGCCACTGTGCGCCTCAGCGTTTTTGCGCCAGACGGGAAATCTGCCGTCAAGATACGTCTCTAGCAGTTGCCGGCTCTCCGGGTCACCGGAGAGTTCGCGAAACAGCTGCAGCAATTCGGCTTTGCCCATCGCACCAAGCATCATGCCTTCATGGCGGCCTGCCAGGACAAGGCCTTCAAGGCCTCCTGTATCGTGATCGAGGTCCATTTCCAGCGCCGCTGTGCGTACGGTCGAGCGTCTCCGCGCCGGCATCACGGCTCGCCGGTTCAGCCGCATCGAGCCGTACCAGGCGATCGCTGCGAGCAGGATGATGCCGCCGAGACCGCCGCGCCCGACCAGCAGCACGGCGCCCCCGACCAACGCCAGCAAAACCGGCCCAACCTTCCTCATGTCGCCTGCAAGCCTGCTCGGGTCGGCCCGCACGAAAGCCGTTGCCAGGCCCATCAGCACCAGCAGCAATGCGACGACAGCGATGATCGCGCCTACCATATTCCACTGCCCCGTGAATGCCTGGCGATCGGCCGGTTTTCCAGACTATTCCTGAACACGAGCATGCCGCCACCGGGTGTTATTTCTGCGCCGCAATCATGACCTTGCGCGACACATGGTCCGCATCCCACCACGCCGCGGCGCGATGTGGTCGGCGCGAGTGCGTCAGATATCGAAACCGGATGGTTCCTATCGCTCATGATTTTCAAGATGTGGCGTTGTCGCGACGCTTGCAAGTCCAACGGACAGCAACATTGAGGGCCAGCAACCGCAGTCCGCCTATACGGGCCGACCATGCCGCCAGATTGCCCCGGAGCAAGCCAACTGGCTGCTCGGAGCAAGCCAATGGGCTGCTCGGAGCAAGCCGATAGTGATTTAGAGCAGGCCGAGATCGGCGAGCTCGCGCCGGAGTTTCGGCGGCATTTCGACCTGCCCCGGCTTGCCCTTGCCGAGATCGGCGGGTGCATCCGATGGCTTTAGATAGCGCCAGCCCTGAAAGGCGCGGCGCGGCTGCCAGTCGGTGCGCACCACTTGCGGATCCAGCATCAGATGGCAGCGGCCGATGCCCTCGTCATCGGTGAATGGCCGGATCTCGGTGATCAACTGCCGGCATTGCACACTTCCCTTGATCACCCAGTAGAGCGAGCCACCGTCGGTAACCTCATCGGCGCGCGTCGGCACCATGCGGGTGGTGTGCCAATGCTCGGCCGGTTCGCCGGCACGGCGCCGCTCGTCGAGGCGGAACGCGATCCATTCTTCGAGATCCTCGACGCTGTCGCAGCCGACGCAGAGCTTTAGGAGGTTGAGAGCCATTGCCCAAGATTTAATCCGTCGCATGGATGCGTCAACGGCCTGAGCAAGTTCTCCACAGTGCCAGCGGGCTCAACACTCCACCACATTGACCGCCAGCCCGCCGAGGCTGGTCTCCTTGTACTTCTCGTTCATGTCAAGGCCGGTCTGGCGCATGGTTTCGATCGCGGCGTCCAGCGGCACGAAATGGGTGCCGTCGCCCTTGATGGCAAGCGAGGCGGCCGTCACCGCCTTGACCGCGCCCAGCGCATTGCGCTCGATGCAGGGCACCTGCACCAGCCCGCCGACCGGATCGCAGGTCATGCCCAGATGGTGCTCCAGCGCGATCTCGGCGGCGTTCTCGACCTGTTCGGGCGTGCCGCCCATGACGGCGCACAGGCCGGCCGCCGCCATGGCCGAAGCCGAGCCGACTTCGCCCTGGCAGCCGACCTCGGCGCCGGAGATGGACGCATTGGACTTGATGATGCCGCCGACGGCGGCTGCCGTGAGCAGGAAATCGCGAATGCTGGGCTGGTCGGCCTCGGGATGGAAATGCAGCCAGTAGCGCAGTACTGCCGGCAGCGTGCCGGCCGCGCCGTTGGTCGGCGCGGTGACGACGCGCCCGCCGGCCGCATTCTCCTCGTTGACGGCCATGGCATAGATCGACAGCCAGTCATTGGCGAGCAGCGGATTGGGCCGGTTCTGCTGCCACTGCTCCTGCAGCTTGTCGTGCAATTGCCTGGCCCGGCGGCGCACCTTCAGCCCGCCCGGCATGATGCCGTCCTGCGACAGGCCGCGCTCGATGCAACTCTTCATGGCACCCCAGATGGCGTCGAGGCCGTCGTCGAGCTCATCGCGCGACATTTGTGTTTCCTCGTTGACCCGCTTCATCTCGGCAATGGAAAGGCCGCTCTTGCCAGCCATCTTCAGCATCTCGAGGGCGTTCTTGAAGGGATAAGGGACTTTTTTGCCTTCGGTCGTCACCGAACCCTTGGCTTTCATGCGCTGCAGCTCTTCTTCCGAAACCACGAAGCCGCCGCCGATCGAATAATAGATGCGCTTGAGCAGCAGGCGGTCGCCGGCATCATAGGCATAAAACGCCATGCCGTTGGCGTGGCCGGTGAGCGGCGTCTTGCGGTCGAGCACCAGATCGCCGGCCGGATCGAAACGGTAGGAGGGGTGGCCGGGCGGTGAAATCAGCTTGTCGGCGGTGATGCGAGCGACAATGCCGTCCGCCTGGTCAGGGTCGACCGTCTGCGGCGTCTGCCCGGCAAGGCCGAGAATGACGGCACGGTCACTGCCATGGCCGATGCCGGTATAGGCGAGCGAGCCGTGCAGGCTGGCGCCGATGCGAGCAACCTTGGCGCCGGCCGGACGCGGCCAGTCGTCTCCGGCGATCTCGTCGAGGAAACGGCGGGCGGCCGTCATCGGTCCCATCGTGTGCGAACTCGATGGTCCGATGCCGATCTTGAACAGGTCGAAAACCGAAAGGAACACGGGCCACAATCTCCCGAAGCCGCTCTGGGACTACATATAGGAACTCCCGCGATGTTTCCGCTGTTTTGAACGGCGCGGCGCAGCGCCCGCCGACCTTGTTTGCTCCGGCAGCGACATGACCGTCGCTGCCGGCGGACGATCGAAGCAATCGCACTGGATGTGATAGGTTCCGCCAATGGGCGATTCCCTCGATCTTTCGACAGCCGATCTCGCGGCGCTGGCGTTCTTCCTCATTGCGTGGGTTTTGCATACGCTCGCCTCGGACGGTGTGCTGGTCAGCCGCATGTCGCTGACAACGGCGATGAATGCGCAGCGTCAAGCCTGGATGCGCACAATGGCCGAGCGTGAGATCCGCATCGTCGACACAGCCATCATGGGTGGCCTGCAGCAAGGCACCGCCTTCTTCGCCTCCAGTTCCCTGATCGCGCTTGGCGGCTGCTTTGCCTTGCTCGGTGCCTCCGACCGCGTGCTCGAGGTGTTGAGCACCCTGCCTCTGGGCGGCGCCCCGTCGCGCCCGGCTTTTCAGATCAAGGTGCTGGGACTGGTGCTGATCCTGGCGTTTTCGTTCTTCAAGTTCGGCTGGGCCTACCGTCTGTTCAACTATTGCTCGATCCTGATCGGTGCTGTGCCGATCCCACATGGCGAAGCCTCGCGCAACCCGGTCACCGAAACGGCGGTGTGGAGGGCGGCGCAGATGAACATGCTGGCAGGCAAGCATTTCAACTCCGGCCTGCGCGGCGTGTTCTTTTCGATCGGCTATCTCGGCTGGTTCGTCGATCCGCTGGTGTTCGTGCTGTCGACGCTTCTGCTCCTGGCCGTTCTGGTGCGGCGCCAGTTCTTCTCGGCGGCGCGCCGCGCCGTGATCGGTCAGCCGCCAGGTGCGGGAAAAGGCTGATCGATACGGCCGGACAGCCAATAGGCGAACAGCCCTATCCATTCGCGGATCGCCATTGTGGCCGCCTGCAGCGCATCGGCCGGATTGTCGCGGAACAGGCCGATGCCTTCGTCTCCCGACGTTCGATAGTCGACCGGCCACGGGACGGTCGCGAAGCCGACCTTGTCGAACAGCGCCTTGGCGCGCGGCATATGGTAGGCCGAGGTGACCAGCAGCCAGATTTCGCCCGGCTTCGGCGCTATCAAGGCGTTCGTGAAGACGGCATTCTCATAGGTGTTGCGAGATTTGCCCTCGAGGATCAGGCGCTCCGGCGCCACGCCGAGGGCGCCAAGCAGGCGCGGCGCGGTGGCGGCATCGCCCTCGCCGTCGAGGAACAATTCGCCATTGCCGCCGGAGACGACCACCTTGGCGTTGGGGAAGCGCCGCGCCAGCACGGCCGTCTCGACCATCCGGTCGCCGCCGCTGTTCAGCTCATAACCGCCGCGCACCAGATTGATGCCGCCCTCGAAGCCGCCGCCGAGCACGACGATGCCATCGACTTTTTGCGGCAGCGGCGGGCGCGGAAAGCGTTCCTCCAGCGGGTTGAGCAGCAATGCGCCGAGCGAGGTCCAGGCCGAAAGCGCCAGAACCAAAAACGCCAGCACGCCGCCGGTGGCTGCCAGCCGCGGGCGGCCGAAAAATGCCGAGACCAGCCCCGCCAGCAGCAGGAAGATCGTCAGGTTGAGCGGCTGGATAAAGAACCAGAAGATTTTCGAAAGGTAAAAGAACATCCCTCACCCCTTAGATGAGAAACGATCCTACCACCACTTCTCCGGCTGGAACGTTCCGGCCGCCTGCTCGATGACGGCAGCGGTCTGGAACAGCGTCTCTTCCTCGAACGGCCTGCCGATCAGTTGCAGGCCGAGCGGCAAGCCCTTGGGGTCTAGGCCGGCGGGCACCGCAATGCCCGGCAGGCCCGCCATGTTCACGGTGACGGTGAAGATGTCGTTCAGGTACATCTTCACCGGATCGGAAGCCATGTCCTCGTCTGCAATGCCGAAGGCGGCAGATGGCGTCGCCGGTGTCAGGATGACATCAACGCCGGCGGCAAAGACGTTCTCGAAGTCCCGCTTGATCAGATTGCGCACCTTCTGCGCCTGCAGATAGTAGGCGTCGTAATAGCCCGCCGACAGCACATAGGTGCCGATCATGATCCGGCGCTTGACCTCGCGGCCAAAGCCGGCGGCGCGGGTCTTCTCATACATCTCGACGATGTCCTTGCCCGGCACGCGAAGGCCGTAGCGGACGCCGTCATAGCGCGCAAGGTTGGACGAGGCTTCGGCGGGCGCCACGATGTAATAGGCCGGTAGCGCGTATTTGGTGTGCGGCAAGGAGATGTCGACGATCTCGGCGCCGGCATCCCTGAGCCAGGCAATGCCCTTCTGCCAAAGGGCCTCGATCTCCTCCGGCATGCCGTCGACGCGGTATTCCCGGGGAATCCCAACCTTCATGCCCTTGATCGGCTTGCCGATCGCCGCCTCATAATCCGGCACAGGCCGGTCCACCGAGGTCGTGTCCTTCGGATCGACGGAGGCCATCGATTTGAGCAGGATCGCGGCATCGCGCACGTCGCGGGCGATCGGCCCGGCCTGGTCGAGCGACGAGGCGAAGGCGACGATACCCCAGCGCGAGCAGCGGCCATAGGTCGGCTTGATGCCGACCGTGCCGGTGAACGCGGCCGGCTGGCGGATCGAGCCGCCAGTGTCGGTGGCCGTGGCGCCCGCGCACAGGAAAGCCGAGACGGCGGAGGCCGAGCCGCCCGACGAGCCACCCGGCACCAGCTGCGCATTGTCCAGGGTGCGCGCGGTCCTGGTGCCGCCGGCCGAAACGAAGCCGCCATCGCCCTGATGCGTGGTCGGCATCACCATCGTATCGACGCGCGAACGCCGCCACGGGTTGACCACCGGCCCGTAATAGGACGTCTCGTTGGACGAGCCCATGGCGAACTCGTCCATGTTGAGCTTGCCCAGCATGACCGCCCCGTCAGCCCACAGATTGGAGGTGACGGTCGATTCGTAATGCGGCTTGAAACCGTCGAGCACATGGCTGCAGGCCTGGGTGTGCACGCCCTCGGTGCCGAACAGGTCCTTAATGCCGAGCGGAATGCCTTCCAGCGCACCGCCCTCGCCTTTGACCAGCCTGGCGTCGGAGGCCTTGGCCATGTCGCGCGCCTTGTCGCCGGTCACCACGACGTAGGCGTTGAGCGCCGGATTGGCGCGCTCGATCGCAGCAAGATAGGCGTCGGCGATCTCGGTCGCGGTGATTTCCTTGGCGCGCAGCTTGGCGCGGGCCTGCGAAATCGTCAGTCGGGTCAGGTCGCTCATCAGGCAAGGCTCTTTTCGTAAAACACCGACCACTCGGAATCGGGATAATCCAGCACCGGACCGCAACGCGAGAAGCCGGAACGTTCATAGACAGCCCAGGCGGCAGGATGGCGATCGCCCGTCTCCAGAACCAGACGCTTCAATCCTTCCTCGCGCGCCAGCGCTTCGACACGCTCCACGATCCTGGCGCCGATTTTCTGGCCGCGATGCGTGGGCCGCGTGTACATGCGCTTGACCTCGCCTATGGCACCGTCATGGCGCCTCAGCGCCCCGCAACCGATTGCAAGACCGTCGTCGCGGGCGACGAAGACCGTGGTCTCCGGGCCGGCCATCTGCTCGACGGTCAGGTGATAGCAGTGTTCCGGCGGCGTCAGTTCGAGCAGCGTCTCGTTGAGCTCCGCGACCAAGCCGCGCACATCGTCCTGCAGCGGCGTCTCGATGGCGATTTCGATGGCCATCGGCCTGTTACTCCACGACCTTCGGCACGAGGAAGAAGTTCTCTTCCGTGGCAGGCGCGTTGGCGACGATGTCGGCAGCCTTGTCGCCGTCGGTGACGACGTCCTGGCGCTTCTTCATCCCCATCGGAGTTACCGAAGTCATCGGCTCGACCCCGGAAACATCGACCTCGTTCAGCTGTTCGACGAAGCCCAGTATGGCATTCAGCTCGCCGGTCATGCGTTCGGCATCTTCCTCGCTCACCGCAATGCGGGCGAGACGCGCGACGCGCTTCACTGTCTTGACGTCAACGGACATGTTTGTGCCTCGGGAAAACCAGCCCCGGCCTATAGCGGCGCCGCGCGCGGCGCGCAACATGTGCATGCCCACAATCGGGCAAATGGCCTCACGGCGGGGCCATGCCCTCGCACAGATAGTAGCTGCCGCTGTTGCCGCTCGCCTCGCTCTCGTCTTCGATGGGCCGGACGGAGACGAGATCGATCTCAGTCGGGCTCATCTGCGTCACCGAGAGCACGTCGGGAAAGACGTAGCCCGGCTCCTGGCAAATGGCCGTCACCGCCCAGCTCGGCGAGCGTGTCGCCTTACTGATCTGCAAGAACTCGCAATTGTATTCGACCCCCTGCAGGCCATGGGCCGACAGCACGATGTTGCCGGCATCGATCAGCGTCTGCAGGGTGTCTTTCCCGGCCTGTGCGCAGAGCTCCTCGGACTTGAGGTAGACCCCTTCAATGAAATCGTCCGCGGCAAACGCCGGCGACGCCGCAAACAGAATCGAAACGCAAAGAGAGTTCCTCAAGCCCATGTTCTAATTCCGTTTTCAATTTATAGCGTGACCGCCTCGCCGATCCCAGGCACGACGACATTCACGCCCGAACCCTCCATTCCGGCGACGAATTTGTCGGGGGTCTGGTCGAGCAGGCCGAAAGTCGCATAGTGGCATGGGACGGCGACATCGAACTTGAAATAGCGGCGGCAGGCGAGAGCCGCGACAGCGCCTCCCATGGTAAAGCGGTCGCCGACCGGCACCAGGCCGATCTTCGGCTCATGCAGCTCGTTGACCAGCGCCATATCCGAGAAGATGTCGGTATCGCCCATGTGATAGAGCGTCTTGTCGGCCTGGAAATGCAGGACCAGCCCGCAGGGATTGCCCATATAGATGCCGTCCCCATAGGACGAGGAATGCAATGCCTGGACAAAAGTCGTCGTGAACGGGCCGCAGTCCACCGTGCCACCGGTGTTGCCCTGGTTGATATTGTTCTGGTCGACGCCCTGGCCGCCGAGATAGCCGCAGACCTCGGGGTTGGCGACCAGCATCGCCCCGGTCTTCTTGAGGATCTCGAGCGCATCGCCGACATGGTCTCCGTGACCATGCGTCAAAAGCACGTGGGTGACACCTTCGGCCGGGCCTTCCCAACTTTTCCTCCAAAGCGGGTTGCCGCTCAGGAACGGGTCCATCAGGATGCTTGCGCCCGCCACCTCGATCTTGAAGGCGGATTGTCCGTACCAAGTGAGTTTCATCAGCGAGTTCCTCGATTTTTGCTCCGTCGGAGGATAGAACGGCGTCAGCTCAAGAGCAAAGTGTTACGGCGTCCTCGCGTGTTCAAAACGCCGCGACGGCGCTGTCGGGTCAAAGGAAAACCGTTGGCTATCATTACCATCGAGGAATTGCCGGCGCGGCTGGCCAGCGGCAGGACGCTTGCCGGGCTCGATCTCGGCGACAAGACCATCGGCGTCGCCGTTTCGGACCGTGGCTTTTCCTTCGCGCATCCGCGCCCGGTCATCATGCGACGAAAATTCTCGCTCGACGCGGCCGTGCTGCTGGATCTGCTGCAAAAGGAGAATGCCGGCGCGGTGGTGATTGGACTGCCGGTCAACATGGACGGCTCGGAAGGTCCGCGCGCGCAGAAATCGCGCGCCTTCGTACGCAACATGGCCGCCTTGAGCGACCTTCCCTTCCTGCTATGGGACGAGAGGCTGTCGACGGTAGCCGCCGAACGGACGCTGATCGAGATGGATTTTTCGCGCGCCAAGCGCGCCGGCAAGATCGATTCGGCCGCCGCCGCCTTTATTCTGCAGGGAGTTTTGGACCGGCTTCGCTCGCTCGGTGCAGCCGCTCGAACTGCACCGGAACCGCCGACCGCCCCCTGATCCAGCCGATAATTTCACGACGGCGGCGAAACGCCCAGATCGCCAGCAGCAGCAGGCCGTCGAATATGCAGGCTCTTCCCACCATGCCGGGAATGATTGCCGGGTCGATGCCGAGCATCTGGCCGTAGAGTTGGAAGACGAAATCATGCAACTGCCGGCTCAGCATGACGTAGCCGAAATTCATGTCGTTGAGCGACAGGTAGAACCAGCCCCAGAAAAGCGCCATCGGAGCCGCCCACAATGCGAAGATGTAACGCATCAGCGGCCTCCCTTCCGGATCGGCTGGGGTCGGCCCGATATCAGCGAAAGCAGCGAATTGTGAGCTGCGGCCCTGGCCATGCTGTGCGCCGTGGCGTGGATTTCGACCTCATCCAATGTGGCCAGGGTGCGGCGCTCGGCAAGCATGGCGACATAGGAGGCCAGAAGTGCGGCCAATTGCACGGCGACGACCAGGAACAGCCCGTTGATGCCTTGCGCCGCGCCTCCGACCAAGATCAGCGACAGCACGCCGGAAGCGCTGATGAAGGCGATGCGGGCAACGCTGTCGGCGCCCGGATTGCTGGCATTGTTGATCAGCGCCTCGACAAAAGCCCAGAAGAACAGCACCGCCACGACAAGCAGGGCCGTTGCCAGAGGCGCAACCACGACGACATTTTCGAGATCGACGAAGCGGGCGCTCTCGATCGTCACGCCCAGCACCCCAAGCGCCCCGGCCACGCCGCGGTTTCCATCGATGCAGATGATCGCCAGCAGGGCGAAAACGATCGTCCAGTGCAAGGCGAGAAAAGAGGTCAATACCTGTCGCATCGTGATTCCTGCTTCGACAGGAATGACAGTGGGCTTTGCCGCCAGCCCTCGCAACGGAAACCATTTGTTAAGGTTAACGGCGCGGGGGAATGACCAAGGCGTGGTCCATGGCTGCTGCTCAGGTGGTTGGCGGATAGAGCGTGTCGATGATCATGCGCGCATCATGGCGCGAATCGAGCATGCCGTAGGTGTTGCGCCACTGGCCCGCCAGCCGCGTCTCGACGAAGGCATCGGCGATCCGCCCTGCCCCCAACCGGCGCAATTCCGCCGCCGCCGCCGACAGCGCCAGTTGCTCCGTCAGCAGGCGGGCCGAGCCTTCGTCGGTCGCGGCGACTTGCATCGCCGCCTTCAGCACACCGATGGTGCCGCGTCCGCCCGCGCCCAGGTCGCGATCGATGCCGGCAAGCACCTCCTCGAATAGGCCCGGCGCGCGGCCAAGCACGCGCAGCACATCCAGCGCCATGACATTGCCCGATCCTTCCCAGATAGCGTTGACCGGAGCTTCGCGATAGTAGCGAGCGAGCGGCGCCTCCTCGACATAGCCGTTGCCGCCGAGGCATTCCATCGCCTCGTAGAGCAGCGGCGGCGCAATTTTGCAGACCCAATATTTGACGACCGGCGTCATGGCACGGGCAAAGGCCGCCTCGCCGCGATCGCTCGCCGCCTCGTCGAAGGAACGCGCCAGACGGAACGACAGCGCCGTGGCAGCGGCGACGTCGAGCGCCATGTCGGCCAGCACGCGCTGCATCAGCGGCTGCTCGATCAGGTTGGTGCCGAACACCTGGCGATGGCGGGCGTGATGAACGGCTTCGGCCAGACCCGCCCGCATGATCGCCGAAGACGCCACGGCGCAGTCGAGCCGGGTCAAGGTCACCATGTCCATGATCGTCTTCACGCCGGCGCCCGGCTCGCCGACCATCTCGCCGATCGCGCTGACGAACTCCACCTCGGAAGACGCATTCGACCGGTTGCCGAGCTTGTCCTTCAGGCGCTGGAAACGGAAGCCGTTGCCCGAGCCGTCGCCAAGGACGCGCGGCACGAGGAAGCACGACAATCCCTCCGGCGCCTGCGCCAGCACCAGGAATGCATCCGACATCGGCGCCGACATGAACCATTTATGGCCGGTCAGGCGATAGAAGCCGCTGCCGACGCGCTCGGCCTTCGTCACATTGGCGCGCACATCCGTGCCGCCCTGTTTCTCGGTCATGCCCATGCCAAGCGTAAGCCCGGTCTTCTCGACCGGCGGCTTTTGGCTCTGATCGTATTTGCGCGTCGTCACGCGCG
Source organism: Mesorhizobium sp. B2-3-6 (assembly GCF_006442305.1). Classification (NCBI taxonomy): domain Bacteria; kingdom Pseudomonadati; phylum Pseudomonadota; class Alphaproteobacteria; order Hyphomicrobiales; family Phyllobacteriaceae; genus Mesorhizobium; species Mesorhizobium sp. B2-3-6. The sequence goes on along the minus strand of NZ_VFVW01000008.1, from coordinate 122,858 downwards.
GCGCCCACTCGCGGAACAGTTTCGGGCTTGCCATCAGCGCTGCCAGCGAAGCGCTGGTCATGGTGATGGGACACAGATGTCCGGTCTCGAGTCCGGCCGTCAGGTAGAACCGGGCCGCGCGCACCTGATGGCGGCGGCCGATCTCGGCGTCGCCGTTCTCCCAGACCGAGGAGTGCAGCCCGTTGGCGACGGAACGGCGCATCAAGGCGTGATAGGCGGGGTGAAACTCGACCAGATCAATGCGCCGGCCCTGGCGATCATGCGTCCTGAGCCTCGGCGTTTCGACATTGGCGAGGCGGGCCAGTTCCTGGGCCTCCTGCGTCAACACGAAGCGGCCGAGCCCGTCGAGATCCTTGCGCACCGGATCGGAAAAGCGCTCGGCAAGCTGGATCAGCAACGGATCGCCCCGCCAGGCGTTGCCGCCTGTCAGCGGCGGCGGCTGGTTCGTCACGTCGTCGGTCACGCTTCATCCTTACTGCCAGGCGGCTACGAATCCGGAGCCATCGGCTAGATATAGCCCAAGGCGCGCGACGAAAATACCGGGGAGAACAGCCGCAATCCAAAGCTGGCGCTTGCAGCCATGGAACGTCCACCCTATAGCAGCCCCTTGAGATGACCGACGCTTCGTCCCTGCCACTCTATCCCCACCGCCATCTTCTGGGGATCCGCGATCTTTCCCCCGCCGACATCGAGCTTCTGCTCGACAGGGCGGACCGGGCTGTCGCGATCTCGCGGCAATCCGAGAAGAAAACCTCGACACTGCGCGGCCGCACCCAGATCAACCTTTTCTACGAAGCCTCAACGCGGACGCAGTCGTCGTTCGAACTGGCCGGAAAGCGTCTCGGCGCCGACGTCATGAACATGTCGGTGGCGAGTTCCTCGGTGAAGAAGGGCGAGACGCTCATCGACACGGCCATGACGCTGAACGCCATGCGGCCCGACATATTGATCATCCGCCACCAGTCGGCCGGTGCGGCCGCCCTCCTGGCGCAGAAGGTCGGCTGCTCCGTGGTCAATGCGGGGGACGGCGCGCACGAGCACCCCACACAGGCGCTGCTTGACGCGCTGACCATCCGTCGCGCCAAGGGTCCGCTGTCGAAACTGATCGTGGCGATCTGCGGCGACATCCTGCATTCGCGCGTCGCCCGCTCCAACATCATGCTGCTCAATGCGCTCGGCGCGCAGGTGCGCGTCGTCGCACCCTCGACGCTGCTGCCTGCGGGCATCGACAGGATGGGTGTGATCGTCACCGGCTCAATGGCCCAGGGCCTGAAAGATGCCGACGTGGTGATGATGCTGCGCCTGCAGCGCGAGCGAATGGAAGGCGCCTTCGTGCCTTCGGTGCGCGAATATTTCCGCTATTTCGGCCTCGACGCCGAGAAGCTGAAGGCCGCGAAAGACGATGCGCTGGTGATGCATCCGGGCCCGATGAACCGTGGCGTCGAGATCGCTTCGGAAATCGCCGACGGCCCGCAGAGCGTCATCCAGGAACAGGTCGAGATGGGCGTCGCCGTGCGCATGGCGGTGATGGAAGCGCTGCTCGATCCGCGCCGCAACCATGAGGGCCGCGGCGCATGACCATTACGGTGTTCGAGCGCGCCCGCATCATCGACCCCTCGCGCGGCGTAGACGAGACCGGGACGGTCATCGTCGACGGGAAGAAGATAGCCGCCGCCGGCAAGGCTGCGCTGAACCAGGGGGCGCCCGAGGGCGCCACCATCATCGACTGCGCCGGCAAGGCGGTCATTCCAGGCCTGATCGACGGCCGCGTCTTCATCGGCGAACCGGGCGGAGAACATCGCGAAACGATCGCGTCGGCAAGTGTCGCCGCGGCTGCCGGCGGCGTCACCTCGATCGTCATGATGCCCGATACCGATCCGGTCATCGACAATGTGGCCCTGGTCGAATTCGTGCTGCGCACCGCCAAGGACACGGCAATCGTGAATATTTTCCCGGCCGCAGCCATCACCAAGGGCCTCGACGGCCGCGAGATGACCGAATTCGGGCTGCTGCGCGAGGCCGGCGCCGCCGCCTTCACCGACGGCCGCCACACCATATCAAGCGCGCTGGTGATGCGCCGGGCGCTGACTTATGCCCGCGATTTCGGCGCAACCATCGTGCACGAAACCCAGGATGCCGACCTCGCGTCGTCGGGCGTGATGAACGAGGGACTCTACGCCAGCTGGCTGGGGCTTTCCGGCATTCCGCGTGAAGCCGAAACCATCCCGCTGGAGCGCGACCTTGCCCTGGCGCGCCTGACGCGCGGCTCCTACCACGCGGCAAAGATATCGACGGCGATGGCGGCGGCATCGGTGGCGCGCGCGAAGACCGACGGCGCGACCGTCACATCGGGCGTGTCGATCCACAATCTGTCACTCAACGAAAACGATGTCGGCGAATATCGCACCTTCTTCCGGTTGACCCCGCCGCTGCGCGCCGAGGAAGACCGCCTGGCGATGATCGAAGCGATCAGGGACGGCACGGTCGACATCATCGTCTCCTCGCACGATCCGCAGGACGTCGACACCAAGCGCCTGCCCTTCGCCGACGCCGCAGCCGGCGCCATTGGGCTCGAAACGTTGCTGGGCGCCGCCTTGCGGCTCTACCACAATGGCGACGTGCCGCTGCCGCGGCTGATCGAGACCTTGTCCACGGCGCCGGCAAGGCTGTTCGGCCTGCCTGGCGGCACGCTCAAGCCCGGCGCTGTCGCGGACCTTGCGCTTGTCGATCTGGATGAACCCTGGATCGTCAGCGAAAGCGGCATTCGCTCGCGCTCGAAGAACACCTGTTTCGAAGGCGCGCGCCTGCAGGGCAAGGTCTTGCAAACGCTGGTGGCGGGCCGCACAGTGTTCTCGGTCTGAGCTGGCGGCGGCGCATCGCGCCGAATTCAGCCCGTCAGGGGGAAATGCGGGGGGAACAATGACTTACAACCTGATCCCGGCGCTGGTGCTCGGCTATTTCTTGGGCTCGATTCCGTTCGGGCTTCTGCTGACCCGTGCGGCAGGGCTTGGCGACGTGCGCCAGATCGGCTCCGGCAACATCGGCGCGACAAATGTGCTACGCACCGGCAACAAGGGCCTTGCCGCGGCCACGCTGCTGCTCGACGCGCTGAAGGGCACGGCCGCGGTGCTGATCGCGGGCCATTTCGCGCCCGAACTCGGCGCTTGGGCCGGCCTTGGCGCCTTCCTCGGCCATCTCTTCCCGATCTGGCTCGGATTCAAGGGAGGCAAGGGCGTGGCCACCTATCTCGGCGTGCTGATCGGCCTTGCCTGGCAGGTGGCGCTGATCTTCGCCATCGTCTGGCTGGCCATGGCATTCCTGTTCCGCTACTCCTCGCTTGCAGCGCTGACGGCCGCGGTCGCCGTGCCGATCGCCCTCTATTTCCTGAGCACACCGCAGATTGCCGCATTGTTCGTCGTGATGAGCCTGATCGTCTTCATCAAGCACCGGGCCAACATTTCACGCCTGCTTGCCGGCACCGAGGGCAAAATCGGGGCGAAGGAGTGAGCAAGCCGCTCGCCGGACCGCGCCTCAGCGACCGGCAGCGGTTGAGTTGGCTGCGGCTGATCCGCACCCAGAATGTAGGTCCTGCCTCCTTTCGCGACCTGATCAACCGCTTCGGTTCGGCCGAAGTCGCGCTGGAAATGCTGCCGGAACTGATGATTTCGGGCGGCGCCATCAGGGTCGCCCGCATTCCCTCGATCGCCGAGGCCGAAGCGGAACTGGAGGCCGCAAGGCGGGCAGGCGCCCGCTTTGTCGGTATCGGCGAGCCGGACTATCCCGCCCTGTTGAAAAACATGGACCATCCGCCGCCGCTGCTGGCGGTGAAAGGCGAAGGCGCGGTGTTCCGGCTGCCCGCGGTGGCTATCGTCGGCGCCCGCAACGCCTCGCTCGCCGGCATCAAGATGGCGCGCATGCTGGCGACCGACCTTGGCCGCGACGGTTACGCCATCATCTCCGGCCTCGCGCGCGGCATCGACACTTCAGCACATCAGGGCAGCCTCTCGACCGGCACGATCGGCGTGCTGGCCGGAGGCCTCGATCTGCCCTACCCGCCTGAGAATGCCGGCCTGTGCGACGAGATCGTCGAGCGCGGCGGCGCCATCATTTCGGAGATGCCGTTCGGCTGGCAGCCGCGTGCGCAGGATTTTCCGCGCCGCAACCGCCTCGTCGCGGGCGCGGCAGTCGGTCTGGTGGTGGTCGAGGCGGCGCAGCGTTCCGGATCCCTGATCAGCGCCAGGCTCGCAGGCGAAATGGGCCGGCTGGTCTTCGCCGTACCCGGCTCGCCGCTTGATCCACGCGCCGCCGGCACCAATGGCCTGCTCAAGGACGGTGCCACCTTGGTCACCGAAGCCGCCGACATTCACAGGGCAATCGCGCCGCTGACCGGTTTGCGGGCCCCCGAACTGCCGCCCTTTGAAGATCCCCCCGATTTCTCGGCCACGCCGCCACCCGGCGAAAACGACCGCGCCAGGGTGACCGAAGCGCTCGGCCCGACGCCGGTGGCGATCGACGAGATCATCCGCCACACCGGCCTGCATCCGGCGCAGGTGTTCATGGTGCTCCTGGAGCTCGACCTCGCCGGCCGGCTCGAACGGCATGCCGGCGGCAATGTCTCGCTGGTCTTCGCGGAAGGCTGACAGCCTCCGTCAGTGGTGATCGCGTTTCTTCTGTTCGGTCTCGGTATAGTCGGGCGTGTTTGCGCCGAACAGGTCCCTCTCGACAGCCTTTCGCCAGACGGCATCGGCGTCTTCAGGACGCGAGGGATCGAAAGTCGTCTCGGTGTCCTGCATGCGCCGGCGCGAACGCCGCCGGAGCCACGCAGGCATGATCTCGTGGATGAGGCTGGTGAATTGGATCATTGATCAACTCCTGAAACCCGTTCTTCAAAGGCGCAAAATGCGTTTTGCGGCCTCAACTCTGCCGGACAGTGGGCTGGACCGCCTCCTCAAACCGGCCAGTGCCCGATTGGTCGTGACATAGGGATTCAAGCCAGGCCAGGGTCTCGCCGACATCGGCCAGCGCGTGGCGCGCCACGGTTTTCCCTTGCGGTTTGATGCGGACCGAAATGCCATCCATTTCATTGACGGCTTCGAAGCCGTTCTCATCCGACGTGTCGTCTCCGAGGAATACGGGAATCCGCCCCCGGAAAGCCGGCAACTCGCAGAAACGCCTGATTGCCGCTCCCTTGGCCGCCTCGAGCGGCATCAGTTCCACCCCGGCATTGCCGGCAAGAACCCGATATCCTCGCGGAAGCCGCTCCAGGGCCTGTTCGACCAGTTGCGTCGCCCGTTGCAGCAACTGCGGCGCCGCACGCGTATGAATGGCCAGGATCGGGCCCTTGCGCTCGATATAGACGTCCACATTGTCCAGTTCCGCCTCGATTTCCTCGGCAAGCGCGGCAATGTCGGCGGGCTCGTCGGCCGCCTCGACAGGCCCGTCACGGACAAGCCGGTGCTCCAGGCCGTATAGACCCGCAGCCGGTAGGCGCAGCGGCTGGAAGAGCCGGTCGACGGCGGAAACGGATCTTCCTGTAATGAAAGCCAGAGCGCCAGCCAGACGCCCGTCCAGCCTTGTTAGCATGCTTCGCAACGCATCGCCGACGACCACCGCGTCGGGATGGGCGGCATGTTCCAGAAGCGTACCGTCAATGTCCAGGAAGAGTGCCCATCGGCCTTGCGGGACGGTCGGCACGGACAGATTTGCCGATCCCGACATCACAGCGCCGCGACCCGTTTGCGATCAAGCAGCGATATCACATTGGCCGCGGCAACGGAGCCCGGCCCGGCAGGGTCGATCGCGATTCGCTTGCGCAAGCGGGCGGCGTCGAGAAGCATGCTGCCCGCCCAGCGATAGACATTGTTGTCGCGGACGATCTCGCGCATGCGCTGCATGCGCTGGCGCTGCTCGGCGGGCACCATGGTCAATGCCTGCAGCAACGCCTCGGCCATCATCGTCGCGTCGTAAGGATTGACGATCAGTGCCTCGAGAAGCTCCTTGGAAGCGCCGGCAAACATGCTGAGCATCAGCACGCCCTGCTCGTCGTCGCGTGCGGCGACAAATTCCTTGGCGACCAGGTTCATTCCGTCGTGCAGGCTGGTCACCATGCAGACATCGGCGGCTCGGTAGATTTCGTAGACCTGCTCCTGGGAATGGTGTTCAGCCACCATCAAGACAGGCGTGTAGCCGTCCCGGCCATAACGCTCGTTGAGCTCCGCCGCGCAACGCAGGCATTCCTCGTGCAGTTGCTGGTAGGCCGGCAAGGTTCCACGGCTTGGCGCCGCGATCTGCAGGAAGGCCACCTGGCCGATCCACTCCGGGTGTTGCTTGAACAGTTCGTCCAATGCATGAAACCGGTCGAGAATGCCTTTCGTATAATCGAGGCGCTCGACGCCGACACAGAGGCTGACATTGTCCGCCAGCCCGAATTTTTCGCGAATTCGCGCGCGGCACTGCGCGATGGCGGGCAATTTCCCGAGTTGAGCCGGCGGCCACTCTATCGAGATCGGATAGGCGTGGACCAGGCTGGTCTGGCCGCCATAGGAGATCGCCGAATCCTCGCGCTCGATCCTGCTTTCCAGGAAGCGGTCGACGCTCTCGATGAAGTTGTTGCAGTGGAACTGCGTATGAAAGCCGATGATAGAGCTCCCCAGCAGGCCGTCCAGGATCTTTTCCCGCCAGGGGCAGATGCTGAAGACTTCCGAATTTGGCCACGGAATGTGCCAGAAGGTGATGATGATCGCATCGGGCAGGCGTTCCCGGATCATTCGCGGCAGCAGCGCGAAATGATAGTCCTGGACGAGGACGATCGGGCGTTCGTTCCGCGCTTCGGCAACGACGGTATCGGCGAATTTGCGATTGACGGCTTCGTACGTTTCCCAGTCGGACGTGCGGAAGACGGGCCGCGTAAAGGCTATGTGGCACAGGGGCCAGAGACCCTCATTGGCAAAGCCCAGATAATAGCCTTGCTGTTCCTCGTCGGTCAGCCAGACACGGCGCAACGTGTAGGATGGGTTCTCAGGTGGGACCTCGATGCGGTCGTTCTGGTCGACGACGAGATGATCCGCCGAGCCGCCGCCATAGGCTATCCAGGTTCCCGCGCAGGCACGGGTGATCGGCTCCAGCGCCGAGACAAGTCCACTGGCCGGCACAACCAGGTCGACATTGTCATCCCTGAGATTGTGAATGTAGGGCTCGCGGTTGGAGACGACGATCACTTGCGCATCCGGCAGTTCCTTCGCCAGGATTTCGCGCAGTGTCGAGGGCGACCAGTTGACGAGCGCCGCGTCGGCGGAATGGCCATTCTTTTCGAACTCCCGCAATACGACACGAGCCGGTGGAGGCTCGACATTCGCCGGTTCCGGCGGGGTCCGGCGGGATCGCAGCGCGGAAATCACCAAGGCAACAAGGGAAACGCAGAGGCTGGCAAGAATGACGAACCATAGAGCGGAGGCAGAGTGGAGGAAGTCAAAATTGTTGTCTGGCATCGATGTGAATTGCTCCGGCCTAGGTCGCGCCTCTCCGCGGGGGAGATGGTGCAACGCACGTCGCCGGTGATGGTTCCGGTTTTTAGCTGCGCACGATCAAAGGCGCCAACCCTTCATGGCGGTCGGCCAGGAACGCGCCCACACGATCTCCTACACGCTGGAACGTCAGGTCGACTGCCGTGCCCGCCACCGCGAGATGGCGGATCACCAGGCTGTCGATGCCGATTGGCAGGCGCGGCCTTGTGACATGGATTTCGCCGGCCCAGCCGTCGATATGGAGGCCCAGACAGGCCTGCATCAGCATGAAGGCGGAACCTGCCGACCAGGCCTGCGGCAGGCAAGCGACCGGATACGCGATCGGCGCCTCGCCCGGTGCGCGGGTGAAGCCGCAGAAAAGTTCGGGCAGGCGCATGTTGAAATGGACGGCGGATTCGAACGTCCCGCTCATCAGCCGCACCACATTGTCGCGAATGCCGTACCGCGCAAGGCCTGCCGCGCATATCGCCGTGTCGTGCGGCCAGATGGAGCCATTGTGATACGACATGGGATTGAAGAATATTGCGTCGTCGGCGAGCGTCCTCAATCCCCAGCCGGAGTGAAAAGAAGCCGACAGCAACTGATCGGCGACGATCCGCGCCCGATCCGGATCCGGAAGCCCCACATAGAGCAGATGTCCAGCATTGGACGTGCGCACCTCGCATGGTCGGCCGTCGCCATCGAGCGCCAGCGCGTAGTAACCCAGCTCTTCGATCCAGAAATGACTTTCAACCCGCCGGCGGATCTCTTCGGCCCGCCTTTCCCAGCCTTCCGCCTTTTCTGTCTCGCCTCGCCGGCGAGCCAGTCTCGCCAGCCCCTGGAACGCCGCGAAGACGTAGCCCTGCACCTCGACCAGCGCGATCGGCCCCTTCGGGATACGACCGTCTGCATGAAAGACCGAATCAAAGCTGTCCTTCCATCCCTGGTTGGCGAGGCCTGACTCCGCCGCACGCCGGTAGGTGACGAATCCGGTCGAAGCGCTTGCCGCCTCGATCCATTCGGCGGCTGCACATAGCGACTGCCACAGGCCGTCGATAAAGACCATGTCGCCGGTGCGGTCCGCGTAAGCGCAGGCGAGATGAACGTAGAGCGGGGTGGTGTCGACGCCGCCATAGTAGCGGCCGAACGGCAACTCGCTCAGCGCCGTCATTTCACCTTTGCGCGTTTCATGCATGATCTTGCCGGGCTGAGAGTCGCTGAAGGGCGAGGTTTCGGTCGCCTGATGTTGCGCGAGAAAGGCAAGCACGCCGCGCGCCAGGCCGGGATTGAGCCAGAGCATCTGCAACGCCGAGATCACGCCGTCTCTGCCGAAGGCCGTCGAGAACCACGGAATGCCGGCATAGGGATAAGGGCCGGTCGCAAGTTCGGTGGTGAGCAGCGCCACATCGGCACGGGCGCGCTCCATCCAGTCGTTGAACACCCTGCCCGAACTGTGCAGCGTCGCGCCATGGCGGCGCTTGGCGCGCATGCCGAAACGCGCGCGCGCCGCTGCGGCGCGAAACCGGTCGCGGTCGGGCACATCGGCCATCTCGCTGCCGACCTCGACATACAGTGTCTTGCGGCTGCGTTTGGTGACTGCAATGAAGAAATCCGCCCGGTCGGAGGTCAATTCGTCGGGTTTCTGCGAAAACGATATCGTCGACGTACGCACCACCTTGTCCAGGCCTTCATAGCGAAGCAGAACCGAGTTCTGGTCCATCTCGGCGGTATGGGCGGTGCCTCGTTTGGCGCGTGTCGAGCCACGAACTTCGAACATGTCGCGGAAATCGGCGGCGAAGCGCAGCGAAAGCAGGACGGTCGAATGTTCCTGGCTGTAGTTGGAAAGGGTCAGGCGCTCATACAGCCGGTCCTCCCACAGCAGCCTGACACGCTCGATGTGGATCGCTCCTTGCGGGATGGGACGGCCGCCGGCACTCTCTATAGGCAGATTGGTCAGGTTGGAGGTGAACAGGACATTGTCCTGGCTCAGCGATGCGCCCAGCAACGACGTCGAACGACCGCCCACCGCGAGGCGGAATTCGGAAAGCACGCGCGTGTCGTCGCGGAAGAAGCCGTCGCCCACACCGCGTATGTCGCCATAGGAATCGGCGACGGCGAAGCAGTCGCCATGCTTGAGTGCGAAGAGCCGGTGCGGTTCCCTCGGCGCGGTTTCGTCCAGGGAGGCCAGGGCTATTGCGGGATCAAGCTTGCGCTCGTCAAGTTGGGTGATGGTCAAGAAGACTGTCCCGTGCTTGTTTCTGAACGGGGCACTGTACTAGGAAGCCCTGATTTGTTGAGTGTCGATCGCCTGTGAATAGGTGGCGACATAGTCGCGCGCCATGCGGTCGGCCGAGAACCGTCCTTCGAAAACGGCCCTTATCCGGCGCCTGTCGAGCTGAAGCAGGGCCGGCATGGTGGCGACGGCATCCTCGAGGGTTTCGACGACGAAGCCGGTCACACCGTGATCGATGATCTCGGGCATGGCGCCGCAGCTCCAAGCCATGACAGGGGTTCCGCAGGCCATCGCCTCGATTACCGCCAGACCAAAAGGCTCGGGCCAGTCGATGGGGAACAGCAAGGCAGCGGCATTGCCGAGAAACCTGCTCTTCTGGTCCTCGCTGATCTCGCCGACATATTCGACGCGATCGCCATCGATCAGCGGCTGGACGACCTCCTCGAAATAGGCCCGGTCGCCGTCGCCCACCTTGGCCGCGAGCTTGAGCCTCAGGCCCGTGCGCCTGGCAATCTCGATCGCCCGGTCCGGCCGCTTGTCGCGCGACATCCTGCCGAGGAACGCCAGATATGTGCCGTCGGAGCCGGCTTCAAAATCCGGCCCATAGAGATCGAGCGGCAGCCCATGATGGATGGTCGCCAACCAGTTGGCGGACGCGAGCCTCGTCCTCTGGCTGCGTGAAATGGAAATCATCGGAAAACGCTGGAACCGCTCATAGGCCTGTGCCAGATCCACATAGTCCAGCCTGCCATGCGGCGTCGTCACCGTGCGCTCCGGCATATGGCGGAAAAACGGGAAATGCAGGAAGTGGCTGAGATGGAAGTGAAGAATGTCGAAATCGTCGGCCTGTCTCCTGACTTCCTCGAGCATCGACAGATGCGCCGCGATCTCCGACTTCAACGGCCGGGGATCGAGGCGCAGCGCCCGTTCCCGGCACGCGACCAGCCGGGCGGAGGTCCTGGTATCGCCGCTGGCAAACAACGTTACATCGTGGCCGAGCCCGACCAGAGCTTCGGTGAGATAGGAGATGATGCGTTCGGTGCCTCCATAGAGCCTTGGCGGCACGGATTCATACAGCGGCGCGATATGGGCGATCTTCATTGGCCTGCGTTCCCTCAATAGGCTGGTCAAAGGCAAAAATGCATCAGCGGCGCGATCGTTCCTCCGCTATCGGCAGATGCGTCATTTCTCATGTTTGATGTTCTTCCGGGCGGCCCTATCTCTTTAGGTGCTGCTCCTGCGCGCCATGACGACCCGAGGAGGTTCCGATGCAGCAATCAAAGGACATTGCAGCCCGCCGGCTTGACATGATCATCGAACAATATGTCGAAGCTAGAAAACAGCGCTTCGGCTATGTTTCGACGGACCAGGCCGCCAGGGTGATTCACAGAATCCTGAAACCCACGCCTTCCGACCCCAGCTTTTCGGACCACGAACTCGACGACATGGTCGCGGCCCTCGCCGTCAAGAACGGGTTGGCCGTCGTCTTTGACCGCGGCATCAGAGGATCGGTCGGCGGCACCGAGGCGGAGCTGGACAGAAAGGATCCGACCATGAGAGCACCAGCGGAAGGCCCCGACGTTGCCGGCGCGGTGGACGCGATCCTGGTTCAGCAAAAAACCGCCCCGCTTTCGATGAGCGCGATGATCTCCCTGCTGCGCCAACGCACCGGCACCACCCGATCGGACGCGGATCTGGAAGGACTGATCGCCAAAAAAGCCGCTGTCCTGAACGTGCATTTGTCACGGGACTGAGTGGTGAGCGCGTCGGGGTTCGAACCCGAGACCTACTGATTAAAAGTCAGTTGCTCTACCGGCTGAGCTACGCGCTCCCGTGGGCTGGAAACGGCGCCCTCGAAATTGCGCGGAACATAGGGAGAGTGCCTCGACCGGTCAACCGGAAAAAACGGGGCCACCAAGCCATGCGTTCCCGCCGTGCCGGCTCTCCCGGCCGGCCGTTTCGGCAAGGACATGCCGAACCTTTGCCAGCCAGGCGAAGACCCTGTGGCCTCCATCGATCCCAAACCGGAGAAACATTACAAATCAGCAACTTGCCTTTTTTTCCAGGAACAATTCGCGAGCGTGTCCGTTTCCTCCGCCACAAGGGACGTCAACCTCTCAAGGAGAAGATCATGAACAAAGTCCTGTCGGGTTTGCTGGCGACCACACTGTCAGCTTCCTTCGCAGTGGCGGCTGCCATGCCGGTCGAAGCCGCACCGGCCTATGTACCGCAGCCTGCATCGGTCTCGTCCGATGTCCAGACCGTGCAGTACAGGCCCTGGGAGCGGCGCCGTAACTTCCGCGGCGAGTTTCGCGGCAACCGCAACTTCTACCGCGACAACCGCGGAGCCTACTGGAACGGCCATCGCGGCTACCGTGAATATCGCCCGGGCTATCGCCGTCACGGCGATTTCTGGTTCCCGCTTGCTGCTTTCGCCACTGGCGCGCTGATAACCGGCGCGATCGCCAACAACCGGAACCGCGTCTATGAAGGCAATTCGCATGTGCAGTGGTGCTATGACCGTTACCGTTCCTACCGCGCATCCGACAACACGTTCCAGCCGTATAACGGCCCGCGGCAGCAGTGCATTTCACCCTACTGATGGGCGACAGTGTTCGTCAGAGGGATAGAAAGTCAAAGCCCGTGCCGGAAATGGCGCGGGCTTTCTGTCGTGCGAGGACGGTCCCCGGGCAGGCTGTGATCAGCTGGCCCAATTAATGGTCTTGAAGATATAATAAAGCGCGCCACCTTCACCACGGGGCGATCGGTACGCTCCGACGGCATCGCAAATTCGAACCGTGACGGCCGCCAATTCCCAACCCAGCACTTCCAGCTGATCCCCATCTATCACGTAAGCCTGAGCCAGTTCGTCAATGCCGTTCTTCTCGCCGAAGGACCGAACCAGCTTTGCGTCTCTGAGAAGACTATCGGGCAAATTTGAATTTGCCCACGCCCAGAGCCAGTTCTGTGCCTTGGCATTCGTGGAACCGGCGATCTGGATTTCGGTGATCACCTCGATCGCCCCGTCCTTGGAAAACAAGAGCTTTCCGTTGCTCAAGTCATAGCGCGACCAGTGGCCGATGCGGAATTCTTCCTCCAAGCGCTTATTCTTGGCCTTCAGTTGTTTGATAGCCTCGGCGCGCCAAGCAGAGTACCAGTTTGGCTTCATTTCCCCCTCGCCCAATCTGACTGTTGATTATGACACGCTCAGCGTCCTGCGAACAGCATCGCGCCACCCCGCCAGCTTGGCCGAGCGCGCCGCAGGCTCCATGTCTGGTCTGAAGCGGCGGTCGAGCGCCCATGTCTTGGCGAACTCCCGCGCCTTAGGCCACACGCCCGCCTTCGAGCCGGCGAGCCAGGCGGCACCGAGCGCGGTCGTCTCCAGAATGGTCGGACGGTCGACCGGCGCGTCAAGAATGTCGGCCAGCCGTTGCATGGTCCAGTCGGATGCCACCATGCCGCCGTCGACCCGAAGCACCGTCTTGGCCGCCGTACCTTTCCAATCCTTGCGCATGGCATCGAGCAGGTCGCGGGTCTGGTAGGCCACGGATTCGAGCGCGGCGCGGGCAAACTCCGCCGGCCCCGAATTGCGGGTCAGGCCAAAGATCGCGCCCCGCGCCTCGGCATCCCAGTGGGGCGCGCCGAGCCCGACAAAGGCCGGCACCAGATACACGTCCTGGGTCGGATCGGCCTCGGCCGCCAGCTTGCCGCTCTGTTCGGCCTTGCCGATCACCTTGATGCCGTCGCGCAACCACTGCACGGCGGCGCCGGCGATGAAGATCGATCCTTCCAGCGCATAGGTGGTCTTGCCGTTCAGCCGATAGGCAATCGTGGTCAACAGCCGGTTCTTCGAGCGCACCAGATCGGCACCGGTGTTGAGCAGCGCGAAACAGCCGGTGCCGTAGGTCGATTTCATCATGCCGGGCTCGAAACAGGCCTGGCCGATGGTCGCGGCATGCTGGTCGCCGGCAACGCCGAGGATCCTTATCTCGGCGCCAAAGAGATTTTTCTCCGTGATTCCAAAATCATCGGCGCAGTCCTTCACCTCGGGGAGCATCCTTGCCGGGATGTTCAGGATGGCCAGCAGCTCGTCGTCCCACGCATTCTTCTCGATGTTGTAGACCAGCGTGCGGGAGGCGTTTGTGGCGTCGGTGGCATGCACCTTGCCGCTGGTCAGGCGCCAGATCAGGAAACTGTCGATGGTGCCGGCCAGCAATTCACCTTTCTCGGCGCGTTTCCTGGCGCCTTTCACCTTGTCCAGGATCCAGGCGATCTTGGTGCCGGAGAAATACGGATCGAGCAGCAGGCCGGTCTTCCTGGTGAAGGTCTTTTCCAATCCCTGCTTCTTCAGCTTCCGGCATAGCGGCGCGGTGCGCCGGTCCTGCCAGACGATGGCGTTGTGGATCGGCTTGCCGGTCGCCCTGTCCCAAATGACGACGGTCTCGCGCTGGTTGGTGATGCCGACCGCGGCGACGTCCGATGCCTCCCGCCCGGCATTCTTCAATGCGCCCTTCACGGTCGCCACGACGCTGGCCCAGATATCTTCCGGGTCATGCTCGACCCAGCCGGAAGCAGGATAGTGCTGGGTGAATTCTTGCTGGCTGCTGCCGACGACTTTCATGTCGCCGTCGAACAGAATCGACCGGCTCGACGTGGTGCCTTGGTCGATTGCCAGGACAAAGCCATTCATTCGCACTTCCTCCGTCACGACACAAAGAAGGGAGACGGCAACGTGCCGCCTCCCTGAATTTTACACGGGCGCGAACGCCCGCATAGGTCAGTCCTACTTCTGCCAGCTCTTGACCAGCTCGTCATAGTTGATGGTCTGGGGCTTCTCCTTCTCGTTCTCGATCTTGAGCTGGGGAGCGAGATTGCCGGCCTTGACCGCGTCGGCATTCCAGTAGGCGAGATCATGTTCCTCGGCGAGCTTCGGCCCGATATCGCCCTGGACGCCGGACCTCTCGATGCGGCCCATGACCTTCTCCTGCTCGGCGCAAAGCGAATCCATCGCTTCCTGCGCACTCTTTGCGCCCGACGAGGCATCGCCGATCGCCTGCCACCACAGCTGTGCCAGCTTCGGATAGTCCGGCACGTTGGTGCCGGTCGGCGACCATTGCACGCGGGCCGGCGAGCGATAGAACTCGATCAGGCCGCCGAGCTTCGGCGCGCGCTCCGTGAAGCTCTTGTCGTGAATGGTGGAGTCGCGGATGAAGGTGAGGCCGACATGGCTCTTCTTCACGTCCACCGTCTTCGAGGTGACGAACTGGGCGTAGAGCCAGGCGGCCTTGGCACGGTCGGTCGGGGTCGACTTCATCAGCGTCCACGAACCGACATCCTGGTAGCCGAGCTTCATGCCGTCCTTCCAGTAGACACCGTGCGGCGACGGAGCCATGCGCCATTTCGGCGTGCCGTCGTCGTTCATGACGGGCAGGCCGGGCTTGACCATGTCGGCGGTGAACGCCGTGTACCAGAAGATCTGCTGGGCGACATTGCCCTGCGCGGGAACCGGACCGGATTCCGAGAAGGTCATGCCCTGCGCTTCCTGCGGTGCGTAGGCCTTCAGCCAATCGAGATATTTCTGGATCGAGTAGACGGCGGCCGGGCCGTTGGTGTCGCCGCCCCGGGCCGTGCAGGAGCCGACCGGCTGCGATTTCTCGTTGACCTTGATGCCCCATTCGTCGACCGGCAGGCCGTTCGGGATACCCTTGTCGCCATTGCCGGCCATCGACAGCCAGGCATCGGTGAAGCGCCAGCCGAGCGACGGGTCCTTCTTGCCATAGTCCATATGGCCGTAGACCTTCTTGCCATCGACGTCGCGGCCGGTGAAGAACTCGGCAATGTCCTCATAGGCCGACCAGTTGACGGGAACGCCGAGATCGTAGCCGTACTTGGCCTTGAAGTCGGCTTTGTTCTTCTCGTCGTTGAACCAGTCGTAGCGGAACCAGTAGAGGTTGGCGAACTGCTGGTCGGGAAGCTGATAGAGCTTCTTGTCCGGAGCGGTGGTGAAGGAGGTGCCGATGAAATCCTTCACATCGAGGTTCGGATTGGTGACATCCTTGCCTTCGCCCGCCATCCAGTCGGTCAGGTTGCGCACCTGCTGGTAACGCCAGTGGGTGCCGATCAGGTCGGAATCGTTGACCCAGCCGTCATAGAGGTTCTGGCCAGTCTGCATCTGGGTCTGGATCTTTTCAACGACGTCGCCTTCCTGGATGACGTCGTGCGTGACCTTGATGCCGGTGATGGCGGTGAAGGCCGGAGCCAGAACCTGCGACTCGTATTGATGCGTCGTCAGCGTTTCCGACACGACCTTGATATCCATGCCGGCGAACGGCTTGGCGGCGTCGACGAACCACTGCATTTCCTTTTCCTGATCGGCGCGCGAAAGCGTCGACAGATCGCCTATCTCCTTGTCAAGAAAGGCTTTTGCCTCGTCCATGCCGGCATAGGCGTTGCCCACGCCGAGCAAGAGGACAAGGGCGGTCGTAGATGTCAATAATTGCCGTCGCATTGTGTTTCCTCCACGTTTGAAAAGACTTCAAGTGCGATCTGGAGAGGCCGCCAACAAGCGGCCGCTCCAACAGTTTCCCCCTCTATACGTAGCGGAAGACGCCGATGGCGTAGACCACGGAGAGAGCGAGAGCCCACCACAGGCTGGGTCCGACAAGACCCAGCCAAGCGAGATGGATGAAGGCGCTGCCAAGCAGCGAAACGAAGAGACGATCGCCGCGCGTCGTCTTGAAACGCAGCACGCCGATGCGCGGATCGCCGCCGGGCGAGGCATATTCCCAGACACTCATGCCGACCAGCAGCAGCGCTATGACGGCGAAGAAGGCGGCCGTCGGCCAGGTCCACGCCATCCAGGAGAAGTCGAGGTTCATGGTCACACCCTCCCCAGGGCGAAGCCCTTGGCGATGTAGTTGCGAACGAACCAGATGACGAGCGCCCCGGGGATCAGCGTCAGCACCCCGGCGGCTGCCAGCAGCCCCCAGTCCATTCCCGACGCCGACACGGTGCGGGTCATGGTAGCGGCGATCGGCTTGGCATCGGTGGTGGTCAGCGTGCGGGCGATGAGCAGTTCCACCCATGAGAACATGAAGCAGAAGAAGCAGGCGACGCCGATGCCGCTGGCGATCAGCGGCATGAATATCTTCACGAAGAAACGCGGAAACGAATAGCCGTCTATGTAGGCCGTTTCGTCGATCTCCTTCGGCACTCCGGACATGAAGCCCTCAAGGATCCACACCGCCAGCGGCACGTTGAACAGGCAGTGCGCCAGCGCCACCGCGATATGCGTATCGATGAGGCCGAATGCCGAATAAAGCTGGAAGAACGGCAGCGCGAACACCGCCGGCGGTGCCATGCGGTTGGTCAACAACCAGAAGAACAGATGCTTGTCGCCGAGGAAGCGGTAGCGTGAGAAGGCGTAAGCCGCCGGCAGCGCCACGGCGACCGAGATCACCATGTTCATCACCACATATGTGATCGAATTGATGTAGCCCGAATACCACGACGCATCGGTGAAGATGATGGTGTAGTTGCGCAGCGTCGGCGCATGCGGATAGAGCGTCAGCGAATTGACGATCTCCGCATTGGTCTTGAAGCTCATATTGATGAGCCAGTAGATCGGCAGCAGCAGGACGATGATGTAGAGCGTCGGCACGATCCACCACCAGCGCGATTCCTCGCCACGGCGGCGCATGCGCCTGTCCAGCTCGCTCTGCGACAGCGAACTGGCGAGTCTTTCCGAAGCGGCGGTCCCGTTCACCAGGTTGCGCTCGGTACGTTCGTTGGCGCCGGCCATATCAGCGTTCCGCGTCGTAGTTGGTCATCACGGTGTAGAACACCCACGACAACAACAGGATGATCAGGAAGTAGACCAGCGACATCGCCGCCGCCGGACCGAGGTCGAACTGTCCGAGCGCGGTCTTGACGAGGTCGATCGACAGGAAGGTCGTCGAATTGCCCGGACCGCCGCCGGTGACGACGAAGGGCTCGGTGTAGATCATGAAACTGTCCATGAAACGCAGCAGCACCGCGATCAGAAGCACGCGCTTCATCTTCGGCAACTGGATGTAGCGGAACACCGCCCAGCGCGAGGCGCCATCGATCTTGGCCGCCTGGTAGAAGGCGTCGGGGATCGAGACCAGGCCGGCATAGCAGAGCAGCACGACGAGGCTGGTCCAGTGCCAGACGTCCATGATGATGACGGTGACCCAGGCGTCGAACGGATCCTGCACGTAATTGTAGTCGATGCCGAGCGCGTTGACGTAGTAGCCGAGCAGGCCGATATCGTTGCGGCCGAACACCTGCCAGATCGTGCCGACGACATTCCACGGGATCAAGAGCGGCAGCGCCATCAGCACCAGGCAGACCGGCACGCCCCAGCCCTTTTTGGGCATGTTGAGGGCAATGAAGATGCCGAGCGGCACTTCGATCGCCAGGATGATGAAGGAGAAGATCAGGTTGCGCACCATGGCTTCCCAGAAGCGATCGGAATGCAGCAACTCTTCGAACCATTCGGTCCCCGCCCAGAAGAAGACGTTATTGCCGAACGTGTCCTGTACCGAGTAGTTGACGACGGTCATCAGCGGGATAACGGCCGAGAACGCCACCAGCACGAGCATCGGCAGCACGAGGAACCAGGCCTTGTTGTTCCAGGGCTTTTCCATTTACGCCCCCATCTCGACACGCCAGGAATCGGCATAGATGTTGATGCCGGCTGGGTCGAACCGCACTTTTGGATCGGCGGGAACGGTTTCGTCCTCGCCGATGACGGCCGCGATCTCGCGGCCTTCCAGACTGGCGCGCACGACCTTGTGGCGGCCCACATCCTCGACCTTGCTGACGTGGACGGCCATGCCATCGCGGCCGAGCCTGACATATTCAGGACGGATGCCGAGTTCGACGACGCCGCTTCCGGCCTTCGGCGCGCCTGGCAATTGGATGCGCTGGGAACCAAGCGTCGCTGTCTTGCCATCGATCGCTACCGGCATGACGTTCATGCCGGGCGAGCCGATGAAGTAGCCGACGAAGGTGTGGCGCGGCCGCTCGAACAGCTCGGCCGGCGTGCCGATCTGCACGATGCCGCCATCATACATGACCACCACCTGGTCGGCGAAGGTCAGCGCCTCTGTCTGGTCATGCGTAACATAGACCATGGTGTAGCCGAAGCGGCGGTGAAGCTGCTTCAACTGCGAGCGCAGCACCCACTTCATGTGCGGGTCGATGACGGTCAGCGGCTCGTCGAACAGGATCGCATTGACATCCGAGCGCACCAGTCCGCGGCCGAGCGAGATCTTCTGCTTCTGGTCGGCGGTCAGGCCCCTCGCCTTCTTCCTGGCCCAGTCTGCCAGATCGATCATGTCGAGCGTCTCGCGCACCTTGCGGTCGACGTCGGCCTCCGGAACGCCGCGGTTGCGCAGCGGGAAAGCCAGGTTGTCGTAGACGGTCATCGTGTCGTAGATGACCGGGAACTGGAACACCTGCGCGATGTTGCGCTCCTGCGTCGACAGTCTCGTGACATCCCTGCCGTTGAACAGCAATTGGCCGTGCGAGGGGTGGAGCAGGCCGGAAATGATGTTCAGCAGCGTGGTCTTGCCGCAGCCGGATGGGCCTAGCAGCGCATAGGCGCCACCGTCCTCGAAAGTGTGGTGCACCTCCCGCAGTGCGAAATCCGCATCGGTACGCGGGTTCGGCAGATATGAGTGCCTGACATGGTTGACGTCGATGCGCGCCATCGTTTTCTCCTCAGGCCGCCAGCTTTGCCGCGGCCACGGCGACGCCGTGTTGGTCGAAAACCATGATGTGACGCGGGTCGATGAACACTTCGACCACTTCGTCGGTCTCGAAATCGCGGATGCCATGGGTCAGCATCACCCAGCGCGCGTCGGCGAAATCAAGATGGATGAAGCTTTCCGAGCCGGTGATCTCGGTGATGGTGACCTTTGCCCGCACCGGCACGGCACTCGCATCCGGCCGCTCGAGCGACAGATGGTGCGGCTGGAAGCCGATCGTGTAATTGCCGTCGGCAATGCCGACAAGTTCCGGCGGCACCGGCAGCTTGACGCCGCCCTCCAGCAGGAAATCGGGTCCGTTCTTGGCCAGCACGATCGTGTTGAGCGGCGGATCGGCGAAGGTCCTGGCCGTCACCAGGTCGACCGGTTTGCGGAACACCTCGATGGTCGGGCCGAACTGGGTGATGCGGCCTTGCGACAGCGTCGCCGTATTGCCGCCGAGCAGCAGCGCCTCGTGCGGTTCGGTCGTGGCATAGACGAAGATGGTACCGGCGGCGGCGAAGATCCTCGGCAGTTCTGCGCGCAATTCCTCGCGCAGCTTGTAGTCGAGATTGGCGAGCGGCTCATCGAGCAGCACCAGGCTTGCATTCTTGACGATGGCGCGCGCCAGTGCGGTGCGCTGTTGCTGGCCACCGGACAGGCTGAGCGGCGTGCGGTCCAAATAGGGCGTCAGCTTGAGCAGGGCAGCGGCTTCCCGCACCTGACTGTCGATCCTGGCCTTCTCGACGCCCGCTACCCGCAATGGCGAAGCGATGTTTTCGTAGACGCTCATCGCGGGGTAGTTGATGAACTGCTGGTAGACCATGGCGATCTTGCGCTTTTGAACAGGCTGTCCGGTGACGTCCTTGCCGTCGAACCAGACCGAGCCGGAAGTCGGCGCGTCGAGGCCGGCCATCAGCCGCATCAGGCTGGTCTTGCCGGACAGCGTCGGCCCGAGCAGCACGTTCAGCGAGCCATGCTGGAGCGTCAGCGACACGTCGCGGATATGCTCCACCGCGCCGACCGTCTTGGTGACGTTCCTCAGTTCCAGCATGATGCCTCCTCCCAGGCCGTGTGCATCAGCAGCCCTTCATTCCGCGGCCGCGACGTGGCGGCGGCTTATGCCGCGCATGAATTCATCCAACGCCGCCGTCTGCTCGCGGCTGAAATGCAGGCCGCGCTTGGTCCGGCGCCACAGCACATCTTGCGATGTGACGGCCCATTCGTTCTCGACGAGGTAGCGCACCTCGGCCTCGTAAAGGTCGGCGCCGAAATTGCGGCCGAGATCGGCATTCGATTTGGCAAGGCCAAGCAACATCTGCGCGCGCGTGCCGTAGAGCCGCGTGAGCCGACGTGCCAAACGCTGGTCGAGAAAGGGATAGGCGCTCTTCAGCCTCGCCACTTGCGCATCAAAACCGGTCGCCGCGAAATCGCCGCCCGGCAGCGGCGCATTTGCCGTCCACGGCTTGCCGCGCCTGCCGAGAAAGCCTTCGATCTTCTCCAGCATAGATTCCGACAGCCGGCGATAAGTGGTGATCTTGCCGCCGAACGTGTTGACGATCGGGGCTGTGCCCTCGCCGCCATCGGCCTTCAGCACATAGTCGCGTGTCGCCTCCTGCGCCTTGGAAGCGCCATCGTCATAGAGCGGACGCACGGCCGAATAGGTCCAGACGATATCCGACCGCTTGACGGGTTGGGCGAAATACTCGCTTGCCGCCGCGCAGAGATAGTCGATCTCGGTGTCGCTGATCTTCACGTCGTGCGGATCGCCGGGGTAGTCCTGGTCGGTGGTGCCGATCAGCGTGAACTCGTCCTCGTAAGGAATGGCGAAGATGATGCGGCCATCCTTGTTCTGGAAGAAATAGGCGCGTGGATCGTCGAATTTCTTCGCGATGACGATGTGACTGCCCTGCACGAGACGGACATTGTGCACATCGTTGAGGCCGACGACGCCGGAAAGCACATGATCGA
Organism: Mesorhizobium sp. B2-3-6; assembly: GCF_006442305.1. Classification (NCBI taxonomy): domain Bacteria; kingdom Pseudomonadati; phylum Pseudomonadota; class Alphaproteobacteria; order Hyphomicrobiales; family Phyllobacteriaceae; genus Mesorhizobium; species Mesorhizobium sp. B2-3-6. The sequence continues at coordinate 101,379 of NZ_VFVW01000008.1, read as the reverse complement.
CCCAGGGGCCGGCGGCATTGACCAGCAGCCGCGCCTTGACCTCTTCGGTCTCGCCGGTCCGCAGATTTTCGATCCTGATCGTCCACAGCCCGCCTTCGCGGCGCGCCCCGACCACCTTGGTGCGGGTGCGGATGGTCGCGCCCCGGTCGGCGGCGTCACGCGCGTTCAGCGTCACCAGCCGCGCATCGTTGACCCAGCCGTCGGAATATTCGAAGGCCTTCTTGAACAATGGTTTCAATGGCTTGCCGGCAGGGTCGGTGGCCATGTCCAGGGTCCTGGTCGCCGGCAGCAATTTGCGCCCGCCAATATGATCGTAAAGGAAAAGGCCGAGCCTGATCAGCCAGGCCGGACGCAGGCCCTTGGCATAGGGCAGCACGAAGCGCATCGGCCAGATGATGTGCGGCGCGTTCTTCCACAGTACCTCCCGTTCCATCAGCGCTTCGCGCACCAGGCGGAATTCGTAGAATTCGAGATAACGCAGGCCACCATGGATCAGCTTGGTCGAGCCTGAGGAGGTTCCGCTGGCGAGATCGTCCATCTCGGCCAGAAATACCGAAAACCCGCGGCCGGCGGCATCACGGGCAATGCCGCAGCCATTGATGCCACCGCCTATGACGAAAATGTCACGGATCGAAGATGCGTCCACCAATTCCTCCAGCGATTTCGCATTGCACCATTTGGCTCTTTTGCGAAACCGTGGCGGAATTATTTCGAACTCATAACGAATGTCAAACGAAATATCACAAGCTCGTGAAAGCGCTGCAACGTCCTCAATCGAGCGAGGTTTCGATCAGTTGAACCTCGGCCTCCTGGCAGATCTTGCGCACCGAGGGGATATCGCAGCGGTCGGTGATGAAGGTGTTGACCTGCGACAGATGGCCGATGCGAACCGGTGCCGTGCGCTCGAATTTGGTCCGGTCGGAGACCAGGATGACGTGCCTGGCATTGGCGATAATGGCTTGCGCGACCTTGACCTCGCGGAAATCGAAATCGAGCAAGGCGCCGTCATGGTCGATCGCCGAGGCGCCGATGACGGCGTAGTCGACTTTGAACTGCCTGATGAAATCCACCGCCGCCTCGCCGACGACGCCGCCATCCGAGCCGCGAACCACCCCGCCCGCGATCACCACCTCGATCGAAGGATAGATGCGCATCCTGTTGGCAACATTGATGTTATTGGTGATGACCATGAGGCCGCTGTGATCCAGCAGCGCCTTGCTGACCGACTCCGTCGTGGTGCCGATATTGATGAACAACGAGGCATTGTCCGGGATCAGCCTGGCGGCCGCGCTGCCGATCGCCTCCTTCTCCTCGGCGGCGATCTTGCGCCTGGCTTCGTATTCCATGTTCTCGATGCCGGAAGGAAACAAGGCGCCGCCATGGATGCGCGACAGCAACCGCTGGTCGCAAAGATCGTTGAGGTCCTTGCGGATGGTCTGCGGCGTGACGTTGAAGTGGGTGGCCAGATCGTCGACCAGAACGCGGCCGTGATCCTTGGCCATTTGGACGATTTCGGCATGGCGCGGCGACAGATACATCTGAAGACCTTTTGCTTTCGTTTTTCTTGATCATAGACGAAAACGAAAGCAATGAAAAGGCGTAAGCCGGCTAATGGAAACCGCATGATAGCAAAGGCAAACTTGGACGCAGTTCCGACTCAGCAGCCTCAGGTTAATCCGCGCGCGATTTCGGTGATGGCGGCAAAAGCCGAATCGACATCCGCCGCGGTCGCCTCGAACTGGCCGACCTGGAAGCGGATGGCGACGCGCCCGTTCACCCTGGTCTGTGTCAGGTAGATGCGTCCGTCATCATTGATCGCATTGACCAGCCGGAGATTGTGCTCGTCGGCATCGGCTCCCTCCGCCTTGTGCCGGAACGAAAACAGCGACAGCATCGGCTCGGTGACGATCTCGAAGTCCGGCTCGTCGGCCAGGCGCGCTGCCAGGCCTTCGCTCCAGGCGACGTGGTTGCGGATCATCGTGCGCAGGCCTTCCAGTCCATAGGCACGCAGCAGGAACCACAGTTTCAGCGCGCGGAAGCGGCGGCCGAGCGGCACCGACCATTCGGAATAGTTGACGATGCCGTCATGACCGTGCGTCTTCAGATAATCCGGCTTGATGGCGAGCGTTCTGACATGGCTTTCGGGGTCGCGCAGGAACTGGATCGAGCAGTCGAACTGCGCGCCCAGCCATTTGTGCGGGTTGAAGACGATAGAATCCGCCTGCTCCACACCGGCCCAGAAATGCCGGTATTCCGGGCAGATCATCGCCGATCCCGCCCAGGCGGCATCCACGTGAAGATAGACCCCGTGGCGTTTGGCGATCGCGGCGACGCCGGCGATATCGTCAGTGCCACCGGTGCTGGTGCCGCCGACGCAGGCGATGATACCCGCGGGCAGCAGGCCTGCCTTCTTGTCGGCGACGATCGCCGCCTCGAGGGCCGCTATGTCCATGGCGCGAAAGCGACCGGCGACTGGAATGCGCACGAGATTGTCCTCGCCGATGCCGGCCACCCAGATCGCCCGGTCGATCGAGGTATGCACCTGATCCGACGAATAGATGCGCAACCGCGCCTGCCCCGCCAGGCCCTTTTTGTTGCCTTGCCAGTCGAGCGCGCGTTCGCGCATCGTCAGCACCGCCGCCAGCGTCGCCGAGGAGGCAGAATCCTGGATGACGCCGGAAAAACCTTCCGGCAGGCCGAGCGCCTGGCGCATCCAATCGACAGTCCGAGTTTCGAGTTCTGTCGCCGCCGGCGAGGTCTGCCACAGCATGCACTGCGCGGCCATTGCCGAGACCAGATACTCAGCCACCACAGAAACTGGTGCCGCGTTGGCCGGAAAATAGGCGAAGAAGCGAGGATGCTGCCAATGCGTCATGCCCGGCACGATCTTCTCCTCGAAGTCGGCGAAGATCCTGTCCATCGGCTCCGCGTCTTCGGGCGGCGAGGCTTCTATGCTCCTGAATATGTCGCCGGACTCGATCCGCGGCCGCACCGGGCGCTGGCGCAGCGTTTCACGGTAGTCGGCGCCCCAGTCGGCGGCCCGCCGCGACCATTGCCGGAAATCGTCACTGTTCATCCTGTCCTCCCGACATGATCGCTTCACCGGCGCCCTTCGCCCCGGTTGTCAAAAACCACTGTTAAACATTTGCAACCACCGGAGAAATCCGGCGCGTCCTTATCCCGGAAAATCCGGCAGACTGGCAAACGCCGTCTTCAAGGCGCTCGACCATCCCTCGGAGATCGTGCGGTAGTACGGGTCGTCATGACCGATCCGTTTCTTCAACCCGACCTGGAAGGCATCCTTTTCCAGGAAAAGCAGATCCAGCGGCAGCCCGACCGACAGGTTCGACTTCAGCGTGGAATCGAACGATACCAGAAGCAGCTTCACGGTCTCCGCGAGACTCATCGACCGGTCATAAGCGCGAATGATGATCGGCTTGCCGTATTTGGTCTCGCCGATCTGGAAAAAGGGCGTGTCATCGGTCGATTCGATGAAATTGCCCTCGGGATAGATCATGAACAGGCGCGGTGCGCTGCCCTTTATCTGGCCGCCCAGGATGAAGGAGGCGTTGAAGTAGGAATCGGCCTTGTCGCCGGCGGGCGAGGAATGGGCGATGACGTCCTTGACGGTTTCGCCGACCAGCCGCACCGTCTGGTACATGGACGGCGTTTCGAGCACTGCCGCGTGCCGGTCGCCAACCGCCTTGGTGCGCTCGTCGAGCACGCTGATCACGGCTTGCGTCGTCGCCAGATTGCCGGCCGACATCAGCACGATGACGCGCTCACCGGGATCTTCCCAGACATGCATCTTCTTGAAGGTGGAGATCGAGTCCATGCCGGCATTGGTGCGCGTGTCCGACATGAACACGAGCCCGCGATCGATCTTGAGGCCGACGCAATAGGTCATGGTTTACTCTTCCGGCAGCGAACCGTAAAAACCGCGTCGCGTCGGAACGGATCCATGCGGCGCGCTCAGGTCCTTGTTTTCATGCATGTCGTCACCCAAACCAAGGTGGCGTTGGACGACCTGCATCGGGTGACTACTGCTCCACCGTGACGGTGACGGCAAGCCGCTCTTGCGCCTCTCCCAGCAGAATCCCCGAAACCGGCGACGCATCGCGATAGTCGCGCCCCGTCGCCACTCTCACATAGCGCTCATCAGGAGAGATACCGTTGGAGGGGTCGAAGGCAACCCAGCCGAGGCCCTGAACATGCGCTTCGGCCCAGGCATGGCTTGCCGCCTGCTCGATGGCCGCGTCCATCATCAGATAGCCGCTGACATAGCGTGCCGGGAAACCCATGGCGCGGGCGGTGGCGGCAAAGATATGGCTATGATCCTGGCAGACCCCGGTTTTCAGCGCGAGAGCCTCTTCAGCCGGGGTCGTCGCATTGGTGGTGCCCGGCGCATAGGCGACCCGCTCGGAGATGATAGCCATCAGACGGTGCAGTCTTTCGATATCGGTGCCCTTGCCGGCTGCCTCGGCGAGTGCGCGAATGCCATCGCCGATCATGGTCAAAGGCGTCTCCTGTGCGAACAGCCAGAGCGGCGCGAATCCCTGATGCGGCCCACAAACCCCCGATGTATCGCGCGTCACCACCTCGCCTGACGCCTCGACCGTAATGAAATCATGGTCACCCTCGACGCTCAACAATCGGGTGTCATTGCCGTAGTGGTCGGCAAATCGCACTTCCTCGCGCGCGCCTTCTACCTTCAGGGCCCAGGACAGCACGGTCTGCGTGCGCCCGCTCACCGGAAGCAGCCGCAGCCGCTGCAGCAGGTACTGCACCGGTGCGTCGTAACGGTATTCGGTCCGATGGGTGATCTTGAGCCGCATGGCCTCCTCAATAGAACCTGTAATCCTGCGCGATCTCGTCGCCGAGCCTGGTGTTGTCGCGAATGAAGCCGGCAAGGAATTCATGCAGGCCGGCGTCGAAAATATCCTTGATCGAGCCTGCCTGCAGCATGGCCTGGGTCTTTTCCGCCGTCGCATGGCAGGGATGGCGCCCGCCATAGTCGTCGCCGAGGAACTTCAGGTGCTCGGCCAGGAAGCGATAGCAGAAGGTCAGCGATCGCGGCATGCGCACATTGAGGATCAGATAGTCGGCGATGTTGGTCGGCTTGTAGTCGGCGTCGTAGACCCAGCGGTAGGAGCGGTGCGCCGATACCGAGCGCAGGATCGATTCCCACTGGTAATTGTCGAGCGTCGAGCCGACCCAGGAGATCGACGGCAAGAGCACGTAGTACTTCACGTCGAGGATGCGCGCCGTATTGTCGGCGCGCTCGACATAGGTGCCGAGCTGCGAGAAATCGAAGATCTCATTGCGCAGCATGGTGCCGTAGAACGAGCCGCGGATCAGCGCCGTTTCGCGCTTAATCGCATCGAGCACGTTTGGCAGGTCACGCTCGTCGATCGGCCTTGCCAGCATGCGCTTCAGCGCCATCCAGGCCTCGTTAATGCTTTCCCAGGTCTCCCGCGTCAGCGCGGTGCGCACCATGCGGGCATTGTGGCGTGCCGTCTCGATCGACGACATCGTGCTCGACGGGTTCGACGTGTCGCGCAACAGGAAGTCGGCTACATCGGCCGCCGTATAGTCCTGATACTTCTGCGTGTAGGCGACGTCGGAGCCGGCGCTGAGCAGCACCGAATTCCACTCTTCCGACGCGCTCTGCGTGCGCGTCAGCGCCATGCGCAGGCCCGCATCGACCAGGCGCGCCATGTTTTCCGCACGCTCGATATAGCGGTTCATCCAGTAGAGCCCGTTGGCGGTACGGCCGAGAAGCATGGAGTGGCCCTTCGGGCTAGCGAGTAGGGAATGTTCGAGTTTCGATTGGATACGGCATTGTTCTGTCCCCTCTGATACCAACTACTGCCTACTGCCTACTGACTACTCATCTCAATCATCCAGCACCCAGGTATCCTTCGTGCCGCCGCCTTGCGAGGAATTGACCACCAGAGAGCCCTCCTTGAGCGCGACGCGCGTGAGCCCGCCCGGCACGATCTGGATGCGGTCGGAGACCAGCACATAGGGTCTCAGATCGACATGGCGCGGCGACAGGCCCTTTTCGGTCAGGATCGGACAGGTCGAGAGCGCCAACGTCGGCTGGGCGATGTAATTGGACGGCTTGGCCTGCAGCTTCTTGGCGAAATCCTGGCATTCGTTCTTGGTCGCCGCCGGTCCGACCAGCATGCCATAGCCGCCTGAACCGTGCACTTCCTTGATCACCAGCTCATCGATGTGTTCGAGTACATATTTCAGGCTGTCCGGCTCCGAACAGCGCCAGGTCGGAATATTGCCGAGGATCGCCTTGCGGCCGGTGTAGAATTCGACGATCTCGGGCATGTAGGAATAGATCGCCTTGTCGTCGGCGATACCGGTTCCCGGCGCATTGGCGATCGTAATGTTGCCGGCCCGGTAGACATCCATGATGCCAGGCACGCCGAGCGCGGAGTCCGGCCGGAAAGTCAGCGGATCGAGGAAGGCATCGTCCACCCGGCGATAGAGCACGTCGATCTGCTTGTAGCCTTCGGTCGTGCGCATCGCGACATGACCGTCCACCACGCGCAAATCCTGCCCCTCGACCAGTTGCACCCCCATCTGATCGGCCAGGAAGGCATGTTCGAAATAGGCGGAGTTGTAGCTGCCGGGCGTCAGCACGGCGATGGTCGGCGTGCCCTTGGCGTTCTGCGGCCGCACCGCCGCCAGCGACTGGCGCAAAAGCTGCGGATAGTTCTCCACCGGCCGCACCTTGATTTGTTGGAACAACTCGGGGAAGAGCTGCATCATCGTCTCGCGGTTTTCCAGCATGTAGGAAACGCCCGATGGGGTGCGCGCATTGTCCTCCAGCACGTAGAACTCGTTTTCGCTGATGCGCACGATGTCGACGCCGATGATGTGGGTGTAGACGCCGGCTGGTGGCCTGACCCCGATCATCTCGGGCAGGAAGGCTTCGTTCCTGGCGATCAGGTCGCGGGGAACGCGTCCGGCCCGCAGGATTTCCTGGCGGTGATAGATGTCGTCGAGAAAGGCGTTCAGTGCCTGCACGCGCTGCTCGATGCCTTGCGTGAGGCGGCGCCACTCATTGCCAGAAATGATGCGCGGAACGATGTCGAAGGGGATAAGCCGCTCGGAGGCTTCCTGCTCGCCATAGACGGCGAAGGTGATGCCGGTTTTGCGGAAGACGCGTTCGGCGTCCTGCATTTTCTCGGTAAGCCTGGCCGGGTCCTGCTCTTTCAGCCAGCGATCGTAAGCCGAATACGGTCTTCTAAGTCCGGAGACCTCCGGAAGCATTTCATCGAACGCTGCCAATCGCATACTCCCCTGTGACGCCATTTCACTGGCGCCGCTGGAGAAAATCAAGCGTAATCGGTGATTTGAGGGATGCGGACGATCAGTATGTCGCCCCTGCCTAAAATTGAGGCAGCTGAAATATGAGCTTGGTCAGGCTTTGCCTCATGCCCGGGCAATGGGTTCCGACGCTAGAAGGCGCGAAAAGTGACGACGGTGAACGTGTCCTTGATGCCGGGGAGAATCTGCACCTTCTCGTTGACGAAGTGGCCGACATCCTCCTCGTCGTCGACATAGAACTTGGCGAGCAGATCGTAATTGCCGGCAGTGGAGTAGATTTCCGAGGCGATCTCGGCGTCGGCGAGCGCGCTGGCAACCTCATACGACTTGCCCAGTTCGCATTTGATCTGCACGAAAAACGCCTTCATGGCTCCGCCCTGCTAAACGTCCAATCCAAGCGGCCCTTCTGGCAGACTGGAGGCGGGCTTTCAAGCGCTGGAACGGTACTTAGCCGGTTCGGGCGTTGGCCACGCCTCCCGCAATTCCGCCAAGGCTGCCTGGACTTCGTCGCGCGACAACACTGAATAATCGCCGCCGGTGAAACCCTGAAGCGCCACCAAACGTATGTTAGGATGCCTGCACGGGCAGGATTTTTCGAAAGGCAAGTTCTCGAAAGACAAGGGAAACAGGCTATGCGCCGCACGCTTTTCGCATTCGCATTCCTTCCTCTCCTCCTGCCCTTGTCGGCGTTTGCCGGCGAGGCCGAGATCAAGGCGGCGCAAGCGGCCATTGACGGCCAGCTGAGAGCGTTCCTGGCCGATGACGGCGTCACGGCCTACAGCTTCGCCGCACCGAACGTGAAGCGGATCTTCCCGACCGTCGACACCTTCATGAACATGGTGACCAACGGCTACGCGCCGGTGCGCAACCCACGGAGCTACTCGTTCGGCAAGGTCGAGGAGACGGGTCCGACCTCGATCATCCAGCAGGTGCTGATCGTCGGCCCTGACGGCAAGGACTACGAAGCTGTCTACACGTCGGAGCGACAGCCCGACGGCAAGTTCCAAATCACCGGCTGCAGCCTGCGCGCGTCGAATTCCCTGAGCACCTGAACCGTCACAGCGCCGGGATATCGCCCCTCGCCCAGCCCTCGGTAATTTCGGCAGCGCGTGCCTCGAAAGTGCCGGTCTCTATCGCCGCGCGTATGTCCTGCATCAGCTTTTGATAATAGGACAGATTGTTCCAGGTCAGAAGCATCGCACCGAGCGCCTCTTGCGAGCGCACGAGATGGTGCAGGTAGGCGCGGGAATAATCGCGTGCCGCCGGGCAGTCGCTTTCCTCATCGAGGGGGCGCGGATCGTCGGCATGGCGGGCGTTGCGCAGATTGACCTTGCCGCGCCTTGTATAGGCAAGCCCATGCCGGCCGGCCCGCGTCGGCATCACGCAGTCGAACATGTCGACGCCGCGCGCCACCGATTTCAAGATGTCGTCCGGCGTGCCGACCCCCATAAGATAGCGGGGTTTGTTGTCAGGCAGTTCCGGGCAGGTGATGTCGAGCATGTCGAGCATGACCGCCTGCGGTTCACCGACGGCAAGGCCGCCAACCGCATAGCCTTTCAGATCCATCGCGCTCAGCGCCTGCGCCGAACGCACGCGCAAATCCGCATTGTCGCCGCCTTGCACGATGCCGAACATCGCCTTCCCGGGCTGGTCGCCGAACGCCGTCTTGCAGCGCTCCGCCCAGCGCAGCGACAATTCCATGGCGCGCTCGATCTCCTTGAGCGCGGCCGGCAGCGCCGTGCATTCGTCGAGCTGCATCTGGATGTCTGAATCGAGCAGGCCCTGGATCTCGATCGAACGTTCCGGCGACATTTCGTATGCAGCGCCATCGATATGGGAGCGGAAGGTGACGCCCTTCTCGGTCAATTTCCGAAGCTTCGACAGCGACATCACCTGGAAGCCACCGCTGTCGGTCAGGATCGGATGCGGCCAGCGGGCGAATTCGTGCAGGCCGCCAAGCTTCGCCACGCGTTCGGCGCCGGGCCGCAGCATCAGATGGTAGGTATTGCCCAGGATGATATCGGCGCCGACGCCGCGCACCTGATCCATGTACATCGTCTTGACCGTGCCGCCGGTGCCGACCGGCATGAAGGCGGGCGTGCGGATTTCGCCGCGCGGCATGCTGATCAAACCGCGCCGCGCCTTACCTTCGGTCGCCAGCACCTTGAAGGTGAACGTCTCAGCCATTGAATTCCTTGTCGTGTGCCGGTGCGCCCGGAGCCTGTTCGTCCAGCGACTGGCGATAATGGATGCAGCCGCGCATGAATTTTGGCCAGGGCGGCACGGCGATTGCCGGATCGATCTTCTCGGGCAGCAGGTCCCACAAATCGGGATGATGCCAGCAAAGATCGTGCCCCGATGCATCGCGATGCTGGCGAATGCCGGCGCGCAATTTTTTGACTTCGGCGATCAAACTGCTCCGGTCCAGCCTGTCGAGGTCATCGTCCATCGCTCATCTCCGCTCGATACAGCAGGCTTGCATCTCCGTAGGAGTAAAATCTGTAATCGTGCTCAATGGCGTGTGCATAGGCGGCGCGCATCGTATCGAGGCCGCTGAAGGCCGAAACCAGCATGAACAGCGTCGAACGCGGCAGATGGAAATTGGTCATCAGCATGTCGGCGGTGCGAAAACGGTAGCCGGGCGTGATAAAGATGTCGGTCGGGCCGGACCATGCAGCCAGCACGCCATCCTCTCGCGCGGCGCTTTCCAGCAGGCGCAGCGAGGTCGTACCGACGGCAATGACGCGCCCGCCCCTCGCCTTTGCCGCATTCAACGCGTCGGCTGTTGCCTCGCTGACTGAGCCGATCTCCGCATGCATCTTGTGGTCGGCGGTGTCGTCCACCTTCACTGGCAGGAACGTGCCGGCGCCGACATGGAGCGTGACGAAGCGGCGTTCGATCCCCTTTGCGTCGAGTGCGGCAAACAGCTCCGGCGTGAAATGCAGACCGGCCGTCGGCGCCGCTACGGCACCTTCCTCCCGGGCATAGATGGTCTGATAATCGGCCCGATCGCGCTCGTCGTCATCCCGCTTCGAGGCGATGTAGGGCGGCAGTGGGATGTGGCCGACCGCATGCAGCGCCTCATCGAGGAAAGGGCCCGACAGGTCGAAGCCGAGCAGCGCCTCGCCCGCCTCGCCCTTTTCGATCACCGTGGCGTCAAGCTGGCCGAGGAAGCAGGAATTGCCGTCATGGCCGAAATGGATGCGGTCGCCGACGGCAACGCGCTTGCCCGGCCGCATGAAGGCCAGCCAACGGTCCGGCGCCATCCGCATGTGCAATGTGGCTTCGACCTGCGCCGCCGCCTCGCCGCGCCGCCTGATACCTTTGAGTTGCGCCGGGATAACCTTGGTGTCGTTGAAGACCAGCACGTCGCCGGCCTGGAGCAGGGAAGGCAGGTCGCTGACCGCCCGGTTCGAAACCCCCTCGCCGGGCCTGACCACCAGCATCTTTGCGCTGTCGCGCGGCTCTGCCGGGCGAAGCGCGATACGCTCTTCCGGCAGGTCGAAATCGAACAGATCGACACGCATCAGAAGAGCCTGATAAGCAGCGCCCCGGCCAGAAGCAGCACCGCGCCGGCCACGCGGCCGAGCGAGATTTCGCGAACCGCGACGCCGAGGAATCCGACGCGGTCGATCAGCATGCCCGCCAGCAACTGGCCCGCCACCAGGAACGCCATCAGCGCGGCGGCGCCGATGCGTGGCGTCAGGATGGTGGACAGTGTGACGTAGAAGCCGCCCAGCATGCCGCCGGCGATGAACAGCCACGGCGCGGGCGCCTTCCAGTCGAGCGAGATGCCTTGCAGCCTCACCACCGCGACGGCAATGATGCCGAGCACGATGGCGCCCGACAGGAACGAAAACGCGGCAGCCGCGACCGGGAGCCCCAGGCCGCGCGCCAACTGCGAATTGATCGGCGCCTGAATGGCAATGAAGGCGCCGGACAAGATGCCGAGAAGCGACCAGACGACGCCCATCATTGTCCTGCCGCCTTACTTGACGTCGGCCGCGACCTTCAGCGACACGATCTTGTCGGGATCCTGCACCGGCTCGCCGCGCTTGATCTTGTCGACATTGTCCATGCCTTCGATGACCTGGCCCCAGACCGTGTACTGGCGATTGAGGAAGGCTGCATCGTCGAAGCAGATGAAGAACTGCGAATTGGCCGAGTTCGGATTCTGCGAGCGCGCCATCGAGCAGGTGCCGCGGCTGTGGTTGGCATTGGAGAATTCGGCCTTGAGATCCGGCTTGTCGGAACCGCCCATGCCAGCGCGGGAAGGCGCGAAAGAGGGCTTGCTCGAATTGCCGAACTTGACGTCGCCGGTCTGCGCCATGAAGCCCTCGATGACGCGGTGGAAGACCACGCCGTCATAGGCGCCTTCGCGGGCCAGTTCCTTGATGCGGGCGACATGGCCGGGCGCCAGGTCGGGAAGCATTTCGATGACGACCTTGCCCTTGGTCGTTTCCATGATGAGCGCGTTTTCGCGATCCTTGATGTCGGCCATGTCTGATATCCTTTTCAAAAAACAGAACTATTTGTCGGCGGCGATGCGCACCTTGATCATCCGGTCGGGATCGGTGACCGTGCCGTTGTCGGCCTCGTCGCCCTTCTTGATATGGTCCACGAGTTCCATGCCGCTGACGACATTGCCCACGATGGTGTACTGGCCGTCGAGCGGCGGCGCCGGCGCGAACATGATAAAGAACTGCGAGTTTGCCGAGTTCGGATCCTGCGAGCGTGCCATGCCGACCACGCCGCGCTTGTAGTGCTCGGTCTGCGAGAATTCCGCCGGCAGGTCCGGCAGGTCGGAGCCGCCGGTACCGACAGCCTGGGCGTTGAAGCCCTTGTTCATGTTGCCGAATTTGACGTCGCCTGTCTGCGCCATGAAGCCGTCGATGACGCGGTGGAAGGCGACGTTGTCATAGGCATGCTCGCGCACCAGCTTCTTGATCTGCGCGACATGCTTGGGCGCGAGATCGGGACGCAGTGCAATGGTCACGTCGCCGTCCTTCAACGTTATGATCATGGTGTTTTCCGGGTCGGCGGCATAGGCTGAGACCGATGCGGTCACGAGACCGGCAAGCACGACGAGGAACGAGGCGAGCTTTTTCAGCTGCATGGTCTTCTCCGAGAAACCTATTTTGCGAATTTAGCGGTGAGCGCACCGGCGACCGCGGCCGGCACGAAGGGGCGGATGTCGCCGCCCATCGAGGCAATCTGGCGGACAAGTGTGGCGGTAATGGTTCTAACCGAGGGGCTGGCGGGCAGAAAAACCGTTTGCAGCTCAGGCGCCATCGTTTCGTTCATGCCGGCCATCTGCATCTCGTAGTCGAGATCGGTGCCGTCGCGCAGGCCGCGGATCATGATCGAGGCTCCCTGTTTCCTGGCCGCATCGATGACCAGCCCGTCGAAGGCGACCACCTTGATGCGTGTGCCGTCGCGGCCGAATTCGGCCTTGGTCGCGGCCTCGATGAGTTCGACCCGCTCCTCGAAGGAAAACAGCGGCTTCTTGCCGGGATGGATACCGATCGCCGCATAGACGATGTCCGCCACGGCCAGCGACGCCTTCAGCACGTCGAGATGGCCGTTGGTCAACGGGTCGAAGGAGCCGGCATAAAGGGCGATGCGCTCGGTCATGCCGGTGCTTCTAACGGGCGCGCGGACGGAAGGCAAATCTCATTGATGCGATCCCCTTGAACCTTTTTGCAGGGATGAACGACAGATGAATGCGCCGATCACGAACGCTTCACGCAGCGTTCACTACCTTGCCCCTTTAAGAAGATGAAACCAAAGTCCCATGTAAGCGTTGTAGAGCGCAGGAGAACACGCACATGCTGATCTACATGCTCGCCACTGCAATGACCGTCGCCATGCTGATCGCCACTGTATTCGGGCTGCATCAGGAGGCCCAGCGCGTCCGCATCAAGACCAACGCCAAACGCTTCGAAGGGTTCGGGCCCCGCAAGCCTCACCGTCACTATTGAGTTAGCCTGAATTTGTTGCGACGCGCCGGCCGATTGGCCGGCGTTGCCATGTCTGTCCAAGCCAGACTTATTGCGCATCATCCAGGCCGGCATCGGCCGCCGGATCGATCTCGGCACCAACCTCGACGATTTCTTCCTCGTCCGATTGCGGCTCGGAAATCCGCTCGACCGAAACCACCTTCTCGCCTTCCGCCGTGTTGAAAATGGTCACGCCCTTGGTGGCGCGGCTGGCGAAGCGGATGCCATTGACCGGCACCCGGATAACGGTACCGCCGTCGGACACCAGCATGATCTGGTCGTCATTGCCGACCGGGAAGGTTGCCACCAGCCTGCCGATCTCGGCCGTCTTCGACACGTCGGTGGCCCGAATGCCCTTGCCGCCGCGTCCGGTCAGACGGAAATCATAGGACGATGAGCGCTTGCCGTAGCCGTATTCCGTCACCGTCAGCACGAACTGCTCATGCGCCTTGAGGAACTCATAGCGCTCGTCCGACAGCTCCGCCTCCTCGCCGACCTCTTCGTTGGTCAACGCGATCTCTTCCTCCTCACCTGCCGGGATGCCGGCGGCCAGGCGCCGTTCGGCCACCACGCGCTTCAGATAGGCGGCGCGTTCGGCCGGCGGCGCATCGACATGCTCGATGACAGCCATCGAAATGACGCGATCGGTTTCGGCCATGGCGATGCCGCGCACGCCGACCGAGTTGCGGCTCTGGAAGACGCGCACATCGCCGACGGAAAAGCGGATGCACTGGCCGGAGCTGGCGGTCAGAAGCACGTCGTCATTGTCGGTGCAGGTCTCGACGCCGAGGATCTCGTCGCCCTCCTCCTCCAGCTTCATGGCGATCTTGCCATTACGGTTGACTTGGACGAAGTCAGAGAGCTTGTTGCGGCGCACCGTGCCGCGCGTGGTGGCGAACATCACGTCGAGCTCGCCCCAGCTCGTCTCATCTTCCGGCAACGGCATGATTGTGGTGATGCGCTCGCCCTGCTCCAGCGGCAGCATGTTGATCAGCGCCTTGCCGCGTGACTGCGGATTGCCGATCGGCAGGCGCCAGACCTTCTCCTTGTAGACGATGCCGCGCGAGGAGAAGAACAGCACCGGCGTGTGCGTATTGGCCACGAACAGGCGGGTGACGAAATCCTCTTCCTTGGTCGACATGCCCGAGCGACCCTTGCCGCCGCGGCGTTGCGCCCGGTAGAGCGACAACGGCACGCGCTTGATGTAGCCGGAATGGCTCACCGTCACGACCATGTCTTCGCGCTGGATCAGGTCCTCGTCTTCCATGTCCGCGCCGCCTTCGCTCAGCTCGGTGCGGCGCGGCGTGCCGAATTCGTCACGCACGGCCGCGAGCTCGTCCTTGACGATCTGCTGGACGCGGGCGCGGGACGACAGGATATCGAGATAATCGACGATCTCGGCGCCGATCGTGTTCAACTCGTCGGCGATTTCGTCGCGGCCGAGTGCCGTCAGGCGCTGCAGGCGCAACTCCAGGATCGCGCGCGCCTGTTCCTCGGACAGATTGTAGGTGCCGTCCTCGTTGATGCGGTGGCGCGGGTCGTCGATCAGGAGGATCAGCGATTCGACGTCGCCGGACGGCCAGCGCCGCTCCATCAACTGCTCGCGCGCGGTCTGCGGGTCCGGCGCGGTGCGGATCAGTTTTATCACTTCATCGATGTTGGCGACTGCGATTGCGAGGCCGACCAGCACGTGGGCCCGGTCGCGCGCCTTGCGCAGCAGGAACTTCGTGCGTCGGGTGACCACCTCCTCGCGGAAGGACACGAATGCTCTCAGCATGTCGGTCAGCGTCAGCAGTTCGGGCTTGCCGCCATTGAGCGCCACCATGTTGGCGCCGAAAGAGGTTTGCAGCGGCGTGAAGCGATAGAGCTGGTTGAGGATGACGTCGGCCACGGCGTCGCGCTTCAGCTCGACGACGACTCTATAGCCCTGGCGGTCGCTCTCGTCGCGAATGTCGGAAATGCCCTCGATGCGCTTGTCGCGCACCAGTTCGGCCATCTTCTCGATCATCGACGACTTGTTCACCTGGTAGGGAACTTCGGTGATGATGATCGATTCGCGGTCATTGCCGCGGGCCTCGATGTTGACCTTACCGCGCATGACGATGGAGCCGCGGCCGGTCGAATAGGCGCTGTAGATGCCGGAGCGGCCGAGCACGATGCCGCCGGTCGGGAAATCCGGCCCCGGAATGATTTCCATCAGCGCCGGCAGGTCGATGGCCGGATTGTCGATGATCGCGATCGCGGCGTTGCAGACTTCGCCCAGATTGTGCGGCGGGATGTTGGTGGCCATGCCGACGGCGATGCCGCCCGAGCCATTGACCAGCAGATTGGGAAAGCGCGCCGGCAGGACCTTCGGCTCGCTGCCGGAAGCATCGTAAGTGTCCTGGAAATCGACCGTATCCTTGTCGATATCCTCCAGCAGTTCATGCGCGACCTTGGTCAGCCGCGACTCGGTGTAGCGCATGGCCGCCGGCGGATCGCCGTCGATCGAGCCGAAATTGCCTTGCCCGTCGATGAGCGGCACGCGCAGCGACCAGTCCTGCGCCATGCGCACCAGGGCGTCATAGATAGAGGCGTCGCCATGCGGATGGTATTTACCCATCACGTCGGCGACCGGGCGCGCCGACTTCACATATTTGCGGTTCCAGTGATAGCCGCTCTCATGCGCGGCGAAGAGAATGCGGCGATGCACCGGCTTCAGGCCGTCGCGCACGTCGGGCAGCGCGCGGCTGACGATCACGCTCATGGCGTAATCGAGATAGGATCGCTGCATCTCCTCGATGATCGAAATCGGCTCGATGCCGGTGGGGCCGCCGTCGGCGCCGCGCGGTGTTTTTTGGTCGGTCAAATCGGATCACAATCTAAACAGGAATCACTTGCCGTATATATAGGAAGCCGGGCCGAAACTCCAATGTCGACGGCACTTTTCCAGTGTCGATTTTGGCGGTGATTTCAAAAGGATACCGGTGATTGCGACGATATGGCCGATGTGCTTTTCGGAGCCGTCGACGCAAAGGCCCGCCATCTCGTGTTAGCGGCGGCCCGCGCGGCGGGCGCGATAGCTGCCGGGCGTCTCGCCCATTTCGCGCCGGAAGCGGCGATTGAAAGTTGACAGGTCGTTGAAGCCCGCCTCGAAGGCGATCGTCGAGATCGCCTTGTCCGAAGCGTGGAGCCGCACTGCTGCCCGGTGCAGCCTGGTCCTCAGCAGAAACCGGTAGGGGGTCATTCCGGCAATCTGCCGGAATGTGCGCAGGAAATGATACGGACTGGTCGCCGTCTCCCGGGCCAGCACGGCCAGCGAAAGCGGCTGATCGGCATCGATCTCGATACGCCGAACCGCCTCCGCGACCCGTTTTTGGTCGCGGCCGCTGGGTGTCCGCGCCATCTTGGTGCGCCCTGAGCTTGCGGCGACTGCTGCGCCGGCAATGCGCAAGCCGAGTTCCTCGAAAGCAGCGGTTTCGGCCACATCGCGCGCGGCCTCCGCTTCGGCCAGCAGCGGCATCAGCGCCGGCAGGGGCGGCAGGCGCGGCGTCTCGAAGGCCAGCATTCTGGCGCCTGGTACGTTCTCCACGATCCGTTCCATATAAGCCGGAGCAAAATGGAAGGAGAGGCAGCGGTCGCCGGCGCCGTGCTCGTGGCCGCATTCGTAGCATGTGCCGGGATTGCCAAGCAGCACCGCGCCTGGCGCGAGCATCGCGGTGCCCTGGCTGGCGCGATAGCGGAAGGTGCCGCTGGTCACCGCGGCGACGCAGAACGTCCGGTGCTCCTCCTCGAACGGCCGGTCGCCGGCGCCGGCCGTGCACACCACGTCCGACACCTGCCAGCCTGGCCCCGAGGCAATGATCCTGTGGCTCGTCGTCATAGCCTGAAAGATAGCAATTTTTCCCAAGCGCAGAACCCTGCCCCGGCCTATCGCTTGCGGCCTCCTGACAGCATGAAGGCACCAGCCATGACCAACCAGCCCACTTTTACCGAAGCCCTGCACAGCGACGGGCCAGCCCCCGGCTTTGCCGAGAATTTGGATCTCTACGGCCGCTTCGTCGGCGCCTGGACTTTCGATGCCAGCCGTCATCTCGAGGACGGCACCGTGCTGACCGGACGCGGCGAGGTGCATTTCGGCTGGGTGCTGGAAGGCCGCGCGATTCAGGACGTCTGGATCCTGCCCGCGCGCGATGCCGGCCCCTCGCCTTCTCTCGGCAAATGGACCTTTTATGGCACGACCTTGCGCGTCTACGATCCCGGCGCAAATGCCTGGCATATTTTCTGGAGCGATCCGCGCAACCAGTATTACAGCCGCCAACTCGGTCGCGCCGAAGGCGACACGATTGTCCAAGTGGGCGCCGACGGCACCGGTTCCTCCGTACGTTGGAGCTTTTCACGAATAACCGAAAATTCCTTCCGCTGGCTCGGCGAGCGCTCGCACGACAATGGCGCGACATGGCGGCTCGAAGTGGAGTTCCTGGCGCGGCGCTCTGGCCGTACCTGATCAAGCAAGCCCGCGACGCAAACTCAGGCATTCCCTGCGTTCTTTCGCGTCTCCCTCGGCCCAGCCGGCTTTCGCAGAGTTCGCGAGCCGCCTCTCCCCAGCCGGTTTCATCCGTCCCTGCTTTGCTCTACCAATGTCGGGATGCGGGCTCGGCCCGGCGGGAGGGGTGAGAGATGCCGAGTTTCGACAGCCTGTTCAACGCCTTCGTCACCATTCTGGTGACCATCGACCCGCCCGGGCTGGCGCCGCTGTTTCTGGCGATAACGCGCGGCATGAACCGCGAGGAGCGCCAGCAGGTCTCGGTCCGCGCTTCGGTCATCGGCTTCCTGGTGATGGCGCTGTTCGCGGTTGCCGGCGCCTCGATCCTGTCGGTGTTCGGCATCACGCTGCCGGCCTTCCGTGTCGCCGGCGGCTTTTTGCTCTTCTTCATCGCTTTTGAAATGGTGTTCGAGCGCCGGCAGGACCGTAAGGAGAAGATCGGCGACGTGGCCATCACCAAGGACATGATCCACAACATCGCCGCTTTCCCGCTGGCGATCCCGCTGATCGCCGGCCCCGGCGCGATTTCGGCGACTGTGCTGCTCTCCGGCTCGTTTCAGGGCTTTGGCGCCCAGGCGGCACTGGTCGGCATCATCTTCGTCTGCCTCGCCATCACCTATCTCGTGTTCGTGCTGTCGGAGCGCATAGACCGCATCCTCGGCCAGACCGGCCGTTCGATCCTGACCCGCCTGCTCGGCGTTATCCTGGCGGCACTTGCCGTCCAGTTCGTGGCTGACGGCATCAAGGCGCTGATGGCCTCATAGGCCGCTTATTTTGCCGTCGTGTCGATAATTTCGAAATCGTGGGTAATGGCGGCGGTCTTGGACATCATGGCCGAAGCCGAACAGTATTTTTCGATCGAGAGATCGATCGCCCGCTTCACCTTGTCGGGCGACAGCGCCCTGCCCTTGACGATGAAATGCATATGAATGCGGGTGAACACCTTGGGATCGGTCTCGGCTCGGTCGGAATCGAGCTCGACCACACAGTCCTCGATCGCCTCGCGCCCCTTTTCGAGGATATGGACGACATCATAGGCCGAGCAGCCGCCGGTGCCGATCAGCACCAGTTCCATCGGGCTCGGCCCCGGCGTTCTCCCTTCAGGGCCGAACGCGGTCCCCAGTACGACCTTATGGCCTGTGCCGGACTCGCCGACGAAGGTGCGTTCCTCGACCCATTTGATGCGTGCTTTCAACTGATATTCCTTCCACTCGGGATCACGGTCTGGCTTGCGCGACGCCGAAGACCACGTCGTGCAAGATTCTGCCGGGCACCAGCGTAAAGACACCGGCACCCACCAGTGCAAAGATATACAACGCAATCATCGCCTTGCGGTGCTTGGCGACGCGGTGATTGCGTGCATGCCAGACCGCCAGCGGCACCGTGACCAGCACCAGGATCGACAAGAGATGGATCGGGCTGAAAGGGCCAATGAGCTGTATCTGCTGGATCCAGAAACTCGAGATGGCGACGGCCAGCATCAGCGCCGCCCAGAGATAGCCCATCGCGCGGTGGCGCAGCGTGCCTTTCGGCAGCGCCAGCTGCACGCCGCCTATCGCCAGCGCGGCAAAGGCCGCGAGCGCATGCCATGGGATCGGAGGACGTGCCGATAGGAGCGGTCCGAGCGACATCGCGCCCTCTCCTCAAATGCCCGTCACGCCGTGTCGATGCTCAGAACGGAATTTCGTCGTCCAGCTCGCGCGACGAACCCCCGCCGCCCTTGGGAGCGCCGCCGCCACGATTGAAGCCTTCGTTCGGGCCGGACTGGCCGAAATCGGAACCACGGCTGCCGCCGCCGGAATAACCCCCGACCTGGCCGCCCTCACCCTGGCCGCGCGCGTCCAGCATCTGCAGCTCGCCGCGGAATCTCTGCAGCACGACTTCCGTCGTGTATTTGTCGGCACCGGTCTGGTCTTGCCATTTGCGTGTCTGCAACTGGCCCTCGACATAAACCTTCATGCCCTTCTTCAGATACTGCTCGGCAACCTTGGCGATGCCCTCATTGAAGATGACGACATTGTGCCACTCGGTCTTTTCCTTGCGCTCGCCGGAATTCTTGTCGCGCCAGCTTTCCGATGTTGCGATGCGGATGTTGACGACCGGCTCGCCAGAATTCAGGCGGCGGATCTCCGGGTCCGCTCCGAGATTGCCGACCAGAATGACCTTGTTGACGCTACCCGCCATGATACTTCTCCGCGCTCGTCCGAAACAAATTTTTGTCGCAGCACCTTACAGGTTGCGCACACCCGTTGCCTGCTGTGGCTGCCTTTTCCCACAAGGTTTTTGTTCTCTTTTCGTTCCTATATGCATCGCCGCTCATTGTCAAGGAATGGCAGCAATGCCGGAGCCGCCAGCTTCCCTTCATATGGGCCGTAAAACATCGCTTGCCAAATCGATAAGTATCGACTTATGCTTTCGCCATGATCGAAGCGGAAATTTTCCGGGCGCTGGCCGACCCCACCCGACGCGCCGTCTATGAACGCCTCGCCACCAGCGAGATGACGGTGTCGCAGCTGCGCACCGGCATGACGGTATCGCAGCCGGCTGTGTCGCAGCACCTGGCGGTGCTGCGCGGCGCAGGCCTGGTGGTCGAGCGGCGGGCGGGCCGCAACGCCTATTACCGCGCCGATCCGCAAGGGCTCGACCCGCTGCTTGGCTGGATCGAACGCTACCGGACGTTCTGGCCCGAGCGCATCGAAAAACTGAGGACGGTTCTCAAGGACATGGACCAATGACGCACGCACCAGTGACCGACGAAAGCCCTGCGCGGACCGCCCCCGACGCGATCGAGTTCGAGTGCGATCTCCCCGAGCCGCCGGAAAAGGTATGGCGGGCGCTGACCGTGCCCGAATTGCTTGCGGCCTGGATGATGCCCAACGACATCAATCCTGAGATCGGCAGCAATTTCGCCTTTGCCGGGCCGGATGCGCCGATCGAATGCGAGATCCTCGATGCCGAGCCCGGAAAAAGGCTTCGCTATTCCTGGCGGGAACAGCCGCGGCCCGACGAGGAACGGAACCCGCTCGACAGCATCGTCACCTTCACGCTCGCCCGCACCGTTTCGGGCGGCACGCATCTGCATATTATCCATGAAGGCTTCGCCCGTGCGGCGACATCCGCCGCCAGGCCCATGGTGACCATGGCAGGCGCCGGCTGCCGGCTTTCATTCGCTGCGCGTGCCTCCGGCCGCCGCCCCGCAGCCAATTCATTTTGCCTTCTGCAGCGCGCCGCTTGAGTGGCCGACACATGAAAAACGGAGAGAGACGATGACCGGTTTTGCCAATCTGGTGCCGATGGTGATCGAGCAGTCGAGCCGCGGCGAGCGCGCCTTCGACATTTTCTCGCGGCTGCTGCGCGAGCGCATCGTCTTTATCAACGGCGAGATCAACGACGGCATGTCGGCGCTGGTCTGCGCCCAGCTTCTGTCGCTGGAATCGGATAATCCCGACAAGGAGATCTCGCTTTACATCAACTCGCCTGGCGGCGTGGTGACCAGCGGCTTCGCCATCTACGACACGATGCAATATGTCAGCTGTCCGGTGTCGACGGTGTGCATGGGCTTTGCCGCCTCGATGGCTTCGTTCCTGCTGATGGCTGGCACGCCGGGACGGCGCATCGCGCTGCCCAACGCCAGCCTCGTCCTGCACCAGCCGCTGGGCGGCTTCCAGGGTCAGGCATCGGACATCCAGCGTCACGCCGAAGGCATCCTGCGCACCAAGCGGCAGATGACCGAACTCTATGCGCGTCATTGCGGCCGCACCTATGAAGAGGTCGAGCGCACGCTCGACCGGGACTATTTCATGACCGCCGAGGAAGCGAAGGCATGGGGTCTCGTCGATCATGTCTACGATACCCGCAAAAAGGCGGCGTGACCGGCACAAGCACGATGAATTGCGACGCCCCGCCGTCCGGCGATTTGATGACCGCCGGTCTGGCCACCTCGGCGGGGCGGCGCTATAACCGCCCGATGATCGACAGCCGCTTATTCCGACCTTGGCGTCTTGCCGTCACTATTTTCGCCGGTGCGCTCATGCTGGCCGGCGGCGCCTTTGCCAACGACAGCCAGAAAGGCAGCCTGCCCGGTGTGGCCGGCGATTATCGCATCGCCAAGCCGGCCCCGCAGCCCGAACCCGATGACGCCTCCCCCGCCAACGGTAACGGCCGGTTCAAGATCGGCGATACCGATGTCAGTATTTCCGGCAGCATCACGGTCGATGTCGGCGCTGGCGGGATCAAACCGCCGCGGTAGCTGACATGTCGGGGCCGTCAGTACCTGCGCGTTCCCCCAAAAGAGCAGCCCCGCCGTGCTTTTAGCAAACGGACGGGGCTTTTCTGGATCTATAATCCAATCTTTCGCCGGGAATGTTTTACCGGCTTTCGATTTCGGATGCTTCGCGGCGTTCAGCCGACGATCCGACCAGTAGTCTCTGATTTTGGTGCATCCGGCAGGGTCACGTCGGAAGGCGCTCGCGTCTCCCTGGCATTCATGCCTGCCGCGGCTCCAGTCACTGCTGGAGCCTCAAGGGACTGTCCGGTGGCGTCATGCTCCACTCCTGTGTCCGTTGCGACAATCGTCGTCAGAAGCACTGATCGCAGTAGCCCGCGGCGTCTCGCAGGCCGCCTTTGGGCGGCGAGGCCATCGAAAGACAGCCGGCTTCATTGACGTGTGGAGTCTGCTCCCCTCAGCCGGGGACGTCAACCGCTCGATGTCCGATCGGAAAAATTGTGATCGAGCGACATATCCCCTGATGGGAACCACGCCGCCTGCTCCACCGCTTTTGTCAGGAGCGTGTTCGGTCTTTGTTCTTTCCGCTTGCCCGTTCGTGCGAAAGACGGTTAAACGACTTGGTCGAGAATTGTGGCGTCTCTCGACGCGGCGGCAAAAATACCTACATAGGGGACGGCCGGGGAAAACCCGCCGATCCCACAAATTCCAGATCTGAGGCGGCGACCGGCAATGGCCGACCATAAATATCTTTCCATTCGCGGGGCGCGCGAACACAATCTGAAGAATGTCGATCTCGACCTGCCGCGTGACAGCCTGATCGTCATGACGGGCCTGTCGGGCTCCGGCAAATCGTCGCTTGCCTTCGACACCATCTATGCCGAAGGCCAGCGCCGCTATGTCGAGAGCCTGTCGGCCTATGCGCGGCAATTCCTCGAAATGATGCAGAAGCCGGATGTCGACCAGATCGACGGCCTTTCGCCGGCCATCTCCATCGAGCAGAAGACCACTTCGAAGAACCCGCGCTCGACGGTCGGCACCGTCACCGAGATATACGACTACATGCGGCTTCTATTCGCGCGTGTCGGCGTACCCTATTCGCCCGCCACCGGACTGCCGATCGAGAGCCAGACGGTGTCGCAGATGGTCGATCGCGTGCTGGCGGTCGAGGAAGGCACGCGCCTGTTCATCCTGGCGCCGATCGTGCGCGGCCGCAAAGGCGAGTACCGCAAGGAATTGCTCGAGCTGCAGAAAAAGGGATTTCAGCGCGTCAAGGTCGACGGCGTCTTCTATGAGATCGCTGATGTGCCGCCACTCGACAAGAAATACAAGCACGACATCGACGTGGTCGTGGATCGCATCGTCGTGCGTGGCGACCTCGCAACGCGCCTTGCCGATTCCATGGAGACCGCGCTGAAGCTCGCGGAGGGGCTGGCGGTGGCGGAGTTCGCCGATAAGCCGCTCGATGCCAGTCAGACGGGCGAGGATTCGGTCAACAAGTCGAAGAACGAGACGCATGAGCGCATCCTGTTCTCGGAAAAATTCGCCTGTCCGGTCTCCGGCTTCACCATTCCCGAGATCGAGCCCAGGCTGTTCTCGTTCAACAACCCGTTCGGCGCCTGCCCGACCTGCGACGGGCTGGGCAGCCAGCGCGCCATCGATCCCAATCTGGTCGTCCCCGACGAGAACGTCTCGCTGCGCGACGGCGCCGTCAGCCCATGGGCGAAATCGACTTCACCCTACTACGTGCAGACGCTGGAGGCTCTCGGCAAGGCTTACGGCTTCAAGCTCGGCGACAAGTTCAAGGATTTGACCGGGGAAGCCCAGGAAGCCATCCTGCGCGGCACAGGCGAGCGCGAGATCACCTTCCAGTATGATGACGGCCTGCGCTCCTACAAGACGACCAAGACCTTCGAGGGCGTCATCCCCAACCTCGAGCGGCGCTGGAAAGAGACCGAATCCGCCTGGATGCGCGAGGAAATCGAGCGCTTCATGTCGGCCACCCCCTGCCCGGCCTGTCGTGGCTACAGGCTGAAGCCGGAAGCGCTGGCGGTGAAGATCGCGGGCAAGCACATCGGCGAAGTGACCGAACAGTCGATCCGCAAGGCCGACCAGTGGTTCACCGACCTGCCGGCGCAGCTCAACGACAAGCAGAACGAGATCGCCGTGCGCGTGCTCAAGGAAATCCGCGAGCGGCTGCGCTTCCTCAACGACGTCGGCCTCGACTATCTCACTTTGTCGCGCAATTCCGGCACGCTGTCGGGCGGCGAGAGCCAGCGCATCCGGCTGGCATCGCAGATCGGCTCCGGCCTCACCGGCGTGCTCTACGTGCTGGACGAACCGTCGATCGGCCTGCACCAGCGCGACAATGCGCGCCTGCTTGACACGCTGAAGCACCTGCGCGACATCGGCAACACGGTCATCGTGGTCGAGCATGACGAGGATGCCATCCTGCATGCCGACTACGTCGTCGACATCGGCCCGGCCGCCGGCATCCATGGCGGCGAAATCATTGCCCAGGGCACGCCTCAGCAGGTGATGGCCAACCCGAATTCGATCACCGGCAAATACCTTTCGGGCGAGCTCGAAGTGGCGACACCTGCGGTTCGCCGCGAGGCGAAGAAGAACCGCCGCCTGAAAGTCGTCGGCGCACGCGGCAACAATCTGAAGAACGTCACCGCCGAAATTCCGCTCGGCACCTTCACCGCCGTCACAGGCGTATCGGGCGGCGGCAAATCGACCTTCCTGATCGAAACGCTGTTCAAGGCGGCCTCGCGCCGCATCATGGGCTCGCGCGAGCATCCGGCCGAGCACGACCGCATCGAGGGCTTGGAGTTCCTCGACAAGGTCATCGACATCGACCAGTCGCCGATCGGACGGACCCCGCGCTCCAACCCCGCCACCTATACCGGCGCCTTCACGCCGATCCGCGACTGGTTCGCGGGCCTGCCGGAAGCCAAGGCGCGCGGCTACCAACCGGGCCGCTTCTCCTTCAACGTCAAGGGCGGCCGCTGCGAGGCCTGCCAGGGCGACGGCGTCATCAAGATCGAGATGCACTTCCTGCCCGACGTCTACGTCACCTGCGACGTCTGCCACGGCAAGCGCTATAACAGAGAGACGCTCGACGTGCTGTTCAAGGGCAAGTCGATCGCCGACGTGCTCGACATGACGGTCGAGGAAGGCGTCGATTTTTTCGCCGCCGTGCCCGGCGTGCGCGATAAGCTCGACACGCTGAAGCAGGTCGGCCTCGGCTACATCCATATCGGCCAGCAGGCGACGACGCTGTCGGGCGGCGAGGCGCAGCGGATAAAACTCGCCAAGGAGCTGTCGCGCAAGGCGACCGGCAAGACGCTCTATATCCTGGACGAGCCGACCACTGGCCTGCACTTTCACGATGTCGCCAAGCTGCTGGAAGTGCTGCACGAACTGGTCGACCAGGGCAACACGGTGGTGGTGATCGAGCACAATCTCGAAGTGATCAAGACCGCCGACTGGGTGCTCGACCTCGGCCCCGAGGGTGGCGACGGCGGCGGCGAGCTGGTCGCCTCCGGCACGCCGGAAGCGATCGTGCGCGAAAAACGCAGCTACACCGGCCAATTCCTCAAGGAATTGCTGGAGCGACGCCCCGGAGGCAAGCGCGAAGCAGCGGAGTGATGGCGGGCTGGCATTGGGAACCTCCGGAATGAAGATCAGGAAAGCCCTCGCCCCGGATGTCACCGCCGTCATGACTCTGACCACGGATGCCTACGCGCCCTACACCGCGCTGTTGGGCGCGCCGCCGATCCCGGTCACCGAAGACTATGCGCCGCGCATCGAACGCGGCGAGGCCTGGCTGCTGGAGAGCGGCGGCGACCTGGCCGGGCTGATCGTCCTGGAGCGGCACGAAGACCACGCGATGATCTTCTCCGTCGCGGTGGCGCCAGGATTTCAGGGCAAGGGCTTCGGCATCGCATTGTTGAAACATGCGGATCAGCAGGCGCGCCTGTGGGGCGTGCCGGAGGTGCGGCTCTACACCAATGCGAAAATGGAGCGCAACATCGCGCTCTATTTGGCCTACGGCTATCGCGAAACGGGTCGCCGGCCCAATCCCTACCGGCCAGGATGGGTGCTCGTCGACATGGCCAAGCCGGTCGACGAGGTCACGGCGGCCTGGTTTTTCTGAACGCGGCCAGATTTCTGAAACGGGAGGACGACAATGAGCAAATCGGGAACGATCCGCGCCGGCATGGGCGGCTGGACCTTCGAGCCGTGGGACACGTCCTTCTACCCGGAAAAACTCCCCAAGGCCAAGCAGTTGCAATACGCCAGCCGGCAGGTACCGAGCATCGAGGTCAACGGCACCTATTATTCCAGCTTCAAGGAACCGACCTTCGTCAAATGGGCCAATGAGGCACCCGACGGTTTCGTCTATTCGCTGAAGGGCAACCGCTTCGTCACCAACCGCCGCGTGCTGGGCGAAGCAGGTGAATCGATGATGCGTTTCCTTGGCTCCGGCGTCGCCGCGCTGGGCGACAAGCTTGGACCGATCCTTTGGCAGTTCGCGCCGACCAAGAAATTCGATCCCGACGATTTCGAGGCGTTTCTGAAGTTGTTGCCGGAAAGCCAAGACGGTATCGCGTTGCGCCACGCGCTCGAAGTTCGCAACGACAGTTTCATCGTGCCGGAATTCCCGGCGCTCGCGCGCAAATACAAGGCGGCCATCGTCTATGCCGATCACGCAAAATATCCTGATATCGCCGATATCACCGGCGATTTCATCTATGCGCGGCTGCAGACCGGCTCGGATGACAATCCCGACTGCTACACGCCAAAAGGCCTCGATGAATGGGCGGCGCGGGCCAAGGTCTGGGCGGAAGGCAAGCAGCCGGCCGATTTGCGGCGCGCCGACCCTGCCACCGACGCGCCGGTGCAACCGCGCGACGTGTTCGTCTACTTCATCACCGAGGGCAAGGTGCGCGCGCCCTTCGGCGCCATGGCGCTGATGAAGCGAGTGACAGAAACCAGCTAAGCGGCAAGCCTCTGCGGCTATCTCCATTTGCATGAATTGCCGGCGTCAACAGCCTCTGTCGGAACCTCAAGGCGTCATCATCGTTTTGCCTTGGTGGCGGGTTCCCGCGCGGGAAAACCGCCAGAAAAGCGAGGAAGGATGGCTGTCATCCTTATCGGTGCGTTTCTCATCGTCGCCGGCGTTGTGTATACGGCGGGCGCAGCTCTCAGGCGTGGACGGCTCAGCGATCCGGCACCTGCAGCTTCGGATCGACGGATGCCAAATCTCGCAACGCAGGCCCCGACGCTTGAGCCACGCCGCCGCGGCCTCGGTTTCCTAGGCGTGTCACAGAATTGGCCGGGTCTGCTGATGATGGCGGTCGGTGCCGTTCTGCTCCTGTCGGCGGTAGTCCTCTAACGCCGTGCAAGCTTGGCTTTTTCGCCGCGATCGTAACCTTATCGACACTTCCTTGCGTCATGACTCCAGCAACGTCAGGCTGCAGGGTCGTCGCGGGCAAGGAACGAGGGGCATGTCGCTCGACTACAACTCACTTCTGCTGGCGGTCGGTTTCTCCGCTGCCTGCCTGAGCCTGACGTTGTTCGGCACATGGCTCACCGCCCGCACCGACAAGTTCCTGCTCACCTGGGCGCTCAGCGCCATGCTGGTGGTGGGCGAGGTCTTCACCTATGACGCCTATATCGACGCGCCCAGGCGCGGCCTCGGCATCGCCACCTTCACCTTGCTGCTGGTCGGCTTCTCCATGATGCTGGGCGCCGCATACCAATTCAGAAGCGGCGGCTCGCCGATCCCCAGGGTTTTGATCGGCAGCGGCATTTCGCTGGCAGTGGCGCTGCCGCCCATGGCTCTCGGCTATGACGGGCTCGGCTTCATGTTCGAGAATCTGTTCGCGGCCCTGCTCCTGTTCGCAACCGCCGCCGAATACTGGAAGGGCCGCGCCGAGGCCCCAGCGCTTACCATCGGCGCCGCCGCACTCTATTCAGCGACCGCCATGTCCTTCCTGCTCTGCGCGACGGTTTTGGCATGGGACGGCAAGCTGATCCTGAGCCATGCGCCGACGAACTGGGCCGAGGATCTCAGCCTCATCGTCGTCATCGCCAGCATGACCGGCATCGGCGCCTTGTCGCTGGCCCTCAACCAGGGGCGTCTGGCGGGGCATCATCGCCGCAACGCGCTGACGGATCAGCTGACCGGGCTGCTCAACCGCCGCGCGCTGTTCGACCTCTTTGGCGATTCTCCCGTCGGCGCCTTCACCGCCGTGGTCGTGTTCGACCTCGATAGCTTCAAGGCCATCAACGACCAGTTCGGCCACGCGACGGGCGATGAGGTGCTGAAAGTGTTCGCCAAGGAGCTTGCCGGCAACCTTCGCCCCACCGATGTCGCCGCGCGCATGGGCGGCGAGGAGTTCGCGGTGGTGTTGAAGCGGACTTTGCCCGAAACAGTGGAAAACACGGCCGAGGCGATACGAACCTCATTCGCCGCGCGCCGCATCGACACCGAGAACGGTCCCCTGACGTGCACCGTCAGCGCCGGCTTTGCTTTCGGCACCAAAGAGGGCCTGAGCTTCGACAAGGTGCTCAGCGCCGCCGACAAGGCGCTCTATGCCGCCAAGCGCGGCGGCCGCAACCGCGTCACCGCCTCTCCATTCCGGCGCGCTAGCTGACCAAGCGCATCAATGCCGTGCCCATCATTGTTGAATGGCCGAATGCGGCTTTTACGCCGCCATGACAATTTCATTGAAGGCATCGAGGTCGACATAGAAGACCTTGGTGATCTCCTCGATCAGCTCGTCGTGGTCATAGCCCTGGGACTTCAGAATGTTGATGGCTGTGATGATGTCGACGCGCTCTGTGAGCCGCCGCTTCTGGTAGTCCTCGACGTAACGTTCCATGGCTGCCCCTTGGCCTGTATGCCCAAACGCGTTGAACGACAGAGATCGCAGGGAGGATGCTAGGAACGCATGCTTGCGCGGAACTTGCCCGTCGCCCACCTCGATCTGCGACAAACCAGACTGATACGGAAGCGGCCGACTCACAAAGCCATCAGAAGACTAGCATGTAGTATTGAGCGTGCCAGCGGGTGTTGAAGAAAGATTGAGCAATCTTTCATCAGGAGATGGATTTACACCGTCAGGAACTTCCTGACATCCGCCCGGTCGAGATCTTCGGCAGGACCAGTATGGACGATCTGGCCGCGGTCCATGATGTTGACCTCGTCGGCGAGTTCGCGGCAGAAGTCGAGATATTGCTCCACGAGAAGAACCGCAATGCCGGCCTGGTCGCGCAAATAGCGGATGGCGCGGCCGATGTCCTTGATAACGGACGGCTGGATACCTTCCGTCGGCTCATCGAGCACCAGAAGCTTGGGCCGCATCACCAGCGCCCTGCCGATGGCGAGCTGCTGCTGCTGGCCGCCGGAGAGATCGCCGCCGCGGCGGCCAAGCATCTGCTTGAGCACCGGAAACAATTCGAAGACATGCGCCGGCACGTTGCGGTCGGCCCGTTTCAGGGGCGAGAATCCCGATTCGAGGTTTTCCCGCACGCTGAGCAGCGGAAAGATCTCCCTGCCCTGCGGCACGAATGCGATGCCCGACCGGGCGCGGTCATACGCCGCGCTCCGGTCGAGCGCCTTCCCCTCGAAGGCAACGCTTCCGCTCGTCAGCCTGTGGTGGCCGACGATCGATCTCATCAAACTGGTCTTGCCGACGCCATTGCGGCCGAGCACGCAAGTGATCTTGCCGGCGCCCGCCTTGAGCGACACGCCGCGCAGCGCCTGGGCGGCGCCGTAGTGGAGCGTGGCATCGGAAACTTCGAGCATGTCAGCGCCTTCTCCAGAACCGAAGGAAGGCAAGATCGAAGCGATGGAATTGCACCCGCCAAACCATGCTCATCTCCCCAGATAGACTTCGACGATGCGTTCATCGGCAGATACGAAATCGAGCGTGCCTTCTGAAAGCACCGAGCCCTCATGCAGGCAGGTGACCTTGACGCCGAGCTCGCGCACGAAATGCATGTCATGCTCGACGACGATCACTGAATGGTCGCGGGCGATCTCCTTGAGCAGGCGCGCGGTTTCCTCGGTTTCGGCGTCGGTCATGCCGGCGACCGGCTCGTCGACCAGCAGCAGCTTCGGGTCCTGCGCCAGGAGCATGCCGATCTCCAGCCACTGCTTCTGCCCATGGCTGAGATAGGCGGCGAGCTCGTCGCGTTTGTCGCCGAGCCGGATGGTCCCGAGGATGTCATCGATCCGCCGCGTCTCGGCGGGCGAGCGTCGATGGAACAGCGCCGGGAAGATCGAGCGCGGCCCCTTCAGCGCCAGCATCAAATTTTCCTCGATGGTGTGGCTTTCGAAAACCGTCGGCTTCTGGAATTTGCGGCCAATGCCCATCATGGCGATCTCGGCCTCGTCATGGCGGGTGAGATCGACCTGGCCGTCGAAGAACACCTCGCCCTCGTCGGGCCGTGTCTTGCCGGTGACGATGTCCATCATCGTGGTCTTGCCGGCGCCGTTGGGGCCGATGATGGCGCGCATCTCGCCCTTGTCGAGCACCAGCGACAGATTGTTGATGGCGCGAAAGCCGTCGAAGGAAACCGAGACGCCGTCGAGATAGAGAATGGTGTTCGACTTCGACATCGCTCGTTACTCCGCCGGCTGTGGTTCGAGGCTGGACGAGGACCATTCGCCGGGTGTTCTGGCCGCCGCCTGCACGACTTTGGACGGCGCGATTTCACCATCGGCGCCGGCCTCCTCGGCCAACGATGCCGCGCGCAGCGCCTTGGCGTTGCCGCGCCAGCTATCCCACATGCCGATGATGCCTTTCGGCAAGAGCAGCGTCACGGCGACGAACACGCCGCCGAGTGCGAACAGCCACAGTTCAGGCAGCACGCCGGTGAACCAGGATTTTCCGGCGTTGACCAGCAGCGCACCGATGATCGGCCCGATGATGGTGCCGCGCCCGCCGACCGCGGCCCAGATCACCACCTCGATCGAATTGGAGGGTTCGAATTCGCCCGGATTGATGATGCCGACCTGCGGCACGTAAAGCGCGCCCGCGACGCCGGCCGTGACAGCTGAAACCGTGAAGGCGAACAACTTCACATTCTCAGCCCGCCAGCCGAGGAAGCGGGTGCGGCTTTCGGCATCGCGCACCGCCATCAGCAGCTTGCCGTATTTGGAGCCGACGATCGCCCAGGTGACGAAGACGCCGAGCGCAAGCATCACCGCGCTGGCCGCGAACAGCGCCGAGCGGGTCACGTCGGCCTGGACGTTGAAGCCCAGAATGTCCTTGAAATCGGTCAAGCCGTTGTTGCCGCCGAAGCCCATGTCGTTGCGGAAGAAGGCGAGCAGCAGCGCATAGGTCATCGCCTGTGTGATGATGGAGAGATAGACGCCTGTGACGCGGCTGCGGAAGGCGAACCAGCCGAAGACGAAGGCAAGCAGGCCGGGTACCGCAAGCACCATGAGGCCGGCGAACCAGAAATGGTCGAAGCCGGTCCAGAACCAGGGCAGTTCCTTGTAGTTCAGGAACACCATGAAATCAGGCAGGACCGGGTTGCCATAGACGCCGCGCGAGCCGATCTGGCGCATCAGATACATGCCCATCGCGTAGCCGCCGAGCGCGAAGAAGGCGCCGTGGCCGAGCGAAAGGATGCCGCAATAGCCCCAGACAAGATCAAGCGCGAGTGCCAGCAGCGCGTAGCAGAGATATTTGCCGGTCAGCGCCACGATATAGGGCGGAATGTAGAAGGCGCTCGTCGGTAATACCGCAAGGTTGAGCAGCGGCACGATGATGGCCGCCGCCAGCAGAATGAGGATGGTGATGGCGATGCGGCGGTCCGCGCCCGCGGCGAAGAAGCGTCCCGACATCATGCTTCCACCGCCCTGCCCTTGAGCGCGAACAGGCCGCGCGGGCGCTTCTGGATGAACAGGATGATCAGCACCAGCACGACGATCTTGCCGAGCACGGCGCCGGCATAGGGTTCGAGGAACTTGTTGACGATGCCCAGCGAAAAGGCGCCGACCAGCGTGCCCCACAGATTGCCGACGCCGCCGAAGACGACGACCATGAAACTGTCGATGATGTAGCCGCGGCCGAGATTGGGCGAGACATTGTCGATCTGGCTGAGCGCCACGCCGGCAATGCCGGCAATGCCGGAGCCGAGCGCGAAGGTCAGCGCGTCGACCCATGGCGTCCTGATGCCCATAGAGGCGGCCATGCGGCGGTTGGCGGTGACGGCGCGCATCTGTAGGCCCCAGGGGGTGCGCTTCATCACATAGAGCAGCACGGCAAAGACGCTAAGCGCGAAGACCAGGATCCAGAGCCGGTTCCAGGTGATGGCAAGCTGGCCGACATCGAACGAACCCGACATCCAGGAGGGATTGCCGACCTCCTGGTTGGTCGGCCCGAAGATCGAACGCACTGCCTGCTGCAGGATCAGCGAAACGCCCCATGTCGCCAGCAGCGTCTCCAGCGGCCGGCCGTAGAGGAAGCGGATAATGCCGCGCTCGATGGCGAGGCCGACAAGCCCCGAGACCAGGAAGGCAAGTGGCAGCGCGATGACCAGCGACCAGTCGAACAGGCCGGGAAACGACGTGCGGATCACCTGCTGGACGACGAAGGTCGTGTAGGCGCCGAGCATCACCATCTCGCCATGCGCCATGTTGATGACGCCCATGACGCCGAAGGTGATGGCAAGCCCGATCGCTGCCAGCAGCAGCACCGAGCCCAGCGAAATGCCGTACCAGATGTTCTGTCCGGCGTCCCACAGGGCCAGCGTCGAATTGATGTTGGCGATAGCCGCCGTCGCCGCTTCCTTCACTGCGCCCAAGGCATTGGCCCCTGCCGAGGTGAGCAGCGATACCGCATCGCGGTCGCCGCGCGCGCCGATCAGGGCGATTGCCGCGAGCTTGTCGGCATCAGGCCGATCCGAGCTCAGAATCGACGCGGCACGAGCCTGTTGCAGCAAGGTCTTGACACTGGCGACCGTCTCATTGGCGATCGCAGCGTCGAGCGGCTCGATGTTTGCGGCATCGGGCGTCTTGAACATGGTGTCGGCGGCGGCGAGCCGCACGGCCGGATCCTTGGCGCCAAGCGTCAGCGTGCCCAGCGCATCGCGGATGGTGCGGCGCAGCGTGTTGTTGACCTTGATCTTGGTGATGTCGTCCTTGGCTGCTTCACCGGATGGCTCACCGCTCAGCGGGTCGAAAAGCTGGACCCGTTCGCCGCCTTCCTTGCCGACGAAGACCAGGGAATCGATCTTGCGGATGTAAAGATTGCCATCGGCGAGTGCCGCAAGAGGCCGCTCCACTGCCGGATCGCCGGTCGCCGCCAGGTCGTGAACGACAGCTCCCGTCTCCGAAAAACCCTTGGCGGCGGCAAACTTGGCGATGATGCCACGCAGATCGGCTTCGCCGGCGCCCGACGACGACAGCGTCGCCAGCCAGAACAGCAGTGTCAGGCCAAGTGCGCGGAAAAGGTTCATCGGCGTCAGGCGACTCTTCAGGGTTGAGTTGGACGTCCGGACGGCGAAGGAACCGTCCGGACGCTCGCGGTCATGGGCATGGACCTGAAGGTCCAGCCCGGGAGAATCAGTTTGTGCCCTTGCCGCCGCATTTGCCGGTGGCGACATTGAAGTTGCCGCAGGACAGAGGCGCCCGCCAATCGGAGATCAAGTCCTTGGAGTCGGGCAGGTAATCCGACCACTCGTCGCCCATCACCAGCCCCGGCGTGCGCGAGACCGTCTCGAACTGGCCGTCGGCCTGGATTTCACCGATCAGCACCGGCTTGGTGATGTGATGGTTCGGCATCATCGTCGAATAGCCGCCGGTCAGGTTCGGCACCGAGACGCCGACCATGGCGTCAATCACCTTGTCCGGATCGGTGGTGCCGGCCTTCTCGACCGCCTTCACCCACATGTTGAAGCCGATATAGTGGGCCTCCATCGGGTCGTTGGTGGTGCGCTTGTCGTTCTTGATGAACTTGTGCCAGTCGGCGATGAACTTCTTGTTCTCGGGCGTGTCGACGCTCTCGAAGTAGTTCCAGGCGGCGAGATGGCCGACCAGCGGCGCCGTGTCGAGACCGGCAAGCTCCTCCTCGCCGACCGAGAAGGCCATGACCGGGATGTCCTCGGCCTTGATGCCCTGGTTGCCCAGTTCCTTGTAGAACGGCACGTTGGCGTCGCCGTTGACGGTGGAGACGACGGCGGTCTTCTTGCCGGCCGAACCGAACTTCTTGATTGCCGAGACTTCGGTCTGCCAGTCCGAGAAACCGAACGGCGTGTAGTTGACCATGATGTCTTCCGCCGCGACGCCCTTGGCCTTCAGATAGGCCTCGAGGATCTTGTTGGTGGTGCGGGGATAGACATAGTCGGTGCCTTCCAGCACCCATCGCTTCACCGAGCCGCCATCCTCGCTCATCAGATAGTCGACGGCCGGAATGGCCTGCTGGTTCGGCGCCGCGCCCGTATAGAACACGTTGCGCTCGCTCTCCTCGCCCTCATACTGGACTGGATAGAACAGGATGTTGTCGAGTTCCGAGAACACCGGCAGCACCGATTTGCGCGACACCGAGGTCCAGCAGCCGAACACCGCCGCGACCTTGTCCTTGGAGATCAGCTCGCGCGCTTTCTCGGCGAAGAGCGGCCAGTTGGACGCCGGATCGACGACGACCGCTTCGAGCTTCTTGCCGAGCAGGCCGCCCTTGGCATTCTGCTCGTCGATGAGCATCAGCATGGCATCCTTCAGCGTCGTCTCCGAAATCGCCATCGTGCCGGACAGCGAATGGAGGATGCCGACCTTGATCGTGTCGTCGGCCGCCTTCGCGGGCGCCGACATCGACAGGCCGGCAGCGACCACGCCCGCCGAAAACATTTTTGTTATTGTCGAGAAATTACCCCTCATGCCTGACACTCCCAAGCTGATTGATTGCAACGCAACACTACGAAGCAACCCCCATGCCAATCGCCGAGGGGGTTTCGTGGAAGGAGTTAATGCTCAATATTATCAGTGGATTGACATATCGTGCTTAGAGAAAGCGTGAGGGCCGGTTAAAAATTGGTTGAGGGAAATTTGCGCAGCGCACACGGTTTTTGCCTAATTTTCGTCCAATTTCTCCAAATGCCTAGATTTTGATCTCCGGACGCGGGCCGCACGCGACAAATATTGCGGTACGGCACACAAATGGGGCAAGTTCGCCCCTCAACCGAGCGACGTCATGGCATCCGGAATTTCACGCATCTCTACCGGCCTATTGTTTCTGGCGGCGGCGACCGGGGCGGCGCGAGCCGACTTCAGCGACGGCAAGATGCCCGACGGCATTTATCATTGCGAGGTCTACCTGCTCGGCATGTTCCTCAACCTCGGCGACATCACCATCAAGGGAAACGTCTATACCGGCCCAGTCACCTTCGGGACCGCCCAGCAGGGCTACAATTACCAGATGGACGCAAATGGGGTGATCTCCTGGCTGGGACCGCTCGGCGGCTACACCGCCGGCGGCAACTCGTTGTCCCTCACTCAGGCAACTCTGGATGGTCAGGGCCCGCCCTCGTTCGACATCATCATGAGACAGCCCGACGGCGCCTTCACCGCCTCGACCTGCACCAAGGGCTGAAAGTCGAGAAAAATGGCGCGGAACCCCGGTCGGGGCTCCGCGCCAGCAGGCAGTCGGGAGGTGGAACTAGATGCTTCTCGCTGACATTTGGCTGGCGATGTAATCGGCCTGCCGGATCGCCAGCGAGACGATCGTCAGCGTCGGGTTCTCGGCCGCGCCTGTCGTGAACTGGCTGCCGTCGGAAACGAACAGGTTATTGATGTCGTGCGTCTGGCCGTGCTTGTTGACGACGCCTTCGGGCGCCTTCTCGCTCATCCGGTTTGTGCCGAGATTATGGGTGGAAGGATAAGGCGGCGTCGGGAAAGTACGCGTCGCTCCAACCGCATCGTAGAGCGCCGTGGCCTGTTTGTAGGCATGATCGCGCATCGCCGTATCGTTGGGATGATCGTCGAAATGCACATCGGCGATCGGCATGCCGTGCTCGTCCTTTTCGTCGGCATGCAGCGTGATGCGGTTTTCTTCGCGCGGCATGTCCTCGCCGACGATCCACAGCCCTGCCATGTGGTCGTAGTGGTCGAGCGCGGTGGTGAAGGAGCGGCCCCAAGCGCCGGGATCGAGGAAGGCCGCCATAAACGGCAGGCCGAGCGAAAGCGTCTCGAATTCGTAGCCGCCGACGAAACCGCGCGATGGATCATGCCGCGCCTCGTCGCGGATGATGCCGGCCATCGTGGTGCCGCGATACATGTGCACCGGTTTGTCGAAGATGGCATAGACCGAGCCGGTGGTGTGGCGCATGTAGTTCTTGCCCACCTGCCCCGATGAATTGGCGAGGCCGTCAGGGAACTTGCTCGAAGCCGAATTGAGCAGCAGGCGCGGGCTTTCAATCGAATTGCCGGCGACGGCGACGATGCGGGCCTTCTGCTCCTGCAGCTTGCCGTCCTTGTCGGCATAGACGACGCCGGTCACCTTTCCCGAGGCGTCATGGTTGATCTTGACGGCCATGGCGTTCGGCCTCACCTCGAGATGGCCTGTCGCTTCGCCTTTCGGGATCTCGGTGTAGAGCGTCGACCATTTGGCGCCCCATTTGCAGCCCTGGAAGCAGAAGCCGGTCTGCTGGCAGGACATCCGGTCGTCACGCTCGACCGAATTGATCGCCATGTTGCCGGTGTGGCATTCCTTGTAGCCGAGCTTGTCGGCGCCAGCCTTCAACAGCTTGAAATTATTGTTGCCCGGCAGCCTCGGCCAGTCATTGGTGCCGGTGACGCCCATCTTGGCTTCGGCCTTGGCGTAATAGGGCTCCATCTCGGCCAGTGTCACCGGCCAATCGAGCAGGTTCGCGCCCTCCACCTTGCCGTAGGTCGAGGCGGTCTTGAACTCATGCTCCTGGAAGCGCAGCGAAGCGCCGGCCCAGTGCGTGGTCGAGCCGCCGACCGATTTCACGATCCAGGCCGGCAGGTTCGGAAAATCCCTGGCTACGCGCCAGTCGCCCGAAGTCGTGCGCTTGTCTTTCCAGGCGAGTTGGGCAAAGGAGTCCCACTCGTCATTGATGAAGTCGTCGAATTCGTGGCGAGCGCCGGCCTCCAGGATCACGACGTCGATGCCCTTCTGGGCGAGTTCATTGCCAAGTGTGCCGCCGCCGGCTCCCGAGCCGATGATGACGACCAAATTGTCGTTTTTCAGATCAAATGCTGCTGCCATGGTTTCCTCCCATGATTTCGATTTTGCTGGGTGGCGAGAGGAGCGGCTCAGAGCCACTCGATGTCGTCGAAGCCGCGCGCGATATAGCCGCCCTTGGAATAGGATTCGCCCTCATAGCCAAAGACCGGCCAGACCTCCTTCTGGTTGTAGAGGCTGACGACGAGGCCCCCGCGCACCGCCTGGAAGAAAGGCGTGGCTTCGACCTGCTTCAGCACTGCGACACGCTGATCCTCCCAACCAAGGTTCCGGTAGCCGCCCTTGCCGGACCTCTTGTCGAGATCGGCGATGCCGTTCTCGATGAGATCCCTATGTGCGGCATCCTTGCCGGCCTGATCGTCATGGCTCTTGACCGCGATGGCGTAATATTTGTCGGGAAGCTGATCGTGCGGGTAGACGTCCCGCCCCATTTGGATCAGCGTCGCCATCGTCTCCGGCTTCAGCGCCGACGTTTCGAGGCCCCAGGCATGTTCCGGGCTGATGACCGCGCTGCCGGAAATGACGAGCAAGGCTCCGACGCCGCCGCGCTTCAGAAGCTCGCGCCGCGAAAGCCCGGGCCTGCTTTCATAGATCGTGACCATATTTTCCTCCCTGCTTGCTGGTTGCATCCATGGGATGCCTTGGCTGGCGCCGCGCACACGCGGCCGCGATCTCTACTGGAACCTGCCTCCTCGTTGCAGAACCTCGATCCTGTAGCCGTCCGGATCCTCGATGAAGAAGAAGCGTGCGATCAGCGAACCGTCACGGTTGAATTCGACGATCTTCTTCGGGTTGAGGCCGAGCGCGCCGAGCCGGTCGTGCTCGCCGTCGAGATCGACGACCGAAACCGCGAGATGGCCGTAGCCATCGCCAAGCGCATAAGGCTCCTGCCGACCCTTGTTCACGGTCAGTTCGACTTCGAATTGCGTC
This sequence comes from Mesorhizobium sp. B2-3-6, assembly GCF_006442305.1. Classification (NCBI taxonomy): domain Bacteria; kingdom Pseudomonadati; phylum Pseudomonadota; class Alphaproteobacteria; order Hyphomicrobiales; family Phyllobacteriaceae; genus Mesorhizobium; species Mesorhizobium sp. B2-3-6. Next base: position 63,123 of record NZ_VFVW01000008.1, on the reverse strand, counting down.
TCGGCATTGCTGAGGTAGATGAGCGTGAACGTGTCGAAATCCAGCCTTTCGGCGACATCGAGGCCGAAGGCATTTCTGTAGAAATCGACGGAGCGGGTCTCGTCGAGAACCCGGATCATGGTGTGGATTGCCTTCGCCAAATCAGTCCTCGCCACTCGATGCTTCGAAGATGATTATGCGCGGCGACGGCAAAAGATGGTGGCAGCCGGTTACCACGCTCCGAAGATCGACTCGCCTGACAATCGCAAGGACGAAAGTCCGATTGCTGTTCAGCCGATTTTGCCGGAGAATGCTGTCGGGGACAAAGGCCGCGTCGCCTCTGGCGGCAAAAGCATCTGTCCACCCAAAATCAACGCCAAAAATCAACGAACGTGGGAGGTTGTCGGATGTGCAGGGTATTTGCGGCCCAGGACCCCGAAGGTTATCGTCAGATCAACCGGTCGATCCGCATCGACGGATATTCGACCAGCATCCAGCTTGAGGCGACGTTTTGGGCACTGCTCGACGAAATCGCCGAAAGCCAGGACCTGACGACGCCGAAATTCATCTCGAAACTCTATGACGAGGCCATCGAGATCAATGGCGAGATTCCCAACTTCGCCTCCATGCTGCGCACCACCTGCGCGCTCTATCTGCGCAGCCACCGGCCGGGCATGGAAGACCAGATGCCGCCGAAATGGGAAGCCGCCTGAAGATCCAGAAAAGTGCCCCCCGGCTTTGTGTTCGGAATGCATCAGGAACTGGGGCGGCTCGGCGGGCCTATCACGCACCGGGCCGATCGGCGGCGGCGATTTCCAGCGCCAGCCGCGTCATGTCGGTAAAAAGATCCTGGCGTTCCGCATATTGGGTCTGTTCGCCGCTGTCGATATCGTCGACCACCGTGCAGATCGATAGCGCACGGGCCCCGAAATGCCTGGAAATGCGATAGAGCGCACTGGTCTCCATGTCCACGGCCAGCGCGCCGGCTGCCTGCGCATCGGCAAAACGGGCGCGTCCCTGCGGATGGTGGAAGACGTCGCTGCATGCCGTCAGCCCGGCACGATGGTCGATGCCGAGTTCGGCCGCCTTCGCCAATGCGCGAGCAAACAGCGCCGGGTCCGGCCCGGCTCCAGCGTCATAGAGGCCGAAAACCTGACCGCTTCGGGCGCTTTCGGGCCGCACCGATTGCGAGATGACGAGGCTGCGTAGTTTTACCTCAGCGGTCAGCCCGCCGCAGGTGCCGGTACGGATCAAAGTCCGCACACCGTAGCCGTCCAGCAGCTCATGCGCATAGATCAGAAAGGAGGATACGCCGATGCCGGTCGCCTGGATGCTGACCGGCTGACCACGAAACAGGCCAGTGAAGCCAAGGGCACCGCGCCGGCGGTTGATGCAGAGTGGGGCCTCCAGGAATGTCATGGCCATCCATTCGGCGCGCTGGGGGTCGCCCGGCAACAGCACAATGTCGGCGTAGTCACCCTCGCTGGCTTCGATGTGTGGCGTCAACAGCTCGTCCCTGCCGTTTCATCCACAATCATGGCCTTGTCGCGGTATTGCGCAAGAGGCATTCGGGAACGCTAATACACGGAAACTTCGTTTCAGGACGACAATATCACGAAAACAAAGAGTTAAAGCGGCCGGCGACTCTATCAAAGCTGAACTGTTCTAGGACGTAGACTCACAAGCGCGGAGCCACAGCCGCATTGAGGCGAGCTGGACCATGGCGAGGAAGTTGGCGGCGAGCTTGTCGTAGCGGGTGGCGACACGCCAGAAGTGCTTCAGCTCAGAGAAGAACCGCTCGATCAGGTTGCGCTCGCGATAGAGCCGCTGAAGCAAGGCTTCACTTGGTTGCTCTTCGGCGGGATGTTCGGCCGGCGGTCACAGGCCGCCCCAATTGCAGGCTGATGAAGACGCGCGGCGCGTCTTCATCAGCCGACGCACTCCAAGCGCTCATGATGCGAAGCTGGTTGATCGCGAAAGCTCCTCCCACGCGCTGATTTCGCTCCGCATCGCGTCGAGCTTCTGGTCGACCAGCCCCAGCGCGTCGTCGCCCAGGAACAGCCGTACCGGCGGGTTCGCGGCATCGACCAGCACGAGCAACGCCTGCGCGGCCTTGGCCGGATCGCCCGGTTGGTTGCCGCTCTTGGCCTGTCGCGCGGCGCGGATCGGGTCCATGACCGCGTCATAGTCGGCAATGCTGCGCGGCGTGCGATCCATCGAGCGTCCGGCCCAATCCGTGCGGAATTGGCCGGGAGCGAGCGCCGTCACCCGAATTCCAAAGCCTGCTACTTCCTTGCCGAGCGCTTCGGAAATGCCTTCGAGCGCGAATTTGCTTCCGCAATAGAAGCTGATCCCGGGCATGGTGATGAAGCCGCCCATGGACGTGACGTTGATGATATGGCCGCGACGCCGCTCGCGCATGCCCGGCAGCACCGCCTTGATCATCGCGACGGGCCCGAAGACGTTGGCGGCGAACTGGCGCTGGAGATCGTCCAGGGAGGACTCCTCCAGCACGCCCTCATGGCCGTAACCGGCGTTGTTCACCAGCACGTCGATTAGACCCGCCTGCCGTTCCGCCGCGGTGACAGCCGCCGGGACCGTCTCGAAATCGGTCACGTCCAGCAAGAGCGGGTGGGCGCGATCGGGCGCGAGCGCGGCGAAGATCTCGGCGTCGGCTTCCCGCCGCACGGTGCCGATCACCCGATGGCCCGCTTCAAGCGCGCCTCTTGCAAATGCTCGCCCCAGCCCGGAGCTGACACCGGTGATGAGGAATGTCTTAGGGGTGGAAGTCATGGTTCACTCCGGGCTATGATTGAAACTATATCATGATATAGATAACAGCATGACACCAAACAAGACCAAGGTTGCTCCGACCGCCACGCGGGGTGAGCCGCTTCGCCGGCGTGTGATCGATGCGGCGGAGCGACTGCTCCGACAGGGTAAGGCCGATTTCTCGATGCGCGACCTCGCCACCGAGGCCGGAGTCAGTTTCGCGACGCCGTTCAATCAGTTCGGGAGCAAGGCCGCGATCATGCATGCCCTTTCGCGGCGGCGGATCGATACGATGGCCCAGCGCTTTGCCGGGATGTCACCGCCTGCCGATGCCGCAGGCCGCGTGCTGTTGGCCATCGATACCGCGGTCGAGGTGATGTTGGAGGAGCCGGAGATAAACCGGGCCGTGATGGGATGGATCGGCACGGCCGGCCCGTCCCCCGGAAAGGTCCTGGCGCACTCCACAACCTTGTGGTCGCTGGCCCTTGGAGCGGGCGAAGGCTTGATCGCGGCCGGCAGGCAGGAGGCGCTGCGCAGTTTGCCGGAGCAGCTCGCATTTGCCTTTCGTGGGGTCCTGTCATTCTGGACCGCCGGCGAACTGCCGGATGAGGCGCTTGCCTCGAAGGCGCGAGAGATCGCAAAAACCTTGCTGCTCGGATTTGCTGAACGGCCGCTATTCGGCGATTCCGCCTCCTAAGCTGCCCTCCGGGAACCACCAATCTCGGCCATTTCCCGATTTATGGGTTCACGGCCTAAGACTCCAGCATGTCCTTGACGATCGTTGCCAACTGCTTGAGCGAAAACGGTTTCGGCAGGAATCCGAAATGCGCGTCCGCCGGCAGGTTCCTGGCGAATGCATCCTCGGCATAGCCGGACACGAAGACGAACTTGATGTCCGGCTGGCGCTTGCGCAGTTCGCCGAGCAGCGTCGGCCCGTCCATCTCCGGCATCACCACATCCGAAACCACGATGTCGACCTTGCCGCCGAGCGCTTCGAACACTTCCAGCGCCTCGACTCCGGAGGACGCCTCGTGCACGGTATAGCCGCGCGAGGTCAGTGCCCGCATGCCGCCCATGCGCACCGCATCCTCGTCCTCGACCAACAGCACCGTGGCCGAGCCGGACAAATCCTTGCCTGTCTCGGCCGACTTGGCAGGCACCGCTGCCGGTGCTTCCCCGGGTTCGCCTGCCTTCTTTGCCTCGGCGATGTGGCGCGGCAGGAAGATGCGGAAGACCGAACCCTTGCCGACCTCGGAATCGCAGAAGATAAAGCCGCCGGTCTGCTTGATGATGCCGTAGACCATGGACAGGCCAAGGCCGGTGCCCTTGCCGACCTCCTTGGTGGTGAAGAACGGTTCGAATATCTTCTTCAGCACGTCGGGCGCGATGCCGCTGCCGGTGTCCTCGACCTCGGCCACCACATAGTCCGCTGGGGTGAGTTCGCGATAGGGGAAGGTCTTGCACTCCTCGGCGGTCACATTGCGGGTGCGCACCGTGAGGTCGCCGCCCGCCGGCATTGCATCGCGCGCGTTGACCGCCAGGTTGACCACCACCTGCTCGAACTGGCCGATATCGACCTTGACCGGCCAGAGATCGCGACCGTGGTCGATCTTCAGCTTGATGTCGTTGCCGACCAGACGGGCGAGCAACATCCTGAGATCGGCGAGCACGTCGGTAAGGTTCAGCACTTCCGGCCGCAGCGTCTGCTTGCGCGAAAAGGCCAGCAACTGCCGCACCAGCGAGGCTGCCCGGTTGGCATTCTGCTTGATGTTCATGATGTCGGGGAAGGATGGGTCCGACGGTCGATGATTGGTCAGAAGCAGGTCCGACGCCATGATGATGGCGGTCAGCACATTGTTGAAGTCGTGTGCGATGCCGCCGGCAAGCTGGCCGACGGCCTGCATCTTCTGGCTTTGCGCCATCTGCCCTTCGAGTGCCTTCTGCTCCGTCGTCTCGACGGCGTAGACGATGGCCGACTCCTCGGCCCCCTCGCCGCCTGTGCCGTCGGCGACCGCATTGACGTAAAAACGGATGTGGCGCTCCTCATTGCCGGGCAGGAGCGTATCGATCGGCTCGATATCGGCCTGCCGCTGCCGTGCCTTTTCGAAGGCCGCGGCAAAGGCCGGGCGGTCACGTTCGTGGATGACCGTGTCGAGCCGCATGCGGCGGTCGACGGCGTCCCGGTCTACGACCGACGAAAACAGCGAAAGGAACGGCGCATTGGTGCGCAGGATGCGCCCGCTGGCGTCGACGCCGGCGATCGCCATCGGCGTCGAGTTGAAGAAGCGGGTGAACCGCACTTCCGAAGCGCGCAGGTCCGCCGAGGCGTCCTCGCCTTGCGTGCGGTTGAGCACGATCGTGCGCGTCGGACCGTTGAGGCCTTCGCGGCTGGCTGAAACGCGATGCATGAAGCGCACCGGCAGCGCCTCGCCCGTCATTGTCGTGAGGTCGAGATCGATGACCGCGTTGCGCGTCGTACCGGGGTCGGCCTTGACCGAGCGCACCAGCGCCATGCCGTCGCCGGCGACGATCTCCGGCAGGGAGACGGCGCCGGGCGTGAAGCTGGCAAGGTCGATGCCCAGCCATTCGGCGAGCGTGGCGTTGATATAGGTGACGCGGCCTTCCTGGTCGGCGGAAAAGAAGCCGGCGGGCGCGTGGTCGAGATGATCGATCGCCTTCTGCAGGTCCAGGAAGAAACGCTCCTGCTCGGCGCGTTCCTGCGAAATGTCGGCAAGTTGCCAGGCGAGCATCGGCGGCCGCTGGCCCGGCACGCTGAAAGCGCGGGCGCGGGCGCGATACCAGCGCGCGCCTGGCTCAGCGCCAGGCTTGATCGACTGCGCGAGCCGGAACTCGCCGTCGCCCGGCTGGCCGTCACGCAGGCCGGAGGCCAGTCGGTAGATAGTGACCGAAGCTTCCGGAACATCCGAAAGCAGCCCTTCGACCGTCTTCAGGTCGGCCGCGGAAGAGGCTCCGGTCATGTCGGCATAGGCGCGGTTGGCATAGACCACGCGGCCCTTGGTGTCCGTGACCAGAAGGCCCTGCGACATCGAATCGACGAATGCCTTCGACAGTTCATCGCCCGTCGAGCGTGGAGTGATCTGCACGAAGCCGATCGCCGTGGCGAACAGGAAGCCGACGCCGATCATCGCCAGCACGCCGAGCATGCCCAGCAGGAAAGGGTCGCCGAGCCGCTCGCGAAACAGGCCGAAAACGATCGCGGCCCCCGTCAGGACGGCAATGAAGATGACGAGCCGGGTAACGGCGCCCGGCCGCGTGTTCTGATCGACGATCGGTACCGGATAGAAATCGCCGCGCGTTTCCTTGGCCATGTGCCCCCTGCTCTTGAAGTCCGGTGTTCCGATACTCGCCGCAATGTGTGCCGACGCCCGCCCCTGTCGGGTTGAATCACATTCTCCTGGTCCCGAAAAGGCCCGGGCGGCAAATGTCAGATAAAAATGACGTCGGCCAGCCCTCCAGTGTTTCAAGCTGTTCATGAAGCGTGAAAGGCAACTTGCGGTAGCCCGCCGCAACGGTCTAGTGTCGCGTCACTTCCAAACCGATCAGGGGGAACCAATGCTGCAATGGCTGGATAGCGTAGCGGGCCCCGGCTATGTAGCGGCACTGCTGTGGACCTTCGCGGCGCTGGTCCTGCTGGTTATCGTCCTCATCATCGTCAAACTCGTTCGCAACCTGACCTTCGGCACCTTTGTCGCGGGCGGCCGGAACCGCAAGACGCGGCTTGCGGTCATGGACGCCACCGCCGTCGACAGCCATCGCCGCCTAGTGCTGGTGCGCCGCGACGACATCGAGCATCTGCTTTTGATCGGCGGCCCCACCGATGTCGTCGTCGAGCGTGACATCCGCCTTTCTGCGCCACGCCGTCCCGCGCTGACCGGAGATGGCGGTTCGCAGCAGCCTGTCGCGGTGGCAAAGCCGCGTCCGCATCAGCCCACCCCGGCGCCGGCGAGACAGGCACCTGCTCCGCAGCCGGTGAGTGCAGCGCCACCCGCCCGCCAGCGCGCTCCGGAGCCGGTGCCGAAGCCGGCGGCGCAGGGTTATCAGCCGACCAATGTCACGCCGCTGCCTTCCTACGGCTCCGCAAACGTCAATGCCGTCCGGCATGCCCCGCCGCCGGCTTCACCACCGCCGGGGCAGGAAAGCATCGATGAAACGCTGATGAAGGAACTCGAGGTTTCGCTCGACCAGCCCCGCTCGAGCAGTCCGGCGAATAAGCCGGTGGCAAAAACACCGTCGTCGCTCGACGACGAGATGACTAGGCTTCTGGGCGAACTCTCCAGCCAGAAAAGATGAGCAGCGCTTGCGCCCGGTCCGAAAAACCGATCGGGGTTTTGCGCGCATCGCCCGGGTTCTGAAAAAAGAAATGGCCGGAAAACCGGCCATTTCGAGAGCGATATCGCTGAAATCTTCTTGAATGCAGACCGCAGGCTAATCGTCGCGATAGACCTTCTCGCGGCGCTCGTGGCGCTCCTGCGCTTCGATCGACAAGGTTGCAATCGGGCGGGCATCCAGCCGCTTCAGCGCGATCGGTTCGCCAGTCTCCTCGCAATAGCCGTAAGTGCCTTCCTCGATGCGCTGCAAGGCCGAATCGATCTTTGCAATGAGTTTCCGCTGGCGGTCGCGCGCCCTGAGTTCGATGGCGCGGTCGGTTTCCGAAGAGGCGCGGTCGGCTAGATCGGGATGATTGGCGTTTTCCTGCTGTAGGATTTCGAGGGTTTCGCGCGCTTCGCGCAATATGTCATTCTTCCAGGTGACGAGCTTTGAGCGGAAGTAGGATTTCTGCCGCTCGTTCATGAACGGCTCGTCTTCGGAGGGTACGTAATCGGCGGTAACGGCATCGTTCATTCGACTCACCCAAACAGCCCCAAATTTGGCGCCTATATATTCGCGGTCAAACGCCTGCACAAGCGCAATCGATTACCGATTCACGCAATTGTTAGTCTGCCTCGATGAGCGCGATTGAGGTGATTCGGGCTGGTCTTAGGTACCGGATCCTTCGTACTGGCGGCCGCCGGCTGATGATTCGTCATGTCCGAAAAACGACTGCCATTGTGCGCCACGCCGTTCTTATGGCTAATCACAGCACGGTTCGGGCTGTTGGCACGGTGGAGGTTGGGTGAGCAGGCTTTATCTGTTGAGGCACGCCAAAGCCGGATGGGCGCTGCCCGGCATGCGTGATTTCGATCGCCCTCTCGATGCGTCCGGCCGCGCTGATGCGGAGGCGATGGGCATCGCCATGCGGTCGCGCTCCTATGTGCCCGATCTGACGCTTTGCTCCACAGCCCGGCGCGCGAAGGAGACGCTGGAAGGCGTGGCCGGTCGGGCCGACACCGGCCGGGTTCTGTTCGTCGACGCGCTCTACAGCGAGGACGCGGCCGCGTACCTCAGCCTCATCCGGGACAATGGTGGGGTGGGTTCGATGCTGCTCGTCGGCCACAATCCGATGACGGAGGATCTCGCCATGGCGGTATCCGGCGATGGCGAGGAAAGCGCCCGCGCCATGCTCAATCATGGTTTCCCGACCTCGGGCCTGGCGGTCGTGCGCTTCAGCGGCGATCTTGCCGGGGCCGCCCAGGGTGCCGGCTATCTCGAGGCATTCCTGACGCCGGCTGACCTCTGACGCCATTTCAAACCAGCACGGCAACGCCTATATCGGACCTGTCGCAGCATCGAGAGACAATTTTGGCGTCATCGCTGACCACTTTCACCGACGAGGCGAGAATTGCGCTCGACACGCTTTCGGGCCGCGCCAGCGGGCTATTTTCGCCGTCGCTGCGGCTGGGCGTCACGGGCCTTTCCAGGGCGGGCAAGACGGTTTTCATCTCGGCGCTGGTCCACAACCTTATTCATGGCGGGCGCCTGCCGCTGTTCGAGGCGCAGAAATCCGGGCGCATCGCGCGCGCTTTCCTCGAAGAGCAGCCCGACGACGCGGTGCCGCGATTCCAGTACGAGGACCATATCGCCGCCTTGGTGAACGACCGCGTCTGGCCCGATTCGACACGCGCCATCTCCGAATTGCGGCTGACCATCGAATATGAATCGGCTTCCGGCTGGAACAGGATGTTTTCCTCCGGAAAACTGTCGGTCGACATCGTCGACTATCCCGGCGAATGGCTGCTCGACCTGCCGCTGCTCGGAAAATCCTTCGCCGATTTTTCGCGCGAAGCCCTTGAAATGGCTGCGTTGCCGGTGCGCGAGGACCTGTCGCGGGCCTGGCGGGCGCTATCGGCCGAGATCGACCCGAACGCCGATGCCGAGGAGATGACGGCGCGCCGCCTGGCCGAGGATTTCGCCGCCTATCTCAAAGCCTGCAAGCTCGACGAGCGGGCGCTTTCGACTTTGCCGCCGGGCCGTTTCTTGATGCCTGGCGATCTCGAAGGCTCGCCCGCATTGACCTTCGCGCCTCTGGCCAGCCTGGGCGACAAGCGCCCGCGCAGCGGCTCGCTGCACGCGATGATGGAAAGGCGCTACGAGGCCTACAAGACCCATGTCGTCAAACCCTTCTTCCGCGAACACGTCACCCGGCTCGACCGCCAGATCGTGCTGATCGACGCCATGCAGGCGCTGAACGCCGGCCCCGGCGCCATGGCCGACCTGGAGCGCGCGGTGACCGAGATCCTCGCCTGTTTCCGTCCTGGACGCGGCAGCTTCCTCACCGATCTTTTCTCGCGGCGCATCGATCGTATCCTGATCGCCGCCACCAAGGCCGACCACCTGCATCACGACAGCCATGACCGCTTGCAGGCGATCGTGCGGCGGCTGGCAGACCGCGCCGTGGCGCGGGCGAATTTCACCGGCGCCGGCGTCGACGTCGTCGCCATGGCGGCGGTGCGCGCAACACGGGAAGGCACCGTCAAACAGGGCCGCGAGACATTGCCGGTCATCATCGGCACACCGCTCGCGGGCGAGACGATCAATGGCGACGCCTTTGACGGGAAAGCTGAAACAGCTATATTTCCCGGTGATTTACCGGAGAAAATTGATGCTGTCTTCGAAGCTCCCGGGGGAGCGCACAGGCAGGACAATACCGACCCGGCGATCCGCTTCGTGCGTTTTCGCCCGCCAAAACTCGAGCGCACGGCCGAGGGCGTCATGCTGTCACTGCCGCATATCCGGCTCGACCGTGCCTTGCAGTTCCTGATCGGAGACCATCTGGCATGACCGCGCCCCGCAAGCCGGCGGCATTCCGCATCGAACCGGAGGCCACATCGCAGCAGGACGCGGCGCAGGCGCGCCGTGCCCAGGCCGGGGCGCCGGAGGCGCGCCGTGTCCAGACCGACACACAGCGCAAGCCCCGCGCGGTGAAGAGCGATGTCGCGCTGGTCATCCCGTCGGAGATCGACGTGTTCGACGAGCCGGACATCGTCGCTGCCGAACCGCCGCCGGCGGTCGCTCGCAGGAAACGTTCATTGCTTGGCTCCATCTTCTTCGGCGCGTTCGGGGTGCTGGTTTCGCTGGCCATCGGCCTGTGGACCGATCAGCTCATTCGCGATCTGTTCGCGCGCGCCGAGTGGTTGGGTTGGCTGGCCGCCGGCATGGCTGCCGTCGCCGTGCTGGCGCTGGTGGTGATCCTGACTCGCGAGTTCCTGGCGATCGCCCGGCTTGCCGAGGTCGAAAAGCTGCAGAAACGTGCGCTCGATGCGATTGCACGCGACGATCCCAAGGCGGCGCGATTGGTGGTCGACGAGCTGTCGGCCTTCGTCGCGGCCAAACCCGAAACGGCTGCGGGCAGGCGCGCGCTGGCCGATCTGCGCGACGAGATCATCGATGGCGCCAATCTGGTGCGTCTGGCTGAGGCGGAGATCCTTGGCCCTCTCGACGCCAGGGCCAAGATCATGATCCTGGAAGCCGCCAAACGCGTGTCGCTGGTGACGGCCGTCAGTCCGCGTGCGCTCGTCGACGTAGCCTATGTCGTGTTCGAGGCCGGGCGCCTCATCCGGCGCCTTTCGGAACTCTATGGCGGGCGGCCGGGAACACTGGGTTTCTTTCGCCTGGCGCGCAGCGTGCTGGCGCATCTGGCGGTCACCGGTTCGATCGCCGTCGGCGACAGTTTCGTCCAGCAGATCGTGGGCCACGGCCTGGCCGCGCGCCTCTCCGCCAAGCTCGGCGAAGGCGTCGTCAACGGCATGATGACGGCGCGCATCGGCATCGCCGCGATGGAGACGGCGCGCCCCCTGCCGTTCAGTGCGGCAAAACGGCCGGGACTGGGTGATTTCCTGTCCGCGCTGACATCGTTCGCAAGCAGGAAGGAAAGCGAGAACACCCCGCCTGGCAAGTGAACCAACGACCTGGCAGTGACGAAGCATTAACCAATCTTGTTCATGGTCGCACTGGTTCCAAAACAGCCTCTTTGTTGCCGGGTGTCGTCGATGAAAAGCGTAATTCTGTCCAGCCTGTTGCCCCTGGCGGTCGCGATCACCACTGTCGCCGGCATTGCCGCACAGGCGTCCGCGGCGGAGCCGGACAAGCAGTTCTTCCGGTCCGCCGAAGGCAAGTGGGTGGGCCCGGGCGAGATCGTCGCCGGCAAATACAAGGGCACGAAGTTCAATTGCAGCTTCACCGGCTCGACGCCCGACGGCAAGATGGGCATGACGCTCGACGGCGGCTGCCGGGTGGGCATGTTCACCCAGCCGATGTCGGCCAAGATCGAGCGCAAGGGGCGCGATTACAAAGGCTCCTTCATGGGCGGCGCGGCCGGTGCCGGCCTGGATATCATCGGCGGCAATGTGGTCGATGCCCGCAAGGTGGTGTTCACCATCAACCGCAACCAGCTGCGCGGCGTCATGCAGGCACGCATCCCCGACGACAATTCGATGACGGTGACGGTTGCAGTGCGCGTCGCGGACCAGCTGGTGCCGGTGATCGGCATGAGCCTGAAGCGGGTCGACGCGATCGAAGTCGGCTCCATCGCGCCGAACTGAGCGCGCATCGACGCCTGTAACCAGACAAAAAGAGACGGCGGCCCATCGCCACCGCCTCCTTTTGAAGACGTCGATAGGAACGATCAGCCCTTGATCGCCGCCGTCACCTCATCATAGGCCTTGCAGGCGTCGGCCAGGGTCGTGGTGCCCTGATATTTGGTCGTCACCTCTTGCACCTTGGCCGTCAGATCGGCCGCCTTGGACGGATCCTTGGTAACCGCCTCCTGCAGCGCGGCGGCCATGTCCTGCGCCTTCTTGGTGGCGACCTCGGCCGTGCACTCAGGCGCCTTGGAGCAAGCCGAGCCGGCGAGCACCGCCAGGCCGACGGCAACGAGCAAAAACTTCTTCATGTCAGTCATCTCCTCAAAAAGGGCGCGGCTTGATCGCCACACCCTCCACTGGCCGAAGCCGAGCGTGCTTAACCTCCGATTGCAGCCAGACGCAACGCGGCCTCGCGCTCAACTTGTGTAACGTGCCTGCAACATTGCCCGCCGCAGGATTCGGGCTGTTACATGCCCGCCGAAGCCCCTATCCTTGGGGCGCTGGCGCCTGATCCGAGGCGTCTTGACCCGACCGCACAGGTGCGGTCCTCAAACGAGCGGAATGGCGGGAATGGCGGCAGAGGCAGCGGGCAGCGAGCTTGTTCAGGTGGTGGCGCTGCTCGCCGCGGGTGTTGTCGCCGTTCCGATCTTCAAACGTATGGGCCTGGGTTCGATTCTCGGCTATCTGGCCGCGGGCGTGGTGATCGGCCCGTTCGGCATCGGTGTGTTTTCCGAATCGGGAGCCATCCTCCATGTCGCCGAGCTCGGCGTCGTCATGTTCCTGTTCATTATCGGGCTGGAGATGCAGCCGTCGCGGCTCTGGGGCTTGCGCCGCGAGATCTTCGGCCTGGGCGCGCTTCAGGTCGGTGTCTGCGCGGTCTTGCTGACCGGCGTGGGAATAGCCGGAGGCTTTTCCATCGCGCAGTCCTTCGTCGCCGGAGCCGGCTTCGTGCTGACCTCGACGGCGATCGTCATGCAGCTTCTGGAAGAGCGCGGCGAAATCGCCTCGCCCAAGGGCCAGCGCATCGTCTCCATCCTGCTGCTGGAGGATCTGGCGATCGTGCCGCTGCTGGCCCTGATCGCGTTCCTGGCGCCAGGCGGCACCGACACCAGCCTGTCGGAGCGGCTGGCCGAGGTCGGCATCGGCCTTGCGGCGATCATCGGCCTGGTGCTGGCCGGACGCTTTCTGCTCAACCCTTTCTTCCGCATCCTGGCGGATGCCCGCGCCCGCGAGGTGATGACGGCGGCCGCCCTTCTGGTCGTTCTCGGATCCGCGCTTGCCATGCAGCTCAGCGGCCTGTCGATGGCGATGGGCGCGTTCCTGGCTGGCGTGCTGCTATCCGAATCGACCTTCCGCCACCAGCTCGAAGCCGACATCGAACCGTTTCGCGGCATCCTGCTCGGCCTGTTCTTTCTCGCCGTGGGCATGTCGCTCGACCTGCATGTGATGGTTCAGAACTGGCGGCTGATCGCCGTCTATGTCGTTGCCTACATGGTCATGAAGGCGCTCGGCATCTACATCGTCGCCCGCATCCTGAAGTCGGGCCATCGCGAGGCGCTGGAACGCGCCGTCTTCATGGCGCAAGGCGGCGAATTCGCCTTCGTCCTCTATTCGGCTGCAGCTTCGGTCGGCATCATCGACGGCCAGGCCAACGCGACGCTGACGGCCATCGTCATCATCTCCATGGTGCTGACGCCGCTGGCGATCGTCGCGTTGCGGTATCTGACGCCGCGCGACGAGCTGTCGCTGGATGGCGTCGACGTCGCCGAAGGGCTGACCGGCAGCGTGCTGATCATCGGATTCGGCCGCTTCGGCCAGATCGCCAGCCAGCCATTGCTGCTGCGCGGCATCGACGTGTCGATCATCGACAACGATGTCGAGATGATCCAGGCGGCGGCCGATTTCGGCTTCAAGGTCTACTACGGCGACGGCACGCGGCTGGACATCCTGCACGCTGCCGGTGCCGGGCGCGCACGCGCCGTGCTCATCTGCGTCGACAAACCCGATGCCGCCGTACGCATCGCCGAGCTCGTCAAAGCCGAGTTTCCCTTGCTCACCGTGCTGGCGCGCGCCTTCGACCGAGGCACCGCGCTACAGCTCATCCGCACAGGCGTCGACTATCAGCTGCGTGAAACATTCGAATCGGCGCTGGTTTTTGGCGGTTCGACGCTGGAGGCCCTGGGCGTCGACCCGGAAGACGTCGCCGAGGTGGTCGAAGACGTCCGCCGCCGCGACACCGCCCGCTTCGAGACGCAACTCGCCGAAGGCATCCGCTCCGGACAGCGCTTCCTGAAGGGCAATATCGGCACGCCGATCCCGACGCCGCTCTCCACGCCGCGCCGCCCCGGCCAGGCGCTCAACGAGGAAACGGCCGGCGTTCTGCACAAGTCCGAGCCGGCGGATTGATAGGAGAAAAGCATGGATTTGGACAGCAGAGCCCTGTCGGTCACCAGATTCTGGCGTGATGCCGGAGCGGACGCATGGTTCGAAAAGAGCGATGTTTTCGACGGCGATTTCCGCAACCGCTTTCTTGAGCTGCACTACGCGGCCGCACGGCGCGAATGCGACGGCTGGTCGGAGCATGCCGAAGGCTCGCTGGCGCTGATGATCCTGCTCGACCAGTTTCCGCGCAACTGCTTTCGCGGCACCGGCCACATGTACGCCACGGACCCGCTGGCGAAGCATTTTGCCCAAAAAGCCGTAACGTCAGGCCAGGATCTGGCGCTCGAACCGGAATTGCGGGTGTTCCTGTATCTGCCGTTCGAACATTCGGAATTGCTCGCCGACCAGGAACGGTCGGTCGAGCTCACCGCGGCCAACGCGCCGGACTACCTCAAATACGCCGAAGAACACCTCGACATCATCCGGCGCTTCGGCCGTTTTCCGCATCGCAACAAGATGCTCGGTCGTGAGACCACGCCGGAGGAAAAAACCTTTCTGGACGATGGCGGGTTCTCAGGCTGACGCTGGTCTATCCAGCCACCAGTCGCGGCCCGACGGCAGGCGTTCGATACCGGCCGCATCGACGGCGGCCAGCCGCTCCGAGACGCTTCGCCCGCTTACCGCAAGATCGGGCGCGATCTCGGCCAGCGGCGCCAGCACGAAGGCACGTTCAAGCATGCGCGGATGCGGCACTTCCAAGCCGGTTTCGTGGATGACGCGGTCGCCGAAAACCAGGATGTCGATATCGATCAGGCGCGGCCCCCAGCGCTCCTCGCGCACGCGCTTCAGCTTGCGCTCTGCATCGAGGCACAGGTCGAGCAATGCCCGCGGCGAGAGCCGTGTCGAGAGTTCCGCGGCGGCGTTCAGGAAGTCGGGCTGGTCGAGCTTGCCCCAGGGCGGCGTGCGGTAGAGCGAGGACACCGCGGCCACGCGAGTGGCGGCATCGGCGTCGAGCAGGCGCAGCGCCGCCGCCATCGAACTCGCCGGATCGCCGAGATTGCCGCCAAGGCTGAGATAGACGGTGTTACTGCGGCCAGACAACGGTCACCTCGACGTAATCGAGCACGCCGGGCACCGGCGCATTCGGCTTGCGGACCGTGATTTCGGCTTTCCTGATCTGCGGGAAGCGTTCCGTCAGGGCTTTTGCGACTTCCAGGGCCAGCGCCTCGATCAGGAAGCGCCTGTGTCCGGTGATGATCTCCTCGATCACCGTGAAGGCAACGCCGTAGTTGACGGTTTCCCCGATGGCATCGTCGACCAGCGCGCGCCCGGGCTCCACGGTGAGCGAGGCGTCGACATAGAAGCGCTGGCCGAGCGCCTCCTCCTCGTCCAGCACCCCGTGCCGGGCAAAGAAGGCGCAGTTCTTCAGGCGGATGACATACATGGTTCAGCGTTCCGAAGCGGCGGTTTCGCGCGCCAGCATAGCATCCGCCACGGCCAGCGCGTCCACGTTGATTGCGACATCGTGGACGCGAAACAGGTCGGCGCCCTTCAATCTCAGTATGACGCTCGTCGCCGCAGTCCCAGCCCCTCTTTCGGCGGCATCGCGGCCAGTGACGGTGCCGATGAAGCGTTTTCGCGAGGTTCCGGCCATCAGCGGAAATCCGAGGGCGTTGAGCTCGGAAAACCGCGCCATCAGGTCGAGGTTATCCTCGGCCGTCTCCTTGGCGAAGCCGAAGCCGGCATCGAGAACGATATGATCGTCGGCGATGCCGTGTCGGCGGGCGATTTCAAGCGATTTTTCGAGGAACGCGAACTGGTCGGCGATGACGTCGGGCAGTTTCCGGCGATCCCGCCCGGTATGCATGATGATGAGCCCCACGCCGGTTTCGGCTGCGACACGCGCAATGTCCGGCTCGCGCTGCAAGCCCCAGACGTCGTTGACGATATGCGCCCCGGCCGCGACGGCCAGCCGCGCGGTCTCCGCACGATAGGTGTCGACCGAAATCAGCACCTCGCCGGAACGCGCCAGCGCCTCGATCACCGGCAGAATGCGCGCCTGCTCCTCGCCCGCCGTGATCGCGGACGCGCCCGGCCTAGTCGATTCACCGCCGACATCGACGACCAGGGCCCCTTCGCCCAGCATGCGGCGCGCCTGGACCAGCGCGGTTTCGGCGGCATCGAACAGACCGCCGTCGGAAAAACTGTCGGGCGTGACATTGAGAATGCCGACCACCACGGCCTTCTCGCCAAGGTCGAGATGACGCCCGTGCGCCAACTGCCATCGCCTCGCCGTCATTGCTCATCAACCATGGGGCTCATCAACCGTGTGGCTCATCAACCGTGTGGCTCATCAACCGTGGGGCTCATCAACCATGTGTGATCCGCACCAGATCAATTCCGTTGCGCCGGCAATGGCCGTAAAGCAAGGTAGGACGAGAGGCAACCTGATGAAACGAACCCTGCTTTGCGCATTGCTGCTTGCCGCCACCGCCGTTCCGGCGGGCGCGGCCAATCTCGTCAAGACATATAGCTACTTCGCCGTCGGCGGCAGGACGCTAGAAGACATCGAGGCACAGCTTTCCAAACGTGGTCCGCAGGTGAAGAGCACGGGCTCGCGGCATCCCGGCGCCACACAGATGGCCTTCACCACGCGCATCAGCTATGCCGGGCAGTCCGGCTCCTGCCGGATCGCCGACGCCGCCGTGACCGTCAAGGTCAAGGTTATCCTTCCCGAATGGAGCCGCCCACGCAAGGCCGACGCGGATGTGCGGCTGTTCTGGGACACGCTGTCGGCCGACATCAAGCGCCATGAGGAACGCCATGTCGAGATCGCCAAGAATCACGCCCGCGAACTGGAAGACGCGCTGAAAGCCGCTTACCCGCAGAAGGACTGCGATGCGGCGAAGGCCAAGGCCGCCCAGATCACCGCCGCCATTCTCGCCAGACACGACCGTGCCCAGGTGCAGTTCGATCGCGTCGAAAGCGTCAATTTCGAAAGCCGCATCCTGCGGCTCCTGCGCTATCGCGTCGAGCGCATCGGCAACGGCCGGTTGCCGCCGACGTGAACGTCCTGATGTATGTCGCCTAAGGGGCGGCGGTGCGAGCCAACCGGGCCGAAGCGTAGTGCCAGCTTCGAAAAATTTCCGGGCAACGGTCGAAATCGGCCTATACGGGACGACATATCAGGGGTTGGCAAGGGCACGACCTTTCAAACACGAGCATCACGACCGATCGCGCCGCGGATGCAACCCGGCTAGCCCAGCCGACGCACCGGACGGCGCGCGCAAGCATATGGACGAAAGACTATGGACCAGGCTGTCGACAAGCAGGCCGTGGCGGCCGCGAGCGCGCCGCTGACGGAAAGCGAGAAGAACGCCATTATCGGCGGCGTTCTCCTGTCGATGCTGCTGGCAGCACTTGACCAGACCATTGTGGCGCCGGCCATGCCGACCATCGCGCGAGCGCTCGGCCACGCCGAGTACCTGCCCTGGATAGTGACCGGATATCTCCTGACCGCAACCGCCATGGCGCCGCTCTACGGCAAGATCTCCGACGTCTACGGCCGCCGGCCGACCGTCTATGGCGCGATCCTCATCTTCCTCGCCGGCTCGCTGGTCAGTGCGATGGCGCCCAACATGTTCGTGCTGGTGATCGGCCGCGCGATCCAGGGCGCCGGCGGCGGCGGGCTTTTCGCCCTGGCGCAGACCGTCATCGGCGACCTCGTGCCGCCACGCGAGCGGGCACGCTATGCGGCCTGGATCTCGGGCACATGGGCAGTCGCCAGCATCGCCGGGCCGTTGCTCGGCGGCACGTTCGCTGAACATCTCCATTGGTCGCTGATCTTCTGGATCAACATTCCGCTCGGCATCCTGGCCATGGCCATCATCAACAAGCCGCTGCGCAAGCTGCCGGTCGCGGCAAGACGGCACCGCATAGACGGGCTGGGCGCGCTGCTTCTCGTCGCCGCCACGGCCCTGCTGCTTCTGGCGTTGAACTGGGGCGGCAGCGAATACCCCTGGCTGTCGACGGAGATCCTCGGGCTGATCGCCAGTTCCCTGGTCCTGTGGGGCGCCTTTGCGCTGCGGCTGCTGCGCGCAACCGAGCCGCTGATTTCGCTCGAGGTACTGAGCAACCCGATCGTCCTTGCCGGCACGCTCTCCATGTTCCTTCTGCAGGCGGCCAATATCGGCCTGTCTGTCTACCTGCCGGTCTATCTCCAGTCGGTCATCGGCCTGTCGGCGAGCGAATCCGGCACCGCCCTCCTGGGGCTGATGCTTGGCACGGTGGCCGGCGCGACATTCAGCGGGCGCACCATTCCGCGTTTCGTCCATTACAAGCGGATCGCCATCTTCGGATTGGCCTTCGCCGTTCTATGCCTCGGCGCCCTCAGCCTGGTGGCGGGGCACGCCTCGCTGCTGGTTGTCGAGATCCTGACGACATGCGTCGGGCTCGGCAGCGGAACCACCTTTCCGGTGGCCACGGTGTCTGTCCAGAACGCAGTCGACCCCAGGCACCTTGGCGTCGCCACCGGCGTTCTGACGTTCCTGCGCTCGCTGGGCAGTGCGCTCGGCGTTGCTATCCTCGGTGCGGTCGCCCTGGGCAACGGGCTGCCGCTGGCGGGCGAAGGCGCGCAGGCGACCGGCGCCGGTGCCGAAGCTGCCGCCTTCGGGCTGATCTTCGTCGCCGCCGTGGTGATGTTGATCATGGCGCTGCTGACGCTCAGCCTGATGCCGGAGAAACCGTTGCGGGGCCGTCCCGAAGCCCCCGTGCTGGCGGACTGAAGCGGCACGCCTCAAGAGGCCTCCACCACGCCGAGCTTCTTCTGCAGGCTGGTCGACGAGGTCGTGTATTGGAAGACGATGCGTTCGCCCGGGCTGACGATGCGCTTCGCCGCCTGTGCCATCAGCGCGACCTCGTGAAAGCCCGACAGGATGAGCTTCAGCTTGCCGGGATACCAGTTGATATCGCCGACCGCGAAGATGCCCGGAACCGATGTCTGGAACTTCTCGGTGTCGACCGGAATCAGGTTCTCGTGAAGATTGATCCCCCATTGTGCGATCGGTCCGAGCTTCATGGTCAGGCCGAAGAAGGGCAGCATCCGCGTGCAAGGGACTTCGATGTCGCCGTCCTGCCCCTTGATCAGGGCGGATGTCAGTTGGCCCTCGGCGCCGGTCAAGCCGGTCACTTGCCCGACCTGGAAGTCCAGCTGCTTCATCTCCTGCATGGCGTACATCTTGTTGACGCTGTCGGGCGCGGCGCGGAACTCCGGGCGCCGGTGGACCAGCGTCACGCTTTTTGCCACCGGCTGCAAATTGAGCGTCCAGTCCAGCGCTGAATCGCCGCCGCCAACGATAACGAGGTCGTGGCCGCGAAAATCTTCCATTCGGCGCACCGAATAGAAGACGCTCTTGCCCTCATAGGGTTCGATGCCCGGGATGGGCGGGCGTTTTGGCTGGAAGGAGCCGCCGCCGGCGGCGATCACCACCACCTTGGCCTCGAACACCTCGTTCTCGTCGGTGGTGACGCGAAAGCCGCCGTCCTCCAGTCTCTCGAGACTGGAGACCATGCGATTGTAGGTGAAATCAGGCTTGAACGGCGCGATCTGCTCGAGCAGCTTGTCGACCAGGCCTTGCGCCGAGATCGACGGCCAGCCGGGAATGTCATAGATCGGCTTTTCCGGATAGAGTTCCGCGCATTGGCCGCCGGGCCGATCGAGGATGTCGATCAGGTGGCACTTCATGTCGAACAGGCCGAGCTCGAACACGGCGAACAGGCCGACCGGCCCTGCCCCGACAATGAGTACGTCTGTCCTGGTGATGCCGGTCATGGTGCGCGCCTCGCTGCTGGATTGGCGTGAGACTGCATGACCACCGGCTTGCTGCCAAGCGGTGGCGGCAAAAATCAGAGCTGCGAACCGGATTAAGAAAGGCTGGACGACCGCCAGTCCGGCTGCGCCGGCAATTTTTTATGGCCGGCATCTCCCAAGATAGGAATTTTTTCTTGACGGGGTGCCCGCAACTATGGTAGATATTTGGTTATGGTGCTGAGTTGCGCCGGAGGCCCGCCGCACAGGCGGGTTTTCCATTCAAGGCGACGTCAACAGCCGGCCCCCAAGGAACCCCCTGCCCGGATTCATTGCCTCGGGCAAAAATCGGCTTTTAGCCTTGGCGCTCGGGCACCCGCACCACCAGTCCGTCGAGCGCGTCGCGCACCTTGATCTGGCACGATAGCCGCGAATTCGGCTGGACGTCGTAGGCAAAGTCCAGCATGTCCTCTTCCATTGCTTCCGGCTCGCCGACTTCCGCCGTCCAGGCCTCGTCGACATAGACGTGGCAGGTTGCACAGGCGCAGGCGCCGCCGCACTCCGCTTCGATACCCGGCACGGCATTGCGGATGGCGTTTTCCATGACCGTCGAGCCGTTCTCGGCATCCACGTCGAAATGTGTGCCGTCATGGGCAATGAAGGTCAGTTTGGTCATTTGTCACCTGAGGGAGTTTCCGCCGAGATAATCACTCGGGCACACAAGTCAACTGCGGCGAGAAAGCGCCGCTCGGTGACGTTTTTCCGCAAACGGGTCTAGCGGTTGATGGCGGCGATGAAATCGCGCACTTCGTCGATCAGTTTGCCGAGCCGCGTAAGCGTCTGGCTGTCTTCCGGCTGCCGTTCTATCTCGGTGGCGCAATCGGCAATGGCAAAGGCCCCGACACCACGCGCCGAACCCTTCAGGCCGTGCGCCAGGAGCAGCCGGTCCTTGATGTCCGCATCGACTATCCTGTCGCGCACCGACAGCGCCTGTTGTACAAAGAGCGCCAGCACCTCCTGTTCGAGGCCGCGGTCGCCCATCGTCTGCCGCGCAAGGTGTGCCAAATCGACCGGTCGGGACCGCCTCGTTCCCGATACATCGCCCCCGGGCATTGAGAAGGCAATGCCGCTTTCGCCACGCATGAACTCGAACTCCGCTTCTTCGGCCGCCTGAAAAACTAGGCGAATCCAATGGACAACGGGTTAATGGATGGCCGGAAAAAATGTTGCGAAAGCGGCGCCGGAATCACGCTTCCGTTAACCTTATATTTAAAGTTTTACGTATCCCGCGGAATGCATGTTTTCTTTACCCCCCTGTGTCATTACGATACGAGGGGTCCATTTTCAGCCTCCTGCGCGTGGGTGCGACAACCAAAATCATAAGCCCGCGGCAGCTAGTACAGGGTAGCGAAGGCATGGCGAAGAAAACAACGACGACCAGATCTCTGGACAACGATGTGGCCAGGGAACTCGAGAAGGCACTCGATCTCGACCTCAGCGGCGACACCGGCAGCGGCGACCTCGATATCGCGGCCTCGATGGAAGATCTGGAAGCGCAGATATCCCAGGCCGCCGACGAATTGGCGCGCGAGGGACGCAATCAGACGCAGGCACCCGTCGTCAACCAAGCCCAGGCCGCGAATCCCGCGCCAAAGACCAGACCCGCCGAACTGCGCCCCGTCGAAACACGCAATGGCGGTCAGCCCGCCGGCTTCTCGCCGGCCAATGACGATCGTCAGAAGGATTACAAGACGCTTCTGCACAGCCTCAACCGGCGCGCCTCGAACACGATCTACTGGGTTATCGCCTTCGTTTCGCTGGCCTGGATCGCCGGCGCGGGCGGATTGGCCAACCTCCTCTTCGGGCCGAGCATCTGGAGGATCCGCACGCTCGACCAGTTCTTCGCCCGTCCCGAACTGATCGGCCTTGCTGTCGCGGCCATCGTGCCGGTCATCCTGTTCTGGGCCTTCGCCGCCATGATTCGCCGCGCGCAGGACATGCGCATCGCCGCCCAGTCGATGACGGAAGTGGCCTTCCGCCTCACCGAGCCGGAAAACATGGCCCAGGATCGCGTCATGATGATCGGCCAGGCCGTCCGCCGCGAGGTGGCCGCCATGGGCGAAGGCATCGAACGCACGCTGGCCCGCGCCGTCGAACTGGAAACGCTGGTCCACAGCGAGGTCAACCAGATCGAGCGCTCCTATTCGGAAAACGAAACCCGCATCCGCTCGCTCGTCGACGGGCTCGGCAGCGAGCGCGAGGCGGTCGTCAGCCATGCGGAGCGGGTTCGCGCTTCGATCGCCGGCGCGCACGACACCCTCAAGGACGAAATCGGCGCTGCCAGCGACCTCATCCGCGACAGCATTCTCAATGCATCGACCAAACTGTCGATGACCATCACCAATTCCGGCGACACGCTTATCGACCGCATCAACGAAAGTTCGCTGTCGATCTTCGATTCGGTGGAAGGACGGCTCGACACCATAACCGACAAGCTTTCGACTTCCGGCGAGGCTTTCGCCAGCCTGCTCGACACGCGCATCGCCAAGCTGACGGACACGACAGACGGCCTGACCCGGTCGTTGACCGACCTGCTCGACGATCGCACCAACGGCATGGTGTCGCTGCTTGGTGGCGCCGCGCGCACACTCAATTCGGAATTCGAGGCCAGCCTCAACGGCATCGAGCGCACGCTCGCCGAGCGCGGCCAGGCGCTGATCAGCGAGTTCCAGACCCGCGCCGAGGCTCTCGACACCGGCACGCAGAAGCTCAACGCAGCACTCGAAGCCCGTGCCCGGCAGATCAACGAAACGCTGGTCGAACGCGCGCGCGAAATCGCCCACACCTTCGCCGAGAGCAAGGACACGCTGACGGCGATGATCGACCAGGGCAAGACCCAGATCGGCGCCGACATGGCCGATATCGTCACGTCGACCTCGTCCATGCTCGAAGCGCGCGCCAGCGATTTCGCCGGACGCATGGAAGCGGCGCGCCACGTCGTCTCGCGCTCGTTCGATGCCGATATCCAGCGGCTTGCCGATGCCCGCGTGGGCATAGAGGAAGCGGTCGAAAATCACAGCCGCAGCCTTTCCGAGAGCCGCGAGCGCATGGCGGCCGCGATGCAGGCCGATCTGGCCAAGTTCGCCGAGAGCCGTGCCGGCATCGATGCTGCGGTAACCGACCAGGTGCAGAAGCTGGCCGAAGGCCGCAGCCTGATCGCGCGCGCTCTCGAAGAAGATCTGCGCAAGGTCAACGAATCGCGCGCTGCCATCGACGCTTCGCTCGGCAGCCACCTCGAAAGGCTGGAAGAAGGCCGCAACCGGCTCTCCCAGGCTCTCAACGAAGACTCCGGAAAGCTGGTGCAAGCCCGTACAATCATTGACGAAATGGTTGCTGGACATGTTGGCAAGCTGGCCGAGGGCCGCAACATTCTCTCGCGCGCGCTCGAAACCGACCTCGGCAAGCTCGTGGACACGCGCGCCGATATTGATGGCCTTGTCGCCGGTCAGGTCGAGAAGATCGCCGAGGGCCGCGCGGTACTCGCCAGGGCGCTGGAGAACGACATCGCCGGCATCAAGGACCTCATCGAGGCGCATTCGGCGAAACTGGCGGAAGACCGCTCGCAGCTCGGCCGTTCGCTGGAGGACGATCTGTCCAGCATACGCGGGCTGATCGAGGACCATTCGGGCCGCCTGGCCGAGGATCGCAGCCTGCTGTCGCAGACCCTTGAAGCCGACCTTGCCAAGCTCGCCGAGAGCCGCTCGAGCATCGACGGCCTGGTCGCCGGTCAGGTCGAGAAACTGGCCGAAGGCCGCGATATTCTCAGGCGGGCGCTGGAATCCGACCTCAACGCGATCAAGGGCGTCATATCGAGCCAGTCCGAGAGGCTGGCCGAGGACCGCGGGCAGCTGTCGCGGGTTCTCGAGGCGGACTTGCAGAACGTGAACAGCGTCATTGCCGACCACATGAACAAGCTGGTCCAGGACCGTTCGACCTTGTCGAAAGCGCTTGAGGAGGATCTCGCCAAGCTGGCCGAGAGCCGCTCGAGCATCGACGGGCTGGTGGCCGGCCAGGTCGAGAAGCTGGCCGAAGGCCGCGACATCCTGCGCCGTGCGCTGGAAGCCGATCTCAATACGATCAAGAGCACCGTCGCCGACCAGTCCCAGAAACTGGTCGAAGATCGGGGACAATTCGCCCGGGCGCTCGAAGCCGACCTCGAAAACGTCAACACTCTCGTCAACAGCCACTCCGAAAGGCTTGTCCAGGATCGTTCGGCGCTGTCGAAGGCACTCGAAGACGATCTGGAAAACGTCAACGGACTGGTCAATAGCCACTCCGAGCGGCTTGTCCAGGAGCGTTCGGTGCTGTCGAAGGCACTCGAGGACGATCTCGCCAAGCTGGCCGAAAGCCGCTCGAGCATCGACGGCCTTGTCGCCGGCCAGGTCGAGAAGCTGGCCGAAGGCCGCGACATCCTCAAGCGCGCGCTGGAGGCCGATTTGCAGAGGCTGTCGGAGAGCCGTGGCGATCTCGACGGCATCATCGCCGGACATGTCGGCAAGCTGGCCGAAGGCCGCGACGTGCTGAGCCGCGCGCTGGAAGACGATCTCGGCAGGCTCGCCGAGACCCGCAAGGATATCGATCGTTCACTGTCGGGTCACATCGACCAGATCGCGGCGAGGAGCACCGACATCTCCGCTGCGATCGCCGCCGACGTGGACAAGATCGAGCAGGCGTTCAGTCGCCAGACCGGCATCATCGAGGAGCGTGCGGGCACCATGGAGCGTGCGCTGTCGACAGGCGTCGACAATGTGCGCAACGTGCTCGAGAAGAGCGCCGTCTTCGTGGCCGGTGCCTTGCGCGAGAAGGTCCTGGAGGTCACCAGCGTCCTGCATGAGCAGGCGGGCCAAGCCTTCTCCGATGCGGATCGCAAGATCGCCGAGCGCGCCGAGCAGACCTCGGCCGCCCTGCTGGCGCGGGCCGAAGACATCGCCCGCACCTTCGAGGAGGCGGATCGCCGTCTCCACGCCCGTGCGGAAGACACGTCGAGCGCCTTGCTTGCCCGCGCGGACGATGCGTCCAGTTCCTTGTTGGCGCGAGCCCATGAAACCGCCGATCAGCTTGCGGCCCGTGCAAGCGAAATCGCCGGCACGTTCGACGCGGCCGACCAGAAGCTGGCCGCCCGCGCCCAGGAGACCGCCGACCAGTTGGCGGCTCGGGTGAGCGAGATTGCCGGCACCTTCGACGCGGCCGACCAGAAGCTGGTTGCCCGGGCCGTCGAAACGGCACAGTCGCTGGCCGCCCGCGCCGGCGATATCCTGCGCAATTTCGAAGGCGCCGATCAGCGGCTCGGCATGCGCATCGGCGAATCGGCCGAAGCTCTTGCCGCGCGTGCAGCGGATCTCGGCCGCATCTTCGACGCCGCCGACCAGCACCTGGTCTCGCGCATCGCCGAAGGTTCGGAAGCGCTGTCAGGCCGCGCCTCCGAAATCGCCCGCATCTTCGATGATGCGGACAACCGACTGGTTTCCCGCATCGCCGCCAGCACCTCGACCATCGGCGAACATGCGCAGAGCATCGTCGGCGCCTTCACCAGCACGGAGCAGAGGGTCGCCGACCGTGCGCGCCAGACCGGCCAGGAGCTGGCCGCGCATGCCCGTGAAATCGAGCAGGCGCTCGCCGGCGCCGACGAGCGGCTCGCATCGACCGCGGCAACGGCTGCTGCCCGCGTCGAAGAGCAGATCGCCAGCGTCGAGAACCGGCTCGCCCATACCGCCGAGACGATGGGCCAGAAGCTCAACGAGCAGGTGTCGAGCGCCGAGGCGCAACTCGTGTCGCGCGCCAATGTCATCGCGGAGACCTTCACCGCGGTCGGCCAGCATATCGGCCAGAGCACCAACGACGCCGCCAAGACGATCGGCGCCAACACCCGCGAGCTCAACACCATGCTCGCGGCACGGTCGGCGGAGATGTCGAAGATCCTCGACGAGACCGCGCGGCCGCTGGTCGAGCGTTTCGCCCAGGGCGGCTCGGAACTGCAAAAGAGCATGGAAGAGGTCACCGAACGTGCCGCCGAGAAGCTGCGCAGCGAAAACGCAGCCCTCGTCAACGCGCTCGCCAGCCGCACCGCCGAGACCCTTTCGGCGGTCGAAGGTGCCCGCTCGTCGCTATCCGACAGTGTCGCCGACCTGATCGGCCGAATGACCACGTCGAGCGCGCAGCTCGGTCAGCTGATCGAACAGGCCGCGGCCAATCTCGGCCAGGTCGACGAACGCCTGACCGGCAGCACGCAAAGCTTCGCGGCAACCACCGAGAAAGCGGCGCAGACCTTCGCCAGCTCGGCAAGGCTGGTCGATTCGAACACGACAAGGCTGACGGAACTGTCGTCGTCGACCTTGCGCGAGGTCGCGTCGATCGCCACCAAGTTCGATGAACACAGCCGCCTGCTCGCCGGTGCTTCGGACCTCCTGAGCTCGGCCCAGAGCAACCTCGAACACACGCTCGAAAGGCAGTCTTCGCTCGAGGATCTCGCTGTCGGCCTGGTCAAGAAGTCGGAAGATCTCGAAAGGGTCATGCGCTCGTTCGAGAATCTGGTCGGCCAGACGCTGCAAAATGCGGAAGGCAGGACGCTGGAATCGGCCGACAAGATCCGCAACGCCATCACCGACGTCGTCGATTCGGCGACCAAGCGCTTCTCCGACGCGACCGAGGAGATGCGCCGCACCGCCGGCGCCATCAAGAGCGAGCTCGACCTCACCCGCGCCGAGCTCAAGAAGGGCGTCATCGAGATGCCGGAAGAGGCCAAGGAATCGACATCGGCCATCCGCCGCGCGGTTTCCGAGCAGATCAACGCCCTGAAGGAGCTTTCGGACATCGTTGCGAAGTCCGGCCGCAGTGGTGGAGAGCCCTTGGAATCGCGCAATCTGCGCCCGGCGCCGCAAGCCCCGGCAGCGCCCCGCGCGGCAGAGCCGCCGCGCCGCGCTCCCGCGCCACAGCCGGAACTTCGCGCGCCGCAGGCGCCGGCGGGCGGCACGGCGCTACGCGGCACGCTTGACCTGGAGCGCCCCGCCGACACGGCGCCGCGCCAGCGTCCCGACGCCGGCGCCCGCACGCAACAGGGCGGCTGGGTGCGCGATCTCCTGAGCGGGGCGTCGCGCGAGGACGAAGCCAAGCCGGCAACACCCGCCGACGCACCGCGCGCCGCCCCTGCCCAGCGTTCGCCGCTTCACGTCGTGGAATCACTGAACTCGCTGTCCGTCGACATCGCACGGGCCATCGATCACGATGCGTCGATCGAACTGTGGAATCGGTACCGGCGCGGCGAGCGTGACGTGTTCACGCGGCGGCTCTATACGCTGAAGGGCCAGCAGACGTTCGACGAGATCCGTCGCAAGTACCAGACGGAGGCAGAGTTCCGCGCCGCCGTCGACCGCTACTGCGATGATTTCGAGAAGCTGCTGAAGGACGTGTCGCGCAACGACCGCGACAACATCATGGCGCAGACCTACCTGACCTCGGATACAGGCAAGGTCTACACCATGCTGGCCCACGCCAGCGGCCGCCTGCACTAGGCAGCGGCAGACAGCCAATGAAAAAAGGCGGGGGACTTGTCTCCCGCCTTTTGGCTTGGAAGGGTGGACGTCGCATCCGGAACTGGATCTCTGACTTGTGAAGACGGCGATCATATTCGACTGCGAGTTTCTTTGCCTTGAGGGCTCGCAACGCAGATTCTGGTGCGCGGCCCACGATCCCGACCCGGTCATCGCGCAGATCGGCGCGGTCAGGCTTGGGCTCGAAGACGACTTTCCCGTCCTGGGCACGCACAAGGCCTATGTCAGACCGATCGACCGGTTTGGCAGGAGATACGCGCTCGACCCTTTCTTCACCGAGCTGACTGGCATCACAGAAGAAAAGCTGGAGATCGAGGGGGTCGCGCTAGGAGAAGCCCTTGTTGACATCGATCGTTTCTCGGGTGGGGCGCGATTCTGGTCCTGGGGCAAGGACGAACTGAACATGATAGCCATCAGCTGCTATATCGCAGGCATCCCCGCTTCCATCCCGGCCGCCCGTTTTGACAATGCCGTAAAGCTGCTGATCTCGGCCGGGATGCCGATCGAGGACCTGGCAAGGACGCCGAGCAACAAGCTTGCCGACTATTATGGCGTTCAACACCCGCCATTGCAGGGACACGATGCGCTCGATGACGCGCTGTCCGTAACCTACACCCTGCAGCACCTGATGAAGACTGGAAAGCTGCGGCCGGACGCCTTCGACCGCTTGTAGCCTGGTGGCTGGCGCCCGCCCGGGCTCGCCGCTCAGATCGCCGAATCGGTCCAGCGCACGATCTGTTTGGCCGCGTCGCCGAAGGCAGCATCGAGCGCGCCGACATAGCCTTGGTTGCCGCTGCCCGAGACGGGCGCGGTCGCCGTAAAGCTCTTGGACGCACGCACCTCGCCGTTGCGGTCGTTGAGGATGCGCACGAACAGGTCGACCTCGGCATGATCGCCGCCGTCGACACGGACTTCGAACGAACGGATCTCGACGATGACCTGGTAATCGATCGCCAGTCCCTCGCCCGGCTTGCCCACGCCGGCGAAGCTGCCCGAGCGCTGGAACGTCTCGGCCAGCCGAGCCTGCACGATCAGCGGCAGCCGGTCCGCCCATTGCGCGCCCTTGAGGTACTGGATCGAGCGTGGGGACGGCTTTATGACGATGTTCTGGCTGTCCAGCGCCTTGAGCGCGGACGGCTGGGCGATCAGGATCTGGCGACGGCTGTGGCCATGCGCCTCGACCGATGGCGCCGACAGTTCGAACGTGTCAAGCGGCGCAGGCCCGCCGCCCGGCAGCGCGGCACAACCGGCAAGGGTCAAGGCAAGCAAGGCCACGCCCGATCTGAACACAATCGTCGACTTCACGCGCGATCCCTGCTGTCCCCGGCCTCACTATCCCTGGATTGTAAAAACAACCCGCGGATGCAGACACTGTTTCTGCGGCGAGCCGAGACCGAAGTCAACGCCGCGCCCTGCCATCATACTGCCGAACCTCGCCCTCGCCGCCCGACAGGATGCGCTGCGGATTGCGGCTGAGGTCGGTAACCGCCTCCTCGATGCGGCTGATCGAACGGCGGCTGTCCTGAACCAGCGCTTCGACATTCGAAAGGCCCTGGCCGGAGAACCGGGCTATATTGTCGGTGATGACGCCAAGCCGCGAATTCAGCGTATCGGCAACCTGCTTGAACGACCTCAGCGTGTCCCTGGCGTCCGCCATCACGCCGTCCGCCTGCCCCGAACCGAGCAGCTTGTCGACTTTGGCCAGGATGCCGTCGACGCGCACCGAGGCGTCGTTGAGCCGCTGCGCGAGCTGCCTTGCATCCTTGATCGTCTCGTCTATGTCGTCCGCCCTGTTCGCGAATTTGCCGGTCACCTCGGCGATGTCCGAGGCGGCCTTGTCGGCGCTTTCGCTTGCCTTCTGGATGTTGGCCAGAGCCGTGCGCACTTGCGCCGGATCGATGCCGTCGAGCACGCCGTCGACCTTGGCCAGCGTACCTTGTGTCTGCTTGGCGAAATCATTGACCGATCCCACGGCCGTATCGACATTCCTGATCACGCCATCGAGCTGTTTGGACGTTTCCTTGAGGTTGCCGGTCACCGTATCGACATTGGCGACGATGCTCTTGATCTTGTCCTTGTCGACGGCATTGAGCAGCCCTTCGGCCGCCTTCAGCGTGCCGTCGAGCTTGCCCGAGACACCCTTCAGCTCATCGGACAGCGCGCTGACCGCGGACAGGAACTTGTCGACGCCGTCGGAATTCCTGGCCAGCGCGTCGGAGAACGTCTGCACATTCTGCACGGTCTGCGTCAGCGGCCCGCGCACATCCTTGGTGAACCCCTCCAGCTGCGTCAGTACCGTGTCGGCGCGCGTGAAGATGTTCTGCGCCGTCTGCAAAAGATTGGTCACCGCCGACGGGTTGGCCACGATCTCGGCGACCTTGCCTTCCTTTTCGGCCTGGTCGAGAAGTTTTACTTCCTTGGGGTCGGCGCCTTTGAGTTCGATATTGGCCTGTCCGGTCAGTCCGGCCAGGCCGATATCGGCCTGCGTCGATTTGGTGATCGGCGTCATGCGGTCGATCTCGGTGTCGGCGATGGCGACCGTCGGATTGTCGACATCGATATAGACGCGCCTGACGTCGCCGACCTTGACGCCGTTGAACAGCACGAAGCTGCCGCGGCCAAGTCCGGAAGCCGAGCCAGGGATGCGCACGCGCAACAATGTGGTCTCGCCTTTGTCGCCGATCGCCGCCGTCCAATAGACGAAGCCGAACGCCGCGAGGATCGCCACCAGCGTGAAGATGCCGACAATAACGTAGTTGGCTCTGGTTTCCATTGCTTCACTTATGGCTATGCGCGCGCGGCAAGATCAAGTTGCCGGGCTCGTTTTCCGCGGAAATACGATTTTACCCACGGTTCTTCACTCTTCAGCATGTCGTCGATGGTGCCTTCGACCAGCACTTTCTTCTTGCCGAGCACGGCGACGCGGTCGCAGGCGGTGAAAAGCGTGTCGAGATCGTGGGTCACCATGTAGACGGTCAGGTCCATCGTATCGCGCAGCTTGACCACCAACTCGTCGAATTCCGCCGCGCTGATCGGATCGAGGCCCGAGGTCGGCTCGTCGAGGAAGACGATGTCGGGATCGAGCGCCAGCGCGCGAGCGAGTGCCGCGCGCTTGATCATGCCGCCCGACAGCTCGGACGGGAATTTCTGCGCCGCGTCCGGCGGCAGCCCGACCAGTTCGACCTTGAGCATCGCCAGTTCGTCCATCAGCTTGCGCGGCAGGTCGAGATATTCGCGCATCGGCACCTGGACGTTTTCCAGCACCGTCAGCGCCGAGAACAGCGCGCCGTGCTGGAACAGCACCCCAAGGCGCATGTCGATGCGCAGCCGTTCGGCATCGTCGGCCTTTTCGATATCCACGCCGAACAGCTTGATCGTGCCGGACTGCTTGCGCGTCAAACCAAGGATGGTGCGCAGCAGAACTGATTTGCCGGCGCCCGAAGCGCCAACGAAACCGAGGATCTCGCCGCGCCAGATATCGAGCGACAGTTTGTCGAGGATCAGGTTGTCGCCGAAGGAAACGGTGATGTCATGCGCCGAAAGCACGACCTCGCTGTCATCCGCGCCCTCCTTGGCCCTGGTCTCGATGCCGTTTCCCATCGCCATTTCAGAACTCGATCGCTGCATAGAACATGGCGAAAAGCCCGTCGAGGATGATGACGACGAAGATCGATTTCACCACCGAGGCGGTCACGTGCTGACCAAGCGATTCGGCGCTGCCGCCGACCTTCATGCCCTCGACCGAGGCGATGGTGCCGATGATCATGGCCATGAACGGCGCCTTGATCAGGCCGGCGAAAATGGTGCTGAGGTCGATGGCGACGCGCAGCCGGTCGATGAAGGCGGCGGGTGCGATGTCGGAATAGAGCCAAGCCGCGAGGATACCGCCGCCGAGTGCGGCAAAATTGGCGATGATGGTCAGGCAAGGCAGGGCGATCACCAGCGCCACCAGGCGCGGAAAGACCAGCACGCCGATGGGGTTGAGCCCGATGACCTTCAGCGCATCCACTTCCTCGCGCATCTTCATCGAGCCGATTTCGGCGGTGATGGCGCTGCCCGAGCGGCCGGCGATCATGATTGCCGTCATCAGCACGCCGAGTTCGCGCAGGATCAGCACGCCGACGAGGTCGACGACGAAGATGTCGGCGCCGAAATAGCTGAGCTGGTAGGCGCCCTGCTGGGCAACGATGGCGCCGACGATCGCCGACATCAGCACCACCACTGGAATGGCTCCGACGCCCATGCGGTCGATCTGGTTGAAGATCGCCGCCGGATTGACGGCATGGCCGCGGCCGAGCTTCATCTGCGCGCCACGGATCGTGGCGCCCAGTATGTTCATCGAGGCGAGAAAATCGTCGCGCATTTCGTAGACGCGGCGGCCAACCGCCTCCAGCGCGCGAATGACGATGTTGGGCGGCCCGGCCGGCCCCGATTCGGGCTCGCGCCGCACCGCATCGCCGACCGCGCCGAGCAGGATCGAGGCGACGTCGCTCTGGCCCTGCAGCCTGACCTCGACACCTTTCTTCTCGAAAGCGCTGACCAGGCGGTCGATCAGCCACGCGCCGGCGGTGTCGATCTTCTCGATATGCGAAAGATCGAGCGCCAAGGTCTTGAAACCGCTCCGTTTCTCGATTTTGCGCATCTCTGCGTCGATCGCGGCCACGGTGCGCGTCGTCCAGATTCCCGAGAAGGCGCAGCCGAGAACGCCTGCTTCCTCACCGACCGACACGCGCGGTTCGTGGTCAGCCTCCGAGGCGGTCTTGCCGCTTGCGTCGCGCTTGCCGATGGTCAACATGGCGTCCTGTTTAGCCTGACGGGTCCGGCCTTGTCGATTTGCCGACGACCCTTCTCGCACAGCCGGAGCAGAAAATTATGGCGCGTGTCATTTCGGTCGAGGCCGAGCGTTTTCCGATCGCCGGCACCTTCACCATTTCGCGTGGTTCGAAGACCGAAGCCGAAGTGATCACCTGCACGATCAGCGAAGGCGATTACACGGGCCGTGGCGAATGCGTGCCGTACAAACGCTATGGCGAGACCATGGATGGGGTTCGCGCCGCGATAGAGGCCATGCGCGGGCAAATCTCCGCTGGCATCGACCGGACAGCCCTGCTCGGCGCCATGCCGGCAGGCGCGGCGCGCAACGCCATCGATTGCGCCTTGTGGGACCTGGAAGCCAAGATCAGCGGCAAGGCGGTGGCTGACGCGGTCTGGCCGGCTCCTTTGCATCAGCTCGAGACGGCCTACACGCTGTCGCTGGGCGAACCCGAGGCGATGGCGGCGCAGGCCCGTGCCAACGCGGCGCGCCCGCTGCTCAAAGTCAAGATCGGCGGCGACAACGACATTGCGCGCATCCGCGCCGTCCGGCAGGCCGCGCCCGACAGCCGCATCATCCTCGACGCCAACGAGGGCTGGAACGACGACACCATCGCCGCGAACCTCGCCTTTGCCGCCGAGCAAGGCATCGCGCTTATCGAACAGCCGCTGCCGGCGGGCCATGACGGCATCCTGCGCCACATCGCGCATCCGGTGCCGATCTGCGCGGACGAGAGCGTGCATGAGGCGGGGGATCTGGCCGCGCTCGCCGGTCTCTACGATGCCGTCAACATCAAGCTCGACAAGTCGGGCGGGCTGACGGCGGCGCTCGTGCTGCGCGACCGCGCCCGCGAACTGGGTTTCGGCGTCATGGTCGGCTGCATGGTCGGCACGTCGCTGGCGATGGCGCCGGCGGTGCTGCTCGCCCAGGACGCCGATTTCGTCGACCTCGACGGACCGCTGCTGCTTGCGCGGGATCGTGTGCCCGGCCTCGCCTATGAGGGATCCTTGGTTTCACCGCCCGATCCGGCGCTTTGGGGCTGAGCGCGCCGCGAGTCCGACCAGCACCAGGCCGATGATCGCGATCGGGATCATGGCCAGGAAGCCGTCGACCCCGAAACGGTCGTAGAGCGGGCCGGAGGCGAGCGTCACGGCGGCCATGAAGAAGCCGTTGAAGAAATAGGCGATGCCCTGTGCGGCACCGGTGCGCTCTTCCGAGACCGTTTCGCCGATCATTTTCTGCAGGCCGATCAGCACCATGGCCACCGACACCGAATGCAGGGTCTGGACGCCGAAAAACCCGGCGACGCCGAGGCCAAGCGGCCAGATCAGCGGAAAGGCGATCCAGCGCACGACCGCGCCGATGCCGGCAATCACCATCACCCTGACGACCGACACGGAGGCGAATATGCGGTTGAAAAACACGAACATGCAGACTTCGGCCACCACGCCCCACGCCCACAGAAGCCCGACGACGGTGTCGCCGATGCCGATCGACTTCCAGTAGATCGACACGAAGCCGTAAAGGAAGGCGTGGCTGGCGGTGAGGATGCCGACCCCGAGGGTGAAATAGACGAAATAGGCATTGAAGAGGCTCGGCGCCGAATGCTGGATCTCCGCGGCCGAAAGCGGTGAGGCAAGGCGCGGCCGCCCAAGGCGCGGCGCAAGCAGCGCGGCAACGAGCGCGGCACCCAGTGCCGCGAAAATGATCGCCGGGACGGCTTGCGCCCCTGCCGCGGTCAGGATGAAACCACCGGCCACGTTGGCGCAGAGATACGAGATCGAACCCCACTTGCGCATGCTGGTGTAGTTGGAGCCGAAGCGGCGCACGCCCGAAAGCGCGAGCGAATCGGCCATCGGCGAATGCGGTGTCCATACGATCGTCAGCGCCAGCGACACCGCAAGCACGACGGCGTAGGAGGCCGGCAGAAAATAGCCGGCGGAAATGATCATCGATGCCGCGACGAGCGCGATATAGACGTCGGCGCGGTCCCTCGCCCGGTCCGCGAGCGCGGTGAGCAGCGGCGTCGTCACGACGCGCAGGAACATCGGAGCCGCCAGGATGACGGCGATCTGCTCGGCGTGAAAACCTTTCGCCTGCAGCCACAGCGGGAAGTAAGGCAGATGCGTGCCCTGCGACACGAACAATGTCGCGAAGATCAGGCTCATGCGCAGTTCGAAATGGCGAGGCTTGACGAGCTGTTCGGGTGAAAGCGGCGGCAGCGGCATGAATCGATCCAATAACGCTGCCGTCCACGAACGGCGAGCAGTGTGGATTGACCCTTAACATGAGGAAAAACCGGACGAAACCGATTGGCCTAATCGATTAACACCGGAATCTGTGCCTGGCACCCGCAGTCAGGCGGCCTGCACCACCCGGTCCTCGATCAGCATCGGGATGAAGGGTTCGTCCGGCGCGTCGGGCAAGACATGCGCCCAGGTCAGGATTTCCATCCGGCCGTCGAAATGTTCGACCACCGCCGTGCAGCTTTCCACCCAGTCGCCGGTGTTGATGTACTGGACGTCGCCATAGCTTTCGATCGCGGCATGATGGATATGGCCGCATATGACGCCGTCGACATGCGAGCGCCGCGCCTCGTCGCTGAGCACCATCTGGAACGAGCCGATGAAGTTCACCGCCTTCTTGACCTTGACCTTGGCCCAGGACGAAAACGACCAGTAAGGCAGGCCGAGCAGCTGGCGCAGCCGGGTGATCACACGGTTGACCTGCATGGCGGCGTCGTAGGCGTGGTCGCCGAGATAGGCGAGCCAGCGCTGATTGTGCACGACCGTGTCGAACTGGTCGCCATGAATAACGAGCAGCCGCCTGCCGTCGGCGGTTTCGTGAATGGCGCGGTCGGCGACGACGATGCCGCCGAAATGCACGCCCTGGAACTGGCGGGCGAATTCGTCGTGGTTGCCGGCGATGTAGGTGATGGTGGCGCCCTTGCGCGCCTTGCGCAGCAATTTCTGCACGACGTCATTGTGGCTCTGCGGCCAGTGCCAGCTGCGTCTCAGGCGCCACCCATCGACGATATCGCCGACGAGATAAATGATGTCGGCATCGTGATGTCTAAGGAAATCGATCAGGAAATCGGCCTTTGCCGCCTTCGACCCGAGATGGACGTCGGAGATGAACATGCTGCGGAACGTGCGGGGCTCTTGGCCGGACATCGCGAATTCACCGTTGCTTTCGCGAGCCTATGCCCCGATTCATGCAACAACCGTATGACGGTTGCGATTGGTCCAGCCCAAGAGCTAGCCTGCCGGCGAATCACAGGAGAAATCGTCATGGATCTCGGCATCCGCGGAAAGAAGGCCATCGTCTGCGCTTCGAGCAAGGGGCTCGGAAAAGGCTGCGCCATGGCGCTGGCCGAGGCTGGTTGCGACGTCGTCGTCAACGGGCGCAACGCCGAGCTGGTGGCCAAAACCGCTGCGGAGCTGCGCGAGCGTTACGGCGTGACCGTCACGGAAGTCGTCGGCGATGTATCGAAGCCCGAGGTGCAGAAGGCGCTTCTCGCCGCTTGCCCCGAACCCGACATACTGGTCAACAATAATGGCGGCCCGCCGCTGCGCGATTTCCGCGAGCTCGATCGTGCCAAGATGCTCGAAGGCGTGACCCAGAACATGGTGACGCCGATCGAGCTGGTGCAGGCGGTGATCGACGGCATGGCCGTGCGCGGTTTTGGCCGCATCGTCAACATCACTTCGCTATCGGTCTATGTCCCCATCCCCGGCCTTGATCTGTCGTCCGGCGCGCGCGCCGGCCTGACCTCCTTTCTTGCCGGCGTGGCGCGCACGGTGATCGACCGCAACGTGACCATCAACAGCCTGCTGCCCGGCAAGCTGGATACCGACCGGCTGCGCGGTCCGCACGAGGCCGGCAGCGTTGAAGACCCGACCGCGGCAGCCGCCCGCAAGGCGCGCATCAGTGCCGACGTGCCGGCCAAGCGGCTCGGCACGCCGGAGGAGTTCGGCCAGATCTGTGCCTTCCTGTGCTCGGTCCATGCCGGCTACCTGACCGGCCAGAACATACCGGTGGACGGCGGCCTCTATGTCAGCGCCTTCTGAGACCCGGTAGCGCCGGCGCCGAAGAAATTCCGCTCAAACCGTTGAAATAGATCGCTTATCCCGGCTTCGTCGATGTGAATGGCGATTGCGTCATTTGGCGTCGCGAAAAATCTCGGCCGCATGCTAAGAAGGCGGCACGCAGGATCGCAGGGAGGCCCGGAATGAACGGCGAGAGCAAGAAAACGGCACGTTCGGACCTCGACGAAGCCGCGCTCTACTTCCACAAGCACCCGACGCCGGGCAAGCTCGAAATCCAGGCCACCAAGCCGCTTGGCAACCAGCGCGACCTGGCGCTCGCCTATTCGCCCGGCGTGGCGGCCCCTTGCCTCGAAATCCGCGACGATCCGGCGACCGCGGCCGACTACACGGCGCGCGCCAATCTGGTCGGCGTCGTTTCCAACGGCTCGGCCGTGCTCGGCCTGGGCAATATCGGCCCGCTCGCTTCCAAGCCGGTCATGGAAGGCAAGGCGGTCCTGTTCAAGAAATTCGCCGGCATCGACGTCTTCGACATCGAGATCGACGCGCCCGAGATCGAGCGCATGGTCGAAACGGTGGCGGCGCTGGAACCGACATTCGGCGGCATCAACCTCGAGGACATCAAGGCGCCGGAATGCTTCGAGGTCGAAGAGCGACTGAAGGCCCGGATGGGCATACCGGTTTTCCATGACGACCAGCACGGCACCGCCATCATCGTCGCCGCCGCAGTGCTCAACGGCCTGGAATTCGCCGGCAAAACCATTGCCGACATCAAGATCGTCACTTCGGGCGCGGGTGCGGCGGCATTGGCCTGCCTCAACCTGCTGGTCTCGCTCGGCGCCAAGGTCGAGAACATCTGGGTCACCGACCGTTTCGGCGTCGCCTATAAGGGGCGCACGGATGAGATGGACCGCTGGAAAGACCCTTATGTGAAGGACACGGAGGCGCGCACGCTGGCCGACGTCATATCGGGCGCAGACGTGTTCCTCGGGCTTTCGGCCGCCGGCGTGCTGAAGCCGGAATTGCTCCAGCACATGGCGCCGAAGCCATTGATCCTGGCGCTGGCCAATCCCAATCCGGAAATCATGCCGGAAGTGGCGCGGGCGGCGCGCCCCGACGCGATGATCTGCACGGGCCGGTCCGATTTTCCAAATCAGGTCAACAACGTACTGTGTTTTCCTTACATCTTCCGCGGCGCGCTGGACTGTGGCGCCAGCGCAATCAATGAGGAGATGAAGATGGCCGCGGTGCGGGCCATCGCCGCCCTTGCCCGCGAAGAACCTTCGGATGTCGCCGCGCGCGCCTATTCCGGCGAGACGCCGGTGTTCGGACCCGAATTCCTGATCCCCTCGCCCTTCGATCCGCGCCTCATCCTGCGCATCGCCCCGGCCGTCGCCAAGGCGGCCTGCGACACCGGTGTCGCGACAAGGCCGATCAGCGACTTCTCCGCCTATATCGACAAGCTCAACCGCTTCGTCTTCCGCTCCGGCCTGGTGATGAAGCCGGTGTTCTCGTCGGCCAAGGCGTCGAGCGCCAAGCGCGTCATCTATGCCGACGGCGAGGACGAGCGCGTGCTGCGCGCCGCGCAGGTGGTTTTGGAGGAAGGCATCGCCGAGCCGATCCTGATCGGCCGTCCGCACGTCATCGAGGTGCGATTGAAGCGCTACGGACTGCGCATCAAGCCCGGCGTCGACTTCGGCCTGATCAACCCGGAGGACGATCCGCGCTACCGCCATTACGTCGACCTCCTGATCGAGCTGGCCGGCCGGCGCGGCGTGACGACGGAGGCCGCGCGCACCATGGTGCGCACCGACAACACGGTGATCGCGGCCCTCGCATTGAAGCGCGGCGACGCCGACGCCATGGTCTGCGGCCTCGAAGGGCGTTTCGAGCGGCACCTGCGCAACGTCACGCTGATCATCGGGCCACGAACCGGCATCAAGGACCGGGATCTGTCGACGCTGTCCATGCTGATCTCGCAACGCGGCATCATCTTCCTGACCGACACCCATGTTTCTGTCGACCCCACCGCCGACGAGATCGCCGAAATGACCGTGCTGGCGGCCGAGGAGATCCAGCGCTTCGGCATCGAGCCCAAGGCGGCGCTGCTGTCGCATTCGGATTTCGGCTCGCGCGATTCGCCGAGTGCGCTCAAGATGCGGCAGGCGGCGGCGATCCTGGCGCGCATCGCGCCCGAGCTGCAATGCGACGGCGAGATGCATGCCGATTCCGCGCTGTCGGAACATCTGCGCCAGCGCGTCTATCCGCATTCGCGTCTGAAGGGCGAAGCCAATCTCCTGGTGTTCCCCAACCTCGATTCCGCCAACATCACGCTGACAGCGCTCAGGACCATGATGGATGCCCTGCATGTCGGCCCGATCCTGCTCGGCACCGACAAGCCGGCGCATATCCTGACGCCCTCGGTGACTTCGCGCGGCGTCGTCAACATGACAGCGCTGGCGGTGGTCGAGGCCGCCCACAAGGCGCAAGCTGTCGTCGATCTGGGCTGAACACCAATTCGGGGGTAAACTGCGGTTTAACCACGAGCACGTAGCGTGCGGCGAACAACCAAGCAGGGTTTCGGCGGATGATGGGCAAAGGGTGGAAGCAGGCGCATCTCGCCGTGCTGCTTGGCCTGCTGCTTTCGGGCGCCGCCGTCTCCGAGCCGCAGGCCGCCTCGCGTGTCTGCCGCCAGCTCGAGACCGATCTTGCCGCGACCTCGCGCGGCAGTGGCGGTCCGGCCCTGATCCGGAAATATGACGCCGCGATCGACCGGCAACGCGAGCAGATTTCAAAGGCGCGCGGCCAGTCCAGCAGCGCCGGCTGCGGCTTCTCTCTATTCAGCCGCAATGTCAGCCAATGCGCTGGGTTCAACGCCACCATCGAGCGCATGAACGCCAATCTCGATAGCTTGCAGGCCAAGCGCGCCCGCCTCGCCGGCGGCGGTTCGCGGCGCGATCGCGCACGCATCCTGGCCGCGCTCGACACCAATGGCTGCCGCGAGGACGCGGTGGCGCCCCGCCGCGAACTCTTGCGCGAAGCGAAACGGGAACAAGGCAACGGCAATCTGTTCGACCAGCTGTTCGGCGGCGACACACGCCGGCTCGATACGCTCGACCAGTCTGACGATCCCGACGAGGAGCGCAATATCCGCCGCGTGCCGGGCCGGTCCGGCATACCGGATTTTCCGGGCGTCGGCGGCGAGTTCCGTACCACCTGCGTGCGCACCTGCGACGGCTACTTCTTTCCGATGTCGAATGCCGCCTCGGTCGGCGATTTCGAGCGCGACCAGAAGAACTGCGAATCGAGCTGTCCCGGCACCGAGATCCAGGTCTTCTATTCGCGCGGCATGGGCGACGATTCAGCCGACATGACATCGTCGGTCACCGGCCGACCCTACAGCGAACTGCCGACGGCCTATCTTTACAAGCAGCCCAACCTGTCGCGGCCGCCGGCCTGCGGCTGCAACGCCGCGCAGAACTTCCAGATCATCGGCGGCAATCCGCCAAGCCAGCAACAGTCGCGGCCGCAAACGGAGGGCGCCCCGTTCATTCCGGTGCCTGCCTCCAAACCCGATCCAGGTGCCGATCCCGAGACGCTGGCAAACGCCGCAGGCGGGCTGGACCGCGACGCCATCAAGCGGCTTGCGGTCAAACCGGTCGCATCGCCGGTCTCGACGCTGCCGCCGGAACAGCGGAAGGTCAGGGTCGTCGGGCCAACGTTCCTTCCCGACCCATCAGCGGCAATAGATCTGCAAGCTCCGGTCCCGAAGTCAGTCCGGTAAGGGCGAGCCTCAGCGGCATGAACAGCGCCTTGCCCTTGCGGCCGGTCGCTTCCCTGATCTTGGCCGTCCAGTCCTTCCAGACGGTCCCGTTCCAAGGCTCCTCGGGCAGCAGATCGATGGCCTGGTGAAGAAAATCTCGATCGGCGTCGGAAAATTCCGGCTTCTCCTGCGGCCCTTCGCGCAGGATGCGCCACCAGCCGACAGCATCGGCCAGCCTGTCGAGATTGCCGCGCACAGCCAGCCAGAACGGTTCCGCCTGCTCGCCCGATATGCCGAGCACCACCAGCCGATTCTGCGCTTCGGAGAACGGCATTTGGTGCAGCAGCGTCCGGTTGAGCACGAAAAGCTCGTCCGGGTCGAACTTTGCCGCCGACTTCGAGGTCGCCGCCGGGTCGAAACGGCTGGCGAGTTCGGTCAGGTCGTGCGCGGCGGCGACATTCTCCGACGTGCCGACG
Source organism: Mesorhizobium sp. B2-3-6 (assembly GCF_006442305.1). Lineage (NCBI taxonomy): Bacteria > Pseudomonadati > Pseudomonadota > Alphaproteobacteria > Hyphomicrobiales > Phyllobacteriaceae > Mesorhizobium > Mesorhizobium sp. B2-3-6. The sequence continues at coordinate 22,498 of NZ_VFVW01000008.1, read as the reverse complement.
AGCACGGCCAGCGATGCGACCGCCATCGGCTCGATGCCGTCCTCGCGCAGGCTTTCGATGGAGAGTGCGCCGGTGCGCTTCGACAGCCCCTCGCCCGAAACGGTGGTCAGCAGATTGTGGTGGCCGAATTCCGGCGGCTCGGCACCCAGCGCCCGGAACAGCGCGATCTGCACGCCGGTGTTGGTGACGTGGTCGTCGCCGCGGATGACATGGCTGACGCCCATCTCGATATCGTCGACGACGGATGGCAGCGTATAGAGATAGGTGCCGTCCTCGCGCACCAGCACCGGGTCCGACAGCGAGGCGAGATCGACGGTTTCCTGCCCGCGCACTAGGTCGTTCCAATGGATTTCGGTGCGCTCCGGCTGCTGCGGATCGCCGGTGAAATTGGGCAGCAGGAAGCGCCAGTGCGGCCGGCGGCCATCGGCCTGATATTCGGCGATCTGTTCCGACGTCAGCGTCAGCGCCTCGCGGCCATAGACCGGCGGCAAGCCGCGCGTACGGCGCACCTTGCGCCTGAGGTCGAGCTCCTCCGGCGTTTCATAGCAGGCATAGAGAACACCCGCCGCCTTCAGCCGCTCGACCGCCGCGTCATAGATCTCGAAGCGACGCGACTGGTATTCGGTGGTGTCGGGAAAGATGCCAAGCCAATGCAGGTCGTAAAGGATGGCGTCGGAAAATTCCTGCTTCGAGCGCGCGACATCGGTGTCGTCGAAGCGCTGGATGAAGCGCCCCTTATGGTTCATGGCGAACAGCCAGTTGAACAGGGCGGTGCGCGCATTGCCGATATGGATGCGGCCTGTCGGCGAAGGGGCGAAACGAACGGTAACTGTCATGAGCGGGGCGTACCGGATGCTTTTGTGATTGACAAGACGCGCCCCCGTGCCGTGCCGCAGACATAGAACATGGCGCAAGCAATGAAAAGACTTGGCGGACGCGGCTCCGCCAGCAATCGCATGTCCCGCGCCGCCCGCCCGTCAGGCCGCCGGCGCCTGATGGGATGGCCTCCGGGCCAGAGCCGGAGGCCATCCCCGATCAGGTGACAAGTCCCTTGGTCAATTCGAGCGCCTGGCGCTCGAACAGGCGGCGGTAGATGCCGCCCGGCAGCCGGATCAGCGCGTCATGCGAGCCTTCCTCGGCGATCTTGCCGCGATCGAAGACCAACAGCCTGTCGAGCGCCCGCACCGTCGAAAGCCGGTGCGCGATGACCAGCGTGGTGCGGCCGACCATCAGCCGCTCCATCGCCTGCTGGATCAGCACCTCCGATTCTGAATCGAGGCTCGACGTCGCCTCGTCCAGGATCAGGATGCGCGCATCGGCGAGGAACGCGCGTGCGATCGCCACGCGCTGGCGCTCGCCGCCCGACAGCTTCACGCCGCGCTCGCCGACGAGTGTGCCGTAGCCCTTCGGCAGGTTGACGATGAAGTCGTGCGCGCTCGCCAGCTTTGCCGCGTGCTCGATCTCGGCCTGCGTGGCGCCGGGTCGGGCATAGGCGATGTTTTCGGCCAGAGAGCGGTGGAACAGGATCGGCTCCTGCTGCACGATGGCGATCTGCGCGCGCAGCGACGCCTGCGCCACCTCCGAAATGTCCTGGTCGTCGATCAGGATCCGGCCGGCGTTCACGTCATAGAGCCTCTGGATCAGCTTGACGAAAGTCGTCTTGCCCGACCCGGAATGGCCGACCAGCCCGACCCGCTCGCCCGGCGCGATATCGACCGAGAAATCGCGATAGAGCGGCGAACGGTGACTGCCATAATGGAAGGTGACGTCGTCGAAGGCGATGCCCCCTTGCGTGATGCGGATCGGTCCGGCGCCGGGCCGATCCTCGATGCCGAGCGGTTCGGACTGGAAATCGACCAGTTCCTCCATGTCGTTGATCGAGCGCTGCAGGTTGCGGATATGCGTTCCGATATCCCTGAGATAGCCTTGCAGGACGAAGAAAGAAGTCAGCACGAAGGCGACGTCGCCGGCCGTTGCCTGCCCCCACGACCACAGCATCAGCGCCAGGCCGATGACCGCCGCTCTCATCACCAGCAGCAGCACCCCTTGCGTGGTGCCGTTGATGGTGCCGCGCACCCAGGTCCGCCGCGTGCGGGCACGCCATTTGGCGACGACCTTCGCAAGCCGGTTCTCCTCGCGCTCCTCGGCGCCAAACCCCTTGACCACGGCGTTGCAGCTCACCGCGTCGGCCAGCGAGCCGCCAAGGCGCGTGTCCCAGGTGTTGGCGAGCCTGGCCGCCGGCGCGACATAACCAAGCGACAGCATCGCCGTGACGGCGATGAACAGCACCGAGCCGGCGGCGACAACCGCTCCCATCAGCGGCCAGAACCAGCCCAGCAGCAGCGTCGAGCCGACGAGCATGACGATCGACGGCAGCAGCGCGATCAGGATCGTGTCGTTGAGCAGGTCCAACGCCCACATGCCGCGCGTCACCTTGCGCACGGTCGATCCGGCGAAGCTGTTGGCATGCCAGTCGGTGGAAAAGCGCTGGACACGATGGAAGGCGTCGGCGGCGATGTCGGCCATCATCTTCAGCGTCAGTTCGACGATTCCCATGAAGGCCAGATTGCGCAGGATGACCCCTGCCAGCGCCAACGCCATCAGCATGGAAAACGCGGTCATCGCGGCATTCCAGGCGATCTCGTCGGCGCCGGCGCTGCTGGCGACGGCATCGACCAGCCGGCCGGAATAGAGCGGCGTCAGCACATCGGCCAGCGTCGACAGCAGGAAACCAGCCATGATCAGCGAAAGCCGCCAGGGCTGGCGCCGCCAATGGGTGAAAGTAAAGCCAAGAACGCTGCGAAAGGCGCTCGCGCGCAAATCGATTCGAAAACGAGCCATGATGTCATTCGGGCGCAAAAAGCCCGATCCCGGTAAGGTCAAAAATGAAAAAACCGCGCAAGGGGCTCAATGCCCGGGAATGCGGAGGTTCGGTTATGAATGGCCGCTTGCCCGAAGAAGGCGGCGACCGGCATCGGCAAAGGCCTGTTCTCGATCCGGCTTCGTTCCGAGGGTGAAAACCCTGCGGCGCGCCGGTCGGGACCTAGGCTTCGCGGCCTCGCATAACGATGTCAAATCCTGGCATTCGGTCCTCCCTAAAGGGAATCGCGGAGAGGTCCTTATAGAGATGCCTCATCGCATCGCCAAGGCTGGCAGTCGCCAAAACGGCATCTGGTCCAAGCACTGGGATAAATTTGCAACAACGGCAATGGCGCTTGGTCAGCGGATCGGCTTACGATCGAGGCGCATGTACCGGCCATCGGTCGATGCCTTGAATCCCAGTCTTTCATAAACCCCATGCGCGTCGCTGGTCGACAGGCTCCAGTGCGAAACGCTACCGAGCTCGGGGTGATCGATCAGCGCCTGCACCAGCCGCGAGCCGATGCCCTGCCCGCGATGCTGCGGCCAGACGATGATATCGGCCAGATAGGCAAACACTGTGCGGTCGGTGATCGCCCGGCCGAAGCCGACCTGTTTACCTTCGACATAAGCGCCGACGCAGAGCGAATTCGCGAAGGCGCGGCGGTGGGTCTCGTCACTGCGCCCGCCGCCCCAATAGCTTGCCATCAACAGGTCGGATGTCGCCCTGAAGTCGATCCGTGACAGGTCGAAGCTGATTTCACACTCAGGCATCGCTACCCTCGCCTGCGGCATGACGCGAATTTTCGGCCGGAACGGTGTCTAGCCGCGATCCCTGAACCGGTTGGTGATGGGATAGCGACGGTCGCGGCCGAAATTCTTCCTGGTGATCTTCACGCCGGGCGCCGCCTGCCGGCGTTTGTATTCGGCGACGTAGAGCAGGTGCTCGATGCGCGTCACCGTCGCCCGGTCATGGCCGCGCGCGACGATGTCGTCGACGCCCATCTCGTTCTCGACCAGGCATTCGAGGATGTCGTCCAGCACCGGATAGGGCGGCAGCGAATCCTGATCGGTCTGGTTCTCGCGCAGTTCCGCCGACGGCGCCTTGTCGATGATGTTCTTCGGGATCACCTCGCCCGACGGTCCGAGCGCGCCCGGCGGCACGTGGCTGTTGCGCCAGCGCGACAGTGCATAGACCTGCATCTTGTACAGGTCCTTGATCGGATTGAAGCCCCCATTCATGTCGCCATAGAGCGTGGCATAGCCGACCGACATCTCGCTCTTATTGCCTGTCGTAACCACCATCGAGCCGAATTTGTTGGAAATCGCCATCAGGATGGTGCCGCGCGCGCGGCTCTGCAAGTTCTCCTCGGTGATGCCTTCCTTGGTGCCTTCGAAAAGCTGCGTCAGCGCATGAAGGAAACCTTCGACCGGCTCGAAGATCGGCACGATGTCATAGCGGCAGCCGAGTGCGCGGGCACAGTCTTCAGCATCCTTGAGCGAATCCTTCGACGTATAGCGGTAAGGCATCATTACCGCGCGCAGCCGCTCCTCGCCCAGCGCATCGACGGCAAGGGCCGCGCAGATGGCCGAATCGATGCCGCCCGACAGGCCGAGCACGACGTTCTTGAAACCGTTCTTGTTGACGTAATCGCGCAAGCCCAGCATGCAGGCGCGGTAGTCGGCCTCCTCCCGTTCGGGGATCTTCGACATCGGTCCTTCCGAACAGACCCAGTTTTCGCCCCGTCTCCTCCAGGTGGTGATGTCGACCGCCTCCTCGAACTGGCTCATCTGGAAAGCGAGCCGCTTGTCGGCACCTATGGCAAACGACGCGCCGTCGAAGATCAGCTCGTCCTGGCCGCCGAGCTGGTTTGCGTAGATCATCGGCAGCCCGCATTCGATGACCTGGCGGATGACGACCTGGTGGCGCACATCGATCTTGGCGCGGTAATAGGGCGAGCCGTTCGGCACCAGCAGGATTTCCGCGCCGCTCTCGGCAAGCGTCTCGCAGACGCCGATGTCGCCCCAGATGTCCTCGCAGATCGGGATTCCCAGACGCACGCCGCGGAAATTGACGGGCCCCTGGATCTCCGGTCCGGCCTGGAAGACGCGCTTCTCGTCGAACTCGCCATAATTCGGCAGATCGAGCTTATAGCGCTCGGCGATGATCTTGCCGCCATCGGCGAAGACGATCGAGTTGTGGGTGCCGGTCTTGCGCTTTAGCGGCGTGCCGATGATGACGCCGGGACCGCCATCGGCGGTGTCGGCGGCAATCTCCTGCGCGGCCCGCTCGCAGGCCTTCAGGAAGGCGGGCTTCAGCACCAGATCCTCAGGCGGATAGCCGGCGAGGAAAAGCTCGGTGTAGAGCACGAGATCGGCGCCTTGACGCGCGGCATCCGCCCTCGCCTCGCGGGCCTTGGCGAGATTGCCGGCGACGTCGCCGACTGTCGGATTGAGCTGGGCAACGGCGATGCGCAGTATGTCGGGCTTCTTGGTCATGCTGCTGACTTAGCGCGGCAAAATTCGCCCCGCAATGGCGTTTGCTTGGGCCAATTTCGACATCAGTCGTTGCCCATATAGTCGCGCAGCGCCTGCGGCGAATGGTTCTCCCCGATCGACATCGCCAGGATGCGCGAAATGTGCCGGCGCGGCAGGCCGGTATCCGCAACCCAACGGTTGACCTGGGCCTGGATCTTGTCGAGATCCTTCTTCGACGTCGGGCTTTCGGCGATATCAAGCCCGGCATCGCGAAGGGCGGCCGCCATGTCGGCCGAAATGACGAAGGCGTCCCAACCCAGCCAGCGCAGGAAATACTGGCCGGTATTGCCGCCGAGCCGGCTCCCATGCTTGCCGAGATAGGCCATCAGCCCGACCTGGTCGTCGGCGGGCCACTCGGCGAGGAATGTGCCGAAGCCGCCATGCTCTTTTGACACGCGCTCGACGAAGGCAGCGTTGTCGCGAACGGATTTGATCTTCTGCGGATTGCGCACGATGCGCTGGTCGGATGCCAGTTCATGCCAGAAATCGTCAGGCTGGAACAGCAACCGCTTCGGCTCGAAGCGCAGGAACGCCTCTTCGAATCCGGGCCATTTCTGCTCGATGACGCGCCAGACGAAACCAGCGGCGAAGACGCGCTCGGCCATCGTCGACAGGATACGGTCATCGCCGATGTCGGCCACGGCGGCGTTGTCGGGAATCGGCCCGAGCAGCGAGACCAGTTCCTCCTCGCCGCCCTTGCGCTTTGCGGCGCGAGCGCGAATTTTCTTGAAGTCGACCATAAGTCCCTCCGGTTCCCATCAAATCTAGCACTTCCCGCGCGGCCCGGCAGCCTCTACCTCTATCGCCAGCCAAGCCCTTGGAGACGGCCATGAACAAGACAATCGACGATCTGGCGAACCGCTGGCTGAGACGAAAGCCAGACGGTCTCAGTGCCCTGGAGAACCGGGTGCTGCAGTCGACGCTCGAGCGCACCACGATCTCGAGGGACACCAACAAGGCCGTCGCCTTCCACCAGACCTTTGGCGACCGCCTTGCCGATAGCATCGCCCGCATCGGCGGTTCCTGGTCGTTCATCCTTGGCTTCATTGCCTTCCTGATCGTCTGGACATCAGCCAATGCCTGGCTTCTGGCGCGCGACGCCTTCGACCCCTACCCGTTCATCTTCCTCAATCTCGTCCTGTCCATGGTCGCGGCGCTGCAGGCGCCGGTGATCATGATGGCGCAGAACCGCCAGACCGAGCGCGACCGCATCGATGCCGCCCACGACTACGAGGTCAATCTGAAGGCCGAGATCGAGATCATGGCGCTGCATGAAAAGCTGGACGAAATGCGCCACGGCCAGATCATCGGCATGCGCGACGAGATCGTGCGGCTGGCCGAACTGGTCAAGCGGATCGACGAGAGGCTGTCGCAGCAATCGCCGTCATGAGCGACGCGATCCATCATTTCATCGAACAATACGGGCTGATCGCCGTTTTTCTGGGCTGTGTCGCCGAGGGCGAGAGTGCCGCCATACTCGGTGGCTTCTTCGCCCATCAGCATATCTTCGTCCTCTGGCAGACTGTCGTCGTGGCAGCGCTTGGGGCCTTCGCCGGCGACACCTGCTTCTTCATCCTGGGGAGAAGTTTCGCGGACCATCGCTATGTCGTCGGGTTGCGCAAGCGGCCCGGCTTCCGCCGCGCCTATCGTCTGCTCAACACCCATCCCAACATCTTCGTGCTGTCGAACCGCTACGTCTATGGCATGCGCCTGGTCGGTGGCATCGCGGCCGGCCTGTCGAACATCGCCGCACCCCGCTTCATCGTCTTGAACGCCATTTCCTCGGCAGTCTGGGCGGTGCTGTTCAGCACCATCGGCTATGTCTTCGGGTTGGGCGCCGAGCATTTCATCGGCCAGGCGCTGCTTCGCCATGAGCGGATATTGGTGGGCCTGGCTATCGGCCTGGCCGTGGCCGTACTCGCCTGGCTCATCGCCCGCCATTTCGCCCGAAAGGAACGCGCCAGGGAAAACTGACCGCCGGCCGGCGGTCGAAAGCTCAGATCGGCAGCCCGACGATACGCTCGATGATCGCGATGCCCCAGACGCCGGCGACGATCGCCACGGAGATCAGTACCGCCAGCGAACCGCAGTCCTTGGCCAGCTGGATGTCGACATTGAATTCGCGGCTAAAGGCATCGCAGGCCGCTTCGATGCCGGTGTTCAGCACCTCGACCATGATCAGGAGCAGCACCGCGCCGATCAGCAGCGCGTAGCCGCGCCACGACACCGAAACGAACCAGCCGATCGGAAGGGCAAGGGCGAGCAGCGCCAGCTCCTGCTGGAAAGCTTTTTCAGTTGCGGCCAGCTTGCGGAACGCCCGCAGCGAGTTGAAATAAGCGTCGATCAGCCGCTGCATGCCAAACCCCTTTGCGAATCACCGGCACGGGATAAAGCAATGGCCCGATCAATGGAATAAGCTGGCTCACCCAAAATTCATTCGTCGGCGACCTTCACCGATGGGGTCGACTTCTCGAATTGAGGCAGCGCGTCGTCGATAGAATAATAATCGCCCTTGTCACCCACGAATATGTGGCATTGGCCCTCGAGGCCTGTCGGTTCATCGAACGATCCCGCCAGAACCGAAACATAGGCGTCGTCCCGCGGTTTCCAGAAAAGCAGCGATCCGCATGTCTTGCAAAAACCGCGCCCGGCGAAGGCGGACGCCTCATACCAGCTGATGTTGTCGGCGCCGTCGATATCGATATTGGCGTCCGGGACATTGGTTGCGGCATAGAAATGTCCACTCTGCTTGCGACATTGCGAGCAATGGCAATAGATGACGCCGCGCAACGGCCCTCGCGTCCTGAAGCGAACCGCTCCGCAGAGACACGATCCCGTATGATTTTCACTCATCGCACCATCCCAAAAGAAATCGCTGCTGACAGGATCCCAGCTTTTCGGTGGCTGCGCGCAAGAAAATGCGACATGCATTTGGCGCGCTCGGGAATTGTTTGTTCACGGATGAAGGCGTGTAAAGCCGGAATCAGCGAAAAACAGGCCGGATTCAGCGGATTAAGGAAACTTTAGCGCTGCTGCATCTATGATCCTCGCAAGCGAAAGTCGTGAGTGGGGACGCGCCTTCTTCGCAAGATGGACTGGAATGGCCAGCGTTCCCCAGGTCGGCGACATTGGATGCCTGCGAATGCAGCGTGTTCCCGGGGAAGAGTGAACAGAACATGCAGCCGGCAGCCGCCCAGAGCGAACGAAGCACCGATATTGCGAGCACCGTCCTCGCCACAATGCGCCAGCTCGGCGTGCTCGGCCTGCCACGCAATTACGAGATCTTCTACGAGGCCTTGAGCGGATCCAATCGCGAGCTCAGCCTTGCCGTCGTGTCGCTGAGCGGCCGACCGACACAGGACGACCTCGACCGGATCGGACGCGCCTTCTTTGCCCAGAACCATGGCTCCGGCATCGTCGAGCACGCCAGGGAAGTCATCGCCAATGAACTTGAGGACATCGCTTCGCTGCTGAGGAGCGAGCGCAGCCACATCGAGAAATACGGCAGGATCCTCAACGAAACGTCGAGCGGACTCGGCAGAAACAGCCTGCTGTCGCCGGATGTTCTGCAGAAGATCGTCAACGCCATGGCGGTCGCCACCAATTCGACGATCGATCATGGCCGGCAAGTTGCCTCGACGCTCAGCGACAAGACCGAGGAACTGGAAAGCGTCAAGTCGAAGCTCGAGGAATACAAGCGCCTGGCCGACACCGACCCCCTGACGCAAATCTGGAACCGTCGCGCCTTCGACAAGGAAATCACCAGGATCTACAACAGCAACAAAGGCATCCTGTTCAATGCATTGATCCTCGCCGACATCGATCGGTTCAAGGACATCAACGACAGGTACGGCCATCCCGTCGGCGACAAGATCCTCCAGATCATCGCCGATATATTCCAGACCAGCATTCGCGCCGACATGTTCGTCGCCCGCACCGGCGGCGAGGAATTCGCGCTGATCGTCGAGGGCGCAAGCGAGGACGCCACCTACGAAATCGCCGAACGCATTCGCGCGCTGATCGAGCAATCGCCTTTCACCAGCAGCCAGACCGGCATGAATTACGGCACCGTCACCGTCTCGATGGGCATCTGCATGGCATCCGAAGCCGAGGGCCCTGAAGACCTCTACAGCAAGGCAGACCGGGCGCTTTACCGCTCAAAGGTCAGCGGACGTAACCGCGTGACCAGGCATTCGACGATGGCGGGCCGCGCCGGCAAGAGCTGGCTGCTCTACAAGCAAGACTGATTTTTCGCAGGAAGCGCTTTTCCTGTGAACTGCTTTGGACGGGGGTCAGCCGTTGGCGACCTGCTTGTGTTGCACCGGGTGGCTTTTCTTGAGCAGGTCCGACACCAGGAACGCCAGTTCGATGGCCTGGTCGGCATTGAGGCGCGGGTCGCAATGGGTGTGATAGCGGTCCTGCAATTCCTCGGCGGTGATGGCGCGGGCACCGCCAGTGCATTCAGTCACGTTCTTGCCGGTCATCTCGACATGGATGCCGCCCGGATGCGTGCCTTCGGCGCGGTGCACCTCGAAGAACGTCTGCACCTCCTTCAGGATGCGGTCGAACGGCCGCGTCTTGTAGCCGGCCGCCTCGATCGTGTTGCCATGCATCGGGTCTGACGACCAGACGACGCTACGGCCTTCCTTCTGCACCGCCCGCACCAGCTTCGGCAGATGCTCGGCGACCTTGTCGGAACCGAAGCGCGCGATCAGCGTCAGCCTGCCTGGCTCGTTCTCGGGGTTGAGCAGGTCGATCAGTTCCAGCAAGCCGTCCGGCGTCAGCGACGGGCCGCATTTCAGGCCGAGCGGGTTCTTGATGCCGCGGCAATATTCGACATGCGCATGGTCGGGCTGGCGGGTGCGGTCACCGATCCAGATCATGTGGCCAGACGTCGCGTACCAGTCGCCGGAGGTCGAATCGACACGCGTCAGCGCTTCCTCATAGCCGAGCAGCAGCGCCTCGTGGCTGGTATAGAAATCAGTCTCGCGCAGCGCGAAATTGGTTTCGGAGGTGATGCCGACCGCGCGCATGAAATCCATCGTCTCGGTGATGCGGTTGGCAAGCGACTCGTATTTTTCGGCCTGCGGGCTGTCGGAGACGAAGCCGAGCATCCAGCGATGCACATTCTCCAGGCTGGCGTAGCCGCCCTGCGCGAAGGCGCGCAAAAGATTGAGCGTTGCCGCCGACTGACGGTACGCCATTTCCTGGCGGGCAGGATCGGGAATGCGCGACTTGAGGTCGAATTCGATGCCATTGATGATGTCGCCGCGATAGCTCGGCAGCGTCACCTCGCCCTTGGTCTCGTTGTCGGACGAGCGTGGCTTGGCGAACTGGCCCGCAACGCGGCCGATCTTCACCACCGGCTGCGCACCGGCGAAGGTCAGCACCACCGACATTTGCAGGAAGACGCGGAAGAAGTCGCGGATGTTGTCCGCGCCATGTTCGGCAAAGCTCTCGGCGCAGTCGCCGCCCTGGAGCAGGAACGCCTCGCCGGCGGCAACGCTGGCCAGTTGCTTCTTCAGCTTGCGCGCCTCGCCGGCAAAAACCAGCGGCGGAAAGGTGGCGAGCTGGGCCTCCGTGTTCTTCAGCACGGCAAGGTCCGGATAAGCAGGGACCTGCTTGATCGGCTTTGCCCTCCACGAATTCGGCGACCATTTCGTCATCGCTGCACCCAACGCTCTTTCCGGCAAGCACCCTCGCCCGCCATTTCCAGCCCCCATGTGGGGTGGCGGCTCCATACACGAAGCCGATTTCCTATTCTAGACCGGAATTTCAGCGCTGGCGAATGGGCCGGGCTGGCTACGCCGCCTTCTCTACCAGCCGCGCCAGTTGCGTCATGACGACAGCCGAGCCCGCCAAACGCTTTTCCGCCGTTGGCCAGTCGCGGGTGAAGACGACGCTTTGGTCCGGCCGGATCTTTGCCAACGAGCCTTGCTCGCCGATAAATTTGACCAGTCCGACCGGGTTGGAAAACTCGCGCTTGCGGAAATGGATGACCACGCCCTTCGGCCCGGCATCGAGCTTCTCGACATTGGCCTTGCGGCAGAGGGCTTTGATGAAGACGATCTTGAGCAGATGCTTCACCTCCTCCGGCAGCGGGCCGAAACGGTCGATCAGCTCGGCGCCGAAAGCATCGATTTCCTCGGTGCTCTCGAGGTCGCCGAGGCGCCGATAGAGCGCCAGCCTGAGCTGCAGGTCCGGCACATAGCTCTCCGGGATCATCACCGCCGTGCCGACGGCGATCTGCGGCGACCAGCCGCCATCCAGCACCTCGCCGGAATCCTTCACCTCCGCGACCGCCTCCTCCAGCATCTGCTGGTAGAGCTCGAAGCCGACTTCCTTGATGTGGCCGGACTGCTCTTCGCCGAGCAGATTGCCTGCGCCTCTGATGTCGAGGTCGTGGCTGGCGAGCTGGAAGCCGGCGCCCAGCGTGTCGAGCGACTGCAGCACTTTCAGCCGACGTTCGGCGGTGTCGGTCAGCTTGCGGTTGGCCGGCAGTGTGAACAGTGCGTAGGCGCGCACCTTCGAGCGCCCGACACGGCCGCGCAACTGATAGAGCTGCGACAGGCCGAACATGTCGGCGCGATGGACGATCAGCGTGTTGGCGGTCGGGATGTCGAGGCCGGATTCGACGATGGTGGTCGACAAGAGAACGTCGTACTGGCCGTCGTAGAAGGCGTTCATGATGTCGTCGAGTTCGCCCGGCGGCATCTGGCCATGGGCCACCGCCACCTTCAGTTCCGGCACGGATTGGTTCAGGAAATCATGGATTTCCGCCAGATCGCTGATGCGCGGCACGACATAGAAGGAATGGCCGCCGCGATAACGCTCGCGCAACAACGTCTCGCGAATGACCAGCGGATCGAAGGGCGAGATGAAGGTGCGCACCGCCATGCGGTCGACCGGCGGCGTGGCGATCAGCGACAGTTCGCGCACGCCGGTCAATGCCAGTTGCAGCGTGCGCGGGATAGGCGTCGCCGACAGCGTCAGCACGTGGACGTCGGTCTTCAGGTCCTTCAGCCGTTCCTTGTGCTTGACGCCAAAATGCTGCTCTTCATCGATGATCAGTAGGCCGAGATTCTTGAACGAGATCGCGCTGCCGAGCAGCGCGTGGGTGCCGACCACGATATCCACCGTCCCTTCGGCAATGCCCTTCTTGGTCTCTGCCAGATCCTTTGCGCCGACCAGCCGCGATGCCTGGGCGACGCGGATCGGCAGGCCGGAAAAGCGCTGCGAGAAGGTCTTGAAATGCTGGCGGGACAACAGGGTTGTCGGCACGACGACCGCCACCTGGAACCCTTCCATCGCCGCGATGAAGGCGGCGCGCAGCGCCACCTCGGTCTTGCCGAAACCGACATCGCCGCAGATCAGCCGGTCCATCGGCTTGCCGGCCGCCAGATCGTCCCTGACGGAATCGATCGCCGTCTGCTGGTCATCGGTCTCCTCATAGGGGAAGCGCGCGGCGAACTCGCCATAGAGGCCTTCCGCCGGCACCAGCGGGGGTGCAGCGCGCATCTGCCGTTCGGCGGCGATGCGGATCAACTGCCCGGCCATGTCGAGCAGGCGTTTCTTCAGCCGCGCCTTGCGCGATTGCCAGGCGCCGCCGCCGAGTTTGTCGAGTGTCGCCTCGGCTGTATCGGAGCCGTAGCGCGACAGGAGCTCGATGTTTTCCACCGGCAGGAACAGCCGGTCGTCGCCGGCATAGTGGATTTCCAGGCAATCATGCGGCGCCCCGACGGCTTCGATTGTGCGCAGGCCGATGAAGCGGCCAATGCCGTGGTCGGCATGGACGACGATGTCGCCAGCCGACAGGGCCGAGGCTTCGGCAATGAAGTCGGACGCGCGCTTCTTGCGCTTGGAGCGCCGGATCAGCCGGTCGCCCAAAATGTCCTGTTCGGCGACGACGACCAGTCTTTCGGTCTCGAAACCGGATTCCAGCGGCAGCACGGCCAATGCCGCCTGCCCCGGCTCGAGTTTCTCCGCCTCCGCCAAGGTCGCCACCGGCGCAAGATTGCCCAGACGATGTTCGGCGAGAATTTGGCCGAGCCGGTCGAGCGAGCCCTCGGTCCAGCCGGCGACAATGACGCGGCGGCGTGCCGCGCGTTCGTCGGCGATGTGCTTCACCGCCACGTCGAAGACATTGACGTTGGGGTCGGCGCGCTCTTCCGCGAAGCTGCGGCCATGGCGCGAGCCGGCGTGGAAGACCTTTCTTGCTCCCGCATCCGGTGCGTCGAAGGCGGTGAAGTCGATCGCTTCGCGCGGTCCGAGAGAAGCGACGAGATTTTCCGGCGAGAGGTAAAGCAGGTCCGGCGCCACCGGCTTGTAGGGCACCGCGTCCTTCAGCGCACCTTCGGCCTGCTTTTTGCGCGCCTCGTAGTGATCGAGGATCAGCGTGTGGCGTTCGGCAAGCGCTTCATGCGCCAGATGGTCGAAAACGACAGGCGTGTCCGGCAGATAGTCGAACACGGTCTCCAACCGCTCGTAGAAGAACGGCAGCCAATGTTCCATGCCCGCGAAGCGCCGGCCTTCGCTGACCGCGGCGTAAAGCCCATCGTCACGCGACGGCGCGCCGAACGCTTCGATATAGGCGCGGCGGAAGCGGCTGATCGTCTCGGGCGTCAGCGCCACCTCGCTCATCGCCTGCAGCGCCATGGACTTGCGCTGCCCGGTGGTGCGCTGCGTGGCCACGTCGAAGACGCGGATCGATTCCAGCGTATCGCCGAAAAAATCCAGCCTCAGCGCCTCGGTCCAGCCAGGCGCGAACAGGTCAAGGATGCCGCCGCGCACGGCGAACTCGCCGATGCCGCGCACCGTCGGCACCCGCTCGAAGCCCGATGTCTCCAGCCGCGACACCAGCGCGTTCATATCGATCTGGTTGCCAGGTTTGGCGTGAAAGGTCTGCGCCTCGATGAGATCCGCGGGCGGAATGCGCTGGAGCAGCGCATTGGCGGTGGTGAGAATGACGGCGCGATGCGGCTTCCTCGCCAGCGCGATCATGGCGGCGAGCGCGTCGAGCCGCCGGGCGGCCGCATCCGAGCCGGGCGAGACGCGGTCATAGGGCAGGCAGTCCCAGGCGGGCAGTTCCAGCACGGGCAGGCCGGGAGCGGCAAAGGCCAGCGCCTCTGTGATTGCCGGCAGGCGCTGCCCGTCGCGCGCCACGAACAGCACCGGCTTGTCGGGCGCGATCTCGCGCGCCGCCTGCACCAGCGCGAAGGCTTCATAGCCGTCGGCGACGCCGTCGACGATGAACTGGCCGGCACGGCCTTTCGGCAAGCCGATGGTGGGAATGAGGCTCATGGAAGCGTTCTTCAAAAGGTCATTGTCCGGCGTGAAGCCATGATTTTTTGCAGGACCGCACAATCAATTTCGGCGGGAACAGGACGTTCGCCGGTGATCAAGGGCAGGAACTCGGTGTCGGGAATATCGAGGAGCTTTTCATATTGGTCGATTTCATCGCCGGTCAAGGCGCCGATCTCAGCATCGGCGAAGGTGCCAAGGATAAGGTCCATCTCGCGCATGCCGCGGTGCCAGGAGCGAAACAAGAGCTTGCGGCGGCGGGCGTCGAGCCCCTCGCTTGATCGTTTCGTTCCCGTCATTGTGCCGCATCCTCGCTTGCTGCGGCGCATATAGCGTGGATAGAAGAGGCTGTCAGCCTTGCGCTGCAGCCGTCGCGACATAAGCTGACATCATGCGTCCTTCCATCCTTGACCCGCTTTTCGTCCCGATCACGTCGCTCGCCGGTGTCGGGCCGAAGGTCGGTGCGCTGATCGAAAAAGTCGTCGCGGCCGATCTCGGCGACCGAGCGGCGCGCGCCGGCGATCTTCTGTTCGTGCTGCCGCATACCGTCATCGACCGCCGCAACCGGCCGGGCATTGCCGGCTCGGCCGAAGGCGCCATTGTCACGCTCGACCTGCGCATCGACCGCCACCAGCCGCCGCCGCGCGGCAACAGGTCGGTGCCTTACCGGGTCTACGCCCATGACGATACCGGCGAAGTGGCGCTGACCTTCTTCCACGCCCATGCTGCCTATCTGGAAAAATCGATGCCTGTGGGCGAGCATGTCGTGGTCTCCGGACGCATGGAATGGTTCAACGGGCGCCCGACCATGGTCCACCCGGATCATATCGCCTTGGCCGGCGACGCCGAAAACCTGCCGCTGGTCGAGCCGGTCTATCCGCTCACGGCGGGGCTGTCCGCCAAGGTGCTGCGCCGCGCCATCGGCCAGGCGCTCGGCCGTCTGCCGGAACTGCCTGAGTGGCAGGATGGTGCTTTCATGCGCCGCCAGAGTTTCCCGTCTTTCGGTGACGCGCTGGCCCGCATCCATCATCCCGCGGACCCGATCGATGTCGCCATCGAAGGCGCCGCATGGCGGCGCCTCGCCTATGACGAGTTGCTGGCGGGCCAGGTGTCACTCGCCCTGGTCCGGTCGAGGGTCCGCAGGCTGTCCGGCCGGCCGCTCACCGGCGACAGCCGGATCGTCGACAAGCTGCGCGCGGCCCTGCCCTACACATTGACCGCGTCCCAGGAATTCGCGCTCGCCGAAATCAATGCAGACCTCGCCGACCCCGAGCGCATGCTGCGCCTCCTGCAAGGCGACGTCGGCTCCGGCAAGACGGTCGTTGCGCTCCTGGCCATGGCGCGTGCCGTCGAGGCTGGCGGCCAGGCTGCCCTAATGGCGCCGACCGAAATCCTGGCGCGCCAGCATCTGGCGACGATCGCCCCTTTGGCGGAACGGGCAGGCATGCGCACGGCCATCCTCACCGGTCGCGAAAAGGGCCGCGAACGCGCCGAAACGCTGGCGGGACTGGCCGGCGGCGAGATCGACATCGTCATCGGCACCCACGCGCTGTTCCAGGAAACGGTGGCGTTCCACGACCTCGTCCTTGCCGTCGTGGACGAGCAGCATCGCTTCGGCGTTCACCAGCGGCTTGCCATCACCGCCAAGGGCGACGCGCCAGACATGCTGGTGATGACAGCAACCCCCATTCCGCGCACGCTGGTGCTGACCGCCTTCGGCGACATGGACGTCTCCAAGCTGACGGAAAAGCCGGCCGGCCGGCAGCCGATCCGCACCGTCACGCTGCCGCTTGAGCGGCTGGACGAACTCGTCGATCGCATGGTGGAAGCGGTGGCCGGCGGTCAGAAAATCTACTGGATATGCCCGCTTGTGGAAGAATCCGAAGAGATAAAGCTGATGTCGGCCGAGGACCGCTTTGCTTCCCTGAAGCCGCTGTTCGGCGACCGGATCGGCCTCGTCCACGGCCGCATGAAGGGCGCCGAGAAGGACGAAGCGATGCGCGCCTTCAAGCAGGGCGAGACACGTATCCTGATTGCCACAACCGTCATCGAGGTCGGCGTCGACGTGCCGGACGCGACCATCATGGTCATCGAACACGCCGAACGTTTCGGCCTCGCCCAGCTGCACCAGTTGCGCGGCCGCGTCGGGCGCGGCGACAAGCCTTCGTCCTGTGTATTGCTCTACAAGGATCCGCTCGGCGAAACGGCCAAGCGGCGCCTGTCGGTGATGCGCGAGACCGAGGATGGTTTCGTGATCGCCGAGGAGGACCTGAAGCTGCGCGGCGAAGGCGAATTGCTTGGCACCCGTCAGTCCGGCACGCCGGGCTTCCAGGTCGCGCGCATCGAGGCGCATGCGGACCTGCTCGAAGCGGCCCGCGATGACGCAAGGCTGATCCTGTCGCGTGATCCGGACCTGCAGACCGAGCGCGGCGAAGCGCTGCGCCTGCTGCTCTACTTGTTCGGCCGCGACGAGGCGGTGCGGCTCCTGCGGGCGGGATAAGGCCCGAGCGGCGGATTGGCCAGGGTGCCGGTGATCGGCTCGCCATTCAGTGTCACCAGCTTCGTTTTCACCTCCGGCGCCACCAGCCCGGCCGAGACGATCAGCTTGGCGCCATCCTCGATCGTCATGTCGAGCAGCACGATGTCCGACTTCGGCACATACATCAGGAAGCCCGTCGTCGGATTGGGCGTACAAGGCATGAAGACAGCGGTCAGCGGATCGCCTTCCTGGTCAAGCTTCTGGTTGATCTCGGTTTCCTTCTCGCTGGCCACGAACACCAGCGACCACACCCCCTTGCGCGGATATTCGACCAAGCCGACCTGGCGGAACATGTCACCTTTGTTCGACAGCACGGTTTCGAAAATCTGCTTCAGCGAGCGATAGATGCCCCGCACCAGCGGCATTCGGCCAAGCAGGCGCTCGCCGAAATTGACGATGGCGCGGCCGACGATATTGGCGGTCATGAACCCGATCAGCGTGATCAAGACGAGCGCCACGATCAGCCCGAACCCCGGAACCGGGAACGGCAGATAGGTATCGGGACTGTAGCGTGCCGGAATATAGGGTTTGACCCAGGAATCCACCCAACCGATGAAGGACCACGCGATATAGGCGGTGATCGCCAGCGGCGCGCAGACGACGAAGCCTGTGAGGAAATAGTTCCTCAGCCGGGTCATGCCGGAGGTCTTGAGAGCATCTGACATGGTTCACCGGGGCGCGAGTTGCAGCGCAAACACTAGTGAACCGGAAGCCGCTTTGGAACTGCGAAGTTTTTAAAGCACCTGTTTAAAAAACGCCTACTCCACCGTCACCGATTTCGCCAGATTGCGCGGCTGGTCGACGTCGGTGCCCATGAAAACGGCGGCGAAATAGGCCAGCATCTGGATCGGCAGCGCGTAGATGATCGGCGAGATGATTTCCGGCACGTCCGGAAGGATGATCGTCTCCATCGTCTTCACGCTCGCCTGCGCGGCGCCCTTGGCGTCGGTGATCAGGATGATCTTGCCGCCGCGCGCCGCCACCTCCTGCATGTTGGACACCGTCTTCTCGAAGATGCGGTCATGCGGTGCGATGACGATGACCGGCATGTTCTCGTCGATAAGCGCGATCGGGCCATGCTTCAACTCGCCCGCGGCATAGCCTTCGGCGTGGATGTAGGAGATCTCCTTGAGCTTCAGCGCGCCTTCCATGGCGAGCGGGAAATTGGTGTCGCGTCCGAGATAGAGCACGTCCTTGTAGCGCGACAGGTCCCGCGCGATCCGTTCGATCTGCTCTTCGAGCTTGAGCACCTGGTTGGCATAGCGCGGCGCCTCGGAAAGCGCTCGCACCAGCGACTTTTCCTCGTCCCGTGAAATCGTGCCGCGCGCCACGCCTGCCCGGACGGCGAGCGAGGCCAGCACCGACAACTGGCAGGTGAAGGCCTTGGTCGAGGCGACACCGATCTCCGGCCCGGCCAGCGTCGGCAAGATGACGTCGGATTCGCGCGCCATGGTCGATTCCCGCACGTTGACGACGGCGCCGATCTTCATGCCGGCCTTGCGGCAATAGCGCAGCGAGGCCAGCGTGTCGGCGGTCTCGCCCGATTGCGAGATGAAGAAGGCGGCGTCGTTCTTCGACAGCGGCATTTCGCGGTAGCGAAATTCGGAGGCGACATCGATGTCGACCGGCAGCCGAGCATAGCGCTCGAACCAGTATTTGCTGATCAGTCCGGCGAGATAGGCGGTACCGCAGGCCGAAATCGCCAGCCGGTTAATCGTAGCAAAGTCGAACGGCAGGTCGAGCGGCTTGGAGACGCCGGAAACAAAATCGACATAATGGGCCAGCGTGTGCGAGATCACCTCCGGCTGCTCATGGATTTCCTTCTCCATGAAGTGGCGGCGATTGCCCTTGTCGACCATGAAGCTGGTCGAGAGCGATTGCTGGCGCTTGCGGTCGACCTTTTCGCCGTCGATGTCGAAGATGGCGACACCGCTGCGGCGCACCACCGCCCAGTCGCCGTCTTCCAGATAGGTGATCGAATTGGTGAACGGGGCAAGCGCGATGGCGTCGGAGCCCAGGAACATCTCGCCGTCGCCATGGCCGACCGCCAGCGGTGGGCCGTTGCGAGCGCCAACGATGAGGTCCTCGTCGCCCGTGAACATGATCGCCAGCGCAAAGGCGCCTTCCAGCCGCTTGAGCGCCTTGTGCGCGGCATCGACCGGCTTCAAGCCTTTCGCGACTTCCCGCGCCACCAGATGCGCGACGACCTCGGTGTCGGTCTGCGACGAGAAGGAATAGCCGTCGCGGATCAGTTCGTCGCGCAGCTCGGCGAAATTCTCGATGATGCCGTTGTGGACGATGGCGACGCCATTGGAGAAATGCGGGTGCGCGTTGGTCTCGTTCGGCACGCCATGCGTGGCCCAGCGGGTGTGACCGATGCCGATCGTGCCGTCGAGCGGCTCGTCCTTCAGCCGGCGTTCGAGATTGACCAGCTTGCCTTCGGCGCGGCGGCGGCCAAGCGCCCCCTTCTCTATGGTGGCGACGCCGGCCGAATCGTAGCCTCGATATTCAAGCCGCTTCAGCGCATCGACGATGAGCGGCGCAACCTGCGAATGGCCGACAATTCCAACGATACCGCACATGCAGACAGTCCCCAATCCCCGGCAGAACCCGGCGCTATCTACGGATTGCCGGGCTCTCGCGAAAGTTACTTTGCGTTTCGTTCCGTGTAATGGGAACAGTCTCGTACGCATGCATCATGACACAGCGCACTTGCAATCCAGTTACTGCAATCGTTCAGTTTTTGAAGACCGGTTTTACCTCTTTTTGGCAACCGCGGCCGACGCGAAGCGCTCGCGCAATTCCTTGCCTTTGCCGGGGATCGTCTTCTGGCGGGCGCGCCCGAAGGCCAGCGCATCGTCGGGCACGCTTTCGGTGATGACGCTGCCCGAGGCGATATAGCCGCCCTTGCCAATGGTGACCGGCGCGACAAGCGAGGAATTCGATCCGACAAAGGCGCCCTCGCCGATATCGGTGAAGTGCTTCAGATAGCCGTCATAATTGCAGGTGATCGTGCCGGCGCCGATGTTGGCCCCGGCGCCCACCCGCGCGTCGCCGATATAGGTCAAATGGTTGACCTTGGCGCCCTCCTCGATGACGGCCTGCTTGACCTCGCAGAAATTGCCGACCTTGGCTTTCTGTTTGAGATCGGCGCCCGGCCGCAGCCGCGCGAAGGGGCCGACATCGCAATGAGCGGCGACGATGGCGCCTTCGATATGGCTGAAGGCGTGAATCCTGGCGCCGCCTGCGATCTTCACACCGGGCCCGAACCAGACGTTCGGCTCGACAATAGTATCGGCGCCGATCTCGGTGTCGTGCGAGAAATACACCGTTTCTGGCGCGATCAACGTCACGCCCGAAAGCATCGCTTCGTGCCGACGGCGTGCCTGCCAGATGCCTTCGGCTTGTGCCAGCTCGGCGCGGTTGTTGATGCCGAGCGCATTCTCGAAGCTGGCTTCGGTGGCGACGACATCGAGGCCCTGGTTGCTGGCAAGCTCGACGATATCGGTGAGATAGTATTCGCCCTTGGCGTTCCTGTTGCCGACGGCGTCGAGCAGTTTCATCGCCTGGCTGCCGGCAATCGCCATCAGCCCGCCATTGCAGAAGGTGATCTTCTTCTCCTCGTCGGAGCAGTCCTTTTCCTCGCGGATGGCGACGAGCTTGCCACCTTTTTCGATCAGGCGGCCATAGCCGGTGGGGTTCGCCGTGCGGAAGCCGATGACCACGACGGCAGCACCTTGCGCCAGCTTCAGGCGCGCGGCCGTGAGGGCGTCCGGATCGATCAGCGGCGTATCGCCGAACATGACGAGGATATCGTCGTAACCTTTTGATATAGCAGCGCGCGCGGCAAGCACCGCATGCGCAGTGCCGAGGCGCTTTTCCTGCACGAAAGCCTCTACCTCCGGCGCGAATTTCTGCGCCGCCTTGCGCATCTCCTCGGCGCCGTGGCCGATCACCAGCGCAAGGTCGCCGGCGCCCGCTGCCTCGGCCGCCTTGACCACATGCGCGACCATCGGCAGCCCGGCGATCTGGTGCAGCACCTTGGGCAGCGCGCTCTTCATGCGCGTGCCTTCGCCGGCGGCGAGGATGACGGATAGGCATGTTCTCTGGTTCATGGAAGGACAACCATAGGAAAAGCGTTGGGAATCAAATCATGCTAGCAGTGGGCGCCATGCTGCACCAATGCGGTTAAATTCCGGTGAGATGGTGAGCAGCCGACTCTTAATCAGCGGGTCACAGGTTCAATCTTGTGCGCACCCGATACCGACAGCCTTATCCCAGCCGGCCCAGCAGCGGAAAATTCTCCAGCAGCCAATACGACACGGCCTGCACCCCGCCGGTGAGGAAAAACACGCCGGCGACGACCAGCAATGCGCCGATCGCCTTCTCGACGCGGCCGAGATGGACGCGGAATTTGCCGAGGAAACGCATGAAGGCGCCGGAAAACAGTGCCGCGATCAGGAATGGGATACCGAGGCCGAGCGAATAGGCGGCGAGTAGCAATGCGCCTTCGCCCACTGTCTCGCGGCCGCCGGCCAGCGTCAGGATCGGCCCCAGCACCGGGCCGATGCACGGCGTCCAGCCGAAGGCGAAGGCCAGTCCCATGACATAGGCCGCAACCGCGCTTGCCGGTTTGCCCTGCGACTGGAAACGCGCCTCGCGCGACAAAAGCGGAATACGCAGGATACCGAGGAAATTCAGCCCCATCAGGATGATCAGCACGCCGGCGCCCATTGCCAGCGGCTCCTGCCAGACGCGCAGAAGGCGGCCGATGGTCGAGGCGCCGGCGCCCAGCGCGACGAACACGGTCGAGAAGCCGAGCACGAAGGCAATCGAGGAATAAAGCAGCGCGGTGCGGGCGCCGGCTTTGGCTGCCGCTCCGGCATTACCGCGAAAATCGTCGACCGACACGCCGGCCATGTAGCAGAGATAGGGCGGCACGAGCGGCAGCACGCAAGGCGACAGGAACGAGATCGCCCCTGCCCCGACCGCGCTGACATAGCCTATATCGAGTGCCATTCCAGAACTCCGACTTTACGGCGCCGATATAGCGACGCCCGGGGCCCTCTGCCAATCACCATTGTGTTGGCATGCCCGGGAATAAACGTCGGTGCCTGCGCGTTGATCGAGCGAGGCCGCGATTGCCGCGCATCCTCGGATCAGCAGGGAGATTTCGATGAAAACCGTGACACTAGGGTTGGCCGCGCTTTTGCTCAGCACCGCCGCGTCTTTCGCAGCAGAGGCCTGGAAGGAGGCCGAGGT
>NZ_VFVW01000007.1:0-381292 GCF_006442305.1 Mesorhizobium sp. B2-3-6 | reverse complement strand
CTCCTCCTCCCCCGCCACCGCCCTTCGCGCGCGCGATGCCACCAAAGGCGGCGTATGCGATGCTTGCACCCAAGGCCGAAAGCAATACACGACGAGACGTAAACACTGTTCGATCCTCCTACAATTTCTGTGAAACTTCGGAATTTGATAATCGAAATGCGACACGCACGCGACTTCCACCCGCAAGACGAGAGGGGTCCTTAAGCGATGCTACCGTAGTGTTTAATTGATTTGCGAGTTCCGCTTTAGCTTAACTTCGTCGACAGAAAAATATCAGATTTTACAATTTTGGCTAAGAGGAATTTCAGTGCCCAAATCGAAATCTCAACCTATCCTGCCTTGAGCGATTTGCTGATATAGAGTGTAGTGCCTCCGCTCCCGACCACAGTTCCTTTGGCGGGCTTGGAAATTGCGGGGCCCCCATCTCACCGATACATTCAGTCTTCAACTTGAGCTTGGGGTTTGCAAGGAAATCAGCAACTACTTTCGACCCGCACGGATCGGAATCTATGACATCGTGTCCGATCCCCCGAAAGACCACCACCTGGCCGAAAGGAAGGGTCTTCGCCGCGTGGTCCGCCCATGCTGTCGGCGTTGCTGGATCATATTCTCCCGACAACAGAAGAGTGGGTATGTCAGTGCGGCGCGGCTGCACCTGCGATGCTGGCCCGTTCTCAAGCATCCAAAGAGGGCATGCCCAGGAGTAGTCGTTCAGCTCAACCCATTTCGACCAGTATTTGTCCTGCTTGCCATTCAGATCGGGGAGATCGCTGTCGGAACAACTTACAGAGAAGTCCATACCTTGGGAGATCTCCAGGTCGTCAGCATCGAAAAGTATCTCCGCCAGGGGTCTGAAATCCTGTTTGTATGTCCTCTCGATCAGCTCCGGCAGGGTCAGGAGCGCATCGCGATCGTATAAAATGCCGAATATAAGCTCGAGGAAATCTGCCCCGGAGACATATGTGTAGCGCGCCTCTTTATCTGTGCTGCGCAAGAGCAACGGCTGTCGATCCAGCTGTCTTGCAATAAGCTGAACAGCATTGGATATCCCATTCATGCATCTGTTCGCCGCCTCACAGTCTCGCTCTAGCAATTTTAACGATCGGTCGAGATTCGGCCCATCTTCGTTCAGGTAATTGATGTCCAGAGGAACAACTGAATCCAGTATACTAGCCGAGACCCCTTCGGGGTGCTGGTTCATCACTTCGAGTGCAAGCCTGGTGCCATACGAGACGCCATAGAGAACCCACTTTTCTATCCCGAGAGCCTTCCGAAGGTCATCAATATCCTCCGCATTCTCCTCAGTGTTGTAGGCATCAAGATCAATGCCCTTTGCGATCAACGCCGTCCTGCATGCAAGAACTTCATCTTTTTTGAGCTTGCTAAAGGTGGCTTCGACCTCAACGCTCGAGAGAATGGCGTTCCAATGATCGGGCTTGAAATATTGAGAACAGTCCAAGGCGGGAGCGGACTTTCCGATACCCCGCTGATCAGCGACGATTACTCGGCGTCCGATCATCCAACTCTGGGCGCCGATGAATTCCCACCATCCATCGATGTCGTCGCTATTGGCAATGTCGGTAGGCTGCCCCGGTCCTCCTGTGAGAAACACCACCGGTTCGTGCCGTTCGCGGTCCGGTTCGAATACGACCACGGACAGGACGACCTCGGTACCGCCCGTCTTCTTTCGATTTTCTGGAACATTCACGGTCCCACACGTCATTGCCCGATCCCGGGGAATTTCGAACCAACAGCTGGTTTTCTTGAACTCACCCGCAGTGAGTTCCCCACCCCCCAGGCAAATGAGGAACGCAACCGACGTGACCACGAGAAGAAAACACCAACCTGGTTTGATGTACGCGCGTCTAAACACGGTAGACATCTCGCCCCTCATTTATAAGTATACGAAAACTGCTCGATTACGGATCGAATATTCTTCGGGTCATCGACAATCAGGAATAAAACGCCCGCAATCACGGATTCGTTATTTATTCAAGACGGAGAGTATTTCCCTCCGATGCCAAGGAACAATTCCGTGTTTCAGAAAAATGGCAGGAAAAAACCTACCCCGCACGCAGCCTAACGACTCTCTCCATTTCGTGTTCCCAAGCGATATTGGGTTACTCCAACACAAAATTGGAAACAAGCTCGACAAACCGGAGATTATATTAGCGCTTTTGATTGAGCCGTGCGCGAGACAGTTGGTCAGCACTGCGCTTATGTAAGCCGTGTTTTGCGCTACATTGCTCATCCGATTTTGCGCGGGTGCTCGCACCCTCCTCCTTATGGTGGATTCCCATTCTTTAGCATTAACGCATATAAAGACCGCGCTTCTGCACTCACGATGGGAACACAACCATGCGGAATCGAAAGTCACTCCAACTGGCGCTTTTGGCTTGTATATCGCTTTTTCTCACCGACGCCGCTTTAGCGAAAGATGCCTACAAGACACCCTGTAGAGCGGACGCCAAGCGGGTGTGCCACATGGACAACGAAGTTAAGGCGCAAGGCTGCCTTAAACAGCACCTCAGCGAAGTCACGCCGGCTTGCAAGGCCTTCCTCACTAAACAATGAAATGACCACGGATCCTGTTGTTCCGCGTGCTCCAACAGCGGGGTTGCTCGCCGTGGGGTCTCACGCGATGGCACGATGAGCAAGGCGGACACCGTTCGCCCTGCCGGCATTCTGGTCCCGTTCGCTCCAACCGGGCGCCAGTCACGGCCCCGCCAGTTGCGTGGACATGCGAGGATGGCCGGGATTGACGAAAGGTATCAAAGGCCAGCGAGCGGCTGGCTTGTCTGTCTGACAGCCTGCCTCAGCCCACCCTGACCACGAAATGCTTCGTCACCGGCTCGATGATCTTCCAGGTTCCCTTGAAATCGGCTTCCACCACGAAGGCGTCGCCGGGGCCGACTTCGACCGGCGTGCCGCCGTCGGGCGTGATGATGATGCGGCCCGCGATCATGTGCACGAACTCATAGTCGGTGTAGGTGGCGTGATACGTACCGGGCGACGCCCGCCAGGTTCCTGAGATCACCTTGCCGTCCGCGGTCGTGTGCTGGACGGCGGTTTGCATCGTCGGCCGGCCCTCGACCGCGATCCAGCCAGGCAGGTCGCCGGCTTCCGCGTGTTCGACGGTGCCGAATTTCAGGATCGTCTTGTTCGTCATGCCGGGGCTCCGTTTTGCTTCGCTGTCGCACCGTCGGATAGCCGTTACGCGTGGCGTGGGCAATGCCGCCAGGGGGACCAGGGCAACCAATCCGGGTTCACCGGCGCCTTCGCACTGTTTGACGGAGCTCTGAACGAAAAAACCCGCCTGCTCGGCGGGTCCCTGGCGCGACTCAGCACCATAGGCAAT
Source organism: Mesorhizobium sp. B2-3-6 (assembly GCF_006442305.1). NCBI lineage: Bacteria > Pseudomonadati > Pseudomonadota > Alphaproteobacteria > Hyphomicrobiales > Phyllobacteriaceae > Mesorhizobium > Mesorhizobium sp. B2-3-6. Next base: position 377,934 of record NZ_VFVW01000007.1, on the reverse strand, counting down.
TTGTAGCATTAACTGCCTTCACAGTCAATGAAGCTGAGTTCGCGGCCTTGCACCAGGAACCAGGCGCGTCCGCGCCTGGGGTGGGCGATTTGGCAATTCCTGCTGCTCCTCAGTCTGAAATCCTCAGGGCTTGTGGCGCGCCGCGACGAGTTCCGCCTTGCGCCTTGCCGTTTCCATTCCCAGCCCGATGAAGGCGCGCGCGTGCTTGGCCAGCGCCATGTTGTCCGTCCACAGATTACGCCAGATGGCGGTCTTCTTCGACAGGTTCTCGTCGACGATCTCCGAGGAGAAGGATTCGAAGCTGAGATCGTCGGCATAGCCGATCGCCGTCAGCGCATCGAATATCGCGGCGAAGTCGATATTGCCGGTGCCGAGGAAGCCGCGATGGCTCTCGCCGATATGGACATAGCCGATCTTGCCGGCGGCATGGCGGATGGCCAGCCCGACATCGGCCTCCTCGATGTTCATGTGGAAGGTGTCGAGGTGGAGAAAGATGTTGTCGGAGCCGGTGTCCTCGATGAAGGCCAGCCCTTGCGCGGCGGTGTTGAGCAGATTGCTCTCAAAGCGGTTGACGATCTCGAGGTTGAGCGTGACGCCTGCCGCCTTCGCGGTTTCGGCGACCTTGGCCAGCGTCCCGGCGCTGCGGTTCCACTGGTCTCGCGTCGGCGCCTCGGTCTGCAATCCGTGGCTGGTCGAGAGGATACCGGCTACCTTCTGGCCGCCGAGGTCGCGCGTCAGGGCGATGGTGTCGTTGAGGATCCCGACGCCGCGCGCGGCGACCGCCTTGTCGGCGCTCGAAATGTCGCCGTCGACCGGCAGGCCGATGCTGATCGCCACGCCGAGGTCGAGATCGGCGATGCGCTTGGCGAGCCCGCCAATATCGACATTGGCGGGGTCGAGATAGGAGAATTCGATCAGGTCGAAGCCGGCCTCCTTGGTGTTGGCCAGCGTGCGTTCGAGCTCGGCCTGCGTCGAGCTCGCCGACCAGACGAAAGAGTGGATTCCGATGCGCGACATGATCGTCTCCGGTTTTGCGACGAAATGAGGAGGACGCGGCAGGTCAGCCCGGCCGCGTCCGCCTTGGACTGATCAGCGGGCCGCGGTCCAGCCCTTGTAGTCCTTCAGATTCTCGGCGGTGATCAGCTTCGGATCGAGCAGCACCACCGGCTCCGCCGGCTTCTTGCCGGCAAGCACGTCGGCGGCCATCGTCAGCGACTGGCCGGCCATCACGTAGGGATCCTGCGAGGCAGAAGCCTTGATCATGGACTTGCCGGATGCCAGTTCCTTCTCGATGTCCGGCGCGCCGTCGACGGCGGTGAAGATGAACTCCGAGCGGTTGAGCTGCTTGGCGGCGAGCTCGGCGCCGATCGCCGTCGGATCGTTGATGGCGAACACCGCGTCGATCTTGTCGAAACGGGTCAGCAGCGACTGGAACACCTTCAGGCCGCCGTCGCGCGAGCCTTCGGCGTTCTGGTCGTCGGACAGGATCTTGATGTCAGGATGCTGGGCAAGCACGTTCTTGCAGCCCTTCACGCGCTCCAGGATCGACGAGGACGCCGGACCGTTGAGGATGACGTAGTTGCCCTTGCCGCCAGTTTGGTCGACCAGATATTGGCAGGCCTCCTCGCCGGCCTTGACATTGTTGGTCATCACGGTGACGTCGGCGCCTGGCGCGGAGACGTCGAAGGCCGCGACCACGATGCCCGCCGCCTGCGCCTTCTTCACCGCGGGCGCGATCGCCTTGGCATCGACGGCGTTGAGCATGATGACGTCGACGCCGGCGGCGATGAAGGAATCGACCTGCGAGACCTGCTTGTTCAAGTCATAGTCGGCCGACACCGACGTCACCTCGACGTTCGGATTGATCTTCTTGGCCGCGTCCTCGATGCCCTTGATGGTGGCGACGAAGAAGGGGTTGCCGAGCAGGCCGACCGAGATGCCGACCTTGTTCAGGTCCTTGGCCGATGCCGGCGCAATGGCGACGGCCGCGAACGCGGCGCCGCAGAGCAGTTTGGCGATGGTCTTCATTACGCTTACTTCCTCCTGATGCCCCGCGCCTCTCACGGTGCGTTACACAAGCCGGTCTTTGATGCCGGCGACAAGGTCACTCACGTTCTTGCCCCTGCCTGGAGCCTGTAGCGGTCGAGGGCGACCGCCACGATGATGACCAATCCCTTGATGATGTACTGCCAGATGTCCGAGACGCCGGCCAGGATGAGCCCGTTGGACAGCACGGCGATGATCAGCCCGCCGATCAGCGTGCCCCAGATCGAGCCGACGCCGCCGACGAAGCTTGTGCCGCCCAGGATGACCGCGGCGATGGCGTCGAGTTCGTAGGACTGGCCGAGCTGCAGGCCGTTGGCGGCATAGAGCCTGGCCGCCGACATGGCGCCGCCGAGACCTGCCAGCAGGCCGGACACGCCATAGACGAAGAGCAGCACCAGCGGCACCTTGATGCCGGTCAGCCGCGCCGCCTCGGCATTGCCGCCCACGGCATAGATCCAGGTGCCGAGCACGGTGCGTTTCAGCACCAGCCACGACACCACCACCACCGTCAGCGCGATGATGACCAGCCAGGGAACGCCGAACAGCGAGCCGTTGCCGATGAAGTCGAACGGCAGGTCGGAGTTGAACACGGTCGTGTCTTCGCCGAGCAGGCGGGCGACGCCGCGCACGGCGGTCAGCGATCCCAGCGTGACGATGAAGGGCGGCAGCCTGATATAGGCGATGAGCAGCCCGTTGATGACCCCGAAGCCGAGACCGACCAGAATGGCCGCCGGTACGCCGAGCAGGCCCCAGTCCGGCACCAGCGACACCAGCACCGCCACCATTGCGGAAGCGGCAAGGATCGAGCCGACCGACAGGTCGATGCCGCCGGTGAGGATGACAAAGGTCATGCCGGCGGCGAGCACGATGTTGATCGACGATTGCTGCGTGACGATCAACAGGTTGGTGCCGGTGAGAAAACGCGGATTGATGAACTGGAAGCCGGCCGCCAGCAACACCAGCACCGGCAGCATGCCGAGCGCGGCGAGAGCCGTGCGCAGCCGCCGGCTCCTGACCGCCGCCTGATCCACACTTGTCGTCGCGGTCGTTCTGTCGGTCATCCCTTCGGTCCTTCCTGGGCCGCTCCCGTCGCAAGTTCCATGATCGCTTCCTGGCGAAGCGCCTCGCCCCGGGACGCCGTCACCTCGCCCGCTATGGCGCCGTCGCGCATCACCAACACCCGATCGGCGACGCCGATCACCTCTGGCAATTCGCTGGAGATCATCAGTATGGCGATGCCCCGGTTGGCGAGATCGTCGATCAGCCGGTAGATTTCCGATTTGGCGCCGACATCGACGCCGCGCGTCGGCTCGTCGAGGATGACGACCTTCGGCTCGGTCTCCAGCAGGCGAGCCAGCAGCACCTTCTGCTGGTTGCCGCCCGACAGCGAACCGGCATTGGCCTGCGCCGAGCGGGTGCGGATCGAGAGATCGGCGACGGCTTTCGCAGCGCGCCTGTCGGCGGCGGCGAAGTCCCGCAAGCCGCCGGCGCGCGCATCCCTGGCCAGCACGCCCATGTTGATGTTGTCGGAAATAGACATGTCGAGGAACAGGCCGAGTTCCTTGCGGTCCTCGGTGAGATAGGCGATGCCGGCATCGAGCGCCTCGCGCGGCGAGCCGATGGCGATCGGCTTGCCGTCGAGCTCCAGCGTGCCGGCGCTGCGCCGGTCGGCGCCGAAGATGAGCCTGGCAAGTTCGGTGCGGCCCGAGCCGACGAGGCCCGCCAGCGCCAGCACCTCGCCGTGATAGAGGTCGAAGGAGCAGTCCTTCAGCAGCCTGCTGTCGGACATGCCGCGCACCGACAGCGCCACGGCACGCTTTTCGCCCGGCGCGCGGTGATCCTTCTTGTAGAACGCCGAGAGATCGCGGCCGACCATCATCGAAACGAGGCGCGAGGCGCTGAGGTCGGCGCGCTCCAGCGTGCCGACATAGCCGCTGTCGCGCAGCACGCTGACGCGGTCGGCGAGCTGGTAGACCTCTTCCATGCGATGGCTGATGTAGATGATGGCGATGCCTTGCGCCTTCAGCGTCGCGATCACCTCGAACAGCCGCTCGGTCTCGCGCGAGGTCAGCGACGTCGTCGGCTCGTCCATGACGATGATGCGCGCATTGGTCGACAGCGCACGCGCGATCTCGACCAGCTGGCGCTCGCCCAGTGACAGGCCGGAAACCAGGGCACGCGCCGAAAAGGAAACGCCGAGCCGGCCAATGATCTCGGTCGCGCGCCGGTTGCACTGGTCGCGGTCGACGATGCCGAAACGGCGCGGTTCGTTGCCGAGGAAAATGTTCTGCGCCACGGTCAGATTGGGCGCCAGCGACAGTTCCTGGTAGATCACCGCGACGCCGCTGGCGCGCGCCTTGATCGGATCGCCGGTTGCCGCCGGCATGCCATCGATCAGGATCTCGCCGCCGGGATCGGGACGATAGGCGCCCGACAGCACCTTCATCAGCGTCGACTTGCCGGCGCCGTTCTCGCCCATCAGCGCGTGCAGCTCGCCGGCCTGGACGGTAAGCGAAACATCCTGCAGGGCGCGGATCGCGCCGAACGTCTTCGAAATATGGCGCATTTCCAGCACCGGGTGGCGTTCCGCCCCCATGCCGGCTGTCTCCGTTTTGGCCTGCGCGCTCATCGGGCTGCGACCTTGCCGGCGGTCCCGGCGACCAGATCGCGCCAGCCGTCGCGGTAGCCGGCGAGGCTGGTGAAGCGCACTGCTTTCACCGGCTCCGGCGGCTCGGCGGCGAATTCACGCCCGACGCTCTCGAAAGCCAGGGCCGCAGCGCCCGTGGCGCTGCCTTGCAGCGAAGCGCCCTGCATGAAGGCCTGCTCCGGCCGCAGCTGCGCCAGCAGGCTGGCGAGCAGGCCGCCAGTGTTGAGACCGCCGTCGACGATCACGGTGTTGCTGGAATGGATGAGGTCGAGGCAGAGGTCGAGCATCAGCGCGACATAGAGCAGTGCCACGGCCGCACGCTCGCCGGCATCAGGCGTGCGTCCGACCAGCCGGCCCGAACGGCCTGGCATCGGCCCGCCCGGCGCGAAGCTCGGCAATGCCATCATGCCGGCATCGATCGCCCGCTGCACCGCCGCGCCTTCGACCGGGCCTTGCCAGCCGTCGCTGATGGCGGCGAATTCGCGCCCGCCCATGAAGCGGATGGTCGGCACCGGGCCGCCGTCCACATCGACATTGACCAGCATGTCGCGATCGCGGTCGAGCGCCTCGAGCGGACAGTCGGGATTGAGCACGATGACCCAGGTGCCGGTCGAAACCACTGTCACCGAGCCCAGCCCCTGCCGCCGATAGGCATGGAGCGCGGCATTCGAGTCGTGGACGCCGTTGTGGATGGCGAGCGGCCGCGACGCGCTGCCGAAGTCCTGTTCGCCGATGACAGTACCGGCACGCGCGAAGGCCGGCATCTGGTGGCGCCACCCCTCGGCGCCGACCAGTGAGGAAAAATCGTGACGACGCGGCGCCCACAGATGCGAATGGCAGCCGAGATAGGACACTTCGCAAACCGGCCTGCCGCCAAGGCGCCAGCTCCAATATTGCGGATAGCCGAGAATCCATTTCGCCGTCGCGAAAGCGTCGGATGCGGCCTCCTGCAGCCACAGCATGTGGCGGCCGTAGTTGAAACCGAGCGGCAGCCGCGGCGAGAACGTCTCGGCGTAGTCCGGAATGCGGCGATCGATCCGCGCGGCGATTTCGGCCGGCGGCTCCTGCTCATAGTCGAGGATCGGATGCGTCAGCGCCGCGTCGTCCACGAGGGCGAAGGTGCAGCCATGGCCCGACACCATCACCCCTTCCACGCCATGGTTTTCGATCACAGCGGTGACGGCGCCGAGCGCCCAATCGTGGAGGTCGGCCTCATCGAGCACGCTGAAGCCGCCTTGGCGCGTCCATTTCGGCTGGGTCCGGCGCTCGTCGAGAATGCGTCCGTCCTGGCCGAAGACGAACAGCTTCGAATTGGTCTTGCCGAAGTCGAGCACCGCGACCTTCATGCGATGGCTCCCGTGGTCGAAGCAATCCGCACCATGACGCCGGCATCCTCCAGCATGCGCGCGTCGGCATCGGAAAGACCGTCGTCGGTGACCAGCGTGCCGATGCGCGACAGGGGCAGCGCAACGTTACGGGCCTGGATCGAAAGCTTGCGGCTGTCGGCCAGCACGACGATCTGGTCGGCGCACTGGCTAAGCTCGACGATCGAGCGCACCAGCAGCGGGTGCGATTCCAGCAAGCCTTCCTGGCCGATGCCTTGCGCGCCGAGAAAGAACTTCGAAGCGTAGAAAGGTGCCGGATGGGTGAGCGAGTGAATGATGCCCGGCTCGCGATGCAGGTCGCCGCCGGCAACGGTCAGGCTGCAATGGCCATGATCGCTCAGATACGCCGCCAGCGGCATCGAGTTGGTGTAGAGCCGGATGCTGCGCTCGGCGAGCTTGACCCCGAGATGGAAACAGGTCGAGCCGCCATGCACGATAACCGCGTCGCCGTCGCGCACCATGGTCGCGGCTAGGTTGGCGATCTGCCGCTTGGCCTCGACCGCGAGGTCGCGATTCTCGTCATAGGGCCGGGCATAGGCGACGCCGGCCTGCGACGTGCCGTCGAGCGCCGAAACACCGCCATAGACCTTGCGCGCCTCGCCCGCCTCGTCGATCCGGTCGATGTCGCGCCGCACCGTCGCGGCCGAAACGCCGAGCCGCTCCTGCAGCTCCCGCACCGAGGCGAAGGGGCGATCACGCAAGAGTTCGACGATCTGACGCTGGCGGCCGGAGTCGCTCAACTGTTTCCTCCAAAACGCCGTTCTGCGACGGCAGTTGGTGTAACTTACTCAACATTAGCTCGATTGCAAGCCGCAACTGACGGTATTCGATCACGGTTGACGGAACTCACTCTTATCTGCGATATCAACCCGTCGAATGCCCGACCACCGCATTCGACGGTTGGCGGATTGTTGGAGGAGATGCGTGATGGCGACCCAGGCGGATGCGCAGGAATTGGCGGCGCTGCGGGCGCTTTCGGCCGCCATCGGACAGGATCCGCATCTGACCCAGGCCGCCGGCGGCAACACCTCGCTGAAAGCCGGAGACACGCTGTGGATCAAGGCTTCCGGGACCTGGCTGAAAGACGCGCTCGCCGATGACATCATGGTGCCGGTGGCGATGGCGCCATTGCTCGAGGCGGTTGAACGACGCGATCCCGCCGCCGACCAGCCTCAGGCCTTCGCCATCGGCGCGCTCAACCCGCGCGGGCTGCGTCCCTCGATCGAGACCACGGTGCATGCCTTGATGCCGCAGCGCGTGGTCCTGCATGTCCACTGCGTCGACACCATTTCGCTTGCGGTGCAGGCCGATTGCGAGGTCCTGGCCGCGCGCCGGCTCGCAGGCATCCAATGGGCCTATGTTCCCTACCGCCGGCCGGGCCTGCCGCTGGCCCAGGGCATCTCCGAAAGGCTGCGGCCGGGCATCGATGTCCTGATCCTGGGCAATCACGGCCTCGTCGTCGCGGCCGAGACCGTCACCGGGGCCGAGGCGCTGTTGCGCCGCGTCACCGGGCTTCTGGCAAGGGCGCCGCGCGACGCGGCCGCGCCCGACATCGCGGCACTGACCGCGCTTGCCGCAAATTCCGGCTACCGCTTGCCCGTCGACACCGAGGCGCACGCGGTCGCCATCGATCCCGACAGCCGCCGCATGGCATCGGGCGGCAGCCTCTATCCCGACCATGTCATCTTCCTCGGCAAGGGTTCGGTGGTGGCTGCGCCCGGCGAGGACGTCGCCGCTGTCGTCAGGCGTCGCGGCGCCCAGCCCCTGTCGATCCTGTTTCCGGGGCTCGGCGTCCTGATGCGCGCCAATGCCAGCGCCGGCGCCGACGCCATGCAGCGTTGCCTTGCCGACGTGACGGCGCGGGTCGATGTCACGGCGACGTTGAATTACCTTACCGAGGCGGAGAACGACGAACTCGTCAACTGGGACGCCGAGCAGTACCGCCAGAAACTGAACGCCTCCGGTGGCTGACATGTCGCCCGTCGCCGGCTCGCCTCTCTCGGATCGTCTAGTCATCGGCGTCGATATCGGCACCTCGGGCGCCCGCGCCGTAGCCATGCGTCCAGACTTTTCAATTGCCGGCCAAGCCGCCGTCCGCCTCGACGCATTTGGCCAGGATCCACGCAGTCCGGCGGCCTGGTGGCAAGCGGTCCGGGCAGCGCTGGCGGAGTTGATTGCGGGCATCGACCGGACCACAGTCCGCGCCATCGCCGTGGATGGCACCTCGGGCACGTTGCTGCCGGTCGACGGTGCCGGACGGCCGCTCGCCGAACCGCTGATGTACAACGACAAGGTCGCCGGCGACGATATACTGGCCGCGATCGCGCGCGAGGCGCCGGCGGGCAGCGCCGCGCACGGCGCGACCTCAGGCCTCGCCAAGGCGCTTCACTTCCAGCATCTGCCGGGCGTGGCGGCGGTGCTGCATCAGGCGGACTGGATCGCCGGACAGTTGTCGGGCCGCTTCGACGTCAGCGACGAGAACAACGCCTTGAAAACCGGCTACGATGTCGAGGCCCGCCGCTGGCCGGACTGGATCGCGGCGACCGGAATGCGCATGGATTTGCTGCCTGACGTCGTCGAGCCGGGCGACGTCACCGGCACGCTCACCGCGGCCATGGCGGATCTGTTCGGTTTGGCCCGCGACGTGATCGTCGTTGCCGGCACGACCGATGGCTGCGCCTCTTTCCTGGCGACGGGTGCGGCGGGGGTCGGCGACGGAGTCACGGCGCTTGGCTCCTCGCTTACCATCAAGATCCTGTCCGACCGGCCGATCTCGGCGCCGCGATACGGCATTTACAGCCATCGGCTGGGCAATGCCTGGCTGGCCGGCGGGGCCTCGAATTCCGGCGGCAAGGTGCTGGCGCAGCATTTTCCCCTCGCGCGCATCATCGAGCTCAGTGCCATGATCGACCCGGCGACCGAGACCGGCCTCGACTATTATCCGCTCGCCACATCGGGCGAACGCTTCCCGATCGCCGATCCGGCGCTCCCCCCGCGCCTCGTCCCGCGCCCGGTGGATGATGCCGACTATCTCAAGGCGATGTTCGAAGGCATGGCCGCGATCGAAGCGCTCGGCTATCGCCGGCTTGGCGAGCTCGGCGCGCCGGCGCTGACTTCGGTGCGCAGCGTCGGCGGCGGCGCGGCAAATCCGGCGTGGAGCGCGATCCGGCAGCGTAAGCTCGGCGTTGCGTTCTTGCCGGCTTTGTCGGACGAGGCCGCTGCCGGAACGGCGCGGCTGGCGTTGAAGGGTGCGAACAAGGCGGGGCTGCTATGAACCGGAAACTGGCTGAACGCCTCGACGGCATCGGACCGCTGGCGGAGCGCTACCAGGTCTTCCTGGTCGACCAGTTCGGCGTGCTGCATGACGGCTCGGCCCCCTATCCCGGCGCGGTGGCGGCCTTGGCGGCACTGAAGCGCGCCGGAAAGACCGTGGTGCTGGTCTCCAACTCCGGCAGGCGCGCCAAGCCCAACGAGGACCGTTTGCTGAGGCTCGGCTTCGAGGCCGGAAGTTGGGATCATTTCGTTTCCTCCGGCGAGGTGGCGTGGCGATCCTTCCACGAAATGGCGGGGACCGGAGCGTTGCGGCCCGGCACGAACTGCCTGTTGATCAGCCGCGATAATGACCGCACAGCGATCGAGGGCCTGCCTTTTGTGTTGACCGGAGCCGGCGATACCGCCAACCTGGTACTGATCGCGGCCAGCGAGGGCGACCGCTACGACCTGGACCATTATCGCCGCCTGCTGGCGCCGGCGGCGGCGCGAAAGGTGCCATGCTTCTGCACCAATCCCGACAAGATCATGCTGACGGCGGTCGGGCCTCGCTTCGGCGCCGGCGAGATCGCCGATCTCTACGAGAGCCTGGGCGGCAGCGTCACCCGCATCGGCAAGCCCGGCCCGGCGATCTTCGATGCCGCACTGGCGCTGGCCGGCGAGCCCGACCGCGCCAGCGTGGTCTGCGTCGGCGACAGTGTCGAGCATGACATAGCGGGCGGAAACGGCTCCGGCATCGCCACGGCGCTGGTCCTGAGCGGGATATTGGCGGACACTTCGGATCTTGTCGCTGTTTTCGACGAGGAGCAGGCCTGGCCGGACTACGTCACGGGGTCCTTCAGCTTCCGTTGACCGCCTCGAGCATGCGCCTTGCGCTCTCTTCGTCGGTGATCAGGATGGTCGGCGCGATCAGGTTCATGGCGCCGAGCAGCGCCGCTGTCTTCTCTTCGCCGCCGGACGTGAGAATGCGGATCGGCGCCTTGCGCAGCCGATCGACCTCCACCGACATCACATGGCTGTTGACGGGGTGGTCGACGAGATCGCCATTGCGGTCGAAGAAATGGAACAGAAGGTCGCCAACGGCGCCACGCGCAACCAGGGCCTCGCGGTCCGCCTCCTTAAGAAAGCCGCCGCGAGAGAAGGTGGTGGCCGAAGCGATACCGCCGACGCTCAGCAGAACGGCATCGAGCACGTTGGCCATCTCAAAAACTTCCTGCAGGCCGCAACGCTCGACCAGCGCGATCTTGGTCTCGACGCTGTCGACGACGGCCGGCGTCGGGATCAGGTAGCCGTCGCCCTGGAAGATTTGGGCGAAGCGCCAGGCGAACTCGGCCGGGTTGTAGCGGCGCACGACGCCCACACCGCCCAGCAGCGAAATCACCTTGAAGTCGGTGAGCGATTTGGCGCTGATGAAGGGCAGGCTCGAGAACAGCGTCTGACCCCAGCCGACGCCGACGCGCATGCCGGATTTCATCGTATCGGACAGGAAAATCCCGGTCTTGGCGCTGATCGCCGGGATCGGATCGGCATTGGGCGCGGTCAGCGGCGCCACCAGCGCCTGCTTCAGGCCGAACGTGCGCTCCAGCGCGCGCTCCAGCCGCACGATCTCTGACAGCTCGCTTTCGATGGTGATTTTCACCTCGTTGCGGGACCTCGCCTCCGCCAGCATGCGCACGATGGTGACGCGGCCGACGCCGAGCACGTCGGCGATCTCGTTCTGCGTCATCTGCTCGACGAAATACATCCAAGCGGCGCGGATCCTGAGGCGGTCCGTACGGCTCTCGTTGACGACCTGTTCGGGCGCCTCGGCCCCGCCGTTTTCGCTATCGCCCTGCCGTCGCCTGCCCAACTGTCTGTCTCCCCGCTCGGCGATGTAGGAGTCACTCGCCGATTCTCCACGCTGGTTTAATATCGCCTATTGATCTACCAATCGATAGGAACAATGTAGGGTCAGCGGCCGGCTCTCGGCGGCCGAGGCCGGTAGACGTTTTCGAGGCGATTCGCGATGCTCCGACAAATCTCCAGGGATGTCCGCGTCAATTTGAAGGACCGGCTGCGCGACGTCCGCGACATCATTCGCCAGAGCCGCCACGACAGCGACAGCGAGGCCAATCTCGTGCGGGAAGCAACCAGCCATTTGCCGCCGTTCCCGGGCAAAGGCATCGAAGGCCTGCTCGGCCATGCCGCCAGTGCCGTCGACGAAGCCTTGTCGATCGCCGAATCCTTTGTCCCGCATGACCGCCCGACGAAGATCGACGGAACGACTGTGAAAGGCCTTGGCATCTATTTCCCGGCCGGCAACGAGGAACGCCGGTCCAGCGCCGAGCGCGTCTTCCGGCGCGACATGTACTATCTGACCAGGACCGTGCTCGCCGCCCTGAAGATCGACAATGCCCGGATCCACGAGGCGGATTTCGCCGCCGTCCACGCCGCCATGCAAAAACGCCACGCCGGTCTGCTGGCCGCGATACCCGCCAGACCCGGCCCCGCCGCGCTGCCGGCCGTCGCCGCTGCCTGTGCGGCGCTGCTGGTCGAGTGCCTCAACCACCGTCCTGTCCGCTTTGTCGAAGCCGAACCGGATGCAATCGGCGACCGGGCGCTCGACATAGCTTGCTTGGCCCCCGTCGTCCTGGCCTGCGGCCTGGCCACCACGGCCAGCGACGGTGCGCCTGAGCCCGACATGCTGGAGACCGCTGTTCTGGCGGCCGGCATCCGTCACGACCGCATCGTCAAGGCCTGTGCCAAGGCGAGCCCGGTCGATGAATTGACACCTGTCTTCGCCACCTTGCTTGCCCATTTGCCGTAGCTGCCGGTTCTGGCCGAGACTATCGCCCGAGCGCCATGTCCGCGATGGTCTTCTTGGCGCGCTGGATCGAGGCCGGGCTCATCGACAGCTCGGTCAGCCCCATCTTGAGAAAGGCCGGGATGAGGTCGGGGCGTCCGGCCGCCTCGCCGCACATGCCCACCATGATGCCGGCGGCCACGCCGGCTCTTGCCGTCAACTCGATCGCCGACATGACGGCCGGGTTGGCGACATCATTGAGCTTGGCCACGGTCGGGTTGAGCCGGTCGGCGGCCATGATGTACTGGGTCAGGTCGTTGGTGCCGATCGAGAAGAACGACACCTCTTTCGCCAGCGCCGGCGCGATCAGAACGGCGGCCGGCGTTTCGATCATCACACCAAGATCGAACGCCGCATGCGGCACGCCTTGCGCCTTCAGTTCCGCCGCGCACTCGGCAACCAGGACCCGCGTCTGCCGTACCTCCGATATGTCGGAGACCATCGGGAGCATCACCTTGATGTTGCCGTGCACGGCTGCCCTGAGCAGCGCCCTGAGTTGGCGCTTGAAGATATCCGGCCGGTCGAGGCACATGCGAATGCCGCGCCAGCCGAGGAAGGGATTTTCCTCGTCGGGAAATTCGATGCCGGCGATCGGCTTGTCGCCGCCTATGTCGAGCGTGCGCACGATGACCGGATAGGGCGCGAATGCCTTGGCCAGCGCCGCATAGGTCTCCGCCTGCATGTCCTCGGAGGGCAGATGCATATGACGCATGAACAGAAGCTCGGTGCGGAACAGGCCAACGCCCATGGCGCCGGCTTCCTGCGCTGCCTCGATTTCCTCCAGCGAGCCGATATTGGCGGCGACCTCGATGATCCTGCCGTCCGCGAGTTTTGGCGTCACGGTCTTGAAGACGGCCAGTCCGGCGCGCTCCTTGACCGCCGCCTCGACGCGGGCGGCGAAGTCCGCGCGGGTCGCCGCATCGGGGTCGACGATTACCTGCCCGCCATTGCCGTCCACGGCCACCTCGCGCGCGCTGCGCAGGGCATTGATCTGGTCGCCAAGGCCCAGCACTGCCGGAATGCCGTGCGAACGGGCGATGATGGCAATATGCGAGGTGGCCCCGCCATGGCCGCATACCACCCCGCCGATGCGCTTCAGCGGCGCCCGCGCCAGGTCCCAGGCGCCGATGTCGTCGGCGATCAGGATGGCGCCTTCGGGGATATTTTCGAGGCTGGCGTCATCCTGGCCGAGCAGCGCCAGACAGATCTGTCGTCCGACCGCATGGCAGTCGTCGGCGCGCGCGTTGAGATAGTGATCATCGACCGCGCTGAAATCGGCGGCTATGGTGGAGGCGGCGGTGATGACGGCTGAGACAGCGTCATTGCCGCTTTTGATCGCCTTCTCGGCCTCGCCGGTCAGGCTGTCGTCGGCGGCGATGTCCCGCAGCGCCGCGATGATGCCGCGATCTCCGGCGGACAGGGTGTCCTGCGCCAGCGCCTTGTCCATGCGCGCCTGAACGGCGGCGACGGCGGCGCGGAACCTGTCGATCTCGCCGGCGATCTCCTCCGCCTGCAGCATGCGGCCCTGTCCAGCGATGTCAGGCGGAAAATGCGCGAAGGCAGGCCCGATGGCGACGCCCTCGCTCGCCGCGACGCCGCGCAAACCGGCCACGCCTGAAGCAGCCGGTACGGGTTCGGACGCCGGCACAATGTCCTCGCCCGTATTGGCGGCCGGTTGCGGATCGTCATCGTCGAGACCTGCCTTCGGATTCTCGAGATAGCCGATCAGCGCCTCGATCGCCTCGATGGCGTCCGCGCCATTCGCCCGCACGGTGACTTCCTGGTTTTCCTTCACCGCCAGCAGCATCAGCTTGACCGAGCTCTTGGCGCTGACCGCCTTGCCGTCCTTGACCAGCTCGACATCGGATTCGAAACCCTTGGCAAGCTTGACGAAGCGCGTGGCGGGACGGGCGTGCAAACCTTCATGCACTCTGACGATGGTCGAGCGTTCCATGGCAAATACTCTGTTGTGGCGCCGCGCCGACATGGGTCGCGGCGCGAATGCTTCAGGCGGCGATGGTGATGATCGCGTCTGTCTTCAGGGCGGCCACGAGCGCTTGGGTGTCGACCTGCGAAGCGCAGATCTCGCCCGGCCGCTCGGCCTCGGTGGCGCCATTGAACGAGATGACGACATGCCCCATCTCGAGCACCTTGCTCCAGGCGCTGGAGCCGACCGCCGTGATTGTCGCGGAAACAGGTCCAAGGGTGATCGACGCGCCCTTCTGCGGCGCGCCTTCGCTGGGCCCGAGTTCCGTCTTGTGGAGCACGGAAACCTCGGCAAGCTCCGGCGGCGAGCCATCCGCGAACAGGATGAGCACGCCCCCTTCGGCAAGGTCCGCTACTTCAGGCCCGATGGAAGTGACCCGTGTTCTCAGCAGAACCGTCATATGGCGAACCTCATTTCCTTACTTTCCTCGAGGGGGTCACGGACGCCCGTGAACCCCTCTATCTCCGTGCTTTGGCGCAATTCCCCATGGGAAAGCGCTACGCGCCTTTTTCCGGGAAAGCCGTTTCAGGCTTTCCCGGAATTTGCTTAGAACACGATCAGGCTGACGACCCAGGCGATCAGCACCGAGACCGGGCCCATGATCTGGCGGCTGATGAGAACCGCCGGGACGCCGATTTCGATCGTCTTGGGCTTGGCTTCACCGAGCGCCAGGCCGACCGGGACAAAGTCGCAGCCCACCTGGGTGTTGTAGGCAAACAGCGCCGGCAGCGCCATCGCCGGCGAAATCGTGCCGTTGGCGATCTGCGGACCGATGATGGCGACGCCGATGACCTGCGCGATGACCGCGCCCGGTCCCAGAATGGGGGACAGGAACGGCAGGCCGCAGATGGCCGAGATGATCAGCAGGCCGACGATGTTGTTGGCGAGCGGTCCCATCGGCTGGGCAAGCACGTCGCCGATGCCGGTGTACAGGATCAGGCCGATGAGCATGGTCACGAAGGCCATGAACGGCAGCACGTTGCGCACCACCTGGTCGATCGTACGGCGGCCGGCATTGAAGAAGATGCCGACCACGCGGCCCATGACGCGGCCGATCGAGCTGATCAGGCCGATCAGCCCGCCTTCGCTCGGCAGCGGCTGTGGTGCCGCGGCCGCGGTGTTGTTGCCTGGACTCATCGATGCTGCTCCCCCCGCAGTGGTGACCGCCTCGGATCCGTCCGCCATTGTGACATTGGCCGGCTTCACGCCCGAAACGTAGATGTCCTCGGTGATGAACTGGGCGAGCGGCCCAGCCTGGCCGACCGGCGTCAGGTTGACGGTCGGGATGCGCTTGCGCGGATAGACGCCGCAGCGTGCGGTGCCGCCGCAGTCGACGACGACGACCGCCATCTCGCTTTCGATCGGCGGCGCCTTGAAGCCGTCGACGGCCGTAGCGCCGGTCATGTCGGCGATGAGCTGTGCCACGGGATGGATGCCGCCTCCGGTGACGGAGACGATCTTGTCGCGCTGTGCGGTCGGCTCGATGACGAGCGGGCCGCCCCAGCCCGTGGAGCCCCGGGAGATCCTTACGGCTTTGTATGTCTTGGCCATGATGTCCTCCCCGCCCTTACAGCTCGACGCCCTGGCGGCGTGCCATGATGGCGGTGATGCGCTCGGTCAGCATGCCCTTGAGCAGGATGACGACGAGGCCGACGATGGCGTACCAGATCGCCACCTTGACGTGATAGCCTCCGGCGACGACACCCCGCTTCTCGAGGTCGAGCAAGGCGACCAGCATGCCGCCCCAGACGAAGTATTCGCCGGGGTTGATATGCGGGAACAGGCCGAGCGGCGGATGCACGTAGGAGACAGCCGCGTCATAGAAGGCGGGCTTGTGCTTTTCTTCCAGGAACGATCCGAAGGTGTAAGCCATCGGGTTGGTGAGGAAGAACACCGCCAGCAGAGGCAGCAGCGTATAGCGGGTCAGCGCGATCCTGCCGGCGCCGCGTGCCAGGCCGTGGACGCGCTCCTCGCCGACCAGTTCGGTGACGGCGTAGAAGGCGGTCATCAGCACCACCAGTGTCGGGATGATGCCGGTAACGAAGCCGGCGAACACTTCGCCGCCTTTCTGGAAGATGCCGATGAAGTATTTGCCGATTGCGGTCAGCCAGCCGAGTTGCTCTTCCTGCTGCACGTTTTTCAGCTGTTCCTTCAGCTGATCGGCGGTGACAGGCGCGCTGTCGGTCTGCGCCTGCGCCAACACCACGAGATGATCGGTGGCATGCTCGACGCCGAGCCTGCCGTGCCAGGCAGCATCCGAGACCATGGTGCCTGCAACATGCAGGTTATGCACGGCCATGTCGGCATGCTGCGCCAATAACGAAAATACAGACATTTCTCCTCCTTATGCCGCCCGCCGGTTGATTCCGGCCGGTGCGCGGCGTCCTCTAGGCCCTTGCTACGTTCAAGCCGGACAAGCCCGGCTTCTTCCCCGGCTCCGACCGTGCTTTGTCGATCTGTTCAATCGCCCGTTTCACGGCCTCGGCCACACCGGGTTCCCCCTCCCCCAAGATCGCAGGGTTGGACCGGAGTTGATCGAGGGGAACACCCTCGAATTGTTGATGTCGTTTGAATTTGGTGAATACCGAGCGCCCGCTCATGACCATCATGCGGCGCACGATCAGGTCCGGCGTCACCACGACGAGCGCGATGGTGCCCTTGGCCAGCCGGCCGCGAAAATTGCCGGCCCCGACGAAGCCATCCTTGTACTGGTCGGTGACGCCCCGGAAGACGTCCGAATAGTGCCGCATCTGCAGCCAGACGCCGAGCGACTGCAGCGCCCACACAATAACCAGCAGAAGCAGTCCCCACTGCCAAATCGCCATTCGGTTCTCCTCCCGAAGCCTTCATTGAACCGCATCTTGGACGGATGCGCGACAACAGCAAAGTGAGAACATTTGTTTCCGAGAATGTCAATATGTATGATATTGACCTCGGTCATGGTCATCCACAGGCCGTCGGCCGATTTCGGCGACGGCACGGTTGTGCTAGCCTGTCGTCAAACGGGATATGTGAAATGGAACTGCCCTTCAGGGATGAACTGGCCCTTATGCCCGACCTTCGCCATCGGTTGCGGCAATTGCGCTGGTTCCGCGCCACGTTTCGCGGCAGCGCCAAGGTGGTGTCCGACACATTCGGCGTGCGTTTTGAAATCGACGAAGCCAGGCTCACAAGGGCTTTTCTCGACTGGGTCGAGATCATGGAGGCGCAGAAGCGTTTCGCCGCGATCGACCGCGCCGACTTCATCGTCTTTGCCGCCGGCCTCGTGCTGCGCGAACTGATACGGCAGGCGCCGGCCAGGGAAGTCTCCGGCCTCAGCCATCTCGTCGGGACCGAGCAGAATGCCGGCACGCTGGAAATCGTCCGCTTCTGGCCTGAGGGGTTCCTCTACACCAATTATTGCGTTTCGGTGATTTCGGCGATCTACGAGCAGGAATTCGGCTCAGCGCCCAGCATCGACAAATGCGCCGACGACCTGCGCACATGGTGGTCCTATCGCGAGAACGTGACCGAGATGCCGGCCTATGCCGTGGCTTTCCTCGACCGCTTCCTTGGCGCCGAACCGAACTGGATCACGCCGGATCGCGCGCAATCGCGGCAGGCCATGCAAAGGGCGCTTGGGTCGGCCCGGGCCAGCGATGCGCTACGCCAGCTTTGACAGATTTTGGCGCCCGACCACCACGCTATTGAACATTTGACTTTTTGCCGGTAGCAAAGTGCAAAACTCCGGGGAGAAGCGTGGCGCGATCAAGGCCTATCATTTTCGATTGCGACGGCGTTCTCGTCGACAGCGAACCGCTGGCCGCCAAGGCCTATGAGCGCGTCTATGAAAAGCACGGCATGCCGGGCGTGCACGGCGGCATCATCGCCCAGTGCATCGGCATGAAACAGTCCGACATCATCATCAAAATCAGGGAATTGACAGGCCATCAGTTTCCGGCGGCGGCGGACGGCGACATCTGGACCGAGACCAGGATCCTGTTTTCGCAGGAACTGAAGCCGACACCAGGAATCGCCGCGTTTCTGGAGGCGTTTGAGGGCGACCGCTGCGTTGCCTCCTCGTCCTCCGTCGAGCGCATAAACCACAGCCTGGCAGTGACGGCGCTGGCGCGGTTCTTCGGCGACGCAATTTACAGCTCCTCGATGGTTAAGAACGGCAAGCCCGCGCCGGACATTTTCCTGTTCGCCGCGGCAAAGATGGGCGCCAATCCGGCGGACTGCATCGTCATCGAGGATTCGCCCTTCGGTATCCAGGGCGCGGTTGCCGCCGGCATGACGGCGATCGGCTACACCGGCGGCGGCCACACCTATCCCGAGCATGGCGCGCGACTGAAGGCGGCCGGCGCCGATTTCGTCTGCACCGACTGGCAAGAGATCAGCCGGCAATTGTCCGGGCTCGGTGTCCCCGCCTAAGAGCTTGTTCTAGCGAGTGGGTAGTCCAAGCCGAACCCATTCGTCTGGCGGGATTACAGATCCGACACGTAGGCCGAACGACAAAACCCTGGTCACATCGCTGTCGACCTCGCAGCGGAAGCCCAGATGGTACCACGTGCCCGTCGCGCGAAAAGCGACATCCGGGGCGTTGAGAATATTGCCGGCCTTCAGCGGCACGCTTGGGATCAAGTCGGGGAAATAAGAGGCGTCCAGCAATTGCTGCTGCAATGCGCTGGCGCAAAGTTTGGCACCACGCTGGGCGCGCGGCACGCCGCCCATCGAGGTCGTGGCCAGCGCATCGCCGGTAGCGTCTTGCGAATAGAGCTTGCGAACGCCCGGAAGCCCGGAATAGCGACGCGACGCGGCACTGGCGACATCAGGGGAAGTTGGGCTTCCCGCGCTCCCGTTGGAGGACTTCGAAACTTTTGAAGAGCCGGGCTTCGGCGCATTTGCGGGTTTTGGCGTCGGCTTTTCAGCCGATATCGGAAGCTCGACCTCAGTATCGCCATCATCGGCGGCCAACGGCGCTGCCGCAGCCGTTTGGTTGTCAGCGTCGGGGGTTTCCGCCTCCTCAGCATCCTTCAGGGACTCGGCATCCTTCGCGGCGGTTGCCGGCTTCTCGCCGGCCTCGGGCAACTCTGCCGGCTTTTCGGTGGCCGCCGGCGCGCCAGACTTGGTCTCCGCAGGCTCAGGCGTCACGGGCGGCTTGGACGTCTCCTCCTTGGCAGGCGCTGGCGAACTGTCTTGAGCGCTGGCTCCGTCCAGGGATTTCCTGGGGCCGGCGTCCTTGTCGCCGAACTGAAAGACAGGTCTCAAGGTCTCGATCGGCGGCGTCTTGCGCGACTGCTTTTCGGGCGGTTCTTCAGGCTTCGTTTCCGGCGGCTTCTCGGCTTTGGGCTCCTTTGGCGATGCGGGAGCAGGTTTCGGTTTTGGCTGATCGGGCGGAGGCACGAGCGCGACATTTACCGGCTGGTCCTGCTGCGGCTCCTGGGCTGGCCTCGGCAGGTTGTAGAACACCAGCGCTGCGAGGAGCGCATGCAGGATCAGCGATGCGGGCAGCGCCCACAACAGATCCCGACGCCGCTCTCGTGCCTCGTCCTTCATGCTGACCGATGTGGAATGAAATAGCGGCGGCTTCAAGCATAGGCTTTGGATTGATGCAATTTAACCGCTGCACAGCTCGGTGATCTGGATGATCCGCGCCGCCGCGCCGCCCGTCGAGGCGTTGGCACGGCTGGTCGAGCGACCGTGCCGTCCTGAATATTCGCAACGACCCTGTTCTGTGACGAGTGACTAGCCTTGCCGCTGGTGCTGGATCTCGTCCAGAAACTGTCCGTCCAGCGGCGTTTCGCCAAACCAGTTCAGCCGGTTGATGCTGACGAAGCCGGCATCGATCGCCTCGTTCTCGTCGCCCGGCTCACTTGCGTGAGCGCGCCCGCGCGGGACTGTGATGACGGTGCGATCGCCGTCGCTCTCCAGGATTTCAGCCTTGCGGCCGATCTTGTCGCGGCCGATGCGCGGCTGCCGGATCCCGGCCGGCAGCGAAGCCGGCAGGTTGATGCTGAGCCAATGGCCATATGCCGCCCACTCTTCACGCGACCGCCAGAGCGAGGAGATCAACGCGCCGAGCCACTCGTCGTCGACACCGCTGAAGTCCGGATTCTTCACCCGGGAAAAGCCGATCGCCGGAATACCCCAGAATGTCGCCTCGCGCGCAATGCCCAGCGTCCCGGAATAGGCAAGGTCCTCGGCGACGTTGCGCCCGTCATTGACGCCCGCCAGAACCAGGTCGGGCTTTTGGCCATCCGCGAACAGCCAGGCCATCGCACTCACCACGCAGTCGGCCGGAGTGCCGGAACACGAATACCAGCCGGGCTTGACGCGCCGCATGATCAACGGCCGCGCGATCGTCAGCGATGCGCCCGCGGCGGTGCGCTTGCCGTCGGGTGCCACCACCCACAAATCGTCGCTCAGGCTGCCGGCCGCCTTGACCAGCCGGGCAAGGCCCGCCGCCTCGATGCCATCATCGTTGCAGATCAGGAGTCTCATGTCTCTTTTCCTCGGCGCACCGTGATGCTCTGGCCGGTGCGGCATTGCGGGCGCAGCGACGGAATATGGGCTTTCAGGTCGTCAAGGAGTTCGCTCGCGCAGGAATGACCGAGCGCCTCCGGGCGCCCTGCCTTCTCCCAGATATCGACATTGCCCGACAGCGTTGGGTGGGTGGGCATGCGCACCCAGTCCGCCCGGCCGGCCTTGTGCAGCAGATCGCCGGGGGAGCCGGAGGGCAGATGCCCGGTCAGCAACACCGGAAAGCCGGCCCGGTCGGCGCGCGGCAGCAGGCGGGACGAAGGCCCGGCCTCGCCCATGCCGTCATCGGCCAGCAAGGGCAGCGAGGGCAGCGGGTCGGCGTCGGTCCAGTCTGCGGCACTACCCAGCCGCAAGCGCAGGGTCTCGGATACGCCAGGCAGCAGCGCTGAAGTGGCGGCGATCTGCGCTTCGAGCGAAGCACGCATGCCGGCGTGGATGGCGAAGGGTCCCGGCAAGGCCGCGATCAATTCCAGCGACCGCCCCGACAGCGGCGTCGGCAGAAGGCATCCGTTCGAATGGCGCGCCACCCAGCCCGAAATGGCCTCGGCGCGCGCCGCACCCGGCACGGGATCGGCGCCATAGGACGCGTCGAGAACGAGAAGATCGCATTCGGGGATCGCGTCCATCACGAAGACATTGCTGTCCGGCACCACGTCGGCCGAATAGACGACGCGGCTCTTGCCATCGTCGACGGCAAACCAGACGCCGCCGACGACATGTCCCGACCTCCCCGTCCTGACCCTGAGATTGCCGCTCTTCAGCAAATCGCCGGGTTCGAAAATCTCGATGCGATCTTCCGGAAAGGGAAATCGCTTGAGATCCCCGGGATCGGCATAGCCGGCGAGCGTGGCCGGAGCCTCGGCGCGGGTTTCGGCCGTCATGAAAATCGGACCGGCATAGCCGCGCGACAAAAGCCAGCTCAGAGCACCGACGTGATCCTCGTGCGCATGCGAGACAAACAACGCGTCGATGTCGGCGATCGACCCGTCAAGTGCCGGATAGTACTCCGCCCCTGTGGCCCCGACCTTGATGCCGATATCGAGCAGGATGCGATCGTTTCCGCTGCGGACGGCAACGCTGGTGCGGCCCTTTTCGCCGAAGCCGCCGGCCAGGTCCAGCTTCATCACGACGCCGCCTCCGCCGGGATCAGCCAGCCAGACTTGATGCGCAGGCGCGCCTGGGCTCCGCTCTCCAGCACGACCGGGTCGGGCTGCTCGAAATGCAAGGTAAGATCAGGTCCTGCGGAAGGCGTAAATTCGATGCGCGCCGAGCCACCCTGGTAGATCACCCGCTTGACGAGGCCATCGAAGCCGGGGCCGTCCGACGAGACGTCGAGATCGGCCGACCGGCAGCAGATCCTTGCGCCAGCGCGCGGCCGCTCGCCTGCCCGGCAGCGGACGACCAGCTCGGTTCCGAGAACCCGGACCTTGCAATGACCCGCCTCCTCGGAGCTCAGCACGTCGGCCGGAAGCAGAATGCCCTGTGAAATGAAGGAGGCCACCATTTCATTCGCCGGCTCATGATAGAGCTCGCGCGGGGTCGCGAGCTGGACCAGGCGACCGTGATCCATCACCGCGATGCGATCGGCCAGCGCCATGGCCTCGGCCTGATCGTGGGTGATGTAGACGATGGTCGTGCCGGTGCGCTTGTGAAAGGCGGCGAACTCGTCCTCCATCGAGGCCCTGAGATGCACGTCGAGATTGGCGAGTGGCTCGTCGAACAATACCAGCGAGGGCGCGGCGACCAGGCAGCGCGCCAGGGCCACGCGCTGGCGCTGGCCGCCGGAGAGGTTGGCCGGCCTACGGTCTCCTAACCCCTGTAGATTGACCAGGGCCAGCGTGTCGGCAACCTTCTGGCGGGCGACCGCCTTGTCCAGCTTTGCAACCTTGAGCGAATAGCCGATGTTCTCGGCGACCGTCATGTGCGGCCACAATGCGTAGTTCTGGAAGACGATGCCGACCCGCCGCTTCTCTGGTGGAACGCTGCCGCCTGCACCCGACACGACCTCGCTGCCGACGCGGATTTCGCCCGACGTCACCTTCTCGAAGCCGGCGACAAGCCGCAGCAACGTCGTCTTGCCGCAGCCGGAAGGCCCGAGCACGGCAAGGAATTCGCCGTCGCCGACATCGATCGAAACGTCCTTGACCGCATCGAACTCGGCGAAGCTCTTGGTCACATGGTCCAGGGTCAATCGCGCCATGGCAGAACTCCACTCGGAAGATGAGGGGCAAGCAGGTTGGTCACCAGCATCAGCACGAAGGTGACCGCGACCGTGATGACGGACATCGCCGCCGCGTAGTTGGAATCGCCGCCCTGTTCGAACGAGAACATCACCACGCCGATTGTCTCGGAACCCGACGACCACAGCAGCGCCGAGACCGTGAGCTCGCTGAGCGCCGTCATGAAGATCAGCAGGCCGCCGGCGATCGCCGCCGGCGCCACCAAAGGAAAGACGATGGTGCGCATGCGCGTGAACAGGCCGGCGCCCGCCACTTGTGCAGCCTCCTCCAGCGTCCGGTCGATCTGGTGATAGCCGCTGATGGTCGGCCGCAAGGCCAGCACCAGGAAGCGGGCGAGATAGGCGTAGAGGATGATCCAGACCGTGTTGTAGAGCTGTATGCCGGTCAGCGGGATCGGCCGCAGGAACAGCAGCAGCGATGCGATCGCCAGCACCACGCCGGGCAAGGCATAGGGCAGTTCGACCGAAAGATTGAGCAGCCGCACCCAGCGCTGTTTGCCCCAGGCAATGAGATAGCCGATCGGCACGGCGACGAGGACCGCGAAGAAGGCGGCGGCGATAGACAGCCAGAAGCTGTTGAAGAAGGCGCGGCTGGCGGCAGCGTGCTCGAACAGCACGAAACGGTAATTGTCGAGCGTCGCCGTCTTGGCGCTGAGCGCGATGCCGTAGCCGGGAACCAGCGACGTCAGCACCAGCCCGAACAGCGGCAGGAACAACACCAGTACGACTAGCAGCCACATGCCGGCCTGGACGACCGGACGCCAGCGGCCAAGCTCGTAGGGCTCGGCGGGCAGCGAGGTGGAGCTGATGCGGTAGTCGCGGCGCCGGCTCATGACCTCCTGGGCGATAATGCCGGCCATGGCGATGATGCCGATCAGCACCGACAGGAACGCCGTCTCGCCGAGCACGGCCGGCCCGCCGCCGGCCAGTTTTTGATAGATCAAGGTCGGCAGCACGAGATAATTGGCGGGAATGCCGAGAAAGGCGGGAATGCCGAAATTGCCGACGCAGGACACGAAGGCCAGTGCCGCTGCCGCCATGATCGACGGTGTCATCAGGGGTAGCACGATGGTGACGAGCACGGTGAACCAGCTCGCGCCGCCGGCTCGCGCCGCCTCGACCAGTTCGCGCGGCAGCTTGCGCAGGCCGGCGCGCACCAGCAGGAACACCAGCGGGCCATACTGCACGCCGAGCAGCAGGATGATGCCCGACGTGGAATAGAGCGGGTTTTTGGTGCCCAGCGGCGGTGCGGCGCCGAACAGCTTGAGGAACGGGCTGGCCGGTCCGAACAGTTGCAGCCAGGCAAGCGCCGTGACCTGCGGCGCGATCATCAGCGGCATGACGTAGCAGAGCACCAGCGCGCTTCGGCCACGTATGTCGGTCAGCGTGATGAGCACCGCCACCAGCGTTCCCGACAGCACGGCAAGCACCGTGCCGCCTATGCCGACGACAAGCGTATGCCAGGTGGCGATCCAGGTCGCCGGACTTCTCAGTCCGGCCTCCAGGGCCATCGTTGACACCATGCCGCCGGGTGCCACGATTTCCTTGATCAGGCGCAGCATCGGCAGCAGGGACAGCAGCACGATGACGACGGCTACCGCCGCCGTCAGGACCATTTCCTGGCCCCGGCTTTCCCTGATCGTTGATGGCATCGTTGCTTTCCTGAAATTCGACCAGCGCGCAGTGGGGATGCCGCCGAAGCGGCATCCCGGCCGGATCGCCGAGCCTTGTCAGCCGCCGAACAGTTCCGAGAACTTCGCCTTGTCGGCGTCGGTCTTGGCGACGATTGCCTTGGTGTCGAACGACATTACCTTGACCTTGACGCCTTCCGGCAGCCATTCGGGCCGGCCGACCGAGGCCCGTGCCGGCAGGTAGCCCATCGAAAGCGCCAGCTTCTGGCCTTCGTCCGAAAGAATGAAGTCGACGAACTTCTTGGCGCCGTCGACATTCTTGGCCGTCTTCATGATCGCGACCGGTTCGGTCACGGCCGGAACGCCTTCCGAGGGGAACACGAATTCCACCGGCGAGCCCTTCTTCTTGGCGTTCATCGCCATGAAGTCGACGAGGATGCCATAGGGCTTCTCGCCTGATGCCACGGACTTCAGCACCGCGCCATTGCCGCGCACGCTGACGGTGTTGTTGGCCTTCAGCTTCTGGAAGAAATCCCAGCCGTAATCGGCATCGCTGGCGAAACCCGAAAGCAGGTAGGCGGCGGCACCTGAATAGAGCGGGCTCGGCATGACGAGACCATCGGCATAGGCCGGCTTGGCGAGATCGGCCCAATGCTCGGGTTTTTGCGCAGCCGCGGTGTTGTAGACGATGCCGGTGGTGATCAGCTTGCTGCCGAAATAGGTCTTGTCGGCGTCGTAAGCATCCGGCTCGATGCCGTCGAGCTTTGCCTCGGGATAAGGCAGCAGCCGGCCATCCTTCTTCAGCAACTCCATCGAGACCGCATCGGCGATCAACAGCACGTCGGCCTGCGGGCTGCCGGCGGCGAATTCGGCCGCCATCTTTGTGAGGATGTCGCTGGTACCGGAACGATAGATTGCCACGTCGATGCCGGGCTGCGCCTTCTTGAAGGCCTCCACGGTCTTGGCCGCATCGGCTTCCGGCTGGGATGTGTAGAGCGTCAACGTTTCGGCACTTGCCATGCCGGCAAACAAAGTTGCCGCGAGCGCCAGCTGGCTGCCCAGCAGCTTGATGAATAGCGTCTTCATAAGACCTCCTGTCCTGTCTGTGCACGACTGGTCCGGCCCCGGCCGGTTCCCTGTCTCTTCCTCCCTGCACGGCGCATATGACTGGTGGATGACACAGCGCGTGAGATATACAGAATATGTTCATATGTTCGATGTCAATTACAAATGAACAAAACTGTGCAACAATCGACACGCCGGACATCCGGTGCCAGTTGACACGCGGCCGGCCTTTCTCCGAAGAGGCGATGCGGGGCCCAGGCCAAGGCTCATGAGGACGAAAAGCGATGCCCGTGGAAAAACCGAGACCGGCCCGCTCCGGATTGCCGATGGTGTCGTCGGATCTCAACGTCAAGACGGCGTGGCTCTATTATGTGGAGGGCTTCACGCAGGAGCAGATCGCCGAGAAGCTCGATGTCTCCAGGGTTAAGGTCATGCGCACGCTGGCCGCGTGCACGGCCGAGGGCATCGTCGTCACCATGATCAACGCGCCGACCGCCGAACAGGTGGCGCTCGAACGTGCACTCGAGAAGCGCTGGGGCCTCGATGCCGCCGTCGTCATCCCGACGCCTTCGGCGCAAGACCACCTGGAGAAGGCGATCGGCCACGCCGTGGCGGCCTATCTCGGCGAGCAGATGCAGGACGGCATGACGCTGGCAATCGGCGGCGGCGCGACCCTGCATGCAAGTTTGGGCTTTCTCGCCCGCCGGCAGCTGAAGCACGCCTCGGTCGTGGCGCTCGTCGGCAGCCTGCCGCATTCGCAATGGATCAATCCGTCGATCGTCGCCGCCAAGGTCGCCGATGTCTTCGAGGTCGACAGCTACCAGATCACTGCGCCGGTGACGGTCGACAACCCCTCGCTGCGTGACCTGCTCTGGGCGCAGCCGGCGCTGCAGGACGTGCGGCAGCGCGCTGCCGCCGCCGATATCGCGCTGCTTACCGTCGGCGACATGTCGCCGGACGCGACCATCTTCCGCCACGGCATCGTGCCGTCGTCGCTCATCGCGTCGCTGAAAGCGAAGGGCGCGGTCGCCAACATGCTGTGCTATTTCGTCGATGCCTCAGGCAGGCTGGTCGACCACGAAGTCAACGGCCGCGTCATGGCCATCGACCTCGATGTCGTCGGCCAGGTGCCGAATGTCGTGCTGGCCGCCGGCGGAAAACGCAAGGTGGCCGCGATCCTCGCCGCGCTGAAGGCCGTCAGCACCAATGTGCTGATCACCGACAGCGATACGGCGACGGCGCTGCTGGCAAAGGCTGGCTGACGCTGCTTCCAGTGCCGCTTAGATCAGGCCGCGTTCGCGCAAGAAATCCTCGACGCCGACATGGGTCATGGATTCGAATTCGGCGATCGCCTCGGCCACCCGCCTGCGCTGGGCCGCCAGCAGCGTGAACACCTGCTTCATCTCGCCGGAAACGCCGAAGCGGCCCCAGCGCTCCGCGATATGCGCAGGCAAGCCGATATCGGCGCAGAACGCATCCAGGCTCTCATAGCCGAGACTGGCGACGAGTTGCTTGGTTTCGTCCCCCGACATACGCGGCTCGAAAGCGTGATCGTGCAGGCGCTGCGCCACCAGCTTGATGTCGGACGGAGACGCGCCCATCACCTTGCCGAACAGGGTCTTGACGTCGGATGGATCGAATGCGGGCATGCGGACCTCCCTTGATCACAGTCCACCTGAAACATGGGCGAAGGGTTCGCGCCTGACAAGTCGATTCTGTGGTGAGCCGGCGCATCATTCGACGCCGGCTCACGTCAACGTGACCTACACCAGCATGCCCATCGGGTTCTCGATCAGCTTCTTGAAGGCGACCAGCAGTTCGGCACCGAGCGCTCCGTCCACGGCGCGATGGTCGGTCGACAGCGTTACCGACATCACCGTGGCGATTCTGATCTCGCCGTTCTTGACCACCGCCCGCTCCTCGCCGGCGCCCACCGCCAGGATCGTCGCATGCGGCGGGTTGATGACGGCGGCGAAATCCTTGATGCCGAACATGCCAAGGTTCGACACCGCCGTGGTGCCGCCTTGATACTCTTCCGGCTTCAGCTTGCGACTGCGCGCGCGGCTGGCCAGGTCCTTCATCTCGTTGGAGATCACCGACAGCGTCTTTTCATCCGCCTTGCGAATGATCGGCGTGATCAGGCCGCCGGGGATCGAGACGGCAACGCCGACATCGGCATGCCTGTGCTTGACCATGGCGCTTTCGGTCCACGAGGCATTGGCATCCGGCACCGCCTTCAAGGCCATGGCCATCGCCTTGATCACCATGTCGTTGACCGAGAGCTTGTAGGCGGGCGCCTCGCCCTTGTCGGTCTTCTTGACCGGTGCGGCCGCATTGAGCTGCGTGCGCAGCGAAAGCAGCGCATCGAGCTCGCAGTCGAGCGTCAGGTAGAAATGCGGGATGGTGGTCTTGGCCTCGACCAGCCGCCGCGCGATGGTTTTGCGCATATTGTCGTGCGGCACCAGCTCGTAGGAGCCTTCCTCGAACAGGCGCAGCACGTCCCCCTCCCCCTTGAGGGGAGAGTGGCCGGCCAAAGGCCGGTCGGCTGGGGTCGCTTCGACGGGGCTCGGCGCAAAAGCGGTGCCTTCTGAGGCGACCCCCTCCGTCCGCTTCGCGGACACCTCCCCCTCGAGGGGGGAGGAGAGTACCGCATCGATATCCGCCTTCACGACGCGGCCATGTGGGCCTGTGCCTGATATGCCGGAGAGATTCAGTCCTCCTTCACGAGCCAATCGACGCGCCAAGGGTGTAGCGCGGGGTTTCCCCTCCCCCTCGAGGGGAGGGTGGCCGGCCGAAGGCCGGTCGGGTGGGGTCGGTTCGACCGGGCTCAGCGCGAGGGCGGTGCCTTCTGAGGCAACCCCCTCTGTCGACTTCGTCGACATCTCCCCCTCAAGGGGGGAGATTGGCGCCTTGTCCTGCTTGGCCCCGTAGCTTTCATCATCGGCATAGATCCACGCAACCGGCGCTCCGACTGGAATATCGACGCCTTCCTTGCCGGAGACATCGCGCAGGATGCCGCTGGCCGGCGCGTCGATTTCCATCGCCGCCTTGTCGGTCTCGATCTCGAACAGCACGTCGCCCTTCTTGACCCGGGCGCCTTCCTCGGCGAACCAGCGCGAGATCTGTCCGGTCGCCATGTCCATGTCGACCTTGGGAAGAATGACTTCGGTCGGCATGTCTCAGCGAACCCCTCTCACGAGGTCGCGGGCGGCGGTGATGATGCCGGGAACCTGCGGCACCGTCGCCTTCTCCAGCTCCGGATTGTACGGGATCGGCGTCTCCGCGCCGCCCAGCCGCACGATCGGCGCGTCGAGATAGTCGAACGCCTCGCTCTCGGCGATCATGGCGCTGACTTCCGCGCCGATCCCGAGCGTCTTGACCGCTTCATAGACGCACA
The DNA here is from genome assembly GCF_006442305.1 of Mesorhizobium sp. B2-3-6. Lineage (NCBI taxonomy): Bacteria > Pseudomonadati > Pseudomonadota > Alphaproteobacteria > Hyphomicrobiales > Phyllobacteriaceae > Mesorhizobium > Mesorhizobium sp. B2-3-6. The sequence continues at coordinate 348,903 of NZ_VFVW01000007.1, read as the reverse complement.
TCAGCCGCGACGTCTTCTTGACGCTGTCGATGACGGTCTGCTTGTCCATCGGCCGGATGGTCCTGAGGTCGACGACTTCGACGTCGATGCCTTCCGCCTCCAGCGCGGCCGCGGCGTCGAGCGCCTTCTGCACCATGATCGAGGTGGCGACGATGGTGAGATCGCGCCCTTCGCGGCGGATATCGGCCTTGCCGATCGGCACCGTGTAGTAGCCTTCCGGAACCGGGCCCTTCATCTTGTAGAGCAGCTTGTGTTCGAAGATCATCACCGGATCGGGATCGGCGACGGCAGCCAAAAGCATGCCCTTGGCATCGTGCGGCGTCGCCGGCTGGATGACCTTCAGGCCCGGCACATGGCCGAGCCAGGCCTCCAGGCTCTGGCTGTGCTGCGCGGCGGCACCGGTGCCGGAACCGGCGGGAAAGCGCATCACCACGGGAACGGAAACCTCACCGCCCAGCATGAAGCGCATCTTCGCCGCCTGGTTGACGATCTGCTCCATGGCGAGCGTGGCAAAGTCGGAGAACTGGAACTCGAAGATCGGCCGCATCCCGGTGAGGGCCGCACCCACCGCGACACCCGCGCCGCCCAGTTCCGAGATCGGCGTATCCATCACCCGGTCCGCGCCGTAGCGCTCGACCAGATCGCCGGTCACCTGGAAGGCGCCGCCATAGACGCCGATGTCCTCGCCCATCAGGAAGACGCGTTCGTCCATGTCCATGGCGATCGCCATGGCTTCCTGGATCGCCTGGGCGTAGCTCAGTTCACGCACCATCGCGTCCATCACGCCTGCTCCGTATACACGTAATTTCCGGTCTCGCTGACATCAGGCGACGGGCTCGCCTTGGCGAACTCGATGCCGTCGGCGATTTCCTTGGCCACCGCTTCGCGGATCGCCTCGATGCCCTTGTCGTCAATGAACCCGAAGTCGCGCAGCTCGCTTTCGAACAGGGTGATCGGATCGCGGTTCGACATCCAGTCCTCGATCTCCTCCTTGGTGCGATAGCGGTTGCGGTCGCTCTTGGAATGGCCGCGATGGCGGTAGGTCTTGGACTCGATCAGCGTCGGCCCCTCGCCCGCGCGTGCGCGCTCGACGGCCTTGTAGGACGCCTCGGCGACCTCCGAAAAAATGTTGCCGTTGACGATGACGCCGGGCATCGAATAGGCGGCGGCGCGCTCGGCGATGTTCTTGACCGCGGTCGAGCGGGCCGTCGACGTCGACATGCCGTAGCCATTGTTCTCGCACACGAAAATCACCGGCAGCTTCCAGATCGCCGCCATGTTCAGCGCCTCGTGGAAAGCGCCCTCATTGTTGGCGCCGTCGCCGAAGAAGGAGACCACGACCTTGCCGGTCTTCATCATCTTGGAGGAGAGCGCCGCCCCGACGGCGATCGGAATGCCGCCGCCGACGATACCATTGGCGCCCAGATTGCCCTTGGCCACGTCGGCGATGTGCATCGAGCCGCCGCGTCCCTTGCAGTAGCCGGTGGTCTTGCCGAAGAACTCGGCGAACATGCGCTTGACCTCGGCGCCCTTGGCGATGCAGTGGCCGTGGCCGCGATGCGTCGAGGTGATCTGGTCATCCTCGCCGAGCGGCATGCAGATGCCCATGGCGCTGGCTTCCTGCCCGATCGACAGATGCATGGTGCCGTGGATGAGGCCGCGCGTGTAGCTCTCCTCCGCGCCCTCTTCGAAGCGGCGGATGAGGTACATCTTGTAGAGCACCTGTCTGAGCTGCTCGGCGCTGTACTGGCGATAGACGAAGGGCAGGTTGGCGCGGCTGTCCGCGACGGCTTTGCTGGCTGCGGCCATGATCACACCTCCACGGTTCCGTAGACGAGCTTGTCCTGGCGCGCGCGCAGTTCGGCGATCTTGGAGCCGGGAGCCGGGGCGGCATTGGCGTAGGTGATGAGCTCGCCCTTCTTGATCGGCGCCGTCACCGAACCGCCTTGCAGCAGACCGCAGGGAATGGCCCTGGCGGCATGTGCTTCCGGCGCCGTCATGATCCAGGCGCGGTAGCAATATTCGCCGATCGCATCGAGCTTCTCGCCCGGCTTCATGTCCTTCTTGGCCACGGCTGCGACTTCGGCCACCGGCTTTGCCAGCGGCACCATGTCGGCCTTGCCGTAGAGCACGACGCGGGCGCAGGTCAGGGGCACTTCGAGCGAGGTCAAATGGTAGGGCCGATGGAAGGTGAAGTACGGGCCCTTGCCCATCTTCAAATCTTCCATGCGCTCCGAAATGCGCGGATGCGACATGTCGGCGACGACGAACACGCCGGGCGCGACACCCTTGCCGATCGAATAGTCGACGACGCCGACCTTCGACAGCACGCCGCCGTCCTTCTGCGGCACCAGCACCTTGGACAATTCGCCGAGCGTCGCCGCCGGACCATGCATGCCGGCCTTGTCGGGCACCAGCCCGGTGGCGTTGGCGATCGCCGCCATCTCGACCATGGTCTTGGAGCCGTCGACGAACTCGACCAGCATACGCACATTCATGTGCCGGCGCTTGGCTTCCTCTTCATAGTCGGGCGGCGTGGCGTCGATGTTGAGCGGATTGTTCTTGCCCTTGCCGGCGGCGACGATCGGATGGCCCATGGCCGAGACGAATTCGATAAGCTCCATGCAGGAAGACGGCTCGTCGCCGGCGCCCAGCGAATAAGTGACGCCGAGCCGGTCGGCCTCGCTCTTGAGATAGGCGCCGATGGTGACGTCGGCCTCGACATTCATCATCACCAGGTGCTTGCCGTGCTCCATGGCGCGCAAGCCGATCTCGGCGCCGACGGCGGGAACGCCGGTGGCGTCGATGACGACATCGATCAGGTCATTGTTGATGACCAGGCTGGCGTCGTTGGTGACCGCCACCTTGCCGGCCTCCATGGCGGCCGTCATCGCCGAGGCGTTCGACACTTCGCGCGCATGCCCGGTTTCCTGGAAGGCGATATCCACGGCCTTACTGGCGGCGGGCAGGTTCAGCTCGGAAATGGCGCCGATCTCAATACCGGACATATGGGCGACGCGGGTGACGATGTCGGTTCCCATCTCGCCCGAACCGATCAAGCCGATGCGGATTGGCTTGCCCGACTTGGCCCGCACCTCGAGATCACGGGCAAGGCCCGTCAACGAAACATTGGAAGCCATACCGCTCATTCCTCCCGTAATGCTGCTATTCAATCACCTGACGGGTATTGAACATCTGTATTTCTGTCAAGACTAATGTCCAGATTTGATGCGCTTTTGCAGCACTTCCCAGCATCACGAGCAAGATGGGAAAGCCGGCAAATCCGACAACCAAACGGCTCGCGACGGTTCGACGCATTCGGGCCCGGAAAAACTTCAACCGTGAGCGCGCTTGATGGCGAGAGAAGGGGCGCCCCCTGCTTAAGTGCTAGCCAACCGGAAAATCGTGGAAATGGATGATGGTGCTGACCGGAATGCCGCGCCATTTGCCGGCGATCAGCCGGTGGACACGTCCGGCGAAGATGTGACGGACACTGCCATGGCGTTGGAATAGCTCTTGAAGGGCATTGGCGTCGGTTAGCGTGACCTCGTCGAGCACCGGCATGTGGATGCCGAACGGCGGGTGGTGCATAAACAGGAGGACCGACCGGTCCTGTGCCTCTTGCAACCGCTTGCCGGCGCCTGCGGCATCAGCCGGGAACAGAACCCCTCGCCTGGGCTCTATTGTGCCGTCCAGCCGCCGTCCATCGGCAAGGTCGTGCCGGTGATCTGCCTGGCTGAATCCGAGCACAGGAACAGCGCCAGGGCGGCAAGGTCCTGGACGGCGACGAATTCCTTTGTCGGCTGTGCGGCCAGAAGCACATCGCGCTTGACCTGTTCCTCGGTCATGCCGCGCGCCTTCATCGTGTCGGGGATCTGCTTCTCGACCAGCGGCGTCCAGACATAGCCGGGCGCGATCGCGTTGACGGTGATGCCGTCCTGCGCGACTTCCAGCGCCACCGTCTTGGTCAGGCCTGATATGCCGTGCTTGGCCGAGACATAGGCGGATTTGAACGGCGAGGCGACGAGCGCATGAGCGGAAGCCGTGTTGATGATGCGGCCCCATTTGCGGCTCTTCATGCCAGGCAGCGCCGCTTTTATCGCGTAGAAGGCCGACACGAGGTTGATGCGGATGATCGCTTCCCATTTGTCGTCCGGGAATTCCTCGATCGGCGCGACATGCTGGATGCCGGCGTTGTTGACCAGGATGTCGAGGCTGCCGAACGCCTCTTCCGCCTCATGCACCATGGCGCTGACCGCCGCGCCGTCCATCATGTTGGAATCGGAGTAGCGGCATTTGACGCCGAAATCCTTCTCGATGCCGGCGCGCTCCTGCTCGATCGCCGTGGCCTCGCCCAGGCCGTTGATGGTGAGATTGGCGCCTTCGGCGGCGAAGGCGCGGGCGATGGCCAGGCCGATGCCGCTGGTCGAGCCGGTGACGAGCGCATTCTTCGAAGACAGGGAACCCATGGGTGATCTCGATATGGTGGGAGGGAACACGAAAGATAGGGCGCGGTCTTGTGCGCCGCAACATGACGATGCCACAGCCATATATCCGCGCATGCCCGACTCGACCGGCTTCGGCGACTACACCGAGACCGGTCACGTCATTCCGGTGCGCTACAAGGCCAGCATGGCGACTATGTCCACTCGATGTACCTCGACGACGCGCCGATCACCGGCGCGAGCGCGGTTTTTCCTCCGGAATTGCCTGGAAACCGAACCGCCCTGATGGTCCGTCAGGGTCGCTTGGCCCGGGCAGGGCCAACATCGGGCGACCCGGCGATTTCCAGCAGCGACGACACCAGCAATTGCCGCTCGTCTGGGGAAAGCACGTCCGCGTCGAACAGGTTCATGCTGCGCAGGCCCTCGATGGCGAGATAGCAGACCAGCAGCGACTTGAGATCCGGCGTCTCGCTCTTCAGTCGTTGGAAGAGTTGTCGCTTGAACGTCTTTATCGGCGACATGAAGTCCGGATCCTCGGCGATCGCCGAAAATATCCACGACGCCGATGGCTGCTTGTCCTCGCAATCCTTGGCCGAAAGCCTGATGTAGACGGCGAGCGGATTTGCGCCATTGTCGTTGCTGCTGGCGGTCTCTAGCGCCTGCTCGAATTCGCGCAGATAGCCTTCGACCAGGCCCTGCATCAATTTGGCCTTGGTCGGGAAATTGTAGAGCAGTCCGCCCTTTGATACGCCGGCGCGGCTGGCGACGGCATCCAGGGACAGGCTACCGGGACCGGATTCCCGTGCGACGTCCGCCGCCGCAGCGAGAATCCTCTCGCGCGAGTTCGTTCGTTGGGCTTTCATGGCGCCTCCCATCGCAAGCTTAGGCCCAATTGACAAGACCGTCCAGACGGTACAGTAAGACCGCGGTCATTTGAAATCGGGGCCCGCAGTCGATATGTGTCCCGATATCCGCGCTTCGCGCCGGATTTCGACTGAGGGGACTTCCTTGTTCAAGCGCATACTCCGTTTCGTTATCATCATTCTTGTGTTGGCCGTGCTCGTCATCGTGGTCGGCGGCATCGTCGGGTTCAATTTCCTGCGTGACAACGGCATCAAGCAATATTTCGCCACGATGAAGCCGCCAGCGGCAACCGTGTCGACAACCATCGTCAAGCCGTCGAACTGGACGCCGGGCATCGAGGCGATCGGCACGGTCCGCGCCGTGCGCGGTGTCGACCTGACGGTTGAGACCGCCGGCATCGTCAAGGAGATCCCCTTCCATGCCAACGAGAAAGTGGCGGCCAATGCGGTGCTGCTGCAGCTCGACGACGCCGTAGAGCGTGCCGATCTCGCGGCACAGAAGGCGCAGGCGGCGCTCGATCAGACATCGCTGACCCGTGCACTCGAACTGACCAAGCGCGGTGTCGGCTCGGACTCGACCTTGGACACCGCACGTGCGGCCGCGTCCGCCTCGGCATCCCAGGTCAACAGGCTTCAGGCAGTGCTCGACCAGAAGCAGCTGACGGCGCCCTTTGCTGGAACCGTCGGCATCCCCAAGATCGATCTAGGCCAATATCTGGCGCCCGGCACCGCCGTGGTGACGCTGCAGGATCTCGACACGATGCGGGTCGACTTCACGGTTCCCGAACAGCAACTGCCGCTGCTCAAGATCGGGCAGACGGTTCGGCTGGGCCTCAGCGGCGGCGACATGCCTTTTGCCGGAACCATTCGCGGTATCGATCCCAAGATCGACCCGTCCAGCCGGCTGGTGAACATCCGGGCGGAAGTCGCCAATCCCGAAGGCAAGCTGACCCCCGGCCAGTTCGTGCAAGTGCGTGTCGAACTGCCCGAGGAGCAGAATGTGCTGGCGCTGCCGCAGACGGCGCTGACCACCAGCCTCTATGGCGACTACATATTCGTGGTGCACCCGGCAAAGCCCGCCGAGGCGCAGCCGACCAAGCCGGAGACAAACCCCGCCGCGGCGGCGACCGACAAGCCGGCGGACGCCAAGCCCGCGGCCGATGCCAAACCGGCCGAAGCCGCGAAGCCTGCCGCCGATGCGGCAAAACCAGCGGACAAGGCCGCCGCCGATCAGGCCAAGCCGGCCGCGGGGGGCGAGCAGCCTGCCCTGGTCCTGTCGCAGGTATTCGTCAAGCCCGGCCGCCGCAACGAGGGCATGGTCGAGATCGTCGAAGGCCTCAAGGCGGGCGATGAGGTTGTCACGGCAGGTCAGAATCGCCTCTTCAACGGCATGTCCGTCAACGTCGACAACACCATCGACCCAACCAAATCGGCGAACAAGCAGGCCGACCAGCAATGAGCGTTTCCGATCTCTTCATTCGCCGGCCCGTCCTCTCCACGGTCCTTGCATGCATGATCCTGCTCCTGGGTTTCCAGGGCATATTCAGCCTGTCGATCCGCCAGTATCCGAAGGTTGACGAAACCGCGATCACCATCACGACGGCCTATCCGGGCGCCAGCGCCGACCTGATCCAGGGCTTCATTTCCGCTCCGATCGCGCGCGCCGTCGCCTCGACCGAGAACATCGATTACGTCACGTCGTCGAGCCGACCGTCCTCCAGCACCGTGACTGTGCAGATGAAGCTCGGCTCCAACCCGGACGTCGCGCTGACCGAAGTGCTGTCCAAGGTCCAGGGCGTGCGCGGCACCTTGCCGGACGCCTCCAAGGATCCCGTCATCGTCAAGGGCACGGGCCAGCAATTCGCGATGATGTACATCTCGATGCAGAACCCGAACATGACCAAGGAGCAGCTGACCGAGTATATCGAACGCGTCATCAGGCCCCGCATGTCGACGGTCGAAGGCGTCGCCGACGTGCAGATCTTCGGTGCCCAGGAATACTCGATGCGGGTCTGGATCGATCCGGTCAGGCTCGCCGCGCGCGGTGTGACCGCATCGGAAGTGCTGACGGCGATCAACAACTCCAACTTCCTGTCGGCGCCCGGCAACACCGAGAACGAATATGTCGTCTCCTCGATCACCGTGCGCTCGACGCTCCAGACGCCGGAAGCCTTCGCCGAACTGCCGCTGCGCTCGACCGACGGCAATGTGGTGCGGCTGCGCGATGTCGCCCGCGTCGAACTGGGCGCCGAGAATACCGACACCAGGGTTTCCTTCAACGGCAAGCCAGGCACCTTCCTCGCCATCTTCCCGACCCCGGCTGCCAATCCCCTGACCACGGCGGCGGCGCTCACCAAGCTGGTGCCTCAAATCCAGGAGACGTTGCCGAAAGGCATGACGATCGAGATCGTCTACGACGCGACCGGGCAGATCAGCGCCTCGATCGACGAAGTGTTCAAGACCATCGGCGAGGCCGTTGCCATCGTCGTCGTCGTCATCCTTTTGTTCCTTGGCTCTTTCCGTTCGGTGATGATGCCCATCGTCACCATCCCGCTGTCGCTGATCGGCGTCTGCTTCCTGTTGTTCGCGGTGGGCTATTCGATCAATCTTCTGTCGCTGCTCGCCATGGTTCTGGCGATCGGCCTCGTCGTCGACGACGCCATCGTGGTGGTGGAGAATATCCACCGCCACATGGAAGAGGACCACATGTCGCCGATGCAGGCGGCCTTCAACGGCATGCGCGAGATCGCCACCGCCATCGTCGCCATGACCATGACGCTGGCCGCGGTGTTCGCACCATTGGCCTTCACCGGCGGCCTGACCGGCGCGCTGTTCCGCGAATTCGCCGTCACGCTCGCCGGCTCGGTGGTGCTGTCGGGCGTGATCGCCATCACCATCACGCCAATGATGTCGGCGCGCCTGCTGAAGTCCGGCACGCCAGGCCGTTTCCAGCGCATTGTCGACGGCACTTTCGCGCGGGTCGAGCACGTCTATGAGCGGGCCGTCACCGGGTCGCTCAACTATCGCCCGCTGACGCTGATCATCGTGCTGGCGCTTGTCGGGGTGACCGGCTTCATGTTCACCAAGACCTCAACCGAACTGGCGCCGGAAGAAGACCAGGGCTTCCTGCTCTCGCTTGTAACGGCGCCGCGTTATGCGACATCCGATTACACCGAGACTTACGTCAACCAGATGCTCGGTCTGGTGAAGGATATTCCCGAAACGCGGGCGCAGTTCTCGGCCGTCGCGTTCGGCGGCACGACGAACAGTGCGTTCGTCGGTTTCGCCTTCAAGGACTGGGCGGAGCGCAAGCGCAACTCGAAGGAGCTGCAGGCCGACATCACAGCCCGTCTCGCCAAGGTGGCGGGCGTCCAGGCCTTCGTCTTTGCGCCACCGACGCTGCCGGGCTCCGGCGGCGGCCTGCCCATCGCCCTGGTGGTGCGATCGACCGGCGACTCCTCGGAAGTGTACGACGTGGCCGAGAAGATCAAGAACAAGGCACAGGCCTCCGGCCGCTTCATCGTCGTGCAGAATTCGATGGCCTATGACGCGCCGCAGGTGACGGTGACCATCGATCGCGACCGCGCCGCGGCGCTGAACCTGCCGATCGCCGATATCGGCCGGACGCTGACGCTGCTGGTCGGCGGCGCCGAAGTGGCGCAGTTCGACCGCGACTCCAACAGCTACGACATCATCCCGCAGGTGCCGAAAGAATTCCGCGACAATCCCGAAAAACTCGGCGAGTACTTCGTGCGCAGCGTAACGGGCGAGATGGTGCCGCTGTCGGCGGTGGTGAAGATCTCGACCAATGCGTCGCCGGCCGCGATCGAGCAGTTCAACCAGCTGAATTCGTCGACGATCTCGGCGCTGCCGCTGCCCGGCGTCACCACTGGCGATGGATTGAAAGTCCTCGAGGACATAGCCAGGGAGAGCCTGCCCGACACCTTCTTCATCGACTATTCGGGCCAGTCCAGGCAGGAGAAGGAACAGGGCAACACGATCCTGATCGCTTTCGGGGCGGCCGTCATCGTCATCTATCTGGTGCTGGCGGCGCAGTTCGAAAGCTTCCGTGATCCGCTGATCATCATGATGGCGGTGCCGCTGTCGATCTTCGGCGCCATCGTGCCGCTCAATCTGGGCCTCGGCACACTCAACATCTACACGCAGGTCGGACTGATCACCCTGATCGGCCTGATCACCAAGCACGGCATCCTGCTGGTCGAGTTCGCCAACCAGCAGCGCGAGATCCACGGTATGCGGCGACGCGACGCCATCATCGCTTCGGCCAAGGTGCGGCTGCGGCCTATCCTGATGACGACGGCGGCGATGGCGCTTGGCGTGGTGCCGCTGATCACGTCCAGCGGCGCCGGCGCCGCTGCCCGCTATTCGATGGGCCTGGTCATTTTCACCGGCATCCTGGTAGGCACCATGTTCACGCTCTTCGTCGTGCCCATGTTCTATACCTTCATTGCCAGCAAGGACTTGCCCCAGCTGGCCGAGAAGCCGGATCCCAAATTGATGCCGGCATTGCCGAGCTGATGGAAACGGCATTGCCGAACTAACAAAAACTAACAAAGAAAAGAGGCCGAAACGTCCCGGCCTCTTTCTTTGGCTGTGCTCGATTACCGCGGGAAAATGTTCCGGCGGGAGCCCTGAACGGATATGGCTGCTGTGCCGATCCGTTGCCAGCCAGCTACTTGACGATGACGATGCTGGTGTTGGCCGGCCCGAAGGTTTCGACGAGCTGGTAGAAATCGGCGGCATTGTCGGGATGCAGCCGCACGCAACCATGCGAGGCCGGCCGGCCAAGCCGCTTGATGGCATAGGTGGCGTGCACCGCATAGCCGCCGCTGAAGAACACCGAATGCGGCATCGGCGCGTTGTCGTACTTCTTCGAATACCACATTTCATGCATGCGCGTCGGCTTGAACGAGCCGGTCGGCGTCACATGCGCCCTGTCGCCGGTGGAAACCTTCCAGGCGAAGGCCGGGCGGCCGTCGACCGAGACTTCCATCACCTGTTGCGAAAGCGAGACGCGCGCCACGATCTTGTTGGCGGCATGCGCGGTACCCGTGCTGGCGCCGAACAGAAGCGCCGCACCCGTCAGGGCAGCGGCGGCGGTGATGTTGATGAGCTTGGCGGAAATAGCAGTATGCATGATGTCCCTCTCTCTGCCGGGCTGGCCGGCCCCAAATTCGATGAGCGGCTTATCCCTGCATCATGTTTCGGAGAGATTTCGTGAAATGCTCGTTTGTGTTTCGAATATGTTTCCTCTGGTTAATGGGCCAAAGTTTCCAAATGGCGAACATTGACGCTGTCATCCTGGACAGGAGTAGGCACATAGGTATCCAGCCCGAAACGAAAGTTCGGATTAGCCAAAATTGAAAGGTTGGAGCCCTATTTCGAAACAGAATCTGCAACAAAGCGCATTTTCGGCGGCATGAAGCGGATACAGGCCGTCGGCAAAGTTGACGTAACGAAAGCAGACGGCAACGACCACGGGAACGAAAACGAACATGCGGTCCTGGTTTCTCGGGATCAGCATCGCAGCAGCAGCCATTAGCGGCGCCGGCACGGTTGCCGACGGTTCCATGGCCAGCCTCGCGGCGATGAGTTCGAGTGAGATCTCAACCCTCTATACCGTCCTGTTTTGTGCCACGGTCTGGATTGTTCCAGCCTGCGCATCGTCCGGCTCAAGGCCCACTGGCGGGTTGGCCTTCGGCTGCTGGCATTGCGCGGCCCCTCCGGCAACTTGCTGCTGAGAGGACCGAAGGCCCGCGCCGTGACGGGGGGCTCCGTAGACGGCGCGGGCACTTCGGGAGTTCCTGAAGTATGCCGAGGCGTCACGCGCCCACCCAAGACGGGCGTTGGTCTTCGGAAAACAAGCTGCCGCAACATGATTTACTGGGGATTGACGCAATGAAAACGAAACTTGCAGCCTCTGTGCTTTCGGCACTGCTCTACGCACAGGGCCTGCTCGGCTTTGCCGGGCTCGCCACCGTGCTCTTGAAAGAGCGCGCGCATGCAGGCGAGTTCGCGGCAGGCAGCGACATGCCGCCGGGGCCATCGCTACTGGTGGTGCGCTGAGCGCAGGGCAATCGGGCCCGAGGTGAAAACCGGTTTGGAAATCCGATGCTCAACCAGAGGAATTGCGTGAGCGCCCGGCCGTCAATCGGCGAATTGCGCCGGCGGATCGAAACGGTAGCCGGCGCCGCGTATGGTGATGATGGCTTCCGTATCGAGCTTGCGGCGCAGCCGCACGATGCGCGAATCGATCGAGCGGTCGAAAGCGTCGACATTCTCGGCCGGCGCCGCCGCGATTATGTCGTCGCGCGTCAGCACCTTGCGGGGACTGGCCAGGAACAGCCGAAGCAGCGCCACCTGGCCGGGCGAAAGCTGCTCCTCCGTGCCCGAGCGGTGCATGACGATGGCCGACCTCAAATCGACGGTCGCGTTCTCCAACACGATCAGTTCCTGGGCGGCCCTGCCCCGCCGCGTCAGCAGGCCGCCGACGCGGGCGGCGAGTTCCCTGACATTGAGCGGACTTTCGATGACGTCGGCCGCGCCGAGCTCGAGCGCCAGCACCTTGTCGACGAGGTCGCACGGCCGGCAGATCAGGATGAAATCCGGTCCGCCTTCACCGCCCCCGCCTTGGCTGCCATAACGCCTGAGCAGATCACGTCCCTCCGCCTGGCTGAGGCTGTCACCGACGACGACGACGTCGACGCCCTTTCCCGCCAGCATAGATTCCGCTTCCCAGGGCTGGCGCGCCTGACGCACGTCGTGGCCTCGCCGCTCAAGGTGATCGGCGAGTTCGGTCGCCACCACGTCGGCGACGCAGATAAGCCCGATAACGGCGCGTGCAGCCATGTTTTCCAACCATTTCCTGGCAACCCGATATGAGTGCTGGACATCATGTTTATACCCAATCTACTTTCCACCGAAAGTGGGAGCGAGCGCATCGTGCGGGCAAGAATTTTAATTGTCGAGGATGAGCCCGATCTAAGAGAGGCGGTCGCCGAATATCTCGGCGCCGCCGGCTATGACGTGGCGACCGCCGAAACCGCGGCCGCCGCGCGCAGCCTGGTCGAAACGCAATCATTCCACCTCGCCATCCTCGACATCGCCATGCCGGGTGAGGATGGGCTATCGCTCGGCCGCTGGTTGCGCTCGAGACTGCCGATCGGCATCATCTATGCCACCGCCGCCGGCACCGCGCTTGATCGCATCGTCGGACTTGAGCTCGGCGCCGACGACTACATCGTCAAACCCTACGAGCTGCGCGAGGTGCTGGCCAGGGTCCGCAGCGTGCTGCGCCGGGTTCCGCAGCACGCGCCGATGCACGGCCAAAAGGCGAGCGATCCCCGCCGCTCCGTCGCTTTCGGCTCCTTCCAGGCTGATCTCGACGGCAGGCTGGTCACCGGCGCCAACGGCGCGGTGATCGACATGGCCAAGAGCGAGTTCGACGTGCTGGAGGTTTTCCTGACCCGCGCCAACCGGCTGCTGACACGTGCTGCCATTTCCGAAGCGATCGGCCTCACCGAAGATCCGGAATCCTCGCGCGCGGTCGACATTCGCATCATGCGCCTGCGCAAGAAGATAGAAACGGATCCGGCCAGCCCGAAATTCCTGCGCACGGTGCGCGGCGAAGGCTATATCTTCTCGCTGCCGGCCGGCGACGGCCACTAAGTGGGCGCGGGGGATTGCTCCCGCGCCTGTGCTGGTCTGTGGTCGGATCCGTCGCAATACTTGTCGCCCAAAAACGCTCTTGGTTTTGGGACAACGCATAAAAACAAGGATTTGAGACGCGGCGCATGAAATCCGCTTGGCACCGCAACAATGGCTGAAAATGACCGCTGAAGCAGCAGGCACGGACATGCAAGACGGCCGGCAAGGCGCGGCGATGGCGGCCGTGCGCGTGGTGCGGCGGCTGCGCGAGGCCGGCGACTGGCAGCGCGAGATGGAAGCCATACTGGAAACGCTTTGCCACGCAATGGACTGCCAGCGCGGCATCCTGTTCCGCCTGCGCGAACTGCCCGGCCAGGGATTTGCCCAGTCGGTGGCCGCCTACTGGATCGATCCCGTGCTCGGTGGCGAGTTGGCCTCGCCGACGGTGATCGTGCAGTCGATCATCAACGCCGATCCGCTGCTGGAACGGCTGCAGGAGGATGAACGGCAGGGCAAGATTTTCGCCGGCCATACGCGCGACCTGGACGGCTTCCTGAGAGCCGATTTCGAAAAACAGAGCATTAAATCGTTCCTGTCGGTGTCCGTGTTCGCGCATGGCCACCTATGGGGGACGCTGGCGGTCAATGACTGCATCGAGGAGCGCGAATGGACCGACGAGGAAGAAGCGACGCTGCACATCATCGCGCTGGCCATCGGCGACGCGATCGAACGCTCGCCCTCCGACGCCCACGCCAGCGAGGTCATCCGCCGCACCATGCTGCAAGCCTCGCTCGATGCCATCCTCGTCATCGACGAGACCGGCTCGATCGTCGAATTCAATCCGGCCGCCGAGAAGATGTTCGGCTTCCTGCGCAGCGATATCCTCGGCAAGGACCTGCTCGACACCATCGTGCCGATCTATTACCGTAAGGGCTATGCGTCGGGGGCCGAATACATGTCCGGCCGCGGCGCGCCAATGGTCGGACAGCGGCTCGAGACGGTGACCCAGAACGCCGCCGGCGAGATTTTCCCCATCGAACTGACGGCGACCGAGATGCGGGTCGCCGACCGCCGCCTGATCTTCGGCTCCATCCGCGACCTGCGCGACAAGCTGCGCGCCGAGGAGGAGATCAATCGGCAGCGCGAGAAGTTGCACCAGAACGAGAAGATGGCGGCGATGGGTTCGCTGCTTGCGGGCGTCTCGCATGAGCTCAACAACCCGCTGGCCGTGGTTGTCGCCCAGTCGACGCTGCTGCACGAATTCGCCTCCGATCCGCAGACCAAGGTTCGCGCCGAGAAAGTTCGCGCCGCCGCCGAGCGCTGCGGCCGTATCGTCAAGAGTTTCCTGTCGATGGTCCGGCTGCATCCGACCGAGCGGGCCGAGACGGACCTTAACCAGGTGATCCGCGCGGCGCTCGAGGTGACCGCCTACGGCGCGCGCTCGAGCGGGATCATCATCGACACCGATTTCGCGCCTGGCCCGTTGCTGGCCATGGCCGACGCCGATCACGTCACCCAGGTGGCCGCCAATTTCCTCATCAACAGCCAGCATGCGCTGGCAGGCATAGGCGGCGACCGGCTGATCAAGGTGCGGACCTTCCGCAGCGAGCGCGGCGATCCCGGTTTCTCGGTCGAGGACAATGGGCCTGGCGTACCGGAAGCGATCCGGTCCCGCATCTTCGAATCCTATTTCACCACCAAGCCGGTCGGCGTCGGAACCGGCATCGGCCTGTCGATCTCGAAATCGATCATCGAGCGGCACAATGGCAATGTCTGGTTCGAGGAAGTGCTGCCAAGTGGCGCCCGTTTCGTCGTCCAGCTGCCGGCCATTGTAGCCGGCGTCGCCATCGCCGGCGAGGGCCAGCCGCGATCGAGCGGGCTGCGCCACGCCTTGATCATCGATGACGAGCCCGACGTCGCCGGTTCGCTCTCCGACATACTCGAACTGATGGGCATCAAGTCACGGATCGCGCCCCTCTGGGACACGGCCACAGCCATATTGGCTGGCCACATGCCGCCCGACATCGTCTTTTCGGACCTGCGCATGCCTGGAACAAGCGGCATGACCATCTATCGAGAGTTGCTTGCCGAAAGACCGGAACTGGCGCGGCGTTTCGTGCTGGTCACTGGCGACCTGATCGGCGCCAAGGCCGAAATCGAGGCGCTGCCGCCCTTGCAGCGTCCGCAGATCCTGGAGAAACCGTTCAGCACGCTGGATGTGCGCAGCGTGCTTTCCGCCATTGCCGACCAGGTGGTTTCGAAGGGATAGACCGTACCAACCGGTTAAAAAAGCCCCCGGCCGACATGCGGCGGGAGCCGAAGGGAGCGCTGGACGCGCTCGGGGAGCGCCGCGGCACGTTCCAAAGCGGAGCCGCTTCGGAACCATGTTTCAGTCGAACTCAGAAAATATTCGGCGTATTGGTCAGCGGCGCGGCATTGGCGATCATCCGGACCGCACGGGCTTTGTGGGCTCCGGACTGCTCGGCTATGGCCCGCAGGCAATCGACGCTCTCGGCGCCCCAGGCCTGACCCTTGCAGGCAAAGTCGACCATCGACATCGGCAGGCGTGCGGTTCTGGTGGTGGTCATTGCGCCGCCGACGACGTTGGTCGGTGGATTGAGCGAAGCAAAGGCCGGGCCGACCGTCGGCGCAAACGCCATGCCGGCGAAGGCGCAAGCAGCCAGCGCCATGAACATCGCCATGGGGTGGTCGCTGGCGCGCTGGCGCAACGCCAGCTTCGGGCGGCGGCCAACGCGCTCCGGAGCCTGGGACCGGCGGTCGTTGCTGGCAATCTGAACTTTCGCATGCATCATCATCCCCTTCGTTGACTTTCTTTTTTTGATAAAACGAACTTAGTCGCGCTCTGTATCAGCGGAAAGCTGGCGTGAATCTGATATTGTAACCGCCTTGAAACGGCACCCGCGGCAGCCCCCACCAACTGGGCATCACGCGCCCGCTTGCCGATCTCGGCTCGGCGGATCGGCAAGCGGGCAAGACGGCGGCGACGCCTTTTGCCTCGGCTTCCGCCGTGGCAGGATTTGCTTCGAAACCCTGCCGGAACCAAGCTTTGAAACCCGGGCTAACGCCCGGATTCTCCGGGGTTTTCGGGGCCAGCCGTCACATCGGATTGGATTGAAATCGGCGCGCCAATTTTCTTTCGAAAATATACTTGTTTCCACAAGCCATTGCATTTCAATGAAAAATATGATTATATTGAACGGATATTCAATAAAAAGAAGAGACGTTTTATGAACCCGCATCTCCGTGACGTGGCCATTCCCAACGATTGGGACCGGCGGGGACTGCCTGGCTGGAGCTACCATTCCGATGCCCTCCTCGAACTCGAGAAGGAGCACGTTTTCCGCAACCATTGGCAAATCGCCGGACATGTCAGCGACATCCCTGACGCCGGCGACTACCTGGCCATGGACGTCGTCGGCGAACGCGCTCTGATCGTGCGCGGCAAGGACGGCGTCGTGCGCGGTTTCAACAATATGTGCCGCCATCGCGGCAGCCGTGTCGTCGCCGACAGCCAGGGCAATTGCAAGAACGCGCTTGTGTGCCCGTTCCACGGCTGGGTCTACAATCTCGACGGCACGTTGCGCGGCGCTGCCCGCCCGCGTTCCTTTCCCGATCTCGACAAGACCGAGTTCGGCCTGATGCCGCTCGATCTGGAGGTGTGGATGGGCTTCATCTTCATCCGCTTCCGCGCTGGCGGCCCGCAGCCGTCCGTCGCCGAGTTGATGAAGCCGATCGAGCCCGAATTCTCGCACTACAAGGCCGCCGACATGGTGCCCTCCTGGGGCATCTGGACCCAGAAAACTCCGGTCAACTGGAAGTCGGTGCGCGACGTCGACAATGAGGGCTATCACGTCGCCATGGCGCACCCGGCTCTGCAGGACCTCTATGGCGCGACCTATTTCGACGAACCCTTCGTCAACGGCGTGTCGCGCTCCTTCGCCAGCTACAACCCGCATGCCGGCCGTCGCTGGAGCGTAAGGAACTACGTCAAGATCGCGCCGGAGCCGGCGCATCTGCCGGACTATCTGAAGAAGGCCTGGGTCTATTATGGCATCTTCCCCAATGCCGTCCTCTCGGTGATGCCGGAATCGGTGCAGTTCTATCAGGAGTTCCCGCTGTCGACGGGTGAGACCCTGCTGCGCGGCGCCATTTACCGCTATCGCGACGAAAGCCGCGAGCAGGCTGCGGCCCGCTATCTCTCCTTCCGCATCGACCGCGACACCATGTCGGAGGATGTCCAGCTTTCGGTGTGGTCGAACGAATCCATGCTGTCGGAAGCCTTCGAGGGTTTTTACCTCTCCGACCTCGAATACGGAGTGCGCACCCACCACGACCATCTGCGCAGGCAGATCCCCGTGCTTGGGCTCGAAACGGCGCCGGAGGAGAAGGACATGTGGAACTTGAACGACGCGCTGCGGTCGCGTGGATAGGCGACGCCGATAATTGGCGAAACCATCGGTGAGAGCGCTCCTCTCCCCGTCCTATGCGGGGCGAAGAAAGAACGTCATCCCCGCCACACCCCTTCTTTCCTGAGATCATCCATCGTGCGCGAAATGCCCTCGCGCAAAATGCCGACCATGTCGTCGATCTGCTCGCGCCTGATGACCAGCGGCGGCGACATCACGCACATGTTGATCAGCGGCCGCACCAGCAGGCCGAGCTCGTGGCAATGCGCGTCGATGCGTTTGCCGACATCCTTGTCGAGCTGCAGCGGGTCCTTGCTTTCGCGGTCGGCGACACATTCGACGCAGCCCATCAATCCCAGCCCGCGCACCTCGCCGACCAACGGCAATTCTTCCAGCGTCTTCAGCTGCGCCTGGAAATAGGGCGCGACCGCTTGCGTATGGGCAAGTACGCCCTGTTCCAGAAGGTCGAGATTCCTGAGCGCCACTGCGCAGCCGACCGGATGGGAGGTGTAGGTCAGGCCATGGCCGAACATCGCGTCGGGATGGTTCGACCGGCGCAGTTCCTCCAGCAGCCGTTCCGATATGATGACGCCGCCGAGCGGGAAATAGCCTGACGTCACACCCTTGGCGAAGGTGATCATGTCGGGATCGATGCCGAACACATCGCCGGAGGCGAAGACATGGCCCAGCCGTCCAAAGCCCGTCACCACCTCGTCGGAGACATAGAGGATGTCGTTGTCGCGGCAGATCTCGCGAATGCGCTTGAGATAGCCGTCCGGCGGCACGATAACGCCGCCGGAGGCCTGCACCGGCTCGCCGACGAAAGCGCCGATCCTGTCGGCGCCGACACGCGCGACGGTGTCGCGGAACTGACCGACGAGGAAGTCGGTGAAATCAGCTATGCTCATGCCCTGCGGACGACGGAACGGATCGGGCGAGGACAGCTTGATCACCAGCTCGTCGGCGCCGTCCATCCAGTCGCGGTCACGCGGGCGGCCATTGAGCGAGGCCGACAGATAGGTCGAGCCGTGATAGGCGCCGCCGCGCGACAGGATCAGCTTCTTCTCCGGCCGGCCCCGCACATTGTTGTAGAACTGCATGAAGCGCAGCGCCGTCTCCACCGCCGAGGAGCCGCCTGTGGTGTAGAAGACGTGGCTGAGATCGCCAGGCGCATGACCTGCTATGCGACCGGCAAGTTCCGCCGACGGCGCGTTCATCGTGTACCAGGGCGTATTGTAGGACAGTGCCATCGCCTGGTCGTACATCACCCTGGCGAGCTCCTCGCGCCGATGGCCGACATTGACGCACCACATGCCGGCCGGCCCGTCGATCAACCGCTTGCCGGTGCCGTCGGTGATGTAGATGCCGTCGCCTTCGCCGATCAGCGCGCGCGCTTCCGCGCCGACCGAACCGGCATACGGCCAGGGCTGGACGAGATGGCGCCTGGCCAACTCGACGGCATCGGCGGCTCCAGCTTCGGCCATTTCGCTCGCCTTCAGGTCCCTCGCAGCCGCCATTGTCATCTCCACATCATTCGTCGAATTCAGGATTTCGAAATTTGGCCGGCAGTGCCGGAAATTTCCGGCATAATCCGCACCATTTTGAATGTCTGTTCAATCAATATCTCAGAAATAGCGCTTGATTTCAATCCGCGGATGCGGGCATGATGAAAGAAAGCCGGCAAGCTCGGAGCGCGATCAGCAAAACTGGTCACCGGTTTTGCGTTCGATCGCGCTCCAAAACAAAATTGGGAACAAACAGCCGGCGCCAGTCCAATGGGATACCGCATGGCGGGACGCTCCAGGCCAGCAACCGAGACCACAGCCGGAGCCCTGCCCCCCGGAGCCTGGCAATGACGGCGGCGGCGGAAGGGTCGCCCCCGTTGCGCATGACGCGGGCCAGACGAAATGCCCTTCTGCAATCCGAACCCGTGCAGGGCTTTGCCCTGATCAGCCCGACCTTTCTCTACGCGCTCATCCTCCTGGTCCTGCCGATCCTGGTGGTCATCGCCCACTCCTTCTGGACGCAGAACTATCTGACCATCGACCGCACCTTCACGCTGGAAAACTACCGCGTCGCCCTGACCGAGCCGATCTATCGCGATCTGTTGTGGCGCTCGCTGTATATCTCGCTGACGGTCAGCTTCTTCACCGTCGTCCTGGCTTATCCGATCGCCTATTTCATTTCCTTCCACGGCGGCCGCCACAAGAGCCTGTGGCTGTTCCTCATCACCATCCCGTTCTGGACCAGCTATCTCCTGCGCGTGATGTCGTGGAAGGTCATTCTCGGCTATAACGGCGTCTTGAACTCCGGGCTGATCGGCCTCGGCATCATCAACGAGCCGTCGACGGCGCTGCTCTACAATTCGAGCGCCGTCATCATCACGCTGACCCACGCCTGGGCGGCCTTCGCCATCCTGCCGATCTTCGTCTCGCTGGAGAAGATCGACCGGACCCTGGTGGAGGCGGCTACGGATCTCGGCGATGGTCCCTTTCGTTCGTTCCTTCGCGTGACTTTGCCGCTGTCGGCGCCAGGCATCATCTCGGCGGCGCTGATCGTGATGATCCCGACGGTCGGCGACTATGTCACCCCCAAGCTCGTCGGCGGCAAGGACGGCGTCATGATCGCCAACGCCATCCAGGCGCAGTTCGGCAAGGCCTCGAACTGGCCGCTGGGCGCCGCCCTTTCCGTCACCACCATGCTGGTCGTGACGTTGATGGCCGGCGCCACGGTGCTGGTCATCCGTGCCGCCCAGAGGCTTGCGCGATGAGCGCGGCGCGACGTCTGCTGCCGGGCGGCTGGCTGTCGGCCTACGCCTTCCTTTATGTCGGCTTCCTTTATCTGCCCGTGATCTTCCTGCCGATCTTTTCGATCAACACTGCGGCCACACCGAAATTCCCGCTGACCGGCTACACCCTCAAATGGTACGAGGACCTGCCCAACACGCCGGCGCTGCTCGACGCCACCTGGAACAGCCTGATCGTCGGCGTCTCGGCGTCCGTCCTTTCGACGGTTCTCGGCATCCTCGCTGCCCGCTCGATCACCCGCTACCGCTATCCCGGCCGGCGGGCCATCAACGGTCTGATCATGGCGCCGCTCGTGCTGCCGGAAGTCATCGTCGCCATCTCGATGCTGCTGGTGATGCTGCAGCTCGGCTTGAGCCTCTCTCTGTTTACCGTCGTGCTCGGCCATGTCCTGGTCTGCATCCCCTATTCGATGACGGTGCTGACCTCCGGCTTCGAGGGTTTCGATCGCAGCCTCGAGGAGGCCTCGGCCGACCTCGGCGAGAGCGCCTTCGGCACCTTCCGGCGGGTGACGCTGCCGATGGTGGCGCCGGCAATCATCTCCAGCCTGCTGGTCTGCTTCACCATTTCGCTGGACGAGTTCATCATCGCCTTCTTCCTGACCGGTACCGAGGCGACGCTGCCGATCTATATCTGGGGCCAGTTGCGCTTCGCGGCGAAACTGCCGGGCGTGCTCGCGCTCGGCACGCTGCTGCTGGTCGCCTCCTTCCTGCTGATGACCGTCGCCGAAATCCTGCGCCGCCGCGCCGCCAGACGCACCCAGAACGAGGGAGGGCTTTATGCCTGAGCAGGCCCCATCCGCACGAACCCTGTCCGAACGGACGATGATCGAGATCAACGGCGTCACCCGCAGCTACGGCGCCTTCAAGGCGCTCGACGATGCGTCCTTGACCATTCGCGAGGGCGAATTCTTCTCGCTGCTCGGCCCGTCCGGCTGCGGCAAGACCACGCTGTTGCGCATGATCGCCGGCTTCGACAACCCGACGAGCGGTTCGATTTCGGTCGGCGGCCAGCCGATGGAAGGCATGGCGCCCAATCGCCGACCGACCAACATGGTGTTCCAGAGCTATGCGATCTTCCCGCATCTCAATGTCGAGCAGAACGTCGCCTATGGCCTGAAGCGGCTGAAATTGCAGGGCGGCGAGGAGAAGCGCCGCGTCGAGGAGGCCTTGGCGCAGGTGTCGCTAACCGGTCTCGGCAAGCGGCTCGCCACCGAACTGTCCGGCGGCCAGCGGCAACGCGTCGCGCTCGCCCGCGCGCTGGTGATGCGGCCCAAGGTGCTGCTGCTCGACGAGCCGCTGTCGGCGCTCGACAAGAAGCTGCGCGAGCAGATGCAGGTCGAACTGCGCCGCCTGCAGCAGGCTGTCGGCATCACCTTTGTGCTGGTCACCCACGACCAGTATGAGGCGCTGGCCATGTCCGACCGCATCGCCGTGATGTTCGGCGGCAGGATCGCGCAGGTCGCCTCGCCCAAGGAGATCTACCAGCGGCCGGTCAACCGCCAGGTCGCCGACTTCCTCGGCGGCATGAATTTCGTCAAGGCCGAGATCGTCGAGGAGAACGGCGCCTCGCTGGTCGTCGACACGCTGGGCTTCGGCCGTGTGAAGACCGACAAGCCGAAGGCCTTCGTGCGCAATGGCGGCGGCGCCACGCTCGGCATCCGCCCGGAGCGCCTGCGCGTCCTGTGGGACAATGCGACGGCCAAGTTCGAGGTTGCCGGAAAGGTGGTCGAACGCCACTATTTTGGCGAGATCACCCATTTGATCGTCGAGATCCCCGGCCTGGAAAAGCCGCTGTCGGTAACCGAGACCAACGATTTCGGCGCCGACGATATTCCGGTCGGCACTTCGATTCGCCTCGCCTACGATCCCGAAGCCCTGGTGGCGGTGGCGGATTGACGGTCCGCGATGATCTTTCGCGCCGCTATGCGACCGGCAACGATCGCCCCTTCGACATAGCCGGGAAATGACGGCGACAGCTCCGACGATGCGAAATGAACAGGCGGCGCGCCGGCCAGGAGCACAGGTTCGGCATCGGTCGCCGCGACGTCGACGATGAGGTCGCTGTAGCCGCCGCCGCTCCAGCGGTCATGCGTCCAGTCGCGCTGGCTGAAACCCGCGATTTCGGCCGCGTCGGGACCGAGGGCTTCCACCAGTTTCCCGGTCACTTCGGCGCGCAGTGCCGTCTCGCCAAGCTCACCCCAGCGCAAGGCGAGCGGGCCGCCGACGAAGACGACCAGCGCCGCGTGGCCTTCATCCGGACTGGCATCGCAAGCGAACAGCCCCGGCGGGTCGCGCCACATCACCATGCCGCTCAAGCCGCGGCGGCGCCAGAAGGCAGCGGGGTAGCGCACTAGCACCTTGATCACGGCGCCGCTTTCCCAAACGCCGAGCGCCTTCGCCAGGGATTCGGGCAGGGCGGGTGCGAAGCCCAGTTTCGCCGCCATGACCGGCGGCACCGCGACAAGTGCCGCCCGCGCTTCAATGACACCCGCCGCCGAGACGATGCGAACGGCTTGCGGTCCATGCTCGATGCATGAAACGGCCGCGTTGAGCCACAGCCGGTCGCCGAGATCGCTGGCCAGGTCCTCGGCCACCGACTGCATCGTCTCGCGCAGGAAATACTGGAGCTCCGGCACCTCATTGGTGATGCGCCGATCGTTGTCGATCAGGTGCCAGAGCGGCAGTTTCTCCAGCGTCAGGCACCACAGGCCTTCGATCATCGAGCGGAAGGCTGCCTTGGCGGCATCGGCATCGTCTTGCCGGTCGAGCCAGGCGGCAACGGTCAGCCCGGCAATCGAGGGATCGTCCGGCGCGATCGCGTTCATCCGATCGCGGATCGCCATCGAACCAGAATAGGTTCGCTTCGCCTCGGCGGCGGAGATTGGCGGCTGGGCGATAAACGCGCCGTCGACATGGGTTTCGACAAGCGTCTTGCCGCGCGCGTCGACAAGCGCCATCAGCTCCGGCATGTCCTCGCACAGGAACTGCCCGCCACTGTCGATGCGCTCGCCGGAACCGATCTCCATCGACTCGACGCGCCCGCCGACACGGTCGCGCGCTTCGAGCAGCACGAAATCGACGCCGGCCTTTTTCAGCTCGAGCGCGGCCGACAGCCCGGTGAAGCCGGCGCCGATGATGACGACATCGGCTCTTGCGGATCCGCTGTTCAATAGCCGGCCTTGATCTTCTCGAACTCGGCGACCATGCGCTGCTTCAGTGCCGGCGGCACCGGCTGCTGGAACAGCGTCTTGTCGAGGAATTTGTCGAGATTGTCGAAGCCGCGGTCGGCCAGCACCTGGTGATCGACCGCGGCCATGCCGGCACCGTTGCCATGGCCGTAGCCGAAGGTCTTGACCATATAGTCCGACACCCCCGGCGCATTGACCGCGCTGAGGAAATCATAGGCCTGGTCGAGCTTGCCCGGCGCGTCCTTCATCAGCACATAGCCGCACACCCAGGTCGAGATGCCTTCCTTGCTGTCGCGGTTCATGGCGATCGGCAGGCCTTGCCCCTTCAGCGTCACATAGGTCTCGTTCCAGCCCCAGACGAGATCGACCTCATTGCCGATGAAGGCCTGGTTGAGATCGGTGTCGTCGGTCCAATAGAAACGGATGTTCTTGTGCACGTCGCGAAGGAAGGCGGACGCCTCCTGGAACTGAGCATCGGTCATCCTGGTCCAGTCTTTCAGCCCGATGACCAGGCTCGCCAGCGCATAGGCGTCGTCGACATTGTCGCCGATGGTGACGCGGCCCTTGAACTTCGGGTCGGCGAAGATCCTGAGCGATTGCGCCTGCTCCGGCGTCACCTTGTCGGTGCGGTAGAGAAGCGAGGTGTTGCCCCAGTCGAATGGCATGAACCACGCTTTGCCGTCGTCGGTGGTGGCGAGATCCTTCATCGCCATGATGCCGGGATTGAGGTCTTTCCAGTCTGCTATCCTCGACGTGTCGAGCGGCTGCAGCAAGCCCGCCTCGCGCCACTTGACCACGCTTTGCGAACAGGGATGCGCGATGTCGGCCTTGAAGCCGGCCCGCATCTTCTCGAAGGCCTCGTCCTCGTCGCCGAAGAAGGCGAAGGTCGGCTCGGCGCCGTATTTGGCGGCATAGGCAGGGTGCAGCAGCGGGTCCTCATAGCCGGACCAGTCGAACACGACGAGGTCGCCGCCACCTTCCGCCCAGGCATAGACGGCGCCGGCGCCGATCACGCAGGCGGCGGCAAGGGCAAGGCTGCGTAGCACTGGCTTCATGGTGCGAATTCCCCCGTCGCGAAAGGCTGCCGCGAGGTTATGAGAATTCGCCTCTCTTGGCGAGCCCACCCACCATCTCCGCAGGCGGGCGGGCGGCCGAACCGGCTCAATATCCGGCTTTGATCTTCTCGAATTCGGCGATCATCTTGAGCTTGAGCTGCGAGGGCACCGGCGACTGGAACAGCGTCTTGTCGACGAATTTCTGCACATCGTCATAGCCTTTTTCCTTCAGCACGGCCTGATCGACGCCGGCCATGCCCTTGGCGTTGGCCTGGCCATAGCCCCAGTCCTTGACCAGCACCTTGGCGGTTTCGGGATCGTTGACGGCGTTCAGATAATCATATGCCTTGTCGACATTGCCGGGCGCATCCTTGAACAGCACATAGCCGCAGACCCAGGTCGAAATGCCTTCGTCCGTGTCCTTCTTGGCCTTGATCGGCACGCCGGCGGCGACCGATTGCACGGTGGCGTCGTTCCATGCCCAGGCAAGATCGACCTCGCCGCCGCTCAAAAGCTGCACCACGTCCGTTGTGTCGGTCCAGTAGGAGCGCACGTTCTTATGCACCTGGCGCAGGAAATCCGACGCCTGCTTGAACTGGTCGTCGGTCATCTTGGTCCAGTCCTTGACGCCGATGGCGAGGCTCGCCAGCGCATAGGCGTCGTCGACATTGTCGCCGATCGAAACCCGGCCCTTGAACTTCGGATCGGCGAACGCCTTCAGCGACTGCACGTCCTTGGCGTCGACCTTTTCGGAATTATAGGTGAGCTGGGTGTTGCCCCAGTCCCAGGGCATGAACCAGGCCTTGCCATCGGCGGTCGTGGCGAGATCCTTCATCGCCATGATTCCGGGATTGAGATCTTTCCAGCCTGTTATCTTCGATGTGTCGAGCGGCCGCAGCAGGCCGGCCTCGCGCCATTTCACCACGCTCTGCGAGCAGGGATGGCCGAGATCGGCCTTGAAACCCGAGCGCACTTTTTCGAACGCCTCGTCCTCGTCGCCAAAGAAGGCGAAGGTCGGCGAATCGCCGTTCTTCTCGACATATTTCGGATGGAAGCTCGGATCCTCATAGCCGGACCAGTCGAACACGACCAGGTCTTTGTCGGCGGCAACCGCCAGGGCTGCGGCCGAGGCCGCCAGCACGCCGGTCAATGCCAGGGTCAATGTCAGGCGTCGGGCCAATGTCAGCCGCTGGATTGATGTCTTCATTGCTGTTCCATCCTCTTTTATTTTATCGATTGCTTCATGCCTTGCGACGGGTGGCGGCTGCTCCCTGGTAATGTTTAGGGAATGCGGCCGACAGGAATTCGTTGGCTGCCTGCAAGGCGCTCTCGCGGGTAGTGTCTTCGGTGCCCATCATCAAGCGCAGCCACAGTCCCTCCAGCATCGCGCTGAGCGCCAGCGCCATGACCTGCGGCTCATAGGCATAGCCGCCGCTTTGCTTGAGCGTCGCGCAAAGCTCGATGAAGATGTTCTGGTAAACGGCATCGCGGGCGCTGCTCAGCGCCTGATAGGTCGGCCGCGACTTGGCCTCGCCCCAGAAGGCGCACCAAGCCGCCAGCTTGCGCTTGTTGCAGATCGAACGGTCGAAATCGGCCGCGACCAGGGTCCGCAACTGGTCGGCGGGATCGTTCCCCGCTTTCTCCAAGGCATTGCGCCAATGCGCCGAGTACTCGTCATACATATGCTGCAAGGTCGCGATCAGCAGTTTTTCCTTGCTCTCGAAATGGAAATTGACGATGCCGCGCGACAGGCCCGCGCCATCGGCGACGTCGGCCATCGTCGTCTCCGAATAGCCGCGCTTGGCCAACGAATCGATCGTCGCCTCGATCAGCTGAAGCTGCCTGACCTCCTTGGAAGCCTTACGCCCGCGTTTCTCGGGTTCGCTCGATGCCTCGGCGGACTGCTCTTGGCGTGCTGCAATTTTCATGGGTGCGGTCATGCTCCACATCGCCGGCTAGCCGACCATCTTCGGTTTTTGCCCGCGAAGATGAGTGGGACGGTGCTCGCCACTGTCAAGCACCTTCTGCATGGCCTCCCAGGTTCGTATGTTCTTGTCGACATAGGCGGCGCCCACTGCCGCCGCGACCGTCGGATAGAGCGGCCCCTTCAGCCTTTCCAGTTCGCCCCGCGCCACCTCGCGGTACCAGGGATTCCGGTCGCGAACCGCGATCTCGGCAAAGCCCGCCTGGCGCATCGCCTGTGCGTAGCGCGCCGGCGAGGCCATCGCGAAGGACAGCCCTTCGGCGGCGACATAGGCCTTCATCTCCGGTGATGGTTCGCCGTCATGCGAGATCATCCAGTTTGATGCCGCAAAGGCGCCGCCGGCCTTGAGCACGCGGAATATCTCCGCAAACAGCGTATCCTTGTCGGCGACATGCAGCAGCGCATCCTTGGAGAAGACGACGTCGAACGACTGATCCTCGAAAGGCAACCGCCCAGGCGGCGCCTGGATGAAGCTGGCGCGGTCGGCAAGCCCGCGGGAGGCTGCCCGGCGCCTGGCCGTTTCGATCACCGGCCGCTCGACATCGAAGCCGGTGACGTGCGCGGCGCCATGCCGTTCGACCAGATGCAGCGTGATGCCTCCGGACCCGCAGCCGATGTCGAGCACGGTCTTGCCTGCGAGCGAAAGTCCCTCGAGCACGCGGTCGACTTCGTCGGGCCCGCCCGGCGACAGGTAGCCGTCGCCCCACAGCGCCTCGAGGAAGCGGATGGCGGCTCCGTCATACTCCGGCTCGGCCTCGGCCGTTTCGATCATCAACCCTCGATCCCCAATCGACGAATGTCCGTCTCGAACGCCTGCAAAGCCTAGCCCATGTCTGGGAAAACGCAACATCATTTGTTGAACATTCATTCAATATGGCTGGACAAAACGACGACTACCGTGCCAAATTTCGCGCATTGAGGGGACGGATTACGCCAAAATGAACAGCGGATCGCATGGAAAGACTGGGCCAAAATGAAAGCTTGGGGTGCGATCGTCATCGGCGGCGGACACAACGGACTGGTCAACGCCTGCTATCTCCAGCGCGCCGGGCTCGACGTGCTGGTGGTGGAGAAGAATCCCTGGGTCGGCGGCGCCGCCACCAGCCGGGAATTGACGTCGGGCTTCCTCTATTCCAACTGTTCCTATGTCTGTTCGCTGTTTCGCCCTGAAATCATGCGCGACCTCGAACTGCCGCGCTTCGGCCTGCAGGTTATCTCCTATGAGGGCGGCGCGGTGTTCACCAGGGATGGCGATTATCTCGCCAATTACCGGGACCATGATGCACACCGGCGCGAATTTGCGCGCTTCTCGAAACGCGATGCCGAAGCCTACGACCGTTATGCGCGCGACGTGACGCGCCAGTGCCGTTTCATCCAGCCGCTGTTGATGCGCACCGCGCCCGACCCGACCAGTCTGCGGCCGCGGGATCTGGGCGAGCTCCTTTATCTGGGCAAGAAATTCGCGGGCCTGTCGGCGGAGGAAATGGCGCTGACGCTGCGCTTCTGGACCATGTCGATCTCAGACTTCCTCGATGAATATTTCGAGACCGATGTCATCAAGGCCAATTTCGCTTTGTCCGGCATCATCGGCACGGCGCTCGGTCCGATGTCGCCCGGCACGGCTTATGTGCTGCTGCACCACTATATGGGCGAGGTCGACGGCTCGGTCGGCGCCTGGGGCTATGCGCGCGGCGGCATGGGCGCGGTGACAAAAGCGCTGGCGGCATCCTTCAAGGCGTCGGGTGGAACCATTCGCACCGGCGCCGAGGTCGACCATGTTCTGGTGAGCCGCGGCAAGGCCAAGGGTGTGGTGCTGGCTGGCGGTGAGGAGATCCGTGGCAAGCTCGTCGTCTCCAACGCCGACGTGAAACGAACCTTCCTGAAACTGGTCGAGGAAAAGGAACTGCCCGAGATTTTCCTGCGCCGGGTCAGGAACTTCAAGATCCGAGGTTCGTCCGGCAAGGTCAACATCGCGCTGGACTCGATGCCCGAATTCCCAGCTCTGCCGAAGGATTCGCCGGTTTATCGCGGCGACATGCATTTCACCGATTCGATGGAGCGGATGGAGCGCGCCTATGACGACTGGAAGGCCGGGCGCTGGTCGGCCGACCCCTTCCTCGACATGGTCATCCCGACGACGCTCGACCCGACGATGGCGCCGCCGGGAAAACACTTCATGAGCTGCTTCGTGCAATACGCGCCGCCCAAGGTGAACGGCCATGAATGGACCGACGCCGATCGCGACGGATTCGCCGAAAGCGTGATTGCGCAGATTGCCGACTACTCGCCCGGCTTTCGCGACCGCATCGTCCACATGGAGGTGCGCACGCCGCGCGAAATCGAGGCCGAGGTCGGGCTCGCCGAAGGCAACATCTTCCAGGGCGAACTGACCTTCGACCAGCTTCTGTTCAACCGCCCGGTGCCGGGCTACGCGCAATACCGCTCGCCGGTCGGCGGGCTTTACATGTGCGGCTCCTCGACCCATCCCGGCGGCGGCGTCATGGGCGCGCCCGGGCGCAATGCCGCGGCCGAGATCCTGCGCGATCTCGCCAAATCGATCTCACATATGAGCCCGGCCCATGACGTCATATGATGCAATCGTCATTGGCGGCGGCCATAATGGCCTCGTCACTGCTGTCACGCTGGCGAAGGCAGGGCGCAAGGTGCTGCTGCTGGAAGCTGGGAACGATCTCGGCGGCGCCGCGCGCACGGAGGAATTCGCGCCGGGTTTTCATGTCTCATCGATCGCCCATCTGCTGAACAGGCTGCACCCCGACGTGGTGAAGACGCTGGAGCTGGAGAAGCATGGCTTGCGGATCACCCCAGACGACTTCGCGCCGTCGGTTGCGCTGTCGATGGACGGCCCCTCGCTGGTCCTGCACGGCGCCTATGGCGAAATGCTGACCGGTGCAAGTTCGTCGGAGCAATCGGCGTGGAAGCAGTTGCGCGCGCAACTGCTGCGCTACGCCGGCGTCCTGGAACCCTTCCTCTCGCGTCGTCCGCCCGATCTGGCCGGCATGTGGCTGCTGGAGACGGCGGCGCTCGGCCAGACCGCTCTGGCGCTGAAAAGGCTCGGCAAGGAAGACATGCGCGATTTCCTGCGCGTGCTCTTGATGAACGTCGCCGACCTGCTCGACGAGCAGCTTGCCGACATCAGGCTGAAAGGGCTGCTTGCCTTCGACGCGACGCTCGGCAGCCATCTCGGTCCGCGCTCGCCCACCTCGCTGCTCGGCCTCTATTACCGGCTGGCCGGCGAGGTCGGCGGTGCGGCCGGCGCGCAGATAGTGCCGAAGGGCGGCATGGGCGCGGTGATCGCCGCCATCCGCGCCTCGGCCGAAAAGGCCGGCGTGAACGTCCGCACATCGGCGCCTGTCGCAAGGATCATTGTCGAGAAAGGCCGTGCCGTCGGTATCGCATTGGACAATGGCGAGGTGCTGCGCGCCAGGACGATCGTCTCCGCGACAAATCCGGCGACGACTTTGCTCGACCTTGTCGGTCCACGCGAACTCGACACCGGCTTCGTGCGCAAGGTGAACAACATCCGCATGAAAGGTGATGTCGCCAAGCTTCACCTGGCGCTCGACAGGCCGCCGCAATTCACAGGTGTCGATGCCGCCGGCCACAGGGGGCGACTGGTTATCGCCCCCTCGCCCGATCATGTCGAGCGCGCCTTCAATCCATCCAAATACGGCGCGTTCTCGCCCGAACCGGTGATGGAGATCACGCTGCCCAGCCTCGCCGATCCATCACTCGCGCCCGACGGCGCCTGCGTGCTGTCGGCGGTGGTGCAATACGCGCCCTATGCTCTGAAAGAGGGATGGGGCGCCGGCAAGGCGAAATTCCTGGAGGCAATCATGGCTCAGCTCGAAGCCTACGCGCCAGGCATCGGCAAGACGGTGCGCCACACCGAGCTCTTGACGCCCGCCGACATCGAAACGCGCTACCGCATGCCGGGCGGCCACTGGCACCACGGCGAGTTGCAGGCCGACCAGATGCTGATCTCGCGCCCGGTCTCGGGCTGGTCCGGCTATGACACACCGCTCGACGGGCTGTTTCTCGCCGGTGCCGGTTCACATCCCGGCGGCGGCGTCTCCGGCGCACCTGGATTGAACGCCGCTCGACGCATCATTGCGATGAAGGGGTAAGGCGATGTTTCAGTTGGCGGCAGTCGCGTTCTACGGCGAAGGATCGCCAGCATGAATCAGCAACCATCATCCGCCCGCATCGCCGCCCAATCCCACTTCCGCACGTTGCGTCTCGGCACGCCTTTCCAGCCGCGCATCGATGCTCTGGCCAAGACCCAGGATTGGTACAACTGGGCGGGCTACCGCGCCCCCCATTCGCTGTGGGACGAGGAGCTCGAATATTTCGCCATTCGCAGCCAGTCGGCGCTCTTCGACATCTCGCCGATGACCAAGTACCGCGTCGAGGGACCGGACGCCCAGGCCTTCCTCGACCGCGTCACGCTGCGCGACGTGACCAGGCTGAAGCCGGGCCGCGTCCATTATACCGCATGGTGCGACGACGAGGGCTTCGTCCTCGATGACGGCACGCTGTTCCGGCTCTCGCCGATGCGGTTCCGGCTGTGCTCGCAGGAGCGGCATTTGCCTTGGCTGCTCGACAGCGCCATTGGATTCGATGTGACGGTGGAGGAAGAGACCGAAGCCGTCGCGGGCCTGGCACTGCAAGGTCCGACCTCTTTCGCCGTGCTGCGTGATGCCGGTTTTGCCGATGTCGGAAAGCTGAAGGCATTCGACCTCGCCGAATTCCCGCATGATGGCGAAACCGTCACCATCTCGCGCACCGGCTTCACCGGCGACCTCGGCTATGAATTGTTCATGCCGGTCGACAAGGCGCTGAGCCTGTGGGACCGGCTGATGGCGGCCGGCGAACTGCGCGGCATCCGCGCCATCGGCTATACCGCGCTCAACCGCGCCCGGATCGAGGCCGGGCTGATCGTCGCCAATGCCGACTTCACGACAGCCGAACACGCCATCCGTGCCGACCGCTTGCGCATGCCCGACGAGATCGGGCTCGGCTTCATGATCGACCTGGAAAAGGCCCATTTCAACGGCCGTCGCGCCATCTTCGAGGGACGCGCCAAGCGCACGCTGCGGCATGTGCTGGTCGGGCTGGAGATCGAAGGCAACATCCCGGCCGAACACGCCATCGTCTATCACAGAAAAAGCCAGGAGGTCGGGCTGGTCAGCGCCGCCATGTGGTCGCCGATGGCCAAGCGCAACATCGCCATCGCTTCGCTGGCGCGACCATATGGTGATACTGTCGTCGACGACCTCTGGGTCGAGATCTACGCCATGCGCGAGCTGCAATACCAAAAGCTGATGAAGCGGGCCAAGGTGGTGCCGCGGCCGTTCATCAAGCTCGATCGTCGCACCGCCAATCCGCCGGCGGATTTCTGACCATGGGCGAGGAAGCCGACAAGCAGCAAGAAGAGGCGGCCGAACAGTGGGAACTGGTCAACACGCCACTCGGCGAAAAATGGTCGGGCCGCACACGCTATGCCGCCGCCATGTTCTTCTACAAGCGCGGCGAGATGAGCGCCGAGACGCTTGAGGTCTACCGCATCTGCGCGCGGCTCGATTCGGAAAACCCGCTGCCGATCATCCGCGACCGCGGCGTCGGCAAGGACTGGCTGAAGCGCATGGGATTCGGCTGAACTTCCTATCCTATGGTTTTCTCCAGCATGGCCAGCCAGTTTCGGTAGGCGATCTTTTCGATCAGCGCGCGGCCGAAGCCGCGTGCGGCGAGCGCATCGATGAGCTTCGGCAGGCCGGCGGCGTCGCCAATGACGGCCGGGATCATAGCTCCGTCGAAATCGGAGCCGAGGCCAACCCCATCCTCACCCAGCGCCTGCAGCAGGGAATCGATGTGGCGCACCATGATGTCGAGGCCGGTATCGGCATTCATCTTTCCGTCCTCGCGCAGGAAGCCGGTGGCGAAGTTCAGCCCGACCATGCCGCCGGTTTCGCGAATCGCGCCGAACTGCCAGTCGGTGAGATTGCGTGAGTGGCCGCAGATCGCATGCACGTTGGAATGGGTCGCGACCAGCGGCGCATCGCTGAGCGCGGCGACATCGCGAAAGCCCTTCTCGTTGAGATGCGACAGGTCGATCATGATCCTGAGTTGGTTGCAGGCCTTGACCAGCGCCTTGCCGGCATCGGTCAAGCCGGGACCGGTATCGGGCGAGGACGGAAAGCGGAACGGCACGCCATGGCCGAAAGCGTTCGGGCGGCTCCAGACGATGCCGAGCGAGCGCAAGCCGGCGGCATGCAGCACGTCGAGCATGGTGAGTTCCGGATCGATCGCCTCGACCCCTTCGATATGGAATACCGCAGCGATCGAGTCGCGCGCCATGGCGCCGCGCACATCTGCGGCATTGCGGCAGACGCTCAGCGCTCCGGCCCGTTCCAGCCTGAACAGGATCGAGGCCATCGCAATCGTCGAGGCCAGCGCATCGCTGTGCGGGAGTTCGGGCGGCAAAGGCTCGGCATCGCTGGGCGTCGACGGGACAGCGCCGCGGCGGCCTCTCTCGACAGGCGGCGGGAAGATCGCGAACATGCCGCCGGCAAACCCGCCGGCCCGTGCGCGCGGCAGGTCGATATGGCCGCCCGATTTCCCTTCCATGAACAGCTTTTCGACGTCCGGGTCTTTCGACTGATAGAGTCTGAGCAGCGTGTCGTTATGGCCGTCGAAGACGGGAACGAGATCGGTTTCGGTCATGAAGGGATCATTCGGTTCGATGTGTCGCACGCCGCCCGCGATATATCATATCTACTTAGGCAAGATGGGCCGAGCGTGCAAATGCCAAAGCCGTGCTGGCCTATCAGACTGTTTTACTCCCGCGGGTCCCGAATGGTAAAGCGCCGGCTGATCCTACCCCTTCAGCACGTCGGCCCACTCCGGATGGCGGCGGAACTGGGCGTTGGCGAAGGGACAGAGCGGGATGATCTTCTTGCCCGCCGCGCGCGCGTCCTCGACGGCGCGGGTGACGAGCCGAAGCCCGGCACCCTGGCCGCGAAACGCGTCGGGCACTTCGGTGTGGTCGATGATGATCTGGTGCTCGCCGATCCTGGTGAAGGTCATCTCCGCCTCGGCGCCGCCCGGACCACGCAGCACGTAGCGGCCCTTGGAACCACGATCTTCGAGTTCGATCTCCGGCCGTTGGTCAGGCATCACTTACTCCTTGGGCCACGCCGGCAAGGAGCTGCCGCGCCGCCTCGATTTCGTTCGGCCGCACTTCGTGCCCGCCTTCATGCCACTCCACTGTGACATCGGCGCCATCGGCGCGCAAATAGGCTTCGAGCCGCGAAGTCAGGTTCGGCGGACAGATCGGATCCCGCCTGCCGGCGGTCACCAGAATGCGGCGCCCGGCAAGACTGCCGTTCACCTCCGGTTCGAACGGGATCAGCGGGTGCATCAGCACCGCCGCGTCGAACAGGTCAGGGGCTTCGAACAGCAGCGACGCCAGGATGTTGGCGCCGTTGGAGTAGCCGAGAGCGTGTATCGCCGACGGCTTCGCCGCTGCTATCTGCGCCTTGACGAAGCCCGCCATCTTCCGAGTCGCGCGCGCCAGGTCCTGCATGTCATAGACGCCCTCGCCGGTGCGACGGAAAAAGCGCGCAGCGCCTTGTTCAGACACATCGCCGCGTGGCGAGATGATGGTTGCCTGGGGCGCGAGATCGCGCCCCAGCGAGACGAGCTGGCCCTCATCGCCTCCGGTGCCATGGAAGACGAAGAGCAGCGGACCGCCCGGCGAACCGGGCAGCACCTTGTGGATGTAGCTGTCTGTGCTCATGACCCGCCCCTCAGTCTTCCAGCTTCTGCAGATGCTGTTCGAGATAGGGCCGCAGGTGTTGATGCTGCGCCGGCAGCTTCAAAGCTTCACCGAGATGGGCGGTGTCCTCGTCGCGGTCGAAGCCCGGCTCGTTGGTGGCGACTTCGAACAGAACGCCGCCCGGCGTGCGGAAATAGATCGCCCAGAAGTAATCGCGGTCGATCACTGGCGTCACCTGGTAGCCGGTATCCATCAGCGCCTTGCGCACTTCGAGCTGCCTGGCTCGATCCTCGACGGCGAAAGCGACGTGATGGACCGAGCCCGCGCCGAGATCGGCAAAGGCGGCACCGGGTAGCGATTCGATGTCGACGACGTCGGCGCCATTGCCGTTCCTGATCGCCAGCCGCCTGACATTGCCGGATTTGTCGAGCTCCTCATAGCCCATGAACTTCAAGAGTTCCTCGGTGGCGCCGCCATCCTTCAGGCGCAGCGACACGGAGTGAAAGCCGCGGATCGCCTCGTCGGCGGGGATGCCGCCCTTCGCCCATGGCGCGCGCGTGTCGGCCCTGTCCTCGACGAGCGCGAAACCGTCGCCGTCCGGTCCGGCGAAGGCCAGACGCTTCTCGCCAAAGGTCTCTTCGCGCGACAGGCCGGCGATACCTTCCTCGGCGAAGCGCCTTTCCCAATAGGCGAGCGTGCCTTCCGGCACCGAATAGGCGGTGGTGCCGACTTCGCCGACGCCGTGACGGCCCTTGCCGATATTGGGAAACGGAAAATAGGTCATCACCGAACCCGGCGTGCCGAGCTCGTCGGCATAGTAGAGGTGGTAGACGTCGGGCGCGTCGAAATTGACCGTTTTCTTGACCCGGCGCAGGCCAAGCTTCCCAGTGAAGAACTCATTGTTCTGGCGGGCATCGCTGGCCATCGAGGTGACGTGATGCAAACCCTTGATCTGATCGAGCATGAGTGCTGCTCCCTTGTTCTGTTGCGGCCCTTGCCGCTGTCCTCGCCAATATGAGCATCGGCCTGTTCCCGTCAAAGGCGACAAAGACGGGATGGACTGTACTCTGGAAGTGAACAATCGAAAGCAGTTTGTTCACCGATCCACCAGCAGCCCAGGCTTGCGCCGGGGCGGGATTTCGGTTCCATGAGCGACGCTCGCACATTAGCCAAGGATTATCGCCAGTGACCGGAAAAGGCAGGCGTCCGAACGTTCTCCTGATCACCTGCGACCAATGGCGCGGCGATTGCCTTTCGGCGGCCGGCCATCCCCTGGTGAAGACGCCGAATGCCGACGCATTGGCAGCGGAAGGCGTATTGTTCAAGCGGCACTATGGCGGCGCGGCACCCTGCTCGCCGGCCCGTGCCTGCCTCTATACCGGGCTCTACCAGATGAATAACCGGGTTTGCCGCAACGGCACGCCGCTCGATGCCCGTCACGGCAATATAGCGCTTTCGGCGCGCGCGCTGGGCTACGATCCGACGCTGTTCGGCTACACCGACGTATCGCTGGATCCGCGCCGGCTCGCTCCGGCTGATCCGCGGCTGCGAAGCTATGAAGGCGTGCTTCCTGGTTTCACGGTGCGCCAATTGCTGCCAGAGCATCAGAAGCAGTGGCTGTCATGGCTGGGAATGCAGGGCATCGATACCGACGCCGGCTCCCCCGCGATCCATCGACCGGCGAACGGGGCAGGCGACGCCGGCTCCGTGACGACTGCGCCGCCCGTCTATTCGAAGGAGCAGACGCCGACGGCTTTTCTTGCCGGCGAATTCATCCGATGGCTGGGCGAACAGGAGCATGCCGCGCCCTGGTTCGCGCATCTCTCTTTCATCAGCCCACATCCGCCCTTCATCGCGCCTGCACCATACGACGCGATGTACGACCCCGCCGCCGGCCCCGGCTTTCGCCGCGCGGCAGGCTGGCAGAAAGAGGCGGACAGCCATCCCTATCTCGCCTACGATTTCGGCAGGCAGAAAAAGCACAAGTTTCGACCTGACGCCGCAGGCAGCGTACATGATTGGAGCGAGGATGATTTCCGCCGCATCCGCGCGATCTATTACGGCATGATCTCGGAAGTCGATGCGCAGCTCGGCCGTATCTGGCAGGCGGTCAAGACGGCGGGCGCGTGGGACGACACGATCGTTGTGCTTACCTCCGACCATGCCGAGATGATGGGCGACCATTTCATGCTGGGCAAAGGCGGCTTCTTCGACGCTAGCTATCATATCCCCCTGGTCATCCGCGACCCGCGTCACGGCCACACCGCAGGCGTGGCCGTCGACCGCTTTACCGAGGCGGTGGACATATTGCCGACCTTGCTCGACCTGCTGGGCGGCGAACCGGCGCCGCATCTCGACGGTCACTCGCTGCGGCCGTTCATCGTCGGCGAGGAGCCGTCGGACTGGCGCGACGCCGCGCATTGGGAATTCGATTTTCGTTCGATCGCGGAAGGCGAAGCCGAACGGCATTTCGGCCATGCCTCGCGCCAGTGCAATCTCGCCGTGATCCGCACGGAAAAATTCAAATATGTGCATTTCGGCGGCGGCCTGCCGCCCTTGCTGTTCGACCTGGAGAAGGATCCCGCCGAGCTCGCCAATCTCGCCGCCGATCCCGCCTATCTCCCGACCAGGCTCGAGTTCGCCGAACGGCTGCTTGCCTGGCGGGCCGAACATCTCGACCAGTCGCTGGCGCTGGCGGAGCTGACCAGGGATGGCGTTGTGGGCTATGTAAGTAGGGCAGTAGGGGAATAGGGAATCCCTACTGCCCTACTGCCCTACTGCCCTACTGCCGTTGTTGCTATCTCACGATCATCCGCTGCTGCTCGCGGTTCTGCGCATAGCTGCCTTTGTCATAGGCGGCCTGGGCCTCGAGCTGCTCCTTGGTGAAGGTCGTGTAGAGATATTTGTTACCGTCCTTGTCGGTCATGAATTTCAGGTTGTCCATGCCGACGGCGACTTCCTTCTCGCCGACGCCGAGGAAACCGCCGACATCCACGATGACCGCGTCGGTCTTGTTGTCGGGCGTCAGCACGACATCGCCGATCTCGCCGACCTTGACGTCGTTGGCGCCATAGACTGTGGTACCCTTGAGATCGTCGCCCCTGACCTCGCCGACAGGCATTTCGGTCAGTTTGGATTTGTCGATCGCTGCGGTCTTCGTCTGGTCGGGAGCGGTCGCATCAGGCGTCGAGGCGGACGGGGCCTGCGCCGTCTTGTCCATCGGAGCCGTATTGGTTGTCGGCGCGACGGCCGGGGTGGACGCAGCAGGGGCGTTGGATGCCGTCGTGACCGGAGCCGGATCATAAGCCTTGCGGTTGAAGTCCGGCAATGCCTGCAGCTCTTCCTTGGTGGTTTGGGCCACCAGCCAGCGGTCGCCGTTTTTCTCGGCCCACTGGGCCTTGCCGAAATCATACGTGACGTTCTTCTCGCCGATGCCGAGGAAGCCGCCGACGCCGATGACCAGTGATTGCGCCTTGCCTTCCTTGGTCAGGACGATGTCGTTGACGTTGCCGATGTTCTGCGCATCGTCGCCGGTCCCGTTATAGACGCTCTCACCGATGATATTGGTGGCGAGATTGCCGTCGGCGCGCTTCACCGGTTCCGCCGGAGCCGCGTTCATGTCGACTGGCGCCTGGGCGGTATCGCTCGGCGCGGATGTGGACGGCGCCTGTGCGGCTGTCGATGCGGCCGGTGCCGGAGCATAGGGCTTGGTGTCGAACTCCGGCTGCGCCGTCAACTGGTCCTTGGTCGTCTGGGCGACCAGCCAGCGGTCGCCGTTTTTCTCGGCCCACTGCAGCTTGTCGTAATCGAACGCGACATTCTTCGTCCCGACGCCCAGAAAGCCCCCGACGCCGATGACTATGGATTTGGCCTGACCGTCCTTGTCGAAGACGATGTCGGTTACTTTGCCGATATTCTCGGCATTGTCGCCGGTGCCGTTATAAACCGATTCACCGATGATGTTGGTGGCGATGCTGCCCTCGGCGTGCACCACAGGAGCGGCGGGTTGCTCCGCGCCAGGCGCAGCCGGTGTCGGAGTTGTCTGCGCATGCGCGCCCGTCGCCACGAACATGGCAAGAGCAGTCGTGGCTAGAAGATTGCGGATCATGATGGTGTCTCCTCGTGCCTGATTTCATGCATGCCGCACCGGCCTCCGCCGTCACCGGCGACGGGCGAACGCGGCATTCGCCTGATCACAACGTCGTGACTGCGCCCATTGTTCCGACAAAAGCCAGGACGCATATTCTCCGCACACGCGGCCCGCAACTTGCGTGCTGCAAAGGGAAATTCGCCGCATCATCCGGAACCTTTTTGCCACTTGCGCCGTTCAGCCGACGGCTGGAGCTTCTCCGGCTCGGAGTTTTTTTGAGAACACGGAGGGGACATGCGGTTTGCGGCGGTGCTGAACCGGGACGGTGGCACCTTGCGCACCCTCGACCTGGATGGCTTTCGCGATCGCATGCGCGACCTGCTGGAGGCAGCAGGCCATTCCATCGATATCGACGTGGTTGCCGGCAAGGACATCGTGCCGGCATTGGACAACGCGGCTTCGCGTCGCGGCATCGACGTGGTTCTCGCCGGCGGCGGCGATGGCACGATATCGGCGGCGGCGGCGCGGCTGATGGGCAAGAAAAAGGCGCTGGCCATATTGCCCGCAGGCACCATGAACCTCTTCGCGCGCGGGCTCGGCATCCCGCAGACGCTCGATGCGGCTTTGCGATCCTTCGCCGATGGCGAGGTGATGGCGGTGGACATCGCCACCGCCAATGGCCGGCCTTTCGTGCATCAGTTCTCGATCGGCATGCACGCCAAGATGGTGCAGCTACGCCAGAACATGGAGTTCGGCTCCCGGCTGGGCAAGATGCGGGCATCCGCGAAAGCGGCTTGGCAGACGATCAAGAATCCGCCGGCGATGACGGTCACCCTGACCATTGGCGAGGCCGAGATCACGGCGCGAACCACCGGCGTCGGCGTCACCAACAACCTGTTTGGAGAGGGTCACCTGCCCTTTGCCGACAATCCGGCGGGCGGCGTGCTCGGCATTTATGTCACGGTCGCGCGGCAGCGCGCCGAACTGGTCAAGTTCTTCTTCAACGTCGCGCGTGGCAAATGGCGTGACAATGAACATGTCGAAATCCATCAGACAGAGCGGGCTGTGCTGAGGATCCGGTCGGCGGCCAGGAAATACCGCGCCGTCCTCGACGGTGAACTTATCAAGCTCGAGGACGAAATTACCATCGAAATCCACCCGGGCGCCTTGAACGTGCTGGTGCCGCGACACGCCGTGCGGGCAAAGGCGGCCTGATGCAGGGGCAGCCGACGAGAAACAGACGACTAGCCGCTCGGAGCGCTGCCTTGTTCGGTGGTCGGCGATTTCGTGTACTCGCCGTAAATCTCGACGATGCCCCAGACGACAAAGGCCAGGAGAAGTCCCGCAATCAGGATCCGCAAGCCGTGCCAGCCCCAGTGTCCCTGACGCGCTTTGTTTTCAGGAATGGTCTTGGGCATAGCCGGCCTCGATGCGATGTGGACGCGTTGAGCGTCTCTGGCAAAACATCTTCGGGTAACGGTTCCTTGCTACGAAGGTTCCGCGTTTGGCCAAGCCCTTCGCCGGCAAGTCGGGAAGGCGAAGTCGGAGGGCTCGCGAAGAGGCGTTGGGGACGCTGGTGAACAAGACGGCGAAAACGGCGTCGAGCCTGCCGGCCGAAGTATTGCACGTCGTCAACGACGCCGGCCGGCTGGCCGTGCTGCACGGCTTGCAGGCGCTGGATACGAAGGCTGACGCCGACTTCGACGGCGTCAGCCGCCTTGCCGCGGCCGCCATGCGCGCACCGATCGCGCTGGTTACGCTCGTCGACGTCGAGCGGCAATGGTTCAAGTCGCGTGTCGGCCTGGACGAGATCGAGACCGCAACCGACATCTCCTTCTCCGCCCATGCGATTGCCGCGGGCGGCGAACTGATGGTGATACCCGACGCGACCTTGGATCCGCGTTTTAAAGCCAACTCACTGGTCACGGGCAAGCATCACATCCGCTTCTTTGCGGGCGCGCCGGTGACCGTCGCCGGCGCCAGGATCGGAACGCTCTGCGTTTTCGACCGCAAGCCCCGTCCCTTTCCATCGCGCGTCAGGCTCGACCAGTTGAAGGCGCTGGCCGGCCTAGCCGCCAGCCTGTTCACGCTGAAGGATGCGACGCGCAGCGGCGCCATCGCCGAGGCGGCGCTGGTTCGCGAAGAAAAACGGCGCGCCATAGCGCTCGACGCGGCATCGCTTGCCAGCTGGGCCTGGGACATCCGCACCGACATGATCGAATGCGATGGTTTGCTGCCGGAATTGTTCAATCTGCCGCGATCGAACCGGTTGCGGGCGCGCGACATCCTGATGGCAATAGATCCACGCGACGTCTATCAAACCGAAACCCGCTTCCGCGACGCCTTGGCCGGCGGCGACGACTATTTCGGCGAGTACCGCGTGAAAGGCTTCCATCCACCCCGCTGGCTGGCGACGCGCGGCCGCGTCATCGAGCGCGATGGCGACGGCAAGCCGACGCTGATCTTCGGGGTCAATTACGACATATCCGAACGCAAGCTTGGGGAGGAAAGGCAAAGGCTGCTGCTTCGCGAACTCAATCATCGCGTCAAGAACACGCTGGCGACCGTTCAGGCGCTGGCGACGCAGACCGTGCGCCATGCCCGGCAGCCGAGCGCTTTCCTGGAAGCCTTCGGCGCCCGGCTCCAGGCACTCGGCATTGCCCATAATCTGCTGTCCGACCGGGAATGGCGCGGCATCGGCATCCATGAACTCGTCCAGATCGAGGTGAGGCCCTTCGACACCGCCGAGCAACTGCGCATGACGATCACCGGTCCCGATCTGTTGCTGTCGCCAGACCAGGCAGTGGGGCTGGGCCTGATCTTGCACGAACTGGCCAGCAACGCCCTACAATATGGGTCGCTGTCGGCAACATCCGGCAAGGTCGATCTGAGCTGGAAGACACAAGGCAGAAAAAGCGACCGGCGCCTTGTCTTGACCTGGCGCGAAAGCGGCGGTCCTGCGGTTGCCCCGCCCGAGCGGCACGGTTTCGGCTCGATCCTGATCCGCCGCAGCCTGGCCAAGGTCATCTCCAGCGAAGTGGCGCACGAGTTCCGGCCGGAAGGCGTCTTTGCCGAAATATCCATGCCGCTGGAGGATCTCTCCAAGTGACCGGCCCAGCTTTAATCCGGGCCTAGCCTTCATCCGGTCAGCCTCAATCAGGATCGCCGCCAGCCGGCCCGCCGGGACCTGGTTTCACGTTCTCGCGGTAGATGGCATAAGCCGCCAACGCCACGGCGGGACCGAGAATGGCCCCGAGGCCGCCCTTTCCCTTGAGCAGCGCCGGCAGAGCGGCCAGTGCGGCGGTGACCCCGATTGCCGTCATGTCCGCCTTGCGCCGTTCTGCCCGGCGCCGTGCGCGCGAGCCGGCCGAGAAGCGATAGATCAGCAAGATCAGGCCCGCGACGATCAGAAAGCCGACGCCGAAGCCCAACGCCGCCGCGAGCGGCCCATAGCGGTCCGCAGCCCATATATAGCCGGCCCCGATCAGGAAGCCGAGACCGCACAGCGCCGCGAGCGCGGCAAGCGCATAGACAATTGCAGCCGTGCGCGCGCGGCGCATGGCTGCAACGGTTTCGCCCGAAGCCAGGCCCGAGACAAGGGAAGCCAGCAATCCCATTTGAGCGGGACTAGCGGCGCGCCAGGAGCGCAAACAGGAAGCCAACGCCGGCGGCGATCGCCAATGAAGTCACCGGCTTCTCACGCACGCTTGCCGCTATCTGCGCCTCTATATCCCTGGTGTTGCTGCGCAGGCTATCAAAGGCTGCCTCGCCTTGGGCGCGCAGATGCTCGACACCTTCGGCAGCGGCACGGCGGGCGGTGCCATATCCATGCTCGCCTGTCTTTGCCAGCTGCTTCGTCAGCTTGTCGATATCGGCCTTCAACTGCCTGATATCGGCTTCGAGGTCCGAGTTCGCCCGCACTTCGCCTGCGTTCTTTCCTGCGGCAGCTGCCATTGCTTAACTCCTTGTGATTGCTCTGGTTTCAACGCGCTGCATGTCTCAAGGTTCCGAGCCCCTCGGATAAACGGGCATGATCCCGCAAAGCGGGTGTCGGTTTGCCGAAAAGATCACGCTCAATCCAATGGATAGAGGTCATCCTGGTTCCATCGATCTGGACCCTAGCTCAAAACGGGTCCTCCTGCATCCGGTCAGATCAGCGGCCGCCGTTCCTTGCCCTGCCCCTCCCAGCCGGCAAGCTGCTTCAACCCTTCATGATCGATGATCTCGCAGCCGCCTTCGCGCCAAGCGATCAGCTTGCGATCCATCAGCTTGCGAATCGTCTTGTTGGTATGGACCAAAGACAGGCCGAGGGTATCGGCGATGTGCTGCTGCGTGAACGCGATCCGGGTGAACCGCCCGCCATTGAGGCCAACGGCCTTGGCCCGGCTGCCGATGAAGGCGATGAGATAGGCGGTGCGCTCGATCGCGCTGCGGCGGCCGACGCTGAGCAGGTTCTCGTTCAGCATCCGCTCCTCGCGCGACGCGATCCAGGTGATGTCATAGGCCAGGCCCGGATGGTTGCGGAAAAGCTCATGCAGGGACTCCCGCTCGAACACGCAAAGCAGCATCGGCGACAAGGCTTCGACGGAATGCTGCATTTCGCCCATCACGCCGCCTTGCAGCCGATGAGATCTCCAGGGACGGCGTAGTTGAGGATTTGACGGCGGCCATCCGACAACAGCTTGTAACGGAAAGCCCAGCCCGACAGCACCGTGTAGAGATGGGCGCTGCGGCGTCCTTCCACCAGCACCGTTGCGCCCTTGTCGACCGCGAGCTCGCCTTTCTTCAATTTGTCGATGAAGGCCAGTTCCGATCTCTCGAATTTGCGGAAACCCGGCAGCGGCCGCAGTGGGCAATTCTCGCAATCGTACCGGCGGCTGGAGGAAGCAAGGCCGTTCTGGATTGACATTTCGACCGCTCCTCGAGAGCCGCGGGCTCAGCCGCTGCGGTGGCATGTCTTTTTTAAATGACAGCGCGTCAAATAGCGATCATGACTCGCTGCGTTTCAAGGAGCCATTGCCTGTGTCGCCTTTGCTTGACGGATTGCGCATTCTTGTCCTGGAAGATGAATTTCTCATCGCCATGGATGTCGAGCAGCTTTGCCGTGATCACGGCGCCGACGACGTGGTGCTTGTCCGTGACCTGGCCGAGATCGATGGCCGACAGGTTGCCACCCAATTCGATGCGGCGATCGTCGACCTCATGCTGGGGGGCACTCCGACTTTCGACTTTGCATCGCGCCTGCGTGAAACGGGCGTGCCCTTCGTCTTTGCCTCCGGTTATTCGGATGCGGACGAGATCAAGGTTGCCTTTCCAGGGATAAGGCTGGTCAGCAAACCTTATTCGGGCGAAGATCTTGTGGAAGCGGTGGCCCGGGCCTGCGGACGAGTCCCGCCCGCCTGACGACGACGCATCGCGTAAGAGTCAGAGCGGATGCGATGGCGATTCTGTCAGCCGTTTCGATGCGACGCTTTAGTGCGCCGCCGTGCCCGTGACCTGTGCTGAGATCGCATCGGGACCGTACTCGTCTTCGCCGGAGATTTTCAGTATCTCCTGCAGGCGCGTGCGGGCTCGGCTGACGCGGCTCTTGATCGTCC
The DNA here is from genome assembly GCF_006442305.1 of Mesorhizobium sp. B2-3-6. Taxonomy (NCBI): domain Bacteria; kingdom Pseudomonadati; phylum Pseudomonadota; class Alphaproteobacteria; order Hyphomicrobiales; family Phyllobacteriaceae; genus Mesorhizobium; species Mesorhizobium sp. B2-3-6. The sequence goes on along the minus strand of NZ_VFVW01000007.1, from coordinate 304,985 downwards.
CGACCGCGCAACCGCAAATCTCGGCCGCCTCCTCGTAAGAGAAGCCCGAGGCGCCGATGAGGATGATGGCCTCGCGCTGGTCTTCGGGCAGCTGCTCGAGCGCACCGCGGAAATCCTTGAGGTCGAGCTGGCCGTGCTGGGCGGGATGCACCGCAAGCCTGGCTGTCATGATGCCGTCGCTGTCCTGCACCTCGCGGCCGCGTTTGCGCATCTGCGAATAGAACTCGTTGCGCAGGATGGTGAAGAGCCATGCCTTCAGGTTGGTACCGGGCTGAAAGCTCTCATGCTTGTCCCAGGCCTTGACCAGCGTTTCCTGCACGAGGTCGTCGGCCTTGTCGGCATTCTGCGTCAGTGACACTGCGAAGGCACGCAAGCTCGGTATTGCCCCAAGCAGATCGGTCTTGAAGCCTTGTGAGACCGTTGCCATGCCTCAGTCCTTTTTCTGTGCGGGCTCGGCCCGCTCCAGTTGGCTGAGCAACTGCGCGAAACGATCCGGCACATCGTCGGAGACCAGCTCGTCGTAATACTGCTTGAGTTTGCGTCCGATTTCGGAATTCGGCCCGAGCGGGTCGCCCACGCCGTTCCGGCGCCTGATTGAGGCGCCAGTCAAGACATCTTTCGTCATTTCCTTCATTTCGCCCTTTAATCCAGCCCCATAGCCGCTCAACATAACTCAACACAACACAAGCGGCATCCTCGTCTGGTTGCCCATCCCCAATTCAAACGCCGTTCAGGCGTATTAGTTCCCGGGGCCGGAACTTTTTGCGAAAGCCCGCGTTTGTGTCGTTGGGCCTTGCAATGGGCTTGACCTGCATTTTTAGTCAATCACGTCATCTGAGGGAGACGTCCGTCATGAGTTTATCCGCCACCATCGCTCCGCACCTGCCGTTCCTGCGCCGCTTCTCGCGTGCCGTATCGGGATCGCAGGAGAGCGGCGACGCGCTGGTTGCCGCGATGCTCGAGGCCATCATCGCCGATGTCGACATTTTTCCCGAGGCATCCAGCGAGCGAATCGCGCTGTACAAGGTCTTCGCCAAACTGTTCACGTCCGTCGCCATCCGCGTTCCACAAGAACAGGCGCAATCGGCATGGGAACAGCGCGCTGCGGCCAATCTCAATGCGATCGCGCCGCTTCCCCGCCAGGCCTTCCTTCTGGTGGCCGTCGAGGGTTTCAGCGAGGATGAGGCGGCCGAAATTCTTGGCGTCGGCGAACAGGAATTCTCAGAACTGCTTGCCCAGGCGAGCAACGAGATTTCCCGCCAGGTGGCGACCGACGTGCTGATCATCGAGGATGAACCGCTGATCGCCATGGATATAGAGGAGATGGTCGAGAGCCTGGGCCATCGGGTCGTCGGCACCGCCCGCACCCATGCCGAAGCGGTGACGATGTTCGGCAAGACGCGGCCGAAGATGGTGCTCGCGGACATCCAACTCGCCGACGGCAGCTCGGGCATCGAGGCGGTGAACGAGATTCTGTCGTCGACTTCCGTGCCGGTGATCTTCATCACCGCCTTTCCCGAGCGTCTCCTGACCGGCGAGCGGCCCGAACCGGCTTTCCTGGTGACGAAGCCGTTCAACCCGGACATGGTCAAGGCGTTGATCAGCCAGGCTCTGTTCTTCGACCGGCAGGCGAAAGCAGCCGCATAGCCATGCGCAACTGAAGTCGCAAACGCGCGCAAAAGCAGGGCGCGACCAGCCGGAAGGTTCCGCTGGCCGCGCCTTGCTTTTGCGCGCCACGATGGTGCGCGGGGGGATCGTCTTTTTCGGCAAAAAGTGGAACAAACCGCATCCACCCACGTTTTTCTCACATAGTTGGAAGGAGATGGAACCATGCTTTACTGGGCGCTCGTATTTCTTGTCGTGGCAATCATCGCCGGCGCGCTTGGTTTCGGCGGAATTGCCGGTACATCTGCCGGGATAGCGCAGATATTGTTCTTCATCTTTCTCGCTTTCCTCATCATTTCGCTTCTCGCCGGCCTGTTCAGACGGGCCTGAGAGTTATCAGGCGAACACTGGAAGCCGCACCCCTCAAACGGTTTCCAGCCACCGCCGGGTGGTGTCCCACAAGGACGCCGCCCGGCGGACCGCTTTTGGGCGTCTGGTTCCCGTAAAACCTGCCTTGGAACCCATTGGACGGTGAGCCGTTCAGCCTGAGTTGGGTGAACAGGTCGGATGCGTTCCAGGGCTCGAGATACCAAGAAGAACGAGCGGGGCGACGAGGTCATCGCCCTGCATCCCGCCGAAAGCGGCATGCAACTTGGCCGGGCGCTTCTCCACGCACTGCACAATGCCGGCATTTCCGTCCTCTACCAGGACCGCGACATGAAAACCGTCTGGGCGCGGAACATGCGTGCGCCCTGGGCCGCCGACAGCAGCGAGGGCGACGGCATCCTGCCGCCGGCACAGGCCGACCGCATTGGCGCTGCCAAGCGCAACGTCGTCGCAAGCGGCGATCCGCAGCGCCTCGAGATCGGCGTCCCGATGGAGGACGGCATGCGCTGGTTTCAGGTCTGGATCGACGCCGACCATGGCGAGGCCGGCGACGTGCAAGGTGTCGTCACCACCATGGTCGAGACGACCGAGCAGCGACGCCGCGAACAGACGCTGACGACGCTGTTGCGCGAAGTCACGCACCGCTCGAAGAATTTGCTGGCAATCATCCAGAGCATCGCCACCCAGACGGGACGCTATTCCGACAGCATCGGCGATTTCCTGACCCGCTTTCGCGGCCGGCTCCAGTCGCTGGCCTCCTCCCAGGATTTGGTAACCTCCTCCAACTGGCGCGGTGCTGCCCTTCGCGAACTCGTCGCCGGTCAGGTTGGCCGCTACGGGACGGACGCGTCGCACAGCCTTCGCTTCCGGGGCGCAAATCCTTACCTCAACCCCAACGCCGCGCTGCATATCGGCCTTGCGATGCATGAACTGGCCGTCAACTCGGTCAGCTATGGCGCCCTGTCGCGGCCGGAGGGCTTCGTCGAAGTGACCGCCGTCCTCGACACCGCCGCCGATGGCGGCATTGCCCTGTCGCTGACCTGGGCCGAAACCATAGGAACCGACAGCAACCAAGAGGGCAAAAAGCGCTTCGGCAGCGTCGCACTGGAACGCGTAGTGCCCTCTTCCCTGAACGGAACGGCGCGCCTCGAGATCGCGGATGGTCGCCTCGAATACCATCTCGTTGTTCCGCACGGCAATTTCGAGACGGAGTAGGCGACCGCCATTTTTTAACCGGCTGTTCACCATAGAAGCAGATGCTGTTTTTGCCAGATACCGATGGAACTGCCGAGCCGACGAGCATGCTTTCGAGGGCTTTGCCGCAGCATAGTGGGGAGGAGCGCCTTGACGGTCGCCGATATCAACAGACTCGAGCAGGCCGCTCGCATTTCGATGGGCGAATTCCAGGATCCCGAGACATCCACGGCATCGCCGGTTGCTCATGGCATCCTGCTGCCCATCGTCGCTCCGGCGTTGGCCGCGGCAATTGTCCTGATCGCCCTGTCCCAGCTGGCCTGATCCCGCCCCCACGTTCGCGCGCGCACATCGCTCGGGTTTTTCGGCGGCCGAGGCATCGGAAAGCTGCGCCCAGAAAAAGACTCTCTTCACCAACAATAAATTGGAGCAGCAAAGGTCGTTTTTTCATGCTAAGTGACGGCTGGAGCTTATTAAAGTGAGGACACGAAGTGAGGAGTGACCCTATGCGGAAAATTCTTATTGCCATGGCTGCCGTGGTCGCCGTCAGCGGCTGTACCTCGACCGAGCAGGATGTCGTCGGCGGTGGCTTGATCGGCGCCGGCGTGGGCGGCTTGGTCGGCGGCGGCAAGGGCGCGCTGATCGGCGCGGCCGTCGGTGCCGGCTCCGGCCTGCTGGTCCGCAACCTGCGCAATGGATACTGCCAGTATCGCGATCATCGGGGTCGCATCTACACGGCTCGCTGCAACTAAGGTAATTCCGGCGGGAAAAGCGCGGAGCGGTTTTCCCGCCGGAATTGCGAGCAAGGAGCGGATCGGCGATCTATCAGACGCTGAACCGCTCCGAGCAACTTGAATCGCGCGCTGTCGGGCTCATTCGCGAACCCGGCAGCGGTGAGGCAATTTATTGGCCGCCGCGTGAAGCCTCGAGCGATTCCGCCAAGGCCCGATGGCATTCACGCCGGCAGCGGAATCCTGATTTCCACATTCAATCCGTCATCGCGATAATCGCGGTGGATCGTGCCACGCAGCTCACGCGTGACATTGAGGTCGATCAATTTGGTGCCGAAGCCGGTCGTGGCCGGGGCGTCGACCTTCTTCTGCCCGGTTTCCTGCCAGCTCAGAGCCAAGACCCGGCCACGCCCGCGCCCTTCGACCGACCATTCGATCCTGAGGGCGCCGACCGTATTGCCGGCCTCGCCATATTTCAGCGCATTCGTTGCCAGTTCGTGGAAGGTGAGGCCCAGTGCCTGCGTCGTGGTTTCGTCAAGCAGCACCTCCGGCCCGGACAAAAGCTCTTCCGGCAGCTCCTTTCCGAACACTTGGCCAAGCTCGATGCGCAGGAGATCGCCGAGATCCGCCTTCTGCCAGCGCGAGCGCGTCAGCATGTCCTGGGACGCGGCCATTGCCTGCAGCCGGGCCGAGAAAGATGCCGAGAACTCATTGACGTCGCTGGCACGTGACGCGGTCTGGCGCGCGATCGCCAGCACTCGCGTGATCGAATTCTTGATGCGATGCTTCATCTCCTGCAGCATCAAATCCTTTTCGAGCAGGCTCTTTTCCGTCGTCTCATGCAGCAGCGACGCTGCCTCGTAGGCTCGCTCCTGATAGCGCGCGACGAGCGCGATGGCGCCAGCCAGCAGCAGCCCGAACAGGCCGAGCATGACCGGGATGGCCCGCGACGATGGCTGCGAGAAGGCGCTTGTCGGCCTGAACTGCACGGTCCACGGCCGGCCCGCCACGCTGATCTTGCGGGTGACCAGCAGCCTGTCGCCAAAGCCCGAGACGGGCGGTGTCTCCGACCGGAACAGCAGATGATCCGGATCGACCCCGCCATCGTAGATTTCGGTGTTGACCGGCAGCAGCGGCGCGCGGCTGAGCGCGATCTGGAACAGCTCCCTGGCCCGGAAGGCCGCGTAGAGAAAGCCTACCGTCGAGGACCGCGATGCGTTTATGGCATCAGGTGCGGTCTCGACGTTGAGCCGCACGAACACGAGAAAGCCGGTGAAGGTCTGCGCCGCGCCCGTGCCCTGGCCGAGTTGCACCAGCCCGCTCGCGTGCTGCTGGTCATCTGCCATTGCCTTCTCGATTGCCGCGCGCCGCACGGGCTCGGTGAACATGTCATAGCCGATGCTGGCCTTATTGGACGGGTCGAGCGGCTCGAACAGCACAACGGGCGTCCGCCATGGCTGGGTGGTGTCCGGATAGATCGCACGCCTGGTGCCCTGGTCATGCAGCATGTCGCGCTCGACCGTCGCCTCGTCGCCTGCTTTCACCAGCCGGAGAAAGCCGATGCCGCGCAGGCCGGCGAAATTGGTATCGACATTGAGGGCATTGAAGAACGCTTTGAACTCGCTCTGCGAGATGTCGCCATTGCGGGCGTCGAACAAGGCTTGCGACGAGCGCAGCAGCGACAGCTGCAGGTCGATCCGGCTCTCGATACGGTTGAGCGCATCGTCCGCGGTCGCGTCGAACTTGATGCGAGCCGCCTCTTGCGTCGCGAAATAGGCGAACCCCGCCATTGTCATGCTGATCAGCGCAACGGCAACGAAAGCGACGATTGGAAAAAGCTTCTTCAACGGATAATGCGGCCTATCAGCATGTGAGCCCTTTATGGGCAAGTCGCCCGGTCAACACAATGGCAAGGCCAAGCCATCCCGCCGGCTGGCATATCACCTGATCGGCAGATCGGTAACGGGCTCAGGCCAGCAGGCTTCAGGCAGCGATCTTCAACGCGCCTGGTCCGGGAATGGCGCCAGGCGGACATTTGCCCAGGATGATCATGCCCAGCACCTCGTCCTGGGTCACATCGGTGGTGCGGGCAGTGCCGACGACCTGGCCGTTTTTCATGACGCACACCCGGTCGGCCAGTTCGAATACGTCGTGAATGTCATGGCTGATCAGGAAGATGCCGATGCCGTCGGACTTGAGCTGCCTGACCAGTTCCCCGACCTGGGCCGTTTCCTGCGGTCCAAGTGCTGCCGTCGGCTCGTCCATGATCAGGATGCGGGCGTTGAACAGGATCGCGCGTGCGATCGCCACCGACTGCCGCTGTCCGCCCGACAGCTTGATCACCGGCTCCTTGAAGCGCTGGAAGCGGGGATTGAGCCTGCCCATCACCTTGCGCGCCTCGGCCTCCATGGCGACATCATCGAGCGTGCCCCAGGCGGTCCTCAGCTCGCGGCCGAGGAACAGGTTGGCGGCGGCGTCGACATTGTCGGCGAGCGCTAGGGTCTGGTAGATCGTCTCGATGCCGTATTTCTTGGCATCGCGCGGGTTGGAGATCGAAGCCTCTTCGCCGTTGACGAAGATTTGGCCCGCGTCACGCTTGTAGGCGCCCGACAGGATCTTGATCAGTGTCGACTTGCCGGCGCCGTTATGGCCGAGCAGGGCCACGACCTCGCCGGGGAAAAGATCGATCGAGGCATCGTCGACGGCGCGAATGCCGCCGAACGCGATTGAGATGTTGCGCATGTCGACCAGCGGGTTGCCGGCGGGAGCGATCCTGTCAGCCATGATTGTCCTCCTCCCTCAAACGCGTTTGCGATAGACGGTGTCGAGCCACACCGCGATGACCAGCACGGCGCCGACGACGATGCTCTGCAGCGGCGAGTCGACGCCAAGCAGCACCATGCCGGATTGCAGCGACTGCATCAAAAGCGCGCCCAGCATGGCGCCGATGATAGTTCCCGAACCGCCGGCGAGCGATGTGCCGCCGATGACGGCCGCCGCGATCACCAGCAATTCATCGAGCGTTCCGAGCACGTTGGTGGCCGAGTTCTGCCGGGCTGACGAGATCGCGGCGGCGATCGTGGCCAGCACGCCCATGATCATGAACACTTTCATCGTGATCCAGCGCGTGTTGATGCCGGCGAGGTTGGCTGCTTCCGGATTGCCGCCGATGGCAAAGACATAGCGGCCGAAACGGGTGCGTTTGGTGATGAAGGTCATGACCAGCCCGACGGCGATGGCCATCAGCACCGGTATGGCGATGCCGTGGGCGATGAACAGGCCGCCCTCGGGCACGGTTATGTTGTTGGCGGCTGCATATCTGTTCACGATGCCGACTGGCCACGGATAGGAATTGGCCAGCCAAACCGCGCCCATGATGACGGCGCAGGTCACCACGCCGATCAGCGTCTCGGCCCAGATCGGACGCAGCGGGAAACGGAAGCGCTTGCGCTGTACCCGCCCGTTGAACAGCGCAAGCACCACCGCAAGGCAGGCGGCGATACCGACCACCCAGCTCCAGGTCGCGCCGATCGATCCGGCCGGGCCGCCGCCCATCAGCTGGAACGTCGCGTTGAGCGGCGCCACCGTCTGGCCGCTGGTAACCCACCATGCCGCACCGCGCCAGACCAGAAGCCCGCCCAGCGTCACGATAAAGGCCGGCACTTCGAGATAGGCGATGACAAAGCCCTGGAAGGCGCCGATCAACAGACCGAGCACCAGGCCGATGACCAGCGCCAGCACCCAGATCCATGGGTTGCCAAGCTCAAGCCCGACGAAGCGCACTAGGAAATGCACCTGGGCGAAGCCCATGACCATGCCGATCAACCCTTCGGCGGAACCGACGGACAGATCGATATTGCGCATGACGATGACCAGCACCATGCCGCAGGCCATGATGGCGACGGCCGAGGTCTGCACCGACAGGTTCCACAGATTGCGCGGCGTGAGAAAGGTACGGCTGTCGAAATCGAGCGGATTGACGCCGAGACGCAGGCTGGACAAGACATGCAACCCGATCCAGATCAGCAGCAGCGCGCCGATCATGCCGAGCATGCGCGTGTCGATCTCGGTCGCCTTAAGGAACCGGGCGACGGCGCCGAGTTCCGACGCACGCGCGGTGTCGGCCTGCGGGTTGGACGTCGTATCGGTCATGATTTTCTCCCACCGGCCTGCCCGTCCGATGCGGGATGCCGGAAGCCAGCCTAGAAGTTACCCGCCCGGGGCGGAAAAACAAATTTTCTTGAAAAAACGCCGCGGCTTGGCAGCCGCGGCGTTCATCGCATGAAATGGAAGATCAGTTGCAGGCCGCTACGCTGCCCGCCGCGACGCCGGCACAGACCTCGTCTTTCTTGATCCAGCCGGCGTCGATGACGACGTTGAGATTGTCCTTGGTGATCGCAACCGGGGTCAGGAACAGCGATTTGACGGTGTTCCCACCGGGCGTTGTGAAGTCCTTGACGCCGGCGATATCGGTCATCTTCTTGCCGTCGGCCAGCTGCGAGGCGATCTCGGCGGCATTCTTGCCGAGTTCACGCGCGTCCTTCCACACCGACACGGTCTGCGTGCCGAGCGCGATGCGGTTCAGCGCCGCGTGGTCGCCGTCCTGGCCCGAGACCGGAACGGTACCGGCCAGGCCTTGAGCCGTCAGCGCCGCGACGACGCCGCCGGCAGTGCCGTCATTGGCCGCGACGACCGCGTCGACCTTGTTGTCGTTGGCGGTCAGGAACTGCTCCATGTTCTTCTGCGCATTGGCCGGCAGCCAGCCATCCGTATAGGCTTCGCCGACATTCTTGATCTTGCCGCTGTCGATGGCGTCCTTGAGCACTTCCATGGAGCCCGAGAACAGGAAATCGGCATTCGGATCGGCACCCGAGCCCTTGATGAAGACGTAGTTGCCTTCCGGCTTCACCTTGAACACTTCGCGGGCCTGCATGCGGCCGACTTCCTTGTTGTCGAAGGTCAGATAGAAGACGTCCTTGTTCTCGATCAGGCGGTCATAGCCGACGACCGGAATGCCTTCGTCGAGCGCCTTCTGCACCGCCGGGCCGATGGCGGAGGCGTCCTGCGCCAGGATGATCAGCGAATTGGCGCCCTGGGAGATCAGGCTCTCGACGTCGGTGAGCTGCTTGCCGGGATTGGACTGGGCGTCGGCGGAAATATACTTGTCGCCGGCGGCTTCGATCGCCTTCTTCATGGCGGCCTCGTCGGTCTTCCAGCGCTCTTCCTGGAAGTTCGACCAGGAAACGCCGATGACCTTGTCCTTCGCCTGCGCGACCGACGCGAGCGTCAGCGACATGGCGACACCCGCCAGGATGGCGGCTGTGAATCTCTTCATCTTAATCCTCCCTGCGCCGCGTATGGCGCGACCAAACAGGCCCGTAGGCCGGCACAAAGGCTCTATTTTTTCGAGCCTCGAAAAAACACTGGTCCATCGTCGGAACGCTGTCAACGTCGATTCTGATGTATTTTGATGTCCTCGTGAATTTTTTTCGAGCTCCGGAATAAATAATGACAGCCAAGGCCGGTTCTGCCAGTATTTGACGGTCGTCGGGATCCTGGGGAGAGAACGCGGCGACGGGGAGGATGCGAGAAACATGTCGGTCGGAATCCGCCACGACGATTTGCGCCGACGCAACCGGGCGATGGTGATCGCGGCCGTGCGCCGTGCCGGGCAGCCCTCGCGCACCGAGATTGCCGCGACCACCGGGCTCAGCCATTCCACCATATCGGCGATCTCCTCCGACCTGATTGGCGAAGGCATCCTGGCGCAGAGCAAGCCGAGCGAGGCCGGTGCGCTGAAACGCGGCCGGCCGCAGGTCGGCCTCAGCCTCAACCCTGAAGCCGCGGCGGTGATGACCGTGGTGCTGTCGCTGAATTTTCTCTCCGTCGCCGTCATCGACTATGCCGGCCAGGTGATATCTGAAGAGCAGCGCCGGCTGGACACGCTCACCCTGTCGCGCGAGGCGCTGATCGGCGAATGCGTGGTCATCGTCAGGCGGCGGTTCGAGGATCCCGACCTCGACGTCGGCAGCATCGCCCGTATCGCGCTGGCGATCCAGGGCATCACCGACACGGATGCGCGCACCATGCTGTGGTCGCCGATCACGCCGCAGACCGACATCGCCTTCGCCGACATACTGGAGGCCGAGTTCGGCATTCCCGCCACCATGGAGAACGATTGCAACATGATGGCGGTGGCGCTGCGCTGGCGCGATCCCCAGCGCTACCGCGACGACTTCATCGCCATCCTTTTGTCGCACGGCATCGGCATGGGCTTGGTGCTGAAGGGTGAACTGTTCACCGGCACCCATTCATCCGGAGGCGAGTTCGGCCACATGATCCATCGCCCCGGCGGGGCGCTCTGCCGCTGCGGGCGGCGCGGCTGCGTCGAGGCCTATGCCGGCAACTATGCCATCTGGCGCAACGCGAGGCAGCTTGGCGAGGACACCGAGCCCGTCGACGTCAGCGACGCCGACATGCGCACCCTGGCGGCCTCGGCGCGCGAAAAGGACGGGCCGGAGCGCGAAGCCTACCGCAAGGCCGGCGAGGCGCTGGGTTACGGCCTTGGCAGCCTGTTCGCGCTGATCGATCCGGCGCCGGTCGCCATGGTCGGCGTCAGCGCCGCCGCCTTCGACCTGATCGAGCCGGCTCTGCGCGAGGCCATTGCCCAGACCGCCGGCGGCCAGCACTCGAAATCGATTTCCTTCGACACCGAGCCGAACGAACTGCCACTGATCCGCGAGGGCTGCGCCATGCGCGCGCTGACCTTCGTCGACCAGGAGATTTTCGCGCCGGGGGCACAGGCGAAATCAGGCGTGGGCGAGAACGTTGCGTGACATATCCCTAGTCTTCGCGAATCGCATACCCCGCGCCCCGAATGGTGCGGATCACGTCAGGCATGCGGCCATTGTTGACCGCCTTGCGCAGCCGGCCGACATGCACGTCCACGGTGCGCTCGTCGATATAGATCGTTTCGCCCCAGACATTGTCGAGCAGTTGGCTGCGCGAGAACACGCGGCCGGGATGTCGCATCATGAATTCGAGCAGGCGGAACTCGGTCGGCCCGAGCCGGATCTCGCTTTTCTTGCGGTAGACCCGGTGCGATTCACGGTCGAGCACGATGTCGCCGACCTTGAGCACGCTGGACAGAACTTCGGGCTTGGCGCGGCGCAGCAGCGCCTTGACGCGTGCCATGAATTCCGGCGTTGAGAACGGCTTGACCAGATAGTCGTCGGCGCCGGTGGAGAGACCGCGCACCCGGTCGCTTTCCTCGCCGCGCGCCGTCAGCATGATGATCGGCAGCCGCTCGGTCTCGGGCCGCATCCGGAGACGGCGGCAGAGCTCGATGCCGGACACCGCCGGCACCATCCAGTCGAGCACAAGAAGGTCAGGGACATTCTCCTGCAAGCGGATCTCGGCTTCGTCGCCGCGCGTCACCACCTCTACCTGATAACCCTCCGATTCCAGATTGTAACGGAGCAGCACACCCAGCGGCTCCTCGTCCTCCACCACCATGATGCGTGGCGCGATCATCGACTGGTCACCCCTGCCGTCAAGCCGCTGGCGCCGACATCGCCGTCTCGTCCTGCTTCGGGCGATTGGCGGGCAATTGCGTGCCGGTCAGCACATAATAGGCATTTTCGGCAATGTTGGTCACGTGATCGCCGATGCGCTCGAGATTCTTGGCGCAGAACAAAAGATGCGTGCAGGCGGTGATGTTGCGCGGATCCTCCATCATGTAGGTCAGCAGCTCGCGGAAGACCGACGTGTATTTGACGTCGATGCGTTCATCGTCGGCGCGCAGCTTCGCAAGTGCCGCGGCATCGCGCGCCGCATACTCCTCGATCACGCCTTGCACCTGGATCAGCACAAGCTGCGCCATGGCGTCGATGGAGTGCGACAGGTCGCGCGGCGTGGCGGCAAGGCCGACGGTGCCGACGCGCTTGGCGATGTTCTTGGCGAGATCGCCGATGCGTTCGAGATCGCCCGCCATGCGGATCGAGCCGACGACATGGCGCAGATCGTCCGCCATGGGCTGCCGCTTGGCGATCAGGGTGATGGCGCGGTCGTCGAGTTCGCGCTGGCGCGCGTCCATGATGGCGTCGTCGGAGACGACGCGCTGGGCGAGCGCGTTGTCGGAATTCAGGAGCGCCTTGGTGGCGCCGCCGACCATCGATGAGGCGAGATCGCCCATGTCGCGGATCAGCCTGCTGATCTGTCCGAGATCTTCGTCAAAGGCTGCGACTGTGTGTTCGGCCATGATCTTGGTCCTCGTATGCCTGGGATCAGCCGAAGCGGCCGGTGATATAGTCCTGCGTGCGCTTCTCGCGGGGCGATGTGAAGATCTTCTCGGTGCGGTCGAACTCGACCAACTCGCCCAGATACATGAACGCGGTCTGCTTCGACACGCGCGCCGCCTGCTGCATGTTGTGGGTGACGATGACGATCGTATAGTCGGCCTGCAGCTCATCGATCAGCTCCTCGATCTTGGCGGTCGACAGCGGATCGAGCGCCGAGGCAGGCTCGTCGAGCAGGATGACCTCCGGCTTCACCGCCACCGTGCGGGCGATGCAGAGGCGCTGCTGCTGGCCGCCCGAAAGGCTGAGGCCGCTGGCGTTGAGCTTGTCCTTGACCTCGCTCCACAGTGCCGCGCGCTTCAGCGCCTGCTCGACACGGCCGTCCATCTCCGCCTTGCTGAGCTTCTCATAGAGCCTGACGCCGAAGGCGATGTTCTCGTAGATCGACATCGGGAACGGCGTCGGCTTCTGGAACACCATGCCGATCTTGGTCCTGAGCAGGTTGAGGTCCTGCGAGCGGTCGAGGATATTCTGGCCGTCGAGCAGCACCTGGCCCTCGGCGCTCTGCCTCGGGTAGAGCTCGTAGATGCGGTTGAAGACGCGCAGCAGCGTCGACTTCCCGCAGCCCGAAGGCCCGATGAAGGCGGTGACGCTGCGCTCGGGCAGCGACAGGCTGATATCCTTCAGCGCCTTCGACTGGCCATAGTAGAAATTGAGATTCTTGACCTCGATCTTGGCTTTCTCGACCGCGACTTCGGGCGTGTTCAATTCGGTGGACAACATCGGTTTCATCTGTCCTCTCTGCGTCCGGTAAGGCTGCGGGCGAAGATGCTCAGCCCGAGAACCGTAAGGGTGATTATGAGTGCGCCGGTCCACGCCAGCTGCTGCCATTCCTCGTAGGGGCTGAGAGCGAACTGGAAGATGGTGACGGGCAGGCTGGCCATCGGCGCATTGAGATTACTCGACCAGAACTGGTTGTTGAGCGCCGTGAAGAGCAGCGGCGCCGTCTCGCCGGAAATGCGGGCGATGGCCAGCAATATGCCGGTGACGATGCCCGACAGCGCCGCACGGTAGGCGACCGAGCGGATGACCACCCAGCGCGGCGCGCCGATCGCGGCGCCGGCCTCGCGCAGGGCGTTCGGCACGAGGTTGAGCATGTCCTCGGTGGTGCGCACGACGACCGGGATGACCAGGATGGCCAGCGCGACGGCACCGGCGATCGCCGAGAAATGTCCCATCGGCCGCACCAGCAGCTCGTAGACGAACAGGCCGACGATGATCGAGGGTGCCGACAGGAGGATGTCGTTGATGAAGCGCACGACGGTGGTGAGGCGCGAGAAGCGGCCATATTCGGCCATGTAGGTCCCAGCGAGGACACCGATCGGCGTGCCGACGATGACGGCGATGACTGTCATCATGATACTGCCGTAGATGGCATTGAGCAGGCCGCCGGCATCGCCGGGCGGCGGTGTCATTTCGGTGAACACAGAGAGCGAAACACCCGACAGGCCCTTATAGAGCAGTGCGCCGAGGATGAGCGCCAGCCAGGCCAGGCCGATGCCCGCCGCCGTGACGCATAGCGTCATCATCACGGCATTCCTGCGCTTGCGTCGATTGTGAAGCGATGTGGCCGTCGACATCGGTCAGGCTCCCGTGCGGCTGTCCATGCGCAGCAGCATGTAGCGCGCAAGGGCAAGGATCAGGAAAGTGATGACGAACAGGATCAGGCCGAGCGCCACCAGCGAAGACGTATAGAGATCGCCGTCGGCTTCGGTGAACTCGTTGGCGATGGTCGCCGAGATCGTCGTGCCGGGCGCGAACAGCGAGGCGCTGATGCGGTGGGCGTTGCCGATGACGAAGGTTACCGCCATGGTTTCGCCGAGCGCGCGGCCGAGGCCGAGCATGACGCCGCCCATGATGCCGACGCGGGTATAGGGGATGACGACGCGGCGCGTGACCTCCCAGGTCGTGCAGCCGATGCCGTAGGCCGATTCCTTCAGCACCGCCGGCACCGTGTCGAAGACATCCTTGGTGATCGAGGTGATGAAGGGCAGGACCATGATGGCAAGGATCAGCGCCGAGGTCAGAAGGCCGATGCCGTAGGGCGGGCCGGCAAACAGGCTGGAGAGTCCCGGCACGTCGTGGAAAAGCTTGATGATGAAGGGCTGCACCGTCGTCTGCAGGAACGGCGCGAACACGAACAGGCCCCAGATGCCGTAGATGATGGAGGGTATGCCGGCAAGCAGCTCGACGGCGATGCCGATGGGGCGCCGGAGTGGCCGCGGGCAGAGTTCGGTAAGGAAGATGGCGATGCCGATGCCGATGGGAACGGCGATCAGGATGGCGATGGCGGCGGTGACGATGGTTCCGTAGATCGGGGCCAGCGCTCCGAAATTCTCGGTGACCGGGTTCCACGATTCGGTCGTCAGGAAGGAGAACCCGAATTTCGACAGCGCTTCCCACGAGCCGGCAAACAGCGAAATCGCCACGCCGCCGAGGATGAGCAGGACGAGGATGGCGGAAAAGCGTGTCGCCGTCCGGAAAATCGTATCGGTGAGCGCGAAGCGTCGGACCGTCGCTTCCCTGGCCCGCATGGCGGCCGACGATGGCATGGCTTCGGAGACGGCGGTCATCTGGCCCTCGCGTTTCAAGGAAGACAGGGAGGGCGCCGTGAAGCGCCCTCCTCGTTCAGCAGGGATTACATGGCGGAATAGAGCGGCTTGCCGTCTTCGCCGACGATGTCCTTGGCCCACATGTCCTCGACGCTCTTGACGACCGCGTCGGGGATCGGAACGTAGTCCAGCGCTCCGGCCATGTCGTCGCCCTTGGCGTAGGACCAGGCGAAGAACTTGAGCGCTTCACCGGTCGCCGCCACGTCGCCGGGCTTCTTGTAGACCAGGATCCAGGTCGCCGACGTCATCGGCCAGGATTCGGCGCCCGGCTGGTTGGCCAGGATGACGCCGTAACCAGGCTGCGAGCTCCAGTCGGCATTGGCCGCCGCCGCCGAGAACGCCGCCGCCGTCGGCTCGACCTTCTTGCCGTCCTTGTTGATCATGTCGGCATAGGTCAACTTGTTCTGCTTGGCGTAGGCGTATTCGACATAGCCGATCGAGCCACCGGTCTGCGAGACGTTGTTGGCGACGCCTTCATTGCCCTTGGCGCCGATGCCAACCGGCCATTCGAGCGCGGTGTTGACGCCGACCTTCGACTTCCAGTCGGCGCTGACGTCGGCCAGGTAGTAGCTGAAGTTGAACGTGGTGCCCGAACCGTCGGAGCGATGCACGACGGCGATCGCCTGGTCGGGAAGCTTGACGTCGGGATTGAGCTTGGCGATCGCCGCGTCATTCCAGTTGGTGATCTTGCCGACGAAGATATCGGCCAGCGTCGGGCCGTCGAGCACCAGTTCGCCCGGCTTGATGCCTTCGAGATTGACGACCGGAACGATGCCGCCCATCACCATCGGGAACTGTGCAAGTCCGGTGGATTCGAGATCCTCGCCCTTCAGCGGCGCATCGGAAGCGCCGAAGGTGACGGTCTTGGCTTTGATCTGCTTGATGCCGCCGCCCGAGCCGATCGACTGGTAGTTGAGACCGATGCCGGTCTCCTTCTTGTAGGCATCGGCCCACTTCGCATAGATCGGGTAAGGGAAGGTGGCGCCGGCACCGGAGATGTCAGCTGCCATTGCCGCGGAAAGGGTGAGGGTGGACGCCGCAGCCATTGCGATCGCAACGGCCGCCGAGCGGATGAAATGTCTCATATGGCCTGCTCCTGTTCGGAAGATGGTCTCTCGGCGCCATTCCTTGCCAGCGCCCGCTGAGGCCAATAGCGTTCGATTATAACAGTCGCATGACAGTTTCGTGTCAGCCCGGTAACGCGTCGCCGGCGCTTGGAAAGGCGATGGCGATTAGCGGCTGCGGCATGGCGCCGGTTTGCCTTCGGGAATCAGGGACTTGCGCGATCCGGCCACCCAAACAGCCATCGGATTCGGCATGGATCGCTGATCGAAGAAAAGCCGGACGGGAGCGCGTTGCTCGAGGCCAGAGGATGTCTTGGCCGGGCCATCGCCAAAAACAGGTCCGTTGGGGTAGATTGACGCTGCTTCATACTGGCGGTCGCTGCTCCCGCCCGTAACTAGAAGAGAGCGGAAATTCGATGCCGTCATTGTCCCGGCTGGACGCAGGCTTTGATATGGTGCGATCGCACCATAGTCTTGCTCGAAGGGCTGCAGCCGGCCCCGGGTGATTCTCGCCGCAATCCGGCCGAAGGCGCAAAGTCTATCCCGCGTTGCGCCGGGCCTGGCGACCGGCGCCGACCCAGCGCTCGACCTTTTCGAGCAGGGCCCTGGGGCTGATCGGCTTGGGCAGATAGTCATCCATGCCGGCGTCCAGGCAGCGTTCGCGATCGCCCTTGAGCGCATGCGCGGTGACCCCGACGATCGGCACATGCGTGCCGGTTTCCTCTTCCAGCCGGCGGATGGCGGCGGTTGCCTCGAGCCCGTTCATCTCCGGCATCGAGACGTCCATCAGGATCATGCACGGATTGAGCCTGCCGAAAGCGTCCAGCGCCTTGCGGCCATTGCCGACGATCTCGAAACCGTAGCCGGTCTCGCCGAGGATCTGGGTGAAGACCATCTGGTTGACCTCATTGTCCTCGGCCACGAGGATGTCCAGCCGCTGCTCGCCGCCAGTCGCGGCAAGCCGAGGCCTGACCGGCGGCGGCTGCAGCAACGCGCGTTGCCCTGCCGCCGGTGGCGGTGACTGCGGATTGTTCCCGCCGCCTCCCTCGACAGCAAGCGGCCGGGCGACATCCGTGGCGTGGCGATGCCGCTGGATGGTGGCGACCAGCGTTTCCAGGAGCACCGAGGAGCGTGCGGGCTTGATGAGTTGGGCATCAATGCCGAGATCGCGGTAACTGGTGTTGGCCAGCGACTGGTCGACGGAGGTCAGCATGATGATCGGCGTGTCGGCAAGCCCGGCGGTGTTGCGCACGACACCTGCCATCTCGGCGCCGCTCATCTCGGGCATCTGATAATCGAGCACGACGCAATCGACCGGCACGCCGTAGGCGGCGGCCGCGATCAGCACTTTCAGTCCCTCGGCGCCGCTCTCGGCCGCGCAGGAATCGAAGGTCCATGACGTCATCTGCTCGGTCAGGATGGCGCGGTTGACGGCATTGTCGTCGACGATCAGCACCCGCGCGCCGGTCACGTCCACCGGCATGATGCGCTGCGCGTTCTGTTGTCCGGCCCTGGGCAGCGTGACCGTGAACCAGAAGGTCGACCCCTTGCCTTCGGCGCTTTCCACGCCGATGTCGCCGCCCATCAATTCGACCAACCGCGAGGTGATCGCGAGCCCGAGCCCAGTGCCCTCATGCCGCCTCGTCGAGGAGGTGTCGACCTGGCTGAATTTCTCGAACACCTGTTTCAGCTTTTCCTCAGGGATGCCGATCCCGGTGTCGGTGACCGAGATCGTCAGCCTGGTTCCGTCCGGCACACTTTCGCCGGTGACGTCGACGAGCACATGGCCTTCTTCGGTGAACTTCACCGCATTGCCGAGCAGGTTGGTGACGATCTGCCGGATGCGGCCGACATCGCCGATGAACAGGCTTTCGAGCCCAGGCTCGATGCGCACGATGAGCTCGAGGTCCTTTTCCTTGGCCCGCGTCGACACCAGCGTCGCCACGTCCTCGATCGCCTCGGCGAGATTGAAGGGGGCGGGATCGAGCACCAACTGGCCGGCATCGATCTTGGAGAAATCCAGGATATCGTTGATGATGGTGAGCAGCGCGTTGCCCGATTTGACGATGATGTCGGTGAAGGTCTTCTGCTTCGGATCGAGATCGGATTTGGCCAGGAGTTCGGCCATGCCCAGCACGCCGTTCATCGGAGTGCGGATCTCATGGCTCATATTGGCGAGGAATTCCGACTTGGCGCGATCGGCAAGTATGGCGCGTTGGCGCGCCTCGCGCAGTTCCGCCTCGCGCAGCTTCAATTCGGTGATGTCGGTGGTCGACCCGATCAGGTAGAGCGACCCGTCGGACGCGATCATCGCGCCCTTGCGGGCGAACTGGTGGCGCACGCTGCCGTCCGGGAGCATCACCGTCTCCTCGACCTCCTGGGTTTCGCCGCTGCGCAGCACCGCGAGGTCGCCATTGACGAAGGCTTCGCCGTCCGGCCCGAAAATTTCGATGTCGGTCTTGCCGATCGCGTCCTGCTTGCTGAAGCCGGTGAGATCGCACCAGCCCTTGTTGACGTAGAATTGCCTGAGATCGGAGCGCTTGGCGTAGATCGACACCGGCACGTTGTCGATCAGGCTGCGGAACACCTCGTTCTCGCGCATGCTTTCTTCCAGCGCCCGCTCGCGCGCCTTGACCTCGGTGATGTCGGTGCTGGAGCCGACCAGATGCACCGATCCGTCCAGCGCCACCAGCCGGCTCTTGCGCGTCATCAACTGCCGCACCGTGCCGTCGCGATGGGTGACGGGCTCCTCGACCTCCCTGACGCTGCCCGTGAGGGCAACCTCGGTATCGTCCAGGCTGTAGCTTTCTCCATCCCCGTCGCCGAACAGCTGCCGATCGGTGCGGCCGATAACGTCTTCCTTGGCGAGCCCGGTGATCGCGCACCAGGCCTTGTTGACGAACTCGATGCTGAGGTCCTGCGCCTTGATGAAGGCGGCCACGGGCAGTTCGTCCAGCACGTGCCGGAACAGGTCGATCTGCCGCATCGAATCGTGCAGCGCCTTTTCGCGGCTCTTGATCTCGGAGATGTCGACGCGCACGCCGATGAACGTGCCGTCATCGGTGCGCATGTCATAAACCTGATACCAGCGGCCGTCGGGATTGAGACGTTCGAAGGATGAGTATGGCAGGTGGTAACGGGCGAGGATGCTGTCCAGCCAGGGATCGAGATCGCCATCATAGAGCGCATCGACCCGCGGATCGCCGCTCGAGCGGAAATAGCCAGCCGAATGACCGAGTGCCAGCGCGTCGCGGAAGGTGCGGCCGGGCTGCCACGCCGGCTTCAACGCCGGCAGCGTGTCCTGCATCTTGCGGTTGGCGAAAACGAAATTGTCCTCGCGGTCGTAGATGATCACGGCGGCCGGCAGCGATTCCAGCACGCTGGCCAGGTGTTTGCGGGCGTCCTGCGCCTCGGTCTCACGGCCCTTCATGTCCGAGACGTCGAAGAGGAAGCCGGCCACGTAGTTGCGGCCGCTTACCATTCTAACGCGGTTCTTCCTGACGACGCGCGAGCGGTTGACGCCGTCGACCTCGAAGCTTTCCTCCACCTCGTAAGGCCGCCCGGTCGCCAGCACCTCGCGCTCGCTTTTCTCGAACAGCGCAACCTCGGCCGGCGCGAGAAAATTGCCGCCGGGCTTGCCAAGCATGGTTTGCGGCGTCTGGCCGAACAGGCCCGCAAACGCCTCGTTGACGAAGACGAAGCGCAGATCGTCATCCTTGACGAAGATCGGATCCTTGACGCCGTTGATCACCGCTTCCGCCAGTCGCGCCTTTTCCAGCGCGTCGGCCAGCTCGGCCTCGCGATCCTTCATGTCGGTGACATCGACATAGGAGATGAGCCGCTTGCCGCCGGCCAGCGGGGCCAGCGACGCAACCAGGGTACGCCCGTCATTGCGCGGCAATTGTCTCGAGCCGGCGACGCCGGCCCTGATCTCGGCCTCGCGCTCGGCGGTATGACGCTGCCAGGCAACGTCGTCGGCGCCGTAGGAATCGGCGGCGCGGCTGGCCTCCATCAACTCGCGGAAGCCCGAGCCGATCCCGGCGCGCTGGGGATCGATTTTCCACAAATTGTAGAAGGCCTGGTTGATCACTTCGGCGCGCAGGTCGGCGTCGAGGACCATGATCCCGATCGGCATCGAATCGACCATCGTGCGAAGGTCGGGAAGGCCTCCCGAAGACGCCTCTCCTTGCTGCTTCTGCTCCAGTTCTGCGAAGGCGACGGCCAATCCCGTGACATTGCGTCCAATGCCACGATAGCCGGCGAATTTCCCCTCGTCATCGAAGCGTGGAAAGCCTGAGGTCAGCACCCAGCGGCAATCGGCGCGACCTCCCTTCAGTTCGTAGACAAAGTCACGGAACGGCCGATGCGCTTGCAGATCCTCCAGATGCATTGCCGCGCTGCGGTTGCCGTTCAGGACCTGCTTCAGGAAATCGAAACGGAAGCGGCCGAGCACGGCGGCCGGGTCGATGCCCGTGACCGCCTGGTAGTTGTGCGAAAGCCAGGAAAAGCGCAGCTCGGCATCGGTCTCCCAGATCCAGTCCGAGCCCGTCTCGACCAGCTGGCGTAGCATGGCCAAATCCATGCCTGCGGTGAACGAGGCCGCGTCGTTCACTGTCATTTCGCCCGACCCGCGCTCGCCGCGCACGCCGGCTGTCTCGTTCGCTTCAGCCATGCCGTCCCCACCCCGAATCCAAGGCCGAACCCTCCCTCCGCGGTTCGTCGGCGGAATGTGCCCGAGAAGCATTAACGATCCGCTAACCTTAACAAGCCGTTGCGCACCGGACGGGCCCTGGCCTGCGCCATTGCGCCCGGTTGTCGGCCGGATCGAAGCCGCGCTATAAGCCAATACAGGGGTGTTGCTGATGTTTGGACGGATTGTGCCTTGCTTGCTGAGCGCTGCGCTGCTTTTCGGCAGCGGCTGTTCGCGCAGCTATGACGGCACCGTCGTCATTCCGCGCCCGCTCGATGCCCGGCGTTTCTGGGACCGGCCGCCGCCCAATGTGGAATACGGGCCGTCCGGAATGGAAAACGGCGCTTTTCCGGCGCCGCCACAACCGCCAACCCGGTTTTCCGAGCGCAGGCCCGCGCCGCGCGCCGCACCGAGACGTCATCTTTCAAGAGTTTCGAGGCCACCTCCGCCGTCCTCCGATGAGGAAAAGCCCCTGGCATGCAGGAATGTCAGCGAACCCGGAAAGAGGGTTCGCATGGTCTGCGACTGATGGATGCCACCCAAAACTGACATTGGCTGGGAAACCGGCGCCTACCCCCGGGGCGGATAATCATTCGGCTGGGAAGAAGGCCGGGCCGACTATTCTCACCGGCCGCTTGCCGGCCTCTATCGACTGATGCTGGGCCGCCCCGGAGGCTTCGGCGTC
Organism: Mesorhizobium sp. B2-3-6; assembly: GCF_006442305.1. NCBI lineage: Bacteria > Pseudomonadati > Pseudomonadota > Alphaproteobacteria > Hyphomicrobiales > Phyllobacteriaceae > Mesorhizobium > Mesorhizobium sp. B2-3-6. The sequence goes on along the minus strand of NZ_VFVW01000007.1, from coordinate 283,660 downwards.
CGCCGCGGGAATTGCCGCGACGCTGCCGAGGTCCGGCTTGGCCGACGGCAAGGGGATGATGGCATTGGTCATGTTTGTGGGCGTTACCGTTCGGGCCCTCAATTCGGCGACCCTGCTGTAGTAGCGTTTTAGGTCACATGCCTTGAAATTGACGTCGTCGCGGTAGCGGAATGCGGTCGGCAGATCGGTGTAGGGCTTGCGCGTGTCGAGAGAGACCATCTTTTCGGTTTCGAGGCTGACGTCGCTGAGCGTATAGAGGTCGACGCCCGGCTCGTCGCAGATGTAGCGGCATTGATCGGCCATATCCTTCACATCGTCGCTGCCGGCGAACTGCGACTTGGGTGCTGGGAAGAAATATCCATCCGAAAGGCGCACGCAGAACAGCATCGCGTTGCCGGCGCCCGTTGCCCTCGCCGCTGGCGCCGCCGCAGACACCGATTGGGTCTTCGCCGCCGCGCGCTTTGCCGCTGGCGCGCAGCCAAGCGCGACAAAGCGTGCCCGCAGCCCCGACATGTCCCGGCCTGAATTAGAGGCCGCAGCGATCTGGCGCTGCACCTCGCTCCTGTTCCTGGCAAGATCGGCGCATGCGTTGAAGAAACCACCGAGGGAATTTTTCGCCGTACACTTGCGCTGCCTCTCGATGCCTTGGATCGCGGCAAGCTGGCGGTGCAACTGGGCAAGCTCGGGGCTCGTGCCGCCGCCACGGCCGGCCGAAGACAACTGATTTCTTATTGCACTGCAACTGTCGGCATAAGAACTGGACATGCCGAGCGCGAGCACGGTCAGGGTGACGAACGCGATCATCATGGGGGACCAGAAACGGATCATCGGAAGGACGCGGTCCTTGTTGCTGAGAACCTGGAATGACAACTCTTTCGACTTCGGTAAGCTTTCGCTAAATGAGTTTTATCTAATCTTTCTAGTCTCCATGCATTGAGAGACTTGTCTTTAGTTTAATAGAAGAACCTCTGTGAATTCAATATTGCATTTTTATTTCAAGGTTGAGACGAACTGCAAAACAATGCAGCCGGACCGACGGCTGGCAGGCCTGCCGAATCACTCCGGCGTTATCGGCATCCGGTCCTGAAACCTTTGTCCGACCTTTCGCGTTGAAGCGCGAAGGAGAACGCAGATGTCGATCCAGGTCACGGTATCGGAACTGACAAGAAATCTTTTTCATTCCCTGGGACTTGATCCGAGGCCCCTGAGCGCCGAGCAAAACCTGCTGCTGGAATGCTATCTGGCCGGGCAAATCCCGGAATCGGCTTGGAACGACTACGTCTTCGAGACACCCGACCTGGCGCGGCACGCCGAGGCGCGGCGTACCAGCCACTGACCGGTGAAGGCGGTGCTGGGCGAGATGGTTTGGTGGTAGTCGCTACCTGAGCGGCTGGCTGGCAGACGTTTTCCGTCAGGATTGCGTAAAAAATTGAAGCGGGATCGGCGATCCGAACGCCGAACGGCTCTAGCGCATTAAGCCGCGGCGCGCCCTGCGCGGAGAGTTGCGGAAAACAGCTATTGGCCGATCTTGGGAGATACGAATTGCAAGGTGAACACGTTGCCGGCAATCCCTTGCGCCAGTTGCGGCGAAAGGCTGAGCGGCGTGCAATTCTTCACCGCGGTCATTGCGGCGTCGATGAACGACTTTCGCGCCTTGTCGTCGCCGGCCACCTTGGCGGCGGTCGGCCGTGGCGGACCAAGCAGCGTGCCGTCGCGCTTGAAGCTGAAGCTCAGAGTGACGATGGAATTTCCAGCATCCGCCGGCGGCGTCCAGCATGCCTGGATCGCCGTGCCGACTTCGTCCATCGTGTTGAGCTGGGCGGCAGCCGACGGGCAGGTGGCGCCAATCGCCAATGCGCCGCTAATCAGGAGCATTCCAGCGGTTCTTTTCATTGCAATTCCTCCACCGTCGACCCTTCCGGCCGCCCGCGTGCGATCGTCAGGATTGATGGTAGGGCTGGAGATGGCAAGGGCAATATGCTTTGGCGAAAGCTCTTGCCGAAAGCATTGGAGGCAGCCCTGCCCGCAGCGGCCGGCCAAAAAACAAAAGGCCGGCAGTGGGCCGACCTTTGTTTTCACCGCAGCGCCAGTACATCCGTGGTCGCGGGTGAATTGTCTCCAATAGACAGATTATAGGTAAACGAAACGTTAATCGAAGCCGCCATGCCATAGCTCCGAGCCCGGCTTTTGCCAGCGCTCCATGCGGTCATATGCGCGCATATGACGAAGCTTCCGCGGAGGCCTTGAACATTGTTTGATGCTGGAGGGATCATCAACGGCTGAGCCGTCGCCTTCTTGGTACGCCCAAGGGGAATCGAACCCCTGTTCCCGCCGTGAGAGGGCGGTGTCCTGACCGCTAGACGATGGGCGCGTTCAAGAACCGGCGATATAGGCTGGCGGCGGAGAAAAAGCAACTGGGGTCCGCCGGCTTTCCCGGGATCAAGAAAAAGCTGGCTGCTGCTAGCGTTTTGGCTCGATCAGGTCCCATAGATTGCCGTGGAGATCGGCGAAAACCGCCACCGTGCCGTAGGGCTCCAAGCGCGGTGGCTCGCGAAATTCGACGCCCTTCGCCACCATCGCCGCATGATCGCGGGCAAAGTTGTCGGTTTCCAGGAAGAGAAAAACCCGCCCGCCGGTCTGGTTGCCGATGCTCTTCCTTTGTGCCTCGTCGGAGGCCTCGGCCGGAAGCAGCCGCGCGCCGCGCCCGCTGGCCGGCGCGACCGTCACCCAGCGCTTGCCGCCGCCAAGGTCCACATTCTCCAGGAGCACAAAGCCCATTCGCTCGACATACCAGTCGATTGCTTCGTCATAGCTGTCGACGACCAGCGCAACGGTGGCGATATGACGGTTTTCGGCAAAGCCGGTCATTGCGCGCCGGGCTTCATTTGTTGCGGATTGCGAAGCGGCCGATTATGCGCCGCTCGCCCATATCGTAGACGAAGATCGTGCGGCTGCCATCGACAAGTTCGGCCTCGATCGAGACGCGATTGCCGGATAGCGACTGGCTGACCACCCTGGCGCCGACCGGCAGCACGATGTCTCCGCTGAGCGGTTCGCCGGCGGGCACCTGGATGTCGCCGGCCAGCGGCGGGCTCACCGGCGCTGCCTTGCGTGATTTGTAGACAATCGCCGCGATCACCACCATAAGGGCCAGCAAGAGCAGGCCGAGATTGATGGCCATGAAGCGGATGAGCCTGCCGCGCACCTTTTCGATCTCGGGGTTGAGCGGCTTTTCCCCGCCTTCAACAACGGCGTCTTCGTCGGCGGCGGGGCGGGCCATGGCAAACATTCCGGAACGATTCTCGATGAGCGCTCATAACGAAGAGGCCCCCGGATTGATAGAGGACCAATTCATGCAGGCAGAACCGATCGTGCTCGTGGCCGGCGCCGACGATGCCGGCCAGCGCATCGATCAGTGGCTGGCAGGCAGGCTCGGCCCGGAAATGTCGCGCAGCCGCGTGCAGATGCTGATCAGGCAGGGCGCGGTCTTGGTCGACGGCAAGGCCGTTGTCGAGACCAAGTGCAAGATGTCGCCGGGCGAAACTGTCTCGGTCGCCATGCCGGAGCCGGAACCAGCGGAGCCACAGGGGGAAAACATCGCCCTCGATATCCTCTATGAAGATGACGAACTGATCGTCATCAACAAACCCGCCGGGCTTGTCGTCCATCCCGGCGCCGGCAATTGGACCGGCACGCTGGTCAATGCGCTGATCCATCATTGCGGCGACAGCCTGTCCGGCATCGGCGGCGTGCGCCGGCCGGGCATCGTTCATCGCCTCGACAAGCAAACCAGCGGCGTCATGGTCGTGGCCAAGACCGACCGCGCCCACAAGGCGCTTTCGGAGGCCTTTGCCGATCACGGCCTGACAGGCGATCTCGAGCGCGCCTACCTGGCGCTGGTCTGGGGCATACCGCAGCGGCCGGCCGGAACGGTGGATGCCCCACTCGGCCGCGCCGCCGACCGTGTACGTCGCGCCGTAGTACCCGAAGGACGCGACGATGCCCGCCACGCCGTCACCCATTTTGCGGTGCAGGAGCGCTTCGGCGAAAACCAAAAGGAATTCGCAACCGCAAGTCTGGTTGAATGCCGGCTGGAGACCGGCCGCACCCATCAGATCCGCGTCCACATGGCCCATATCGGTCATCCGGTGCTCGGTGATCCCGATTACGGCCAAGCCTTTCGCACCAAGGCCAACCGGTTGCCCGAACCGCTGAGAAGCCAGGTCAAGGCCTTCTCCCGGCAAGCTTTGCACGCCTGGCTCCTTGAATTTCGCCATCCGACTACCCATCTATCGATGAGGTTCGAGGCACCGATACCGAGGGACATGGAGGAACTCGTCGGCGGCTTTCGCAGTCTTTGAATCCGCCGCCCGGCAAGCTTCAAATCAGCCATCAAAAAACCTGACTGGCGTTGTTCACTTCAGCGTGACACACTGTTTCGTGTTGAACAAATGCCTGTCTTTTCTGGTTTTGTTCCTGTATATATCTGATGTCGCGAGCGAGCCTTTGGTGCTCGCGTCACATGCCCGCCGCGTTTCGGGGGCATCACTCCAATAGAGAGGGGGCGCTATCATGGCCCAGTCACTACCCAGTATCGTTTCCGGCGAAGGCGGCCTCAGCCGCTACCTGGAAGAGATCCGCCGCTTTCCGATGCTTCAGCCGCAGGAAGAGTACATGCTCGCCAAGCGTTATGCCGAGCATGAGGACACTTCCGCAGCGCACAAGCTCGTCACCAGCCATTTGCGGCTCGTCGCCAAGATCGCCATGGGCTATCGCGGCTACGGCCTGCCGATTGGCGAAGTGATCTCGGAAGGCAATGTCGGCCTGATGCAGGCCGTCAAGAAATTCGAGCCAGAGCGTGGCTTCCGCCTCGCGACCTACGCCATGTGGTGGATCAAGGCCTCGATCCAGGAATACATCCTGCGCTCGTGGAGCCTGGTCAAGATGGGCACGACCGCCAACCAGAAGCGTCTGTTCTTCAACCTGCGCAAGGTGAAGGGCAAGATCCAGGCGCTTGACGACGGCGACCTCAAGCCCGACCAGATCGCCGAAATCGCCACGAGGCTGAACGTCTCGGAAGCGGAAGTCGTGTCGATGAACCGCCGCCTGTCGGGCGACGCCTCACTCAACGCGCCGATCCGGGCGACGGAAGGCGAGTCCGGCGAATGGCAGGACTGGCTGGTCGACGACCACGAAAGCCAGGAAGAGATGCTGATCGAGCAGGACGAGCTGGAAAACCGGCGCGGCATGCTGTCGGGTGCTCTTGCGGTGCTCAACGAACGCGAACGGCGCATCTTCGAGGCGCGCCGCCTCGCCGATGAGCCGCTGACCCTGGAAGAACTGTCGGCTGAGTTCGACATCAGCCGCGAGCGCGTGCGCCAGATCGAAGTGCGCGCTTTCGAGAAGGTGCAGGATGCCGTCAAGGCCGCCGCCAAGCGCCAGACCCAGGCGCTGCGCACCATCGAGGCGCAGCCGGCGGCTTAAAGCCGGCATCGGCAACAAGATAAAACGGCGGCGTCAGGAGACTGGCGCCGCCTTTTTGTATACCGCAGCGGGTGCTGTGATTGCTTCAAAGCCCATCCAGCGGAAATTTCAGATACCGTCGGCCATTGGCTTCCGGTTCCGGCAGGCGTCCGCCATTCATGTTGACCTGCAGCGCATGCAGGATCAGCCTCGGCATCGGCAATGTCCGGTCGCGCGCCTCGCGCAGGGCAACGAATTCGGCCTCGCCGCGCGCGGCGGCAAGATGTATGTTGTCGGCTTTCTGCGCGGCAACCGTGCTCTCCCATAACGCCTGGCGCCCGCCGGGCTGATAATCATGGCCGACAAAGACGCGCGTGTCCTCCGGCAGGGCCAGAATGCCCTGGATCGAGTGCCACAGGCGCGCGGCGCTGCCGCCGGGAAAATCCGTCCTTGCCGTGCCGCTGTCGGGCATGAACAGCGTGTCGTGAACAAAGGCTGCATCCCCGATCACATAGGTGATCGACGCCAGCGTGTGCCCGGGCGAGAAAAGCACCCTTGCTGGAAGCGTTCCCACCCGAAAAACCTCGCCGTCGCCGAACAGCCGGTCCCACTGCGAGCCGTCGGCGGGGAAATCCGGCCAGTTGTAGATCGCCTTCCACAATTTCTGGACCTCGACGATCCTCTCGCCGATCGCCGTCGGCGCCGCGGTCCTTTGCTTCAGGTACTGCGCGGCCGAGAAATGATCGGCATGCGGATGGGTGTCGAGAATCCATTCGACGCTCAGTCCCTCCGCCCTGACGAAATCCAGCAGCGCATCGGCATTGGCTGTCGAAACTGCGCCGGACTTCTCGTCGAAGTCGAGGACCGGATCGATTATGGCACACCGCTTCGTCACCCGGTCGGCGACGACATACTGGATGGCGCCGGTCGGCTTGTCGTGGAAACCGGTGACCTCAGGCTTTGCCGAACCTATGTCCAATCCGACGTCCCCTCCGTTAGCCAGACAGGAATGATTTTCCCTGCCAGAGCAACATAAGAGCATGCTTGTCTAGCGGGGCCCTGCCGTCAAGCACGCCTTGCCAGAAAAGCGACGGAAGTCGAAAAATGCCGGCCAGGCAACTGGAGCAATTCCAAGCGGTTTCCCGGGAAAGGCGCGTGGCGCTTTGCCCAAGGAATTGCGCAAAAACAAAGAGATGGTTCGCCGTTTCCGTGAACCGGAGAGCCGCTTTACGCGGAAGGCTGCTTGGTCTTCCTGAGATAGGGCAGGATGGTCTCGTAGGCGCCGAAGCGCTTGATGGCGTCCTCGTTGGAAACGGCCGCGGTGATGATGACGTCCTCGCCCTGTTTCCAGTTCGCCGGCGTCGCCACCTGGTGCTTGGCGGTCAGTTGCATGGAATCGACCGCGCGCAGGATCTCGTCAAAGTTGCGGCCCGTGGTCATCGGATAGGTCAGCACCAGCTTGATCTTCTTGTCGGGCCCAATGACATAGACCGAACGCACGGTGGCATTGTCGGCGGGCGTGCGGCCTTCCGAGGTCTCGCCGGCACCGGCAGGCAGCATGTCGTAAAGCTTGGCGACCTTGAGATCCTTGTCGCCGATCAGCGGATAGTTCACCGAATGGCCGGTCGCCGTCTTGATATCGTCCTGCCATTTGCCGTGGCTTTCGACCGGATCGACCGAAATGCCGATGATCTTGACGTTGCGCTTCTTGAACTCGCCCTCGAGCCCCGCCATCGTGCCCAACTCGGTCGTGCAGACGGGAGTGAAATTCTTCGGGTGGCTGAACAGCACCGCCCAGCCGTCACCGATCCACTGGTGAAAGCTGATCGGTCCTTGCGTGGTCTCGGCGGTGAAATCCGGGGCGATATCGTTGATGCGAAGGCTCATGTTGTTTCCCTACCCTTGAAATGTTGCCGGCAACGGCTGGCGAGCGCTCAAATCTTTTTAACACCTCGGCGGCAACCCACAAATGCCTAAAGCCACAGGCGCCCGTCGCGCCCGCGAAAAAATTTCTCTTCTTGCCGCCAAGTTCGGCAGGAATTTCCGAGGAGACCGCTTATGCCTTGTTGACGGCCAGCGTCGCCGCAAGATCTTCCATGCGCTGCGCCAGCGCGCCAAGCGCGTTGGTCAGCACGCTGTCGCTCTTGTCGGCCTTGGTCAGCGCCTCGTCGCGGGTCTTGCGCAAGGTCAGCACTTCGCTTTCCATGCCCTTGACGCGCTTCTGCAGCTCCGAGAGTTCATCCATGACCATGATGCCGGCCATGACCGTCAGCCGCTGGTCGCCGATCTCGCCGAATGAATCCTTCAGATGCGAGACGTAGCGATCGAAACGCTCGGCGAGATCGATCAGATGCTCTTCCTGGCCTTCGTCGCAGGCCATCCGATACTGCTTGCCGTCGATGGAAACCGTGACCTGTGCCATCAGCCTACCTATCCAACACAGCGCGGATGGTTTCCATGGCGGTCACCAGTCGTCGCGACACTTCCTTGTTGGCATCCTCCAGCCGCTCGGCGCGCGCCTCGGAACTGTCGAGCTCCTGCGCCAGCCGCGAGCGGTCGGCATTCATCCGCTGCACCTCGGCCTCGGCTTCCGAATAATCGCGCTCATGCTCGAGCTTGGCCGCGACGGCGTTTTCCAGGCCTTCCATGGCCTTGCCCAGCCTTGCGATGACTTCCTTGAGTGTCGTTTCCCCGGTCATGGCCTCGTCCTGTGCCCTGCCCATCACCGAATCGCTCGCGTTCAGAACGCGTTATCTCTGAAACATTAGGCACCGGGTGAAGGCGACGTCAACAAAGCTCTCGCGACTGTCCCCTGCTAACGCTAATATAGGCCTGCCCGCGGCATCACAAGGCCGGCAAATGCGCACCGGTTTGTTGACTAAAAGTGCGCGCCTGCTATGTGTCGCGCACGTTTTTCAAGGGCTCTCCCAAGGCCCCGAACCCCACCCCGGAGGAACCATGACGTCGCGTGAACAACATGACCGGATGGCCAATGCGATCCGCTTTCTCTCCATGGACGCGGTCGAGAAGGCGAACTCCGGCCATCCCGGCCTGCCCATGGGCTGCGCCGACATTGCCACGGTGCTGTTCACCCGTTTCCTGAAATTCGACGCCAAGGCGCCGCATTGGGCCGACCGCGACCGCTTCATCCTGTCGGCCGGCCATGGCTCGATGCTGCTCTACTCGCTGCTCTACCTGACCGGCTACGAAGACATGACGATCGACCAGATCAAGCACTTCCGCCAGTTGGGCTCGAAAACCGCCGGCCATCCCGAATATGGCCACGCCGCCGGCATCGAAACGACCACCGGCCCGCTCGGCCAGGGCCTTGCCAATTCTGTCGGGTTCGCGCTCGGCGAGCGCATCATGAACGCCGCCTTCGGCAACGACCTCGTCAGCCACTACACCTATGTGCTGGCCGGCGACGGCTGCCTGATGGAAGGTGTCTCCCAGGAGGCGATCGCGCTTGCCGGGCACCTCAAGCTCAACAAGCTGATCGTGTTCTGGGACAACAACAACATCTCGATCGACGGCCCGGTGTCGCTGGCTGACAATACCGACCAGGTCGCGCGCTTCCAGGCTTCCGGTTGGAACGCCAGCCACATCGACGGCACGGATCCGGAAGCCATCGCCTATGCGATCGAAGCCGCCCGCCATTCCGACAAGCCGACGATGATCGCCTGCAAGACGACCATCGGCTTCGGCGCCCCGACCAAGGCCGGCACCAACAAGGCGCACGGCTCGCCCCTCGGCGCCAACGAGATCGCCGGCGCGCGCAAGTTCTTCAACTGGGAGTCACCCCCCTTCGAGGTTCCAGCCGACATCCTCGATGCCTGGCGCACGGCCGGCACGGCCGGCGCCGAGGCGCGCGCCGACTGGGAAGGTCGCCTCGCCAAGACCGACGCCAAGCTCAGGGCAGAGTTCGAGCGCCGCGTTGCCGGCAAGCTGCCGTCCAACTTCGACGCCGTCATTGCCGACTACAAAAAGAAGCTCTCCGCCGACAAGCCGAAGGTCGCCACCCGCAAATCTTCCGAAATGGCGCTGGAAGTCATCAACGGCGCCGTGCCCGAAACCATCGGCGGCTCGGCCGATCTCACCGGCTCCAACAACACCAAGACCAGCCAGACCAAGAACATCACCCCGGACGACTACGGCCAGCGCTATGTTCACTACGGCATCCGCGAACACGGCATGGCTGCCGCCATCAACGGGCTGACGCTGCATGGCGGCCTGATCGCCTATGGCGGCACTTTCCTGTGCTTCTCAGACTATGCCCGCCCCTCGATGCGACTGGCCTCGCTGATGGGCGTCCGCTCGATCTTCGTCATGACCCATGACTCCATCGGTCTAGGCGAAGACGGCCCGACCCATCAGCCGGTCGAGCATGTGGCGGCACTGCGCGCCATCCCCAACCACAACGTGTTCCGTCCGGCGGACGCGGTCGAGACCGCCGAATGCTGGCAGTTGGCCCTTGAATCGGAAAAGACGCCGTCAACGCTGGCGCTGACCCGACAGAACCTGCCGACCGTGCGCACCGAATTCACAGAGAAGAACCTGAGCAGCCAGGGCGCCTATGAGCTCGCCGCCGCCAGCGGCGAAGCCGCGGTGACGATCTTCGCCACGGGTTCGGAAGTCGAGATCGCGCTCGGCGCCCGTGACCTCCTGGAGAAGCACGGCCATCCGACCCGCGTCGTCTCGGTTCCTTGCTTCGAACTGTTCGATAAGCAGAGCGAGGACTACCGCCGCAAGACGATCGGCAATGCGAAGGTGAAGATGGCGATCGAAGCCGGCATCCGCCAGGGCTGGGATCACCTCATCGGCTCCGATGGCATCTTCATCGGCATGACCGGCTTCGGCGCCTCGGGAACGATCGAGCAGCTCTATCCGCATTTCGGCATCACCGCCGAGGCGGCCGCCAAGGCGGCGGAAGCCCGCCTGCATGGCAAGTAAGGCCGTGCTTGTTGCCCAAAAGTGTATCTCGATTTTGGGACAGCGACATGTATGAAACAAGAACGCTCGGCGAAACCGCGTACAGCGGTTCCGCCGGACTGGCCTGACCTAATCGATTTAAATCCACGTCGCCGCGGCTGGATTCTTTCCGCTTCCGCCGCTATGAAGCTGCGGACCAATCGTCTGCCCTCCAGCTCCCAAGGAGAGAAAAATGACCGTCAGAGTTGCCATCAACGGATTCGGCCGCATCGGCCGCAACATCCTGCGCGCCATCCATGAATCCGGCCGCAAGGACATCGACGTCGTCGCCGTCAACGACCTCGGCCCGGTTGAAACCAACGCCCACCTCCTGCGTTACGACAGCGTACACGGCCGCTTCCCGCACGAAGTATCGGTTTCCGGCGACCAGATCACCGTCGGCAAGGAGACGTTCAAGGTCACCGCGATCAAGGATCCGACCCAGCTGCCGTGGAAGGAGCTCGGCGTCGACATCGCGCTCGAATGCACCGGCATCTTCACCGCCCGCGACAAGGCAGCCGCACACCTGACCGCCGGCGCCAAGCGCGTCCTCGTTTCGGCGCCCGGTGAAGGCGCCGACCTCACCGTCGTCTACGGCATCAATCACGACAAGCTGAACAAGGACCACATCGTCATCTCGAACGCGTCCTGCACCACCAATTGCCTGGCGCCGCTGGCCGCAGTCCTGCACGAGACGGTCGGCATCGAAAAGGGCATGATGACGACGATCCATTCCTACACCGGCGACCAGCCGACGCTGGACACCATGCACAAGGATCTCTACCGCGCCCGCGCCGCGGCACTCTCGCAGATCCCGACCTCGACCGGTGCCGCCAAGGCCATCGGCCTGGTGCTGCCCGAGCTCAAGGGCAAGCTCGACGGCATCTCGATCCGCGTGCCGACGCCGAACGTCTCGCTCGTCGACTTCAAGTTCATCGCCAAGCGCTCGACGTCGGCGCAGGAGATCAACGAGGCTGTGATCGCCGCCTCCAATGGCAAGCTCAAGGGCATCCTGTCGGTTACCCATCATCCGAACGTGTCGATCGACTTCAACCACGACCCGCACTCCTCGATCGTGGCGCTCGACCAGACCAAGGTGATGGACGGCAACTTCGTTTCGGTGCTGTCCTGGTACGACAATGAATGGGGCTTCTCCAATCGCATGGGCGATACCGCGGTCGCCTTCGGCAAGACCATCGCCTGATCGCGGGCCCATCTTCCAGAGACTTGAAACGCCCGGTTTCGTCCGGGCGTTTTCGTCGGAGTGCTCGGCAACGCGTCGCTTCGCTCCTGCTAAGCCCAAGGACGACGAAGTTGTGGGGCTTCGGCCCAAAAAACCGCTCTCCCGCCTTGCGCCGGCCATGCCTTCGCCCCACTCTTCCTTGAATCGAGAGAAGAGGCAGGGGACAAGTCACGGATGGAGCATGCGATCTATCTCGTCACGCTGGTGGGCACCGCGCTTGTCGTCGTCGCCGCGTTTTCGAGCCTGATCGCCTTCCGCTTCGGCGCACCGCTGCTGCTTCTGTTTCTCTGCATCGGGCTCGCCACCGGGACCGATGGCCTCGGCATCGAGTTCGACAACGCCCGCATCGCCTATTTTGCCGGCTCACTGGCGCTGGCGGTGATCCTGTTCGATTCCGGCTTCGGCACGCCTCTCAATGCCTTGCGGCAGGCAGCCGGGCCGGCGCTGTCTCTGGCCACATTCGGCGTGATCCTCACCACTGGCCTGTTCGGCGCCGCCGCCTACTATATGCTCGATCTCACCTGGCTGGAATCCTTCCTGCTCGGTGCCGCCGTCGCCTCCACCGACGCGGCCGCCGTGTTCTTCCTTTTGCGCGCCGGCGAGATCAATCTGCGCGAGCGCGTGCGCTCCACGCTGGAGGTGGAGTCCGGCACCAACGATCCGATCGCCATCTTCCTGACCATCACCCTGGTCGAGATCATAGCCGCCCATGCCGACCCCGAGGCCAATGTCCTGGTCACCAACCTCGTCCTCGGCTTCCTCATTAACATGGGCCTGGGCGCCATTGTCGGCGTGCTGGGGGGCCTCGCCATCGTGCGCCTCGTCGACCGGCTCAATCTCGACCATGGCCTGCTGCCGATCTTCGTGCTGACCCTATCGCTGATGGTCTTCGCCGCCGCCGGCGCCATCGGCGGCTCCGGTTTCCTGGCGGTCTATCTTGCCGGTCTCATCGCGGGTAATTCCGACATCCGCGCCGTCACCATCCTCAAGCGCTTCCAGGACGGCATGTCCTGGCTGGCGCAGATCATCATGTTCCTGATCCTCGGCCTGTTCGCGACGCCCTCGCAATTCCCGGCGATCATGGTGCCGGCGGTGCTGCTTGGCCTGTTCCTGATGTTCGTCGCCCGGCCGATCGCGGTCTGGCTTTGCCTGGTCCCGTTTCGTCTGCCGCGCCCCGAAGTCGCGTTTGTTTCCTGGGTCGGCCTGCGCGGCGCCGTCTCGATCCTGCTTGCCATCACTCCCTTGCTCGGCGGGCTGGAGAATGGCCGCACCATCTTCAACGCCGCCTTCATCATCGTCCTGGTGTCACTCGTCATCCAGGGCTGGACCGTTGGTCCGCTGGCGCGCCGTCTCGGCCTGATCGTGCCGGCGCGGCTCGGACCTCTGGACAAGGTCGAGCTCGAACTGCCGGGCTCGGCCCATCACGAACTCCTCGCCTACCGCGTCGCGCCGGGCAGCCCGGTGGCGCGCGGCGAGCGCATCCCTCGCTGGGCGCGGCCCTCGCTGGTGTTGCGCGACGGACGCTCGATGCGTTTCCAGGACATGGGCAGGCTTGCCGCCGGCGACCAGGTCTACATCTTCGTGCCGGACCGCTATCCACGCCTGCTCGACAAGCTGTTCGCCAGCCGCGCCGTCGTCGACCCCGAGGACGCCGATTTCTTCGGCGCCTTCGCCGTCGATCCGGCGCGTTCCGCTGCCGAACTGGAAGCCGCATACGCGCCGGGCCTGAGCGAGGCGGAACAGAAGCTCACCGTCGGCGCCCTGGTCACGGCGCGGCTCGGCGGCCATGCCGAATATGCCGACCGCGTGCTGATCGGCCCGATCGAGCTGATCGTGCGCGACGTCGACGACAAGGGCAGGATCACAGGCCTGGGCCTCTCCTTCGAACCGACCGCGCCCGTGGCGCGGGTACCGGTCTTCCTCAGCGCCGGCGAGATCGCCGACCGGATCAAAGCCTTCGTCCAGACCTGGCGCAAGCCGGTGGAAACACCGATCACCGCCGCACGCGCAGACGAGAAAACCGAGCCGGCGGTGGAAAAGGCAACGACCGAAAGCTGACACGGCGATCCTTTGCGCCGCACCCATCCGCCTGCCGTGACGCTTCGCGACGTCGACGCCTTCGCCTTCGCCTTCGCCTTGAAAATTTCGCGCCCTCCCCAGCCAAGTCTTGCATCGTCGTCGGTGCGGGGTATGGTCCCGGCGATTTCTCAGCGAAAGGAACCAGCATGGCCAGCTTCAAGACACTGGACGATATCGGCAACATCAATGGCAAGCGCGTGCTGGTGCGCGTCGACCTCAACGTTCCCGTCGCTGACGGCAAGGTCACCGACACGACCCGCATCGAACGCATAGCGCCGACCATCGCTGAATTGTCAGGCAAGGGCGCCAAGGTCATCCTGCTCGCCCATTTCGGCCGGCCCAAGGACGGTCCCTCGCCGGAATTCTCGCTGGAGCCGATCGCCAGGGCGACGGCCGAGGTGCTTGGCCGTCCCGTGGGCTTTGCCGGCGACTGCGTCGGCGACACGGCGGGAAGCGCGGTCGCCGCCATGAACAAGGGCGACGTGCTGCTGCTCGAGAACACCCGCTTCTACAAGGCCGAGGAGAAGAACGACCCGGCCTTCACCGAACGGCTCGCCGCCAATGGCGATATCTTCGTCAACGACGCCTTCTCCGCTGCCCACCGGGCGCATTCCTCGACCGAGGGACTGGCGCATCTGTTGCCAGCCTTTGCCGGCCGCACCATGCAAGCCGAACTGGAAGCGCTGGAGAAGGGCCTTGGAAATCCTGTTCGCCCGGTGGTCGCCATCGTCGGCGGCGCCAAGGTCTCGACCAAGATCGACCTGCTGATGAACCTGGTCAAGAAAGTCGACGCGCTGGTCATCGGCGGCGGCATGGCCAACACCTTTCTCGCCGCACGCGGCACCGATGTCGGCAAGTCGCTGTGCGAGCACGACCTCGCCGCTACCGCCAAGCAGATCATGATCGAGGCGGCCGAGGCCGGCTGCGCCATCATCCTGCCCGTCGACGGCGTCGTGGCGAAGGAATTCAAGGCGGGTGCGGCCAGCGAAACCGTGGCCATCGCCGACGTGCCTGCGGATGGCATGATCCTCGATGTCGGCGAAAAGACCGTGAGGGCCGTTGCCGACTGGATCGACCGCGCCGCGACCTTGGTCTGGAACGGGCCGCTCGGCGCGTTCGAGATCGAACCCTTCGATCGCGCGACGATGGCGGCAGCCAGGCATGCGGCGGCCCGCACCAAGACCGGCAAGCTGGTTTCGGTGGCCGGTGGCGGCGATACCGTGGCGGCGCTCAACCAGGCCGGGGTTGCCGACGATTTCACCTATGTCTCGACTGCCGGCGGCGCCTTCCTCGAATGGATGGAAGGCAAGCCGCTGCCGGGCGTCGACGTGCTCAAGCGTTGAGACGATCAACTCGAGGCGAGCGCGCGGCGTTGCCGGGAGTTTCGATCGATTGGAGCTTTCCGGCGTCATTCCTTTGGCGGTAGTGTTCTGTCAGGCGCAGAACAACACCGTCAAGGAGAAGCACGATGAGCGAACGTCTTGAAGACATTGCCGCCGCGATGGTGGCCAACGGCAAGGGCCTGCTGGCCGCCGACGAAAGCTCGGGCACGATCAAGAAGCGCTTCGACGTCATCGGCGTCGAATCGACCGCGGACAGCCGGCGCGACTACCGCGAGATGATGTTCCGCACTAGCGATGCCATGACCAGGTATATTTCCGGCGTCATCCTTTACGACGAGACCATTCGGCAGAAAGCGGCCGATGGCACGCCGCTGGTCGATATCATCAAGGCTTCAGGCGCCATCCCCGGAATCAAGGTCGATGCCGGCGCCAAGCCCCTGGCCGGCTTTCCCGGCGACACGGTCACCGAGGGCCTCGACGGCCTGCGCGAGCGGCTCGCCGACTATTACAAGCTCGGCGCCCGCTTCGCCAAATGGCGTGCCGTGATCGACATCGACAAGGCCAAGGGCGTGCCGTCGGTCACCTCGATCAGCGCGAACACCCATGCGCTCGCCCGCTATGCGGCCCTTTGCCAGGAAGCCGGCATC
Source organism: Mesorhizobium sp. B2-3-6 (assembly GCF_006442305.1). NCBI lineage: Bacteria > Pseudomonadati > Pseudomonadota > Alphaproteobacteria > Hyphomicrobiales > Phyllobacteriaceae > Mesorhizobium > Mesorhizobium sp. B2-3-6. The sequence goes on along the minus strand of NZ_VFVW01000007.1, from coordinate 267,917 downwards.
GTGCCGATCGTGGAGCCGGAAGTGCTGATGGACGGCGCCCACGACATCGACACGTGCTATGAAATCTCGAGGGCGACGCTGACGAAGCTCTACGACGAGCTCTACGCGGCCCGGGTGGTGCTCGAGGGCACGATCCTGAAGCCCAACATGGTGCTGGCGGGCAGGAAGTCGGGCGCGGTGAGCAGCCCTGAAGAGGTCGCGGAAAAGACCATAAAACTGTTCCGTGAGGCCGTGCCGGCGGCGGTGCCGGGCATCGCCTTCCTCTCCGGCGGCCAGGAGGACGAGGAAGCGACCGCCAACCTCAACGCCATCAACGCCATCGGCCCGCATCCGTGGAAGCTGACCTTCTCCTATGGCCGCGCCCTGCAGGCTGCCCCGCAGAAGGCCTGGAGCGGCAAGGCATCCAATGTTGCCGCGGGTCAGGCCGCCTTCACCCACCGTGCCCACATGAACCATCTGGCGGCGCTTGGACAATGGAAGCCGAGCCTGGAGCAGGCTGCCTGACCACGGTTTTCCGTCTCTATCGGACCCGGGCCATGCGCCCGGGTTTTGCTGCGCTCCGCCGGACTTGGGATGAAGCGCCTCCATCCCTATTTCTCTCCAGCGCAGCCGGCGCGATGTCGGCTCATGCCCGTCCCGAACGTCCTTGGGATGAAGCCAGGGAGAGGTTCATGCATCGCAACAAGGTCGTTTCACGCGAGGATTGGTTCCGGGCACACAAAGCGCATCTGGCGCGCGAGAAGGAATTGACGCGATTTCGCGAGCGCATCGCGGCGGAACGGCGCGAATTGCCCTGGCTGAAGGTGAGAAAGGACTACGTCTTCGAAACCGAGCAGGGTCCAAGATGCCTGGCCGAACTGTTCGCCGGCCGCAGCCAGCTGATCGTCTATCATTTCGTGTTCGGGTCCGGCTCGACCCATCATTGCGAAGGCTGTGCGTTCGTCGCCGACCACATGGACGGTGCCAATCAGCATCTGAGACACCATGACGTGTCACTTGTCGCGGTGTCACGCGCGCCGCTCGCCGAGCTGCTGCCCTACCGAGAGCGCATGGGTTGGAAATTCGACTGGGCCTCATCCTATGCCTCGGACTTCAACTTCGACATGCAGGTGTCGTTCACCGACAAGCAGATCGCATCCGGTGAAGCGATCTACAACTTCGAGACGCCCGTTCTGAAATCGAAAGACCTGCCGGGCACCACCGTGTTCTACCGGGACGAGACCGGCGACATCTTCCTGACCTTCATGTCGCGCGCCCGCGGCAGCGAACAGCTGATCGGCGCCTATCAATATCTCGACCTTGCGCCGAAAGGCCGCGACGAGACCGGGCCTTATAGGACCTTGATGGACTGGGTGCGGCTGCATGACCAGTATGGAAACAGGTCGCAAGCGGACAGGGCTTAGGCATTCAGCGATCCCATCGAACATTGGACGCTTGAAGGCGTCCGCCACCGGTGCAAGGATCGTTCACCTCCGGCGAAACATGCGTTAAATGCTGCTCGATGCGACGCTTTCCGGCTCTCCTCACTTGGCTCGCCTTTCCTGTCTATGTCTGGCAGGGGCTTGGCGTGCGCCGACGCACCTCGCGCATGCTGCCCGCGCAAGGCCCGGTCATGCATGAGATAGCCGGCCGGAAGCCGGCGGTTTGGCTGCTGGTGCTGGGCGATTCCTCCGCCGCCTCGGTCGGCATCGAAAAATCCGAGAATGGCCTGGCCGCGCAGCTGGCCGTCCTGATCTCGCAGCGAACCGGCCGCGCCGTGCGCTGGCGCGCCGCCGGGTTCAATTCGGCGACGTCGGGGCAGATCCGCGACCACGTCCTGCCCAATCTCTCGGCCGATCCGTGGACGCATATCGTGCTCGCCATTGGCACCAACGACACCAAGAATTTCCACTCCGTGCCCCGCTTCAAGAGGGCGTTCGGCGGTCTGCTCTACGCCCTGCGCGCCAAATGGCCTGAGGCCCGCGTGGTGTGGTCTCCTGTGCTGGAGTTCACGCAAGCGCCAGCCATGCCGCCGCTGCTCGGCAAGATCCTGGAAATTCGCGCCGGTGAGATGAACCGGATGGGCAAACGTCTTTGCCTCGAACGCGGTGCGGTGCCGGCGCCGCGCTTGCCGATCACCAATCCCGAAGCCGGCTTCGCCTCGGACGGATTTCATGCATCGGAAGCCGGTTACCGGGCCTGGGCCGAGCACCTCGTCGGCTGCGTGATCGAAGAGTGATTGCCGCCGGCTCGTGCCGGCCCGATATTCCATCCTGCGCATTCCAGGCGGGAAACCGCCAGACACCTTCCTGGAACTGCGCTACGTCCAATGTCCAAGCACGGCCGTTATCGAAATGGCCGCCATGGCCAGGAGCGCCAGCTTCCAGAAGTCGCTGCGCCGTTTCAGCCCCGGCCAGCCGAGCGGCTTGATCAACTGGATGACCATGATGCCAAGGATGACGAGGGCGAGGAGTTTCGACATGCCGCCTTTGACCAGCATCGCGGTCGGCTGTCAAAGCGCGTCGTTCGTCGCTCGAAAAAAATAGGCGCCGCGATCCGGACTGGAACGCGGCGCCAGCCTTTGATCGGAGAACGATCTACTTCAGCGGCTTGAGGCCGGCCTCGATCGAAGCGCGCTTCGATTCCAGGAATGGCGGCAGGGCCAACTTTTCGCCCAGCGTCTCCAGCGGTTCGTCGGCGGTGAACCCCGGCCCGTCAGTGGCGATCTCGAACAGGATGCCATTCGGCTCGCGGAAATAGAGGGAGCGGAAATAATAGCGCTCGACCTCGCCGCTCGACGGCAGACGGAATTCGGCGAGCCGCGCCGTCCATTGATGCAGCGTCTCCTGGTCCGGCGCCCTGAAGGCGACGTGATGAACCGCACCGGCACCTTGCCTTGCCGGCGCCAGTCCCGGCTGCACCAGGACGTGCAATTCCGCCGCCGGCCCACCCTCGCCCATTTCAAAGACCTGAACCTGGCCCTCCGGCGAGGCATAGTCTCGGACCTTGCGCATGTTCATCACTTGCGTCACCACTGCTTCGGTATTGGTGAGGTCGGGAACGCTGATGACGATCGGCCCGAGCCCGCGGATCTGGTGTTCGACCGGCACGCGGCTTTGCGCCCAGGGGCGGCTGTCGCCCTTGCCGTCATCGCTGACGAGGCGCAGACGCTGGCCCTCGGGGTCCTCGAAATCCAGGCTGGCGTAGCCACCGATGTCGGCAATCTCACTCGTGACGATATTTTCGTCAGTCAAGTGTTGCTTCCACCAGGCAAGGCTGTCCTGGCCACCAACCCTGAGGCTGGTCCGGACAATGCTGTGGGTGCCGCGTCGCTCGCGGCCGACCGGCCAGTCGAAGAAAGTAAGGTCGGTGCCCGGCGTCGCTTCGCCATCGGCATAGAAGAGGTGGTAGGCTGAGGTATCGTCCTGGTTCACCGTCTTCTTGACCAGCCGCAAGCCCAGCACCCTTGTATAGAAATGAAGATTTCCACGCACATTGGCGGTGATGGCGGTCAGATGGTGAATTCCTGTCAGTTGAAGGCTCATGGTCGTCTCCCTGTTTTTGGGGAAGAATTTTCTCCTTCCATATCAGAACTTCGGATCCCTGGCTGGAGACCACGTATCCTGACAGTCCGTCGCCAAAGGCTGAACAATGGATCATGACCAGGCATTGCAGTAGTGAACAATCTCGGCCTTCTAAACCTGCTTCGGGCCGCGGTCTGATGCAGTGAAAACGATACCTTCACAGGGATAACCCACCGATCGCAACTATTATCCAAGCCCTGCCATCCTCCTGACAGACTGCTGTCAGGAGGGGTGTGCGATACTGTCTTCATTCACAGAGAGGAGACTAGCCATGACCGGTTCCACCATTCTGCGCGGCATGCAGCACTATGTCGGCAAGATTCGTACGATGCGCAACGAGATCCGCACCCAGCGGTTCATCAACTCGCTGCCGGCGGACATTCGCAAGGATATCGGCTGGCCGGACATGTATGCCGAACGTCGCCTTCGCGACAATTGAGACGAATTTTTCGGCAAAGCGGTTGGATGTAGGCGCCCCAACGCCCAGATGATAAGTCCGGCACGCGAGGGACGGAGCGAGCGTATGCCCAAGCAGAAGACAATTGGCCTTCTTTTCATAGACGGCTTCGCCGACTGGGAATATGGCCTGCTGGCCGCCTCGGCGGTCGAATGGTTCGGCGCCCGCGCGGTTTCGCTGACACCCGATGGCAGGCCGGTGAGCGGGATCAGCGGTTTCCGGCTGACGCCCGACCGCTCGGCCGGCGCCGATGAAAATGCCGATCTCGATGCCATCGCCGTCATTGGCTCCGACCGATGGGCGGGCGAGGCGCCGCCCGAGGTGGCGGAATTGCTCAGGGACGTTGCGATGCGGGATGGTGTCGTCGGCGGTATCTGCGCCGGAACGCTGGCGCTGGCCCGAGCCGGCATGTTCGAGAAGGCGAGGCACACCAGCAATGGCCGTGACTGGATCAATCGCCACATTGCTGGCTATGCTGGCGATCACAATTATCAGGACGTGCCGCATGCCGTGTCCGACGGCAAGATCGTTTCCGCGCCAGGTTCGGCGCCCGGCACCTTCGCGCTGGCCTTCCTGAAGACGCTCTATCCTGAACGAAACGGCGAACTTGCCGAGATGCGGACGCTATTCGCCAGGGAGTATGCTGAACCCTCCTGACAGAATGGTGTCAGGAGCGCCATGCCATAGATGCGAGCGGTGAACAGGACGAGCGATGAAGAGCTGGACCGACAGATTGAACACGCCGGGGGTGAACGGCATCAAACCGGCCCCGCGCACGGTGGCAGATGGAGTCGAAGACCAGACGATGCTGGTGCCGACGGCGCAACAGGTCGACGAATTCATCCGCTCGATTCCCGAAGGCGTCGAGATGGACGTTCGCGTGCTGCGCACGGCGCTTGCCTTTGACCGTGGCGCCGAAGTGACATGCCCGGTCGCGATCGGCTATCATCGGCGTACCGTTGCCGAAGCAGCCATTGAGGATCTCGGGCGCGGCATGACGCTGAGCGATGTCGCGCCCTTCTGGCGCGAGCTCGATGCCCAGGACGCCGACAACGAGGAAATTGTCCTTCGGCGCGGAATTTGTGGCCGCGCAGCGCAAGTGCGAAGGCCTGAAACCATGATGCATGCCGCCGAGTGTTCTGCGGTTTCGGAATAAGGCATGCGCAAGAACACGATGCATGCAGCCCAAAAGTGGGAACCGGTTTTGGGCGACATGCATAGGAACAACATCGAGGGACCATACGATGCGACGCGCCGACAGGCTCTTCCAGATCGTGCAGCATTTGCGCGGTGGCCGTCTGGTCACCGCGCAGAAGCTTGGCACATGGCTCGAGGTTTCCGAGCGAACCATCTATCGCGACATAGCCGACCTTCAGTCGACCGGAGTGCCGATCGACGGGGAAGCGGGCGTCGGCTACATGATGAGGGAGGGTTTCGACCTTCCACCGCTGATGTTCACGCGTGACGAGATCGTGGCGCTGGTCGCCGGCGCCCGCATGGTGCGTGCCTTTGGCGGTGCGGCCATGGCCCGGGCCGCTGATGAGGCTTTGGTCAAGATCGGCGCGGTGCTGCCCGATGCCGAAAAGGACCGTATCGCCCGCACTGAGATCCACACGCCGATGTGGGTGGTGAGCGACGCCGCGCGCGAAGCGATCGACCTGATCGAGCGCGCCATAGAGAAGCGCCAGGTGCTGACCATCGACTATTCGGACGAAGCTGGCCGCGGCACCGCCCGCGACATCAGGCCCTTGGGCCTTTGGTTCTGGGGCAAGGTGTGGACACTGGTCGCCTGGTGCGAGATGCGCGACGATTTCCGCGCCTTCCGCATCGATCGCATCGCCTCGGTGGTCATCGCAGGCCGCGTCTTCAAGCCGGAGCGCGGCAAGCAGCTCGCCGATTTTTACCGGGCGGTGGAACGCAGCGAGAATTACGGCATGGCGCCGGACCGTGCGGCGCGAAGCTGAGATCTCCAACCCGTAAGTAAAAAAGCCCGCTCGAAGCGGGCTTTTCGGTGGAGTTCGCGAGAATTCTACTCCTCGTCGTCGTTATCCTTGTCCTTCGACTTCAGAGCCGAGAGCTTGGCGAACACGGCGTTGGCGTCGAGTTCGGCATCCTCGTCCTTCGGCTTTTCGGGAGCCGGAACCAGGCGCTCGGTCAGCGCCGCCGGCAGCAGTGTGTCGCCGACCGGCTGTGCCTGCTCGCGGCCGCGCGATGCGCGGTTGACTTCCATGTCAAGATCGATCTGCGAGGCGAGACCGAGCGTCACCGGGTCCATCGGCTGCAGGTTGGCAGAGTTCCAGTGCTTGCGCTCGCGGATCTGCTCGATCGTGGACTTGGTGGTGCCGACGAGGCGCGAGATCTGCGCGTCCTTCAATTCGGGATGGTTGCGCACCAACCAGAGAATGGCGTTCGGTCGGTCCTGACGCTTCGACAGCGGGGTATAGCGCGGACCCTTGCGCTTGGATTCCGGCACCCGCACCTTGGGGTCCGAGAGCTTCAGCCGCTGGTTCGGGTCCTTCTCGGCACGCGCGATCTCGTCGCGGGTCAACTGGCCGGTCATGATCGGATCCATGCCCTTGATGCCTTGCGCCGATTCGCCGTCGGCGATCGCCTTGACCTCGAGCGGATGCAGCCCGCAGAACTGTGCTATCTGCTCGAAGGAAAGCGCGGTGTTGTCGACCAGCCAGACAGCGGTCGCCTTTGGCATCAGCAGCGTATTGGCCATTTTAAAAATCCTTCTCGTTCGCCCGCGTTCCCGCGCGGGCGGTGGTTTAGAGCCACCAAAATGGGAAATTCGGGGGTTATATAACCGCTCTCCGGCCGTTCCGCAATGTTTTTGGGAATGCGTTTTTGGAAACGCGCGTCGATCTGGCAGCCACACCGGGGGCAGATCGATCACGGATCGGCACGAAATGGTGCCGCGAATATGTTTGGGTTCAGAAAGACAAAACCCGCCGGACAAGGTCCGGCGGGTTCGGAACCGGCGACGAGCAAGCGTCTGCGGCGGCTCTGCTTTGCGACCCCGCCTTGCGGCGGGGTGGTTCTTGAAGTCAGATCGCCTGGCGGGCGATCTTTTCGATGTCGGCGCGGTTGATGCCGAGATCGCTGAGCTGGCGCGCGTTAAGGCGGTTCAGTTCGCGCACGGTCTCGTTGTACATACGCCAGTTACGGAAAGCGCGGATCGGGTTCATGTCAGTCCTCCAAATGGGGTGTTCGTTTCGATGATGCTCAAATAGTCATCATCGAGCGGCACTTGAATGGCTGATTTTGCATAGCAATGATGCAAATGCTGCATTGCACCATTAAGCTTTTGTTCAGCTTGCAGGCAGGGGCCGGGTCGCGGGTATGAGCCCGCCTCGGCCAGCCGGGCATCGGCAATGTTGCCGTCAGCCGACGTCGAGCACGATCTTGCCGATATGATCGCCTTCCTCCATACGCTCATGCGCCCGCCAGGCATCGGCAAGCGGGAAGATCATGTCCATGACGGGCGCGATCCGGCGCGTGCCGAGCAACGGCCACACCTGCGCTTCGAGCGCGGCTGCCAGCGCCGCCTTGAACTCGACGGTGCGCGGCCTCAGTGTCGAACCGGTATGAACAAGCCGCTTGACCATGATTTTCGAGAAATCGGCGCTCGCCACCGCGCCGCCTTGCAGGGCGATCTGGACGATCCGGCCCTCGACCGCCGCGGCCTCGTAGTTGCGCGCCACATAGTCGCCGCCGACCATGTCGAGGATGACGTCGGCACCCTTGCCGCCCGTCGCTTCCTTGACCGCCGCGACGAAATCCTCCTCGCGGTAGTTGATCGCCCGGTCGGCTCCGAGCTTCAGGCAGGCATCGCATTTCTCCTTGTTGCCGGCCGTAGTGATGACATGGGCACCGAAGGCCGATGCAAGCTGGATCGCCGTTGTGCCGATACCCGAAGAGCCGCCATGAACCAGCAGCGTTTCGCCTTTCTTCAAGCCGCCGCGCTCGAACACATTGTGCCAGACGGTGAAATAGTTTTCCGGCACGGCCGCCGCTTCCGTGTGGGTGAAACCGGCCGGCAGCGGCAGCACGCTGCCGGCATGAACCTTGACATATTCGGCATAGCCGCCGCCGGGGGTGAGCGCGCAGACGCGCTCGCCAAGGCGCCAGCGAGAGATTTCGTCGCCGAGCGCGGCCACTTCGCCCGACGCCTCCAGGCCCGGCAGGTCCGACGCACCGGGCGGCGGCGGATAGGCGCCCTTCCGCTGCTGCACGTCGGGCCTGTTGACGCCGGCGGCGCGCACCTTGATCAATATCTCGCCGGGACCGGGCACAGGCACATCGCGCGTCTCCGGTTTCAGCACCCTGGGCCCACCCGGCTCGGAGATCGCGATGGCCGTCATCCTTGCCGGAATTTTAGATCCGCTCGCCATGAAATCTCCCGTCTTTCCTCGCCGCATTCTTGCCGGCTGTTTGCATCGACGCCCCTGCCCTATGTATGCTCATTGGCAAATCAGGCAAATGGCCAATCGGTATGGCGGAGGAGGAGCACAAATGGCGATCTTCGACGACGACCCCAAGAAGAAGGCGCGTCCGCACGAGATCGGGCAGGACCTGTCGCTGCTCTCCGTCGGCGAGTTGTCGGAACGGATCGGCATCCTGCGTGACGAGATCGCCCGGTTGGAGGCTGAACTCAAGTCGAAGGACAGCACCAAATCCGCGGCCGAGGCGCTGTTCCGCCGCGGATAAGGCCGAAAAGACCCGCCTCCGAAAAGCCCGAATGCGACTGTCTTCAGACTCTGCGCCTCTCCTCGATTCCAGCCGGATCAAAAATGCTCGCAGCCTACAGACCGATCCTTTCGCTGCTTCGCGGCACCGCATTCCTCTTGGCGGCGTCGGGATTGCACGGCTTGCTGTTGCCGCTACGCGGCCAGGTGGAAGGCTTCTCCACCGCATCACTTGGCCTGATGGGCACAGCCTGGGCCGGCGGCTTCGTCACCGGCTGCTTCTTTGCACCACGTATTGTGCGCCGTGCCGGCCACGTGCGCGCCTTCGGCGCCTTCGCCGCGTCCGGCGCCATCGTTGCGCTGCTCACCGGACTGGTCATCGACGAATATGTCTGGATCCTGTTGCGCGCCTTCACCGGCTTCACCATGGCCGGCGCCTTCATGGTCATCGAGAGCTGGCTGAACGAAAAGGCCACCAACGAGAATCGCGGCACCGTCTTCGGCCTCTATATGATGGTTACCTATGCCTCGATCATGGGCGGGCAGATGATCGTCGCCGGCGGCGACGTGAAATCGGCCTCACTCTTCATGATCACCGGCATCCTGTTCTGCCTGTCACTCATCCCGACCGCGGTATCGACCGCCTCGCACCCCAAGCCGCTCCAGGACGTCAAGCTCGACGTCAAGGGGCTCTACGCCAACTCGCCGGTTTCGGCCATCGCTTGCGTCCTCATCGGCATCGCCAACGGCGCATGGGGCACGCTTGGCGCCGTCTATGGCGCCCGCATCGGCATCTCCACCGCCGAGATCGCCTTGATGATGAGCCTGGTGGTGGTGGCGGGTGCCGCCATGCAGCTTCCGGCCGGGCGTTTCTCCGACAAGACCGACCGGCGCTTCGTGCTGGCGGGTGCCGCTTTCGGCGCTGCGCTGTTCGCGCTCTTGATCTTCCTGTTCGAGCCGCGCTCCGGCGTCTTCGTCATCGTCTTCACCGCCGCCTACGGTGCTTTCGCCTATACGCTCTATTCGATCGCCGTGGCGCATGCCAACGACCACGCCAGTGCCGAGGACTTCGTCAAGGTTTCGGGCGGCCTGCTGCTGCTCTATGGCTTCGGCACCATGATCGGACCCTTGCTGGCGGCCGCCCTGATGGGCTGGATGCGTCCGGAGGGCCTGTTTCTGGCGACCGCCTTCGCGCATCTTTCCCTGGCAGGCTACACGCTGCTGCGCATTAGCCGCCGCGCGCCGGTGCCGATCGAGGACCGCGACGCCTTCAAGACGCAGCCCGCCGACCGTTCGGTGACGCCGGAAGCATTGCGGCTTGACCCACGAAGAAAAGCAGAAGCAAACGGTTGAGATTCGAAGAACTTTGCCCCACAAATGGGGCATGATGCTTTCCGACGCCTTCATGGCGATCGCCGATCCCAACCGGCGCCATCTCCTGGAAGAACTTCGACGCGGTCCCAAAACCGTCAATCAACTGGCAGCCGGGCTGCCGGTCTCACGTCCGGCCGTATCGCAGCATCTGAAGGTGTTGCTCGATGCCGGCCTTGTCCACGCCAAGGCCGAAGGCACGCGGCGCGTCTATACGGTGAGCAATGCCGGCTTCCTGAAACTCAACATCTGGCTCGACCAATTTTGGGAGACTTGATCGTTCCTGTTCAAACGACCGGTCACGCACCACGATCAGCCATCATTATAGGGGAAGAGCTTGAAATAGGGCTGCGCCTCCTCAATCACCTGGGCGAAGGCCGGCCGCTGCAACAGCCGGTCATGGTAGCGACTCACGGCAGGATATCTGTCGCCGAATGGCTCGACCTTGTTGGCGTAGAACAGGGCCGGCGAGGCCGCGCAATCGGCCATGGTGAAGGCGTCGCCCACAGCCCAGTTCCTCGACGCCATCTCCTGCTCGATGATCGCGTAGGAATTGCGCAACTGGTCGCGCGCCTGTGCGACGCCGAACGGATCGGTCCTACGTTCCGGGCGCAGCCGGTCCCCGACGATCTTCTGCATCGGTTCCTGCACATAGAGATCGTAAAAGCGATCGGCCTGGCGAACCGCGATTGCGAGGTCGAGATCGGCGGGGACGAGGTCGACCGGTCCGGGATAGTGCGCGGCCAGATACTCGATGACGAGGGTCGACTCCAGCACGGTGCGGTCGCGCGCATCGTCACGCAAAGCGGGCATCTTGCCCCAGGGCGCTATCTTCAGGAAGGCCGCTCGCGACTGCTCGTCGCCGAGATCGACTATGACGGACGCGAACGGCGTGCCGTTCTCGTAGAGCGCGATCAGCGGCTTCCAGCAAAACGAGGCCAGCGGATGATAGTGGAGCGTCAGGGACATTTTTGCTCACCTGTCTCGGGGTTCACGTCGTCTAGTACCGAAATGTTTACTTAACTATCGCCCAAACTTGTGGCGTCAGGACCGCGCTTTGAGTGCCAATCGGCCCGGATATGAGCAACGATGCCGGCGACGATCACATCCCAATCGTCCGGATGCAGTTCGTGGCCGCCGCCTTCAACCCGGAGGAGTTTCGCGCCGGCGACCGCCCCGGCCAGCGCTTCGCCATGCTCGACCGGAGAGATGGGATCGGCCGTACCATGGATGACCAGCAGCGGCGCGTTCATCTCGTGCAGTCGGCCCCTCCATCGGTCACTATCGCCCTTGAGCAGGAAATGATTGGTCGCGCTGAGCAGGCCGGCGGAGCGATCATAGTCCCGCTCGATGAAGGCTTTCATGCGGCCCTCGTCGAAGGGATGTGCTGTGCTGGCGATCGCCTTGGCATCTTTGATCATGAAGTCGATGACCTGGCGGCGATCCGACCAGTCAATGTGCGCGCCTTCAGCCGAATGTTTGATATAGGCATCGCTGGTCTGCGGCAGGTACGAGGTGTCCACCCCCATCGGCGAGCTGCTGATCACGGTCAGCGACGCGACACGGGACGGATGCTTGAGCGCCACGAGCTGCGCGATCATGCCGCCCATCGACATGCCGGCGATATGCGCCTCGTCGAGGCCGTGGCTGTCGAGAACGCCGATCGCATCGTCGGCCATGTCGTCGAACGTGTAGGGCGGCTCTCCCGGCGGGTATTTGGTCGAGCGGCCGGTATCTCGATTATCATAGCGGATTACGAACAGTCCCGCGGCGGCGAGTTTCCGGCAAAACGCCTCCGGCCACCACAGCATTGAGGCCATCGCTCCCATGATCAGCAGCAGAGCGGGGTCGCCAAAGGCTTCGGATATGATAGTGGGGCGTCCGGTCTTCGTCATCGCGTGGCCTCCTCATCTGCTTGCATTTTGCAATCGGTTGCACCATAATAAAACCGATACAATAATGCAACCGGTTTTGGAGAAATCGAATGAACATCGATCGTCGCTCGGGTTGCCCGATCAATCTTTCGCTGGAAGTGTTCGGCGACCGCTGGAGCCTGATCATCCTTCGCGATATGATTTTTGGCGGCAGGCGCCATTTTCGCGAGTTGCTCAACGGGTCGATGGAAGGCATTGCTTCCAACATACTGGCCGACCGGCTGAAGCGGCTGATGGATCTGGGCATGCTGACCAAGGCCGACGATCCTTCGCACAAGCAGAAGGCGATCTACAGCCTGACCGAAATGGCGATCACCCTGGTGCCGATCCTGGCCCATCTCGGCGCCTGGGGCCGCGTCTGGCTGCCGGTCAGCGAGGAATTGTCGATCCGGGCCGAGCTTCTGGAAAAGGGCGGGCCGCCGCTATGGGAGAAATTCATGGATGAGTTGCGCCACGAGCATCTCGGCACGCCCCTCGATGCAGCGTCCGGCCCCTCTGTACGCGCGACCCTGCAGGCCGCCTATGAGGCCGTGCTCGCCAGCAAGGCTCTCGGCGCCAACCCGGCCGCGTGACCAACTATTTTCCCCGTTGAATGGCCGGCTCTGCTACAAGAGGCCGAAAATCACGTCACGAGATTGGAACAGACTCTTGGTTGAGAACTCTAGGGATACTGCCCGCGCGCGCGCCGATCTGCGCTTCAAGAAGCAGGAGGAAGCGGCCACGGTCCGACAGAAGGCGATGGCCGAGTATGTCGCCGAGAGCGATGCCCGCAAGGTCAAGACCGACAAGCTGCGGGCGCTGCGGCTGGCCAAGGAAGCCGAAGACCTTGCCAACGCGCCGGCAGTGCCCGCCAAGAAGCCCGCCCGCGCCAAGAAGAAGTAGCACGCCGCTCCCGGTTGCTTCGTTGCCGGCCCTGAGCCGGTGGCCGTTGATCGCATTTGGTGGATCGCGGCATAGGCGCGATCCGGATCGGCGCGTTCACCCCGCTTTCCACGAAGCAATTTCAACCGGAACCTGGATTGCCTCGTCCGGCTGGCTGCCGATGATTATCCCCGTTCAAACAGGAGATCGCCATGACCGCACTGCCGCTCGACAAAGCCCTCGAGATCATCGATGCCGCCTTCGCCAAGGGCGCGGAGCTCAAGCTCAGGCCGCTCGGCGTCTCGGTGCTCGACGCCGGCGGCCATCTCGTCGCCTTCCAGCGCCAGGACGGCGCCTCGTTCCTGCGCCCGCAAATGTCGGCCGGCAAGGCCTATGGCGCGCTCGCCATCGGCATGGGCTCGCGCCGCGTCGAGGCCTTCGCCAAGGAGCGCCCGCATCTCATGATCGGCATCTCCGACGTCTCGGGCGGACGCGTGTTGCCGGTCGTGGGCGGCGTGCTGATCCGCGACAAGGCAGGCAGCATCATAGGCGCGGTCGGTATTTCGGGCGACAGCTCGGACAATGACGAAGCCGCCGCCATCGCCGGCATCGAGGCCGCCGGCTTCACCGCCGATCCGGGCTAAGGCTAATTCAGGTTGATATCCCTGCTCGCCGACCGCATCGACACCGAGAAGCCGGCGAGCACGTCGAACAGCGCGATGATCATCAGCGTGAAGAAGACCGAATGCGCGGCGCCCTTGACCAGTAGGAACTCGACCAGGAAGGCCACGAAGACCAGCGTCGACAACAGATGGTCCATGATCGAGGCGTTCGTAGTGCGCGCCGATTTCACGATCTCGACGAAGAGGAAAATGAGCCCGATCAGCACCATAAGGTCGCCGAGCGTCATCGAGAACACCCCGCCGGACATCATGCCGACGGAAAAGACCTCGCTTGCCCAGGGATCGTCACCGCTGCCGAATATTCCGAGCAGCCCGAGATTGTAGAGGACAAAGGGCACGATCAGCAGCGGGACGGCACCGAACATCTGGCGTCTCCATTTGGGGCACCCCTTTGTAGAGTGCGCCACCGGCACGCCGTCAAGAATTTTCGCAGCACGCCCCAAACACGCTAGAAGACCGAATGCAACAACGATGTCAGCCGGTTGTCCGGCCGACATCTTTGAAATCGAGCCGCGGGATGCGTGAACGCGCATCCCGCTCGCGATCAGCGCTTGAAGTAGCCGGCGCGCACGGCCGCGCCGATGACGTTGAGGATGATATGGCCGGCCGTCATCGAGGTGATCTCGTTGACGTCGCGCGCCGGCGCGATCTCGACGATATCCATGCCGACCAGCCTTCCTTTGCCGACCAGCCCCTTGATGAGCTCAATCGTCTGCCGGTAGCTGACGCCGCCCGGCTGTGGCCCCTCGACCGCCGGCATCACCGCCGGATCGAGGCCGTCGGCGTCGATGGTGAGATAGTAGCGACCGCGGTCGGGAATTCGCTTCAGGAGCGCGGCGGTGCCGATGTCCTGCCATTCATTGGTGGTGATGATGTTGGCGCCATAGGCGCGGGCGGCCTCGACCTCCTCGGTGCGCGCGCTGCCTTGGCCGCGAACGCCGACCTGAAAAATATCCTTGATATGCGACATTTCCGAGGCCCGCCGGATGGTGCTGGAATAGCCCTCCTTGACCCCGTTGACGTTGTCACGCCAGTCGAGATGGGCGTCGAGCTGAACCAGCGTGATCGGACCCTCGCCATCGAGCGCCCGGAAGATCGGGATCGGAATGCCGTGGTCGCCGCCGATTGTGATCGGCAGTGCGCCCGCGGCGCGGATCTTGCGGATCGCCGCTTCGGCTCTGCCATAGTGCCCGACATGATCGGCCGCCGCGCCGGGAACGTCGCCGACGTCTACCACCTTGATGTCCTTGCCGTCGAAGACTGGCCCACCGATGTCGAAATCATAGCGGTCGAGCGCCTGGCTGATCCGCTGCGAGGCGCGCCGCACCGCGGTCGGCGCATTGGTCTGGTCGTTGATCAGCTCGTCGATCGTGTAGGGATCGCCATAGGGCATGCCGATGATGGCGACATCGGCCTTCAGCGTGTCGAGATCCTCGACCAGCGGAAAGTTCATGAATGTCTGGAAGACATCGCGCGGCGCGGTGGTGAGCTTGGACATGGGGTCTCCTCTGCGTTGAAAGCTTTTTTGGATCAGGCGCCACGGCGGGCTGCGAGATGGGGTTGCAGCCTGTGCTCCAGGCTGCGCGAGATCGCTGCCACGAAGGCCGTCAGCCCCCAGTACAGCAATGCGATGGCGGTGAAGATCTCCACCGGCGAAAAGGTGCGGCCAATGATGTTCTGGGCCATGTAGGTGAGTTCCGGCACGGTGATCGCCGACAGGATCGCCGATTCCTTGATCAGCGTAATGGTGAGATTGGTGGTCGCGGGCAGGATGTAGCCGAGCACCTGCGGAACCAGGATCTTGCGGAAGATAGTCAGGTAGCGCAGCCCCAGCGCGTAGCCGGCCTCGACCTGGCCGTACGAAATCGACTGGATCGCGCCCCTGATGATCTCGGCCGAATAGGCGCTGGCATAGGCTGACAGCGCGCCGATCGAAACGACCACGGGCGAGAGCCTGACACCGAACATCGGCAAGGCGTAGAACAAAAGGAATATCTGGATCAGGAACGGGATATTGCGGAATATTTCGACATAGGCCGAGACGATCGCCGTCGGCACCCGTCCGCCGCGCAGCCGGATAAGCGCCAGCATGGTGCCGAGCGCGAAGCCGAACGGCAATGCGACAGCGCACATCAGCACCGTGTTGCCGAAGCCCTTGGCGAGGATCTGCCAGTTGTCCGCTATGACGGAAAAATCGAAGCTCATGCGCGTGCGCCTCGCGCCTTGAGTTCCAGATGCCTGGTCAGCAGGCTGCATGATAGCAGCACGACGAAATACAGCACCGCCGCGATGCAGAAGGCCTCGACCGGCCGGTAGGTGACGTTCATGATGTTCTGCGCGGTGCGGGTCAGTTCCACCACCGCGATCACCGACAGGATCGAGGATGCCTTCACCAGCATGGTGAACTCGTTGACCATCGGCGGGACAATGGCGCGGAAGAGCTGCGGCAGGATGACCTTGAACCAGGTCACGGCAGGCTTCAGCCCGAGCGCCTTGGCCGCCTCGTACTGGCCGGCGGGAATGCGCGTCAGTCCGGCGCGCAGGATTTCGGCGACGAAGGCCGCGCTGTTGAAGCTGAGCGCCAGCACGCCGGCCAGGAGCGGCGGCAGGTCGATACCGACGAGACCCGGCAGCACGTAGTAGACCATGAAGATCTGCACGATCAGCGGCGTGCCTCGGATGAAGCTGGTGTAGACCGCGCCGATCCAGCGGATCACGCGCCAGCGCGACCTGCCACATGCGAGCAGGCCGAAGCCGATCAATGTGCCCACCAGAAACCCCAGCGCCGAGACGCTCAGCGTGATGCCGGCGCCGGCCAGGAATTCCGGCAGGAAGGTCAGCGTCTTTGAAAAATGGAACATTTTTCAGCTCGAATGATCCCTGGACGTCCGGGCCATCCGAGACCGGCGCGTCCAATGACTGGAACCACCGGTCCGGCAGCGCCGGGCGCCTGGTTGGGGCTTAGAGCGCGCCAGGCGGCAGATAACCCTCGTCGGGCGTCTTCATCTCGAACCCGAACCATTTGAGCTGAAGCTCCTTCAGCTTGCCGCTGTCCTTCAGGTCGCCGATTTTGGCGTTGATGAAGGCGCGCAGATCCTTGTCCTCCGGCCGCACCACCCAGGAGAGATAGGAGAATTCGCCGATCGAGCCGATGACCTTGTAGGTATCGGGAACGTTCTTCATCAGAACGGCCGCCGAAGGCGAGGCGATGACGATGGCGTCGACCTGGCCGGAGGCCAGAGCGACATGGGTCTCGGGGAAGGAGGTGAACAGCTTCATCTCGCCGACACCCTTGCCGCCCTTATCCCTAAGCTCCTTGTCATAGGCCTCGATGATGGGCTGCACGGAGGAGGCGAGTTGCGTGGCCACCACCATGCCGTTGATGTCCTCCGGCTTCTTGATGCGCTCCTCGTCGACGCGCACGACGACGACGTTCTCGAACGAACCGGTTGGCCGCGTGTAGGCGTATTTCGCCGCCCGCTCGGCGTTGATGCCGGTCGAGGTCGCCATCAGGTCGAACTTCTTGGCCAGCAGCCCTGGCAGCAAGCCTTGGAAAGGCAGGTTGAGCTGGTCGAGCTTCACGCCGAGCTGGCTGACCACATAGTCGAGAATGTCCTTGTTGTAGCCGACGATCTGGCCGTCGCGGACGAATTCGAACGGCTCGAACGCGGCCTCGGTTCCGACGAGGATGGTGCCGCGCTGCTTGATTTGGTCGACCAGCCCATCGGCATGGGCGGCGGCAGCGAACGGCAGGAGGAGCGGCGCGGCGGCAAGAAGGGTCAGGACGCGGCGGCGCGAAGCGGAAAGAAACTCACCCATTGTTACCCTCTTTTTTCTTCGGTTTTGCTGTGCTGGTAGGCCCGGCCGCTATGCTTGAAGACGCGACCGATCATGTAGCTCTCGGAATCCTTGATCCCGGGAACGTTGGCCAGTTCACTGACGAGGAAATCGTGCAGGCTGGTCGTGGATGGCAAAGTGAGCTGGATGATGATGTCGAACGGCCCGGTCATGGCGTAAACGCTGTCGACGAACGAGTATTCCGACAGTTTTCGAGCAACGCTGATGATGTGCTCGCGGTCGACGTCGAGCCCGACAATGGCCGCAATGCCGACATCGCTGCGCAAAGGGCGCACGACCGCCTGGATGCAGATATCCGGGTCCTCGAGCACACGGGCCATTTTCCGCCGCACCGTCGCTTCGGTGACGCCGATGCGCTTGGCGATATCCACACTCGACATCCGCCCATCGACCTTGAGTTGGGAAAGGACGGCCTGCTCGGTATCGTCGAGATCACTTGTGCTGACGAAATCCCACATTGAATTCCCAATCTGTGTCGATTTCCGACTATAAATTCAAAAATTACATAAGAAACCGTCTATGGCAATCCCACAGATTGCGAAAAACACCAGCGACGCTGCCTCCAGCGATTGCCGCGCATCGGGCTTACGGTTCGATCATTGGGAAAAGTCGTGTCGAGCGAGTTGAAGGCGATGTCCGGCACGTAATCGGCCATGCCTCGAGGATGCACGATGAGGCGGCGTCCGGGCCGATCGGAGATCAAGGCCTGGAGACGCAGCTACGCTGTCGGTCGTCGGTCCCGACAGACGCAAAAAGACCGGCCAGCGGCCGGTCTTTTTAGCTCAAACATCAGGAAAGCTGGTCTCAGCTTTCCTTGGGCGTCAGCACCTGGCGGCCGCGATACATGCCGGTCTTCAGGTCGATATGGTGCGGGCGGCGCATTTCGCCGGAGTTTTTGTCCTCGACATAGGTCGGGGCCTTGAGGGCGTCTGCCGAGCGGCGCATGCCGCGCTTGGACGGAGAGGTTTTTCGTTTCGGAACGGCCATGGATATGCTCCACTACATGGTCAAAAGCCCCGCCCGCCCTCGTGAAAGGGCCGTGTCAGGGGCCGGAATCTGAGAAAGTCGGGTGCCTATACACGCCCGGTGCCGTTTTGGCCAGCGCTGCCCGCGAATTTTTTTATGTCGGCTACTGGAGGCAGCCGACATAAGCGCCGGATCGGCCGGCGCGCCGCTCGATCAGGTTGGCCAGCCTCCTCAGCCCCGGCCCGGGCTTGGCCGGGTTGCGGGCGATCGGATTTGGCAAGCTGACGGCAAGCAGCGCGGCCTGACGGCGCGACAGCTGTTTTGCCGAAATACCGAAATGGTGCCGCGCCGCCGCCTCGATGCCGTATATGCCAGGCCCCCACTCGGCGATGTTGAGGTAGATTTCCATGATGCGCCGCTTCGACATCACCGCGTCGAGATACACGGCCAGCGGCAACTCGACGACTTTACGAACCGTGCCCAGCGGACGGGACCACAAAAACAGGTTTTTCACCGTCTGCATGGTGATGGTCGAAGCGCCGCGCGTCCCCTCGCCGGCCAGCGCGTCGTCGACGACACCCCGCAATTCGCCGAGGTCGACGCCGCGATGGAAACAGAACTGTCCGTCCTCCGACATGATCACCGAATTGGCCAGCACCGGTGCCACGTCGTCGATCGACACCCAGCGGCGGTCATAGCCGGAGAAGGTGGCAAGATCCTTCAGCATCAGCGTCGACACCGGATGCACGAAAGACGGCAGATAGAGAAAGGTCAGCACCGTAGGGATAAGCGCCAGCACGGCAGCCACGACGACACCGCGCCGGACCCAGCGTTTGAGAGCACGACGGTTCACGCCACGGGATCTCGTCGCCATGTCCAGCTTTTCGGTTTCATGATCGACGATCGGTTCCGCCAAGTCGCCCAACCCGTGTCTCTCCCTCCCCCGGCATAATGGCGCTTGTCTTCTTGCGCAACGTCTGAGTGTCGGCTACCGGTCCGGGCCATGACGAATGACGATGAAATGGCGTTCGAAACGGCGCTCGTTGCACGGGCCGCCGCCGTCGAGACGTTGCTGCGGCGATTGCTCGACGACCGCGCGCTCACGGGCGAGATCGCGCGGCCCGGGCGCCTTATGGCGGCGATGCGGCACGGCGTGCTCAACGGCGGCAAGCGCCTGCGCCCCTTTCTGGTGATGGAAAGCGCGGCCCTGTTTTCCGCCGACGGCGAAGCGGCACTGCGCGTGGCGGCCGCACTGGAATGCGTGCACTGCTATTCGCTGATCCATGACGACCTGCCGGCGATGGACGACGACGATCTGCGCCGCGGCCAGCCTACCGTGCACAGGGCCTTCGACGAGGCGACTGCCATCCTCGCCGGCGACGCCCTGCTGACGCTTGCCTTCGACATCCTCGCCGACGAGACTACGGCGCTGCCGGCGGAGCGGCGGGCCGCCCTTGTGCTGGCGCTCGCCCGCGCCGCCGGGGCCGGCGGCATGGTCGGCGGCCAGACGCTGGACCTCGAGGCCGAGCGCATCGCGCCGGACGAGGCCGGGATCATCCGGCTGCAGGCGATGAAGACCGGTGCGCTGATCCGCTTTGCCTGCGAGGCGGGCGCGGTCGTCGCCGGCGTGCCTGCCGGGGATCGCGAAAGACTGGCCGAGTTCGGCTCGGCGATCGGGCTTGCCTTCCAGCTTGCCGACGATCTTCTCGATTTGACCGCGGATGCCGCACAGATGGGCAAGGCGACGGGCAAGGACGCCGCCGCCGGCAAGGCAACGCTGGTGGCGCTGCACGGGGAGGCATGGGCACGCGCCCAGTTGCATGGCCTTGTCCATCAGGCGCATGCGCTGCTCGAACCCTATGGCGAGCAGGCCGGCCTGCTGAAGGCAGCCGCGACCTTCGTGGCGACGCGCAACAATTGAGATCGGGGCAGACCCCGAGGCTTGGCGTGAAGGTTTCTGTTTAACGGGCCAATCGGGAGGATCAGGTTCGATGTCGACCAAATTGTTCGATCTCAGCGGGCGCACCGCCCTCGTAACCGGCTCCTCGCAAGGCATAGGCTTCGCCTTGGCCAAGGGTTTGGCCGAAGCCGGCGCCAGGGTGATCCTCAACGGCCGTGACGAGGCAAGGCTCGCCACCGCGATCAGGCAGATTCCCGGAGCGGAAAAGCTGGCCTTCGATGCTACCGATCATGAAGCGGTTCGCTCGGCGGTCGACGGTTTCGAACTGGACGGCGGAGCGATCGACATTTTGGTGAACAATGCCGGCATGCAATTCCGCGCGCCGCTCGAGGAGTTTCCCGCCGATGCGTTCGAGCGCCTGCTGCAGACCAACGTCGCCAGCGTCTTCCATGTCGGCCAGGCCGTGGCGCGCCATATGATCAGGCGCGGCCGCGGCAAGATCATCAACATCGCCAGCGTGCAGACCGCGCTCGCCCGTCCGGGCATCGCGCCCTACACGGCGACGAAAGGCGCGGTCGGCAACCTGACCAAGGGCATGGCTACGGATTGGGCCAAACATGGCCTGCAATGCAATGCCGTTGCACCCGGCTATTTCGATACGCCGCTCAACGCTGCCCTTGTCGCCGACCCTGCGTTCAGCACCTGGCTGCAAAAGCGCACGCCAGCCGGCCGCTGGGGAAAGGTCGAGGAACTGGTCGGCGCCTGCGTCTTCCTGGCCAGCGAGGCCTCCTCTTTCGTAAACGGCCATATTCTCTATGTGGACGGCGGCATCACAGCGTCGATCTGATCCGCCGCGCCGAACAGGCAGGCGCGCCAAATGCTGCCCGATCGATAGCCGGTTGACGCGGAGCTGACATCACTCGTGGCAGCATTCCGCTGTTCGAAGATACGCGGCTGCGGTGGCCTCACTCCCGGCCAGAGCGTTTGGGGACCTTGCATTTCGGGAACAATTGCACCCGTCGCGACGTTCGGGACCAGAAGCAGGAGGCAACCCATGAACGATAACAAGCATCGCAAACAGCCGAGGCCAAGCGATCGCGACTTGCGCAACGAACCCGGCATCGGCGCATCCAAAGGCACCATCAAGGGTGGCGACATTCTTGATGACGACGAGGAACTCGATGGCGAAAATACTTTTCGGGGCGATGTCGAGAACGACACCACCCCGCAAGGCGGTGTGAACCCCGACCAGACCGGCCGGACGAACAAATAGAGGGAGATATCCCATGACCGGCAAGAAGACCCACGAACAGCAGGTGCGAATCATCGAGGAGCGGGTGAACACCAAGAATGCGGACAAGAATTTCAACGCCGAGGACGAACTGAAGCGGTCGAAACAGGAAAGAACGGCTCGCCAGCAGGGCCAGTCGCTCAGGGGCGGCGACGTCGATCTGGTCGATGCCGATGACCGTGAAATGCTTCGCGGCTCGAACCAGGAATCCCGGCATCACAAACGGCCCGCGGATTGAAATAATATCCGAAGCTTGACCGTCCCTTGAAGTGGCCGCGGCCCTTCATCTCGGCGCAGCCGGCAGGCTACATGGGAGGCTCGGCGGGAATCCGAAATTCTCGATCGCCAGAACGAAATCTTAATGTAAATCAAGCGTAATCCCGACCGTTAAAATAATGCGTATGTGTTGGGGTTGCGCATGCCGGAATATTCTTCCTTCATACGGTCCATCCGGAGCCGTTATCTCTCAGGATTGCTGATCTTCGCGTTGGCTTCGCTGGCGATCATGCTCGCACTTGATCGCGTCAATTCCTTCCGCCACCAGATCGATGCACTGAGCAGCAACCTTGTCATCTTTACCCGCGATCTGCGCAACGCGACCAGCTTCGCCGAGACGACGGGAACCGCCTGGCGAGCGGAGACGCGCGATGCGCTGACCGCGTCGGCGCGCGGCCATTCGGAACGCCTGACCAGCGAGATTGGGACACTTGCGGCCCAGATCGCCGCATTGCGTCCACGCCTGTCGACAAAGACGATCAACGAGCTCGAATCCGCTTCGGTCAATGGCGACCTTTTCTGGTCTCCGCGCGACATGATTCGAAACTTCAACCTGATGTCGGTGGCGCAGAAGGTCGATGAGTGGAGCTATCGCGAAATCCGCAACCAGAACGACCTGTTTGCCCAGCCGATGCTGGTCCGCGTCCGCACCGCCATGGACGACGAGCGCCATTTGGCCGATGCCTCCAGTGACCGGCTGCTGCTGTGGGCGAGCGGATTGCTGTTCGCGGTGCTCTCCATCGCCGCTTTCTGGATCTTCCGGCCGATGGAGCAAGCCATCCGCCGCGCCTTCGCCGAATCCGCCGAGTCGCTGTTCAAGGCCGAGGCGGCCGACCGCGCCAAATCGGAATTCCTCGCCAATATGAGCCACGAAATCCGCACGCCGATGAACGGCGTGCTCGGCATGGCCGAGCTGCTGGCCAAGACTGAGCTGACCGCGCGCCAGAAGACCTTCACCGACGTCATCGTCAAATCCGGCAATGCGCTGCTCACCATCATCAACGACATCCTCGATTTCTCCAAGATCAATGCCGGCCAGCTCACGCTTGACCCGGCGCCGTTCCGCCTTGCCGAGGCGGTCGAGGATGTGGCCACGCTCGTCTCCGCCCATGTCGCCGAAAAGAACCTCGAACTGATCGTGCGCGTCGACCCGCGCCTGCCGGCCTACGTCGTCGGCGACGCCGGGCGGTTCCGCCAGATTGTCACCAACCTGCTCGGCAACGCGGTGAAGTTCACCGAGAAGGGCCATGTGCTGATCGACGTCGGCGGCGAAACCGTCAATGACGTCGTCCAGCTCAAGTTGCGCGTCGAGGACACCGGCATCGGCATCCCGGCCGAAAAGTTGCAGAACGTGTTCGAAAAATTCGCCCAGGTCGACGGCTCCTCGACCCGCCGTCACGAGGGCACCGGCCTTGGTCTCGCCATCGCCGCCCGCCTCGTCGACCTGATGGCCGGCAAGATTGGCGTCGAGAGCGAGATCGGCCGCGGCTCCGTATTCTGGTTCGCGGTGCCCCTGCCCGTGCATCGTGCCGAGGCTCGCGACGAGATCGTGCCGGTCGACGTCACCGGCGCCCGCGTTCTGGTCATCGACGACAATCCGGTCAACCGCGAGATCCTGCTCGAACAGCTCAGGAGCTGGAGCTTCGACTGCGCCGCCGCCGAAAGCGGTGCGGTCGGCTTGGCTTTCCTCGACCGCGCCTGCCAGCTGGGGGCCGCCGTCGATTGCATCATCCTCGATTACCAGATGCCCGGTATGAACGGCGCCGATGTCGCGAAAGCCATCGCCGCCGACAGCCGGCTGTCGGCCATACCGGTCGTGCTCCTGACCTCGGTCGACCAGGTCGATTTCGGCAAGATGATCATTGATTTCGGCATTGCCGCGCACCTGACCAAGCCGGCGCGCTCCGCGGTCCTGCTCGGCACCGTCATCTCGGTCGTCCAGAAAGCCCGCTCGCAGGTCGGCAGGGCGCAGTTCGTTCGCGAACCTGTACCGGCGCTGCCGCAGGCGGCGCCGCCCGCCTTTACCGTCATCCGCGGCCCGGCAATGCCGGCCGTCCCCGTGCCGGAACCGACGGTCGCGCCGAACGGTCCGATCGACATCCTCATCGCCGAGGACAACGAGGTGAACCAGTTGGTGTTCGGCCAGATTCTCAACGGGTTGGGCTTGAGCTATCGCATAGCCGGCAACGGCCGCACGGCGGTCGAGATGTACCGCTCGTTGCGCCCGAGGCTGATCCTGATGGACGTCTCCATGCCGGAGATGAACGGTTACGAGGCGACCCGCGCCATCCGGGCGACGGAGGCCTCGGATGGCAGCCACATTCCGATCATCGGCGTCACCGCGCATGCGCTGAAGGGCGACCGCGACAAGTGCATCGAAGCCGGCATGGACGACTATCTGCCGAAGCCGGTTTCACCCGACCGCCTCGGCGCCAAGATCGGCACCTGGCTCAGCGAAACGGTGGTGGCGAAGACGGCATAGCTATGCCGTCGACGCCTCGGACGCCGCATCCAGATGATAACGGCGCATCCAGTTGAGGCTTGTCTCGTCGGCAAGCCTTGCGACGCCGGGTCTTATATCCCCAGCATCCGGTGCCTGAACCCCCAAGGCGTCGCAAACGGACGCCAACGTTGCAACCGGATCGCTCGACAGGCGCTCATAGCCGATCCGCAGCGGGATTACCTCTTGCTCCGCGAACCACATGTTCCAGGCAGCGTCATAAGCTCCGAGCTCGGCAACCTCATCCTTGATCCGCCCGAAATCATATTGAGGTTCCCGGGGAGGCCCCACCCTTTCCAGCTCGGTTCCATCAGGAGCGACATGCCAAAGGCCGGTTTGCTGCGCCTTGACCAGCGATACGGCCTGCGCAAGCTTGTCCTCGCGTGACAGATGTATGTAGAGAACACGGCCAAACGCCCTCTCGAAACGAGCTTTATCCGAGACAAGCCTCGGGAAAATCCGGTCGAGTATCGCTGAAAGCTCATCCAGATTCTCTCGCATCAGGCGCAGGCCGAAAATACCGGTCCCATCCTTGCCGGCGGCGATGGCCGCATTGAGATAGGCGGCATTGAATTCGAGTTCGCCCATCGTGTCGCGGCCGGGCAGCCCCCACTCTTCGGCCCATTCGGGCACGTCCTGCCGCCGATAGAACGAATGAGGATCGCCCGCCGCCTTCGTGGAGGCCAGGAGTTTGCACAGCAAAGTGCTTCCGGTCCTGGGCGTGCCGCAGATAATATATGCGCCGACCATCCTGCGGCCCTCATTGCTCGTCGAAGGCAGGGCAATGCCGGCCAATCCAGGGTCGCCTATAGCCGCGGCCGGCATTTTTTATCGCCCCTTCACCCGCAACGACACACCCGCTATCGGTTGCGCACCACCACGCATGCCCCGCCGACACTTTGCAACTTCTGGCAGATAGCGCCGGCGACGGCACGGTCGTCGACCCCGATCCTGACCGCGTAGATGCCGCGCCGGCCGATCGGCGTGCGCACCCGGCTGACCACCGGATCATGCCCGCCTAGCAGGGCCGGGAAGCGGCCCCTCACCCTGAGCCACTGGTTGACCGCGGCGCTGCGGCGGAAATTGCCGGCCACCTGGATTCCCCACGGCTTTATGTTGATGGAAGCCATCGCCACCGTGCGCGACATGATCACCGGGAGCTTACGGCAGGCCGCGACGAAATCGGATTTCGCGTCGAGCGGTCGCACGCTTCCGGCATAGGCGCGGTCGGCGAACTTATCGACCGGCTCGCCCATGATGTCGAAGACATAGCTTTCGGTTTCCATCGGCAGGAAGCCGCCCGAGCCCAGCCAGCGCGAGACCCGGTTTTCGCCGGCATTGTAGGCGGCGGCCGCCAGGCCGAGATTGCCATAGCTGGTCTTCATCTCGGCGAGGTATTTCGCCGAGGCCGGGATCGCCTGGTTGATGTCGAAGGAATTGGCGAGCCCGCGCATCTTGGCGGTCCCCGGCATGAACTGGGCGATTCCTTCGGCGCCGACCGGACTGACGGCGTTGGGATCGAACCGACTTTCCTTCCAGATCAGCCGGGCGAAGAAATCCCTGGGCAGGCCGTTCTGGTCGGCATGGGCCTGGATCAGGTTGCAGACCTTGTCGATCAGCCGCTGCTTGGCCGATTGCGGCGGATCGGCCTGGACCAGGGTAGGCCACCCGCACAGCAGGATCAGCGCAACCGGGAGGAAGCGCAGCATTCGACCTACTCTGCCGCGGCCTTGCCGCGACCAAATCGTTGTTCGATATAGTCGGCGACCATCTTTTCGAAATCCTGCGCGATCGACGGTCCGCGCAGCGTCGCCGCCTTCTTGCCGTCGACGAAAACGGGCGCCGTCGGCGTCTCGCCGGTGCCTGGCAGCGAAATGCCGATATCGGCATGTTTGGACTCGCCCGGGCCGTTGACGATGCAGCCCATCACGGCGACCTTGAGGTTCTCGACCCCTGGGTATTTCTCACGCCACGCCGGCATGTTCTTCCTGAGATCGGCCTGGATGTTCTGGGCCAGTTCCTGGAACACGGTCGAGGTTGTGCGGCCGCAGCCGGGGCAAGCGGCGACGATCGGCACGAATTGCCTGAAGCCCATGGTCTGCAGCAATTCCTGCGACACCTGCACCTCGCGCGTGCGATCGCCGTTCGGCTCCGGCGTCAGCGATATGCGGATGGTGTCGCCGATGCCTTGCTGCAACAGGATGCCCATGGCGGCGGATGAGGCGACGATGCCTTTCGAGCCCATGCCGGCTTCGGTGAGGCCGAGATGCAGCGCATGGTCGGAACGGCTGGCGAGCTCGGTGTAAACGGCTATCAGGTCCTGCACGCCGCTGACCTTGGCCGAGAGGATGATCTTGTCGCGGCCAAGGCCGATCTCCTCGGCCATCTCGGCCGAGAGGATCGCCGACTGCACGATCGCCTCGCGCGTCACTTGCTGTGCGGTCAACGGAAAGCCGCGGGCCTGGTTGTCGTCCATCAGCCGGGTCAGGAGTTCCTGGTCGAGCGAGCCCCAGTTGACGCCGATGCGCACCGGCTTGTCATGTTTGATCGCCATCTCGACGATTGCCGCGAACTGCCGGTCCTTCTTGTCCTTGAAGCCGACATTGCCGGGATTGATGCGGTATTTGGCCAGCGCCTCGGCGCAGGCCGGATGATCGGCCAGGAGCTTGTGACCAATATAGTGGAAGTCGCCGACGATGGGCACGTTGATACCGAGCCGCGCCAGCCGCTCCCGGATGCGCGGCACGGCGGCGGCGCTTTCATCGCGGTCTACGGTGATGCGCACGATCTCGGAGCCGGCGCGATGCAGCGCCGCGACCTGGGCGACCGTCTGGTCGACATCGGCGGTATCCGTATTGGTCATCGACTGCACGACGACGGGAGCACCGCCGCCAACCACCACGCCGCCCACATCGACGCCAACCGAGGTGCGGCGCGGGAAGGGAAAGGAATAATATCCGGTCATGCCGGCAGCCTTTAATCTCTGGAGCGCCGCGCGTCCACTTGGACGCACAAAAGCGCGCTCCGGGCCGATGCGCTGAAGTCCGGGCATGAGGTGGAGGAGCAAAGATGGCTTGTCAATGGCGACAGGTCGCTACTGGCCGCAATCGATGCCGCCGCCGGTTGCTCGGCGCCCGACTTTTATCGCTCGCTTGCGTCGGCCAATCGGCTACCTGGCGATTGGCAGGCCCCATCGCTTTGTCTTTCCCGGAACGAGTCCGTCATTTCGGGGAGGAGCAAGGAGAAGAGCGACGCAGCGCAGTCCCAGAATCCAAGCCCTGACCTCAGAGCGCCGCGGCAAGGCGGAATTCTGCTCCGCTGCACTCTTCGGTCAGTTATGGTAAAGGGGAGCCGCGACGAGCTTCGCCCCTACTCGTCCTGGGACTAGGAAGTCGGAAGGCCTCTGCCTGGTACGAATATCTGTGATGGTCGACCTGAAATCGAAGATCAAAACCACCAGTCCGGCGGCAATTGCCGCCGGCAGGAAAGACCCGAATGGTGAGCGGTTATGTTAGTGGGGCATCAATGCGTCGTGGGTTTGGCCCTCAGTTTTTCAATCTCGTCCTTGATTGCCAGCTTGCGTCGCTTGAGATTCACGATTTCCAGGTCGTCCACCGACGGGTGATTCATCGCGTCATCGAGCTCGCGTTCGATGTCGCCGTGTTTCCGCTGCAACTCATCAAGATGGGATGCAAGAGACATGATTGGTTCTCCCTTTCATGATTTCCTCGATTGCAGCCGCCAAAGGCGCGTCCACCGCAGGCTCGCTCTGTGACGGCACAATGACAGTGTGCCACCTTCGCGCAGCGATGTCGAATGATCCGTGGTAGCATTCCACGACAACGTGAAATGTGATATGGGCTGCGCGCCGGTGGCAGAGAGTGCCACCCCCCGCCCAATCAGGCCCAGCTTTGGGCGCCGCAGACGTGCAGACGGTAGAGAATGTCCGATCAGGAACAGGCCGATATTCGCCTCGAATTTTCCCGGCTGAAGCAGGAACACGCCGATTTCGACGCCGCGATCAATGCGATGATCGCCATGAACTGCGACCCGCTGCAGATCCAGCGCATGAAGAAGAAGAAGCTTGCGCTGAAGGATCGGCTGATGAAGCTGGAAGACAGGATCATCCCGGACATCATCGCCTGACTTCAGGTCCAGGCCGCGATCGAAAGCCGCGCCGCGCGTTCGCGCAACAGGGCCAGGAGTTCGCCTGTCTTCTCCTGCGACGTGTCGATGGGCACCACTAGGCACATCGTCGCCTCGACGGTGCCGGGTGCTGAAAACACCGGCGCGGCGAGGCATTTCGTATAGGCGTCGACGAGCCCCGAAGTGATGCAATAGCCGGTGGCTCGCGCCGTCGCTATGTCGGCGATGAAATCGTCCAGCCGCAATCTGCGGCCATCGGGCAGCATAAGGTCGTCTTCCGATATCATGGCTTCGATCCGGGCCTGTTCGAGGCCGGCGAGCAGCAGCCTGCCTGACGCGGTCCAGGGCAGCGGAATCTGCAATCCGGTGGCGGAGCTGATGCGGAACGGCCGGGTGCCCGGGCTCGAGTGGACGATCGTGTAGCGGCCGCTCTGCAGCATGCACAGTTCGGAGGTCTCACCGGTCTCGCGCGACAGGTTGTCGACCTCCTGGCGTCCTCGCCTCAAGAGGTCGTTGCCGCGCACATAATCCATTCCATAGAGATAGAGCTTCTTACCGAAATAGACGCGGTTGCCGTCGCCGGCCATCTCCAGGAGGCCCGCATCGACCAGCGATCGCACCAGTGTGTAGGTGGTCGAACGCGGCGCGTTGACCCCCTTGGCGAGGTCGCCGATACCGATGGCGCGCTGCGTCGAATGAAGGAACTCCAGAATCTCGAGCACCCGGTTGAGGCCCTTCTCCCGAGAGACCGAAATCTTTGCGTCCGCTGAGACCGCCAAGGCGCTGCCATCTTGCATTGTCGATTCCTGATGTTAGTATCTGTCTTGTACAGGATACACTCGTCCCTTGTAAGAGACAATTTCTGTAACGATCCGGGTGCGCGTATTGCCTGTGCGTAGGGGAACACAACACGAAAGGAGGTCGCTGTGGACGACACATCCAAAAGGCGTGATTTTCTGAAACTGGGTATGGCCGGACTGGCAACGGCCGGCGTCATGAGCGCGGCGGCAACGGTCGACGTCCAGAAGGCGGCGGCGCAGGCTGCGCCCGATAGCCTGCTACGCACCGTGCTGGAGCGCGGCAAATTGATTGTCGGCACCGGAAGCACCAATGCGCCATGGCATTTCGAGAACGATGCCGGCGAACTCGTCGGCATGGACATCACCATGGGGCGCATCCTGGCAAAGGGCTTGTTCGATGACCCGGCCAAGGTCGAGTTCGTCATGCAGGACCCGGCGCAGCGCATTCCGAACGTGACGACGAACAAGGTCGACATCACCATCCAGTTCATGACCATGACCGCGCAGCGCTCGCAGCTGATCAACTTCTCCAGGCCTTACTACGTCGAGGGCGTCGCCTTGCTGACTTTGCCCGGCGCTGAGAACAAGACCTTCGACAAGCTGCTTGCCGCAGGCTCCGCGACGCGCGTTTCCATCCTGCAGAATGTCGACGCCGAATCTTCGGTGCATTTTGCCTTGCCGGAGGCGCAGGTGATGCAGATCGATACACAGGCCAACGTGCTGCAGGCATTGGAATCCAAGCGTGCCGATGCCGCTGCCGTCGACCTCTCCACCGTGCGCTGGCTCGCCTCGCGCAATCCGGACAAATACTTCGATGCCGGCAAGAGCTGGTACTCGATGCTTTATGGCGCGGCGCTCCGGCAAGGCGATCTCGATTGGCTGACCTTCGTCAATCAGACCTTCACCATCGCCATGTTCGGCCATGAAACGGCGCTCTATGACGCCGCGTTCAAGGACTATTTCGGGCAGGAGCCGCCGGCGCGCCACCCCGGCTTCCCGGTTATCTGACGTCATCGGCGGAAGGGCGCCGACCCTTCCGCCTTTTTTCCTGGCGACGCGGCCAGCTTTGCGTCACATCGGGAGCACTGAGGCCGACGCATGGGTTATGCGCTCAATTTCAACCTGATCTGGCGGCATTTCGACAAGCTGTGGGGCGGTCTGCTGCTCAGCCTGGAGCTCGCCGTCATCTCGATCGCCATCGGCATCGTCATCGGCCTGGTCCTGGCGGTCTGGTACGTGTCGGCCGGACGCATGGTGCGCGGCATCATTGCCGCCTATGTCGAATTCATCCGAAACGTGCCGCTGATCCTGCTCGTCTATCTCGTCTTCTACGGTCTGCCGACCGTGGTCGACATCGCCTACAGCGCGCAAACCTCGTTCGTCGCCACGCTGGCGCTCTACAGCGGCGCCTATCTGGTCGAGGTGTTCCGCTCCGGTCTCGAAGCGGTGCCGCGCGGCCAGCTAGACGCCGGCAAGGCGATCGGCCTGACGCCCTGGCAAAGGCTGCTCCATGTGCGCCTGCCGACCATGCTGCGCATCACGCTGCCGGCGCTTTCCAACACTTTCATATCGCTGTTCAAGGACACCTCCGTCGCTTCGGTCATCTCGGTGCCCGAACTGACCTTCGGCGCGCAATGGATCAACTTCAACACCTTCCGCATCGTCGAGGTCTATCTCGTCGTGACGGCGATGTATCTGCTGACCGGCTACGCCCTGCTTTACGCGCTCCGGCTCGTCGAACGCTGGTTCAAGGTGGTGCACTAGCATGCTTGGCCAGATCGCCTACGCCTTGCCTTTCCTGGCTCAGGGTTTTGCGCTGACGCTTTGGGTGTCGCTGCTGGTCGTGACGTTCTCGCTCGTCGCCGGTGTCGTCCTTGGCGTCGGCCTGGTCTATGGCCCGGCGCCGGCGCGCTGGGCGGTGCGCATCTTCAGCGACACTATTCGCGGCATACCGATCCTGGTGCTCATCTTCTTCGTCTACTACGGGATGCCGGCCGTCGGGCTTCACCTGCCGTCCTTCTGGGCTGCCGTGCTGGCGCTGACCTTGTTCAAGACAGCCCAGGTCGTCGAATATCTCCGGGGCGCCGTCGGCTCCATCCCGAAGGGACAATCGGAGGCGGCAATGGCGATCGGCCTGACCTTCCGCCAGCGGCTGGCCCATGTCATCTTTCCGCAAGCGTTCAGGCGTTTCCTGCCGCCCTGGATCAATGGCGTCACCGACGCGGTCAAGGGCAGCGCGCTGGTCTCGCTGCTCGGCATCACCGATCTCATGCAGGCCATCAACCAGGTCATCGGCCGCACCTATGAGGCCATGCCGCTCTACATCCTTGGCGCCCTCATCTACTTCGCCGTCAACTATGCGCTTTCGCTTGCCAGCAGGCGGCTGGAGCGGCGTTTCTCCTTCATCCGGGAATAGCAATGTCCACAAGCTCGAACGATGCCCCGGCCCTTCTCGACATCCGCGATGTGTCCAAATCCTTTGGCGCCGTCCAGGTCCTGCGCTCGGTCAGCCTGCGCGTGGCGCGCGGCGAGGTGGTGACGGTCATCGGGCCCTCGGGCAGCGGCAAGACCACGCTGCTGCGCTGCGTCAACTTCCTGGAGAGCTATGACAGCGGGTCCATCCGCATCGACGGCAAGGAGGTCGGCTTCCGAGAAACCGGAGCCCGCCAGCGCCGCAGCGAACGCGACCTTGCCGCGATGCGCGCCGAGACCGGCATGGTGTTCCAGAGCTTCAACCTGTTTCCGCATCTCACCGCCGCCGGCAACATCATGCTCGGCCTCACCAAGGTGCGCGGCAAAAGCACAGCGGAGGCGCGCACGATTGCCGAACACTGGCTCGGCCGCGTCGGTCTTGCCCATAAGGCCGACAGCCTGCCGGCGGAGCTCTCCGGCGGCCAGCAGCAGCGCGTCGGAATTGCGCGCGCCGTGGCCATGGGGCCGAAAATCCTGCTGCTCGACGAGATAACCTCCGCCCTCGATCCGGAACTCGTCGGCGAGGTGCTTGAAGTGGTGCGCAGCCTCGCCGAGGACGGCATGACGATGGTGATGGTCACGCATGAGATGGCCTTTGCCCGCGACGCCTCGAGCCGCATCGTCTTCATGGCCGATGGCGGCGTCGGCGCCGTCGGCCCGCCGAAGGAGATCCTTGCTGCGGACGCCGACAATGAGCGTCTGCGCAATTTCCTGGCGCGCTTCCGCGCCTCGCACTTCTGACATCGGATGGTTGACGCCATCCCAAGGAGCCTTCTTCCATGACGCCTTACACCAGGCTCGCCGAACTCGGCCTCACATTGCCCGAGCCGCCGACGCCCATCGCCAACTTCGTTACCCATGCCGAGAGCGGCCGGCTGATCTTCCTGTCCGGCCAGGGACCGCTGCGGGCCGACGGCTCGCTCTGCACCGGGAAGGTGGGCGAGGATGTGACGGTGGAGGAGGCTTATCAGCATGCCCGCCTCACCGGCCTCAACCTGCTTGCCGTCATGCATGCTGCCGCCGGCGATCTCGGCCGCATCGTGCGCGTCGTCAAGCTGCTCGGCTTCGTCAACGCCACGCCGACCTTCAGCGACCACCCCAAAGTGGTGAATGGCTGCTCCGATCTTTTCGCCGACGTTTTCGCCACGATCGGCGGGCATGCCCGCTCGGCGATCGGCGTCGGCTCCTTGCCGGGAAACATCACCGTCGAAATCGAAGCGGTCGTCGAGATCGCTGCCTGATCTGTCATCCACGGGATTGCTCACATGAAAACATATTCAGACACCGGCTCCAACACGACGATCCGCGAACGGCTCGGCCTTCGTCCGATCATCAACGTCTCCGGCACGATGACGGCGCTCGGTGCGTCGATCATTGTGCCTGAAGCGATCAGCGCCATGTCGGAAATGGCATCGCAATGGGTGGAGATGGACGATCTGCAGCGCGCCGCAAGCGCCGTCGTCGCGCGCCTCACCGGCGGCGAGGCCGGCTTCATCACCGCCTGCTGCGCCAGCGGCATCACCATGGCGATCGCCGGCGCGATGACGGGAACCAACCTGCTCGCCATCGAACGCCTGCCGGACGACACCGGCGACCTCAAGTCAGAGGTGATCATCCAGCTTGGCCACATCGTCAACTACGGCGCCCCGATCGACCAGTCGGTCCGCGTCGCCGGCGCCAAGGTGGTGCCCGCCGGCACGGTCAGCGTCACGCAGGACTATCATGTCCGCGACGCGATCAACGACCGCACGGCGGCAGGGCTCTATGTCGTCGCGCATCACACGGTGCAATACGGCATGCTGTCGCTGGAGGAGTTCTGTGAAATCTGCCACGCCAGGGGCGTGCCGGTGATCGTCGACGCGGCTTCCGAATATGACCTGCGCGGCTTCCTGGCGCGTGGTGCCGACATCGTCATCTACAGCGGCCATAAATTCCTGAGCGGCCCGACCAGCGGCATCGTCACCGGACGCAAGGATCTGGTGCGCGGCGCCTATCTGCAGAACCGCGGCGTCGCCCGCGCCATGAAGGTCGGCAAGGAAAGCATCGCCGGCACCATGGCCGCGCTCGAGGCATGGGAGAAGCGCGACCACGCCGGCATCCGCCGGCGCGAAGAGGCCGCCCTCAACCTTTGGAAGGATGCTCTGCAGGGTATCCCGGGCATTGGCGCGGAGATCATTCCCGACCCGACCTCCAACCCGCTCGACCGCCTGCAGGTCTTCGTGCTGCCGGAAAGCCGCTTCACCGCCGCCGGCCTTGCCTCGGCGCTTGCCGGTGGATCGCCGCCCATCATCGTGCGCAATCACGAGGTCGAACGCGGCCATTTCTTCCTCGACCCCTGCAATCTTCATCCCGGAGAGGCGGAAATCGTCGCCGAACGGCTGCGCGCCCTGTTGACCGCGAAGGACCGGCCCGCCGACGCCATGAAGATTGCTCGCAAGGTCTCTTCCGGCGCCTTGCGCTGGCCGGATTGAGCGCCAAGCGGACCAACGAACCCAAAGCACCGGCTGATCACGTAACCGTGAACAGCCGGATGCGTACGCGGCGGGAATAAATCTCGGCCGCAACGGGTCTCCTCGACATAGGCCGCTACAGGCGTTGAGGAGATCCGCATGTCCGTCATCATGAACACGACAGCGAACATGGCCGCGGCGTCGGCGGCCGCCATGTGCTGGAGCGCATGACCTCAACCGGCCTCTCTCCCATGATGCACGGCTTTCCCATTGCGCTTGACACTGGTGACGCAGATGAATTCACTTTCGCCACGGCAGGCGGCTTTGCCTGTTGCCGAGGGTTTCGCCCGCACGGGCGGGGCGAGACCGCCGGTATTGCTTGAAAGCGCACGGCCTGTTCCTCGTGGAGTATCGGATGGTGCTGCTTTGAGCGAGAAGGCCCGAGCCGAGCGCTTCAGCGAAGTGGTGCTGCCTCATCTCGGTGACGCGCTGGCGCTTGCCCGCTGGTTGACCGGCAATGGCGCCGATGCCGAGGACGTCGTGCAGGACGCCTGCATAAAGGCGCATGCGGGCATATCAGGCTATGCCGGCGGCAATGCCCGCGCCTGGCTGCTGACCATCGTGCGCAACACCGCCTATACCTGGATGTCGCGCAACCGGCCGCGCGGCATGTTGGCCGTCGGTGATCTCGGCGATCTCGACGAGATGGCGGCGGCACACGGCATCAGCGTGCCGGACGAATATGGTCCGGAGGCAAGCCTGATCGCCAAGGCCGACACGGTGGCGCTTGAAACGGCGATAGCAGCCCTGCCGCAGCCGTTTCGCGAGACGCTTGTGCTGCGCGACATCAGCGGCCTCAGCTATCGCGAGATAGCGGCCATGCTCGGCGTGCCGATGGGCACGGTGATGTCCAGGCTGGCCCGCGCGCGGAGCCTGCTTATGTCTGACCTGGGGAGAGCGCCATGACCATGCATGACGATGGACTGCCCAATGATCCGGAAGGCATCAGGCTGATGATCCACGCCCTAGTCGATGGCGAACTTGATGCAGCGGCCGCGCTTGCGGTGGAGCGGCGCATTGCGGCCGATCCGCGGCTTGCCTCAGAGCATGCCCGCATCGTGGCCTTGCGGGGCGCGGTCAGCCGCCTGCCGCGCCCAGATGTCGGCGACGCCTTTCGCGCGCGCATCGCGGCCATTGGCACTGCGGCCACCGCGCAGCCGGAGTCAGGCGAAACGGCCAAGCCGCAGCAGGGCCGGCCGGCGCTCCCGGGGGTGCTTGCCCCGGGCGGGAGAGGCCAGAGGCGAAACGCCGATACGCGGCTGTCGCCAAGTCGAGCGCGCCGCTTCGGTTCGTTCGACTGGCGCGCTCTTGCCGCCTCGATCATGATCAGCGCGGTGCTGGCCAGCGGGGCAACGCAATGGGTGATGGTCAACGGCGCGTCCGACAGCTTCGCCGCGGCGGTCGCCAGCGGCCATCGCCGCAGCCTGCTTGCCGCCAGCCCGATCGATATCGTCTCGTCGGACCGCCACACGGTAAAGCCCTGGCTCGACGCCCGGATCGGCGTGTCGCCGCCGGCACCGGATCTTGCCAAGGACGGTTTTGCGCTGATCGGCGGCCGGGTCGAGGTGATTTCCGGCCGACCGGTGCCGGCACTTGTCTACCGCCACCGCGAGCATCTGATCACGCTGGTCGCCGAACCGCAGCAGGGCGGCAAGGCCAGCGAGCCTGACGATCTTTCCTCGGGCGGCTTTTCGCTGGTGCAGTGGAGCGACGGCGCCTTCTCCTACTGGGCGATCTCCGACATGGAGCGGCCCGAACTCGACGATTTCGTTGCCCGCTTCCGCAAGGCTGCGGCATAGGCTGATTTCCCGGCCGGACCCCGGCAATGCCCCGCATCCTTGCCGCCGCCGCCGAATTCCGCTAAGGCGCGCCTTTGTCGCCGGGAGCAGAAGCTTGGACGATCAACGCGTCGACGTCGCCATCATCATGGGCAGCCAGTCCGACTGGGCGACCATGCGCCATGCCGCCGAGACACTGGAGGCGCTTGGCATCCCGCACAAACGGCTGATCGTCTCGGCGCACCGCACCCCCGACCGGCTCTATGCCTTCGCCAAGGGCGCCAAGGCCGCCGGCTACAAGGTCATCATCGCCGGTGCGGGCGGTGCGGCGCACCTGCCCGGCATGACGGCGGCGATGACACCGCTGCCGGTGTTCGGCGTGCCGGTGGAATCCAAAGCCCTGTCGGGACAGGATTCGCTGCTGTCCATCGTCCAGATGCCGGCCGGCATTCCGGTGGGGACGCTGGCCATCGGCAAGGCCGGTGCTGCCAATGCAGCCCTATTGGCTGCCGCCGTTCTGGCGCTCAACGACGACAAGCTTGCCGGGCGGCTCGATGCCTGGCGCGCCTCGCAGACCGCCAAGGTCGCGGCCGAACCCACGGACACGCCGTGAGCCTGCCCGCCGGATCGACCATTGGCATCATCGGCGGCGGCCAGCTCGGCCGCGTGCTGGCAATGGCGGCCGCTCGCCTCGGCTACCGCACCGTGGTGCTGGAGCCGCAGCCGGATTGCCCCGCGGCACAGGTCGCCAACCGTCAGGTCACGGCCGCCTACGATGACCCCGCCGCGCTTGCCGAATTGGCCGAGGCAAGTGCCGTCGTCACCTATGAATTCGAGAACGTTCCGGTTGCCGCCGCCGAGGCGCTCGCCGCAAAGGTGGCGGTCTATCCGCCTGCGCGCGCGCTTGATGTGGCGCAGGACCGGGTGACCGAGAAGACATTTCTCAACGGCATCGGCATTGCCACGGCGGATTTCCGCGCGGTCGACAATGACGGCGAGCTGACCGCAGCGCTGAAATCCTTTGGCGGCAGCGGCATATTGAAGACGCGGCGCATGGGCTATGACGGCAAGGGCCAGCGCGTCTTCCGCGACATGCAAGCCGGCAGCTTCGCCGGCACCTGCGAGGCCATGGGCAACGTGCCGCTGGTCCTCGAGGCCTTCGTTTCCTTTGAGCGCGAAGTCTCCGTCATCGCCGCGCGCGGCATCGATGGCGTCGTCGCCGCTTACGATCCGGCCGAGAACGTCCACCGCAACGGCATTCTCCACACATCGACCGTGCCGGCCGCGATCGCGCCCCGGACAGCCGAGGCGGCCCGGACGGCGGCGGTGAAGATCCTGTCGGCGCTCGACTATGTCGGCGTCATCGGCGTCGAGTTCTTCGTGCTGGCCGATGGCTCGCTGCTGGCCAACGAGATCGCACCCCGCGTCCACAATTCAGGCCACTGGACGGAAGCCGCCTGCACCGTTTCGCAGTTCGAGCAGCATATCCGCGCCGTGGCCGGCCTGCCGCTCGGCGACCCGCGACGCCATTCCGACTGCGTGATGGAGAACCTGATCGGCGACGATATCTTGCGCGTTCCGGAATTGCTGGCGGAGCCCGACCTGATGCTGCATCTCTACGGCAAGGCCGCAGCGCGGCCCGGCCGCAAGATGGGCCATTTCACCCGGATCAGCCGCCGCGCCTGACAGCAATCTCGACGCCGCGAGCTACCGGGCAGGAAAACTCGGCGCATGGCGTTCTCAAGTCACGTGGCGACCACCACATCATACCAGCCGGCGCCGAGCCATTGGCCGATTGCGGATATTTGACGACACCGGGCATTCATCTCCGCTACCGGGCATGCTTGCGGTTGACACGGACAAGGCTCCTCGTTTATGAGCCACCCACAGTTCAAAGGCGCGTCTTCTGGCGCGCCTTAAAATTTCGACCCGGACCGGGTCCACACCGACAGGCAAGACCATGAAGATCAAGAATTCGCTCAAGGCGCTGAAGGCGCGTCATCGCGACAACCGTCTGGTTCGCCGCAAGGGCCGCGTCTACATCATCAACAAGACCGCCCCCCGCTATAAGGCGCGCCAGGGCTGAGCTTCGTCGCGAGGCTTTTGCCTCCGCAGTTGGTGTTTATCGTCGGTCCGCCGGCCGTTCACGCTAAAATCAGTTTGACGTTCCGCCGCCCGGGACTAGATTCGGGCGATGCGGATTTTTTTTGCATTTTTGACGGTCCTTCTCTTTTGCAGCGCCGTCTCGTTGCCGGCTCGGGCCGATGATCGGGCGGCCGTGCAAGCGGCCCCGGAGCCGGCGCCTCCGGATGCCCAGCCAGTGCCGCAAGCCCCGCCTCCCGCAATGAACAGGGAAGCCCGCCTCGACAAGCTGTTTGCCGATCTCAAGCGCGAGCGCAACGAAAAGGCGGCAGAGCGTATCGCCGGCATCATCTGGAGCGAATGGTCCCAGTCGGGCAGCGCCTCGATCGACCTGATGATGCAATGGTCGCAGAAGGCGCTCGAGAACCAGAAATTCGACGTAGCGCTCGATTTCCTCGACCAGGTGGTCACCTTGCAGCCGGCCTATGCCGAGGGCTGGAACCGGCGCGCCACGGTGCATTTCATGATGAAGAACTACGGCAAGTCGATGTCCGACATCGACCATACGTTGCAACTCGAACCACGCCATTTCGGCGCGCTGTCGGGCCTGGCACAGATCATGACCGTGACCGGACGCAAGCAATCGGCGCTCGAGGCTTGGCAGAAGGTCCTTGCCATCTATCCGATGCTGCGCAGCGCCCAGGATCAAGTCGGTACGCTTTCGGAAGAACTCGCCGGCGAAGGCATTTGATATTTAAGGCAGTAGGGGAATAAGGCAGTAAGGCAGTAGGAAAGAGATCGCCCGGAAATACTCCCCTATTCCCCTATTCCCCTATTCCCCTATTCCCCTATTCCCCTATTCCCCTATTCCTTCTCGTATATCCCACATGAACCTGCTCTATGCCGTCTTCGCCTTCCTTCTGGCGCTCGTCTTTGGCCTTGTCGGCATCACCCGCGTCGGCTCCTGGCTGATCGAGCGCCGCAACCCGGCCGTCGGCGAATTCATCGACATCGATGGCGCGCGCATCCATTATGTCCACGTTCCTGGCCACGCCAAGGCCGACCTGCCGCCTGTTGTCTTCATCCACGGCGCCAGCGCCAATCTCAGGGATCAGATGCTGCCGCTCAGGCCGTTGCTCGAAGGGCGCGCCGAATTGCTGTTCTTCGACCGGCCGGGATTCGGTTGGTCGGGACGCGGGCCCGGCAACAACAAGGATCCGTGGTCGCAGGCCGACACCGTCGCCGCGCTGATGGACCATCTCGGCATGAAGCAGGCTATCATCGTCGGCCATTCCTTCGGTGGCGCGGTGACGACCGCCTTCGGCCGCGAGCATGCCGACAAGACGCTCGGACTGGTATTCCTGGCACCGGCAACCCATCCGTGGCCCGGCGGCGCAACCGCCTGGTACTACGACCTGACCACCATTCCGGTGATCGGCCGGCTGTTCTCCGAAACGCTGAGCTATCCGGCAGGAATGCTGCGGATCGCCGACGCTACGACCTGCGTCTTCTCGCCCAACAAAGTGCCGGACAATTATGTCGCCGAGGCCTCGATCCCGCTGGTGCTGAGACCGTCGGCCTTCCGCGCAAATGCCAGCGATGTCGCCGGCCTCTACCGCTATGCGCTTGGGGCCGCGCCGCGCTACGCCGAGATCAAGGCGCCGACCGTGGTCATCTCGGGCGATCGAGACAAGGTCGTCTACGCCCATATCCATTCGGTCGGCCTCGAGCGCAACATTGCCAGCGCCGAACTGGTCTGGGTGCGCAATCTCGGCCACAAGCCGGACTGGATCGCGTCTGATCTGGTCGTTGGCGCCATCGAGAAGGCCGCCGGCAGGAGTGTGGATCTGGAGGCGATGGCAAGGGCGGTGGAAGCGCGGATCGCCGGCGATGCCTATGGCGTCGGCAAATGCGCCGACCTCAAGGAACCCGAAGCGGAGTTGGCGCCGACCTGATGTGCGTCTTCCGAAAATGGTCGTCGAAAAAGGGTATCGGGGCCAGAGCGGCATGTACGTCCTCAAACACGGCATAAAGAAAAATCCCGAAAAATTCTGGGCGCTGCCGGACCGCATCTTCTTCGGTTACGGCGCCTGCCCCATCCTTGCGGGCGTCTTTCTCAGCTATCCTCCCCTGGACGGATTTTACGGCGAGCGGATCATTCCAAGCGGGAACGATTCCGGAAACCATATCTATGTGACCAACGGCGTGATCGCCTTCGACTACCATGGCTATTCCAGCCGCGAACGGCTTCTGGAACACCACAAACGAGGAAGGGCTTCGCACAGCGCCGACTGGCACTGCACGCTGGAAAAGGTCGATTTCGATCTGCTCGACACTGCCGAACTTAATCGGCGAAAGATGCGGGGACCGGATCAATACCTGCAAGATCCCATACCCCGCGCGCGTCGCTTCCTTCAGCGCATTGACCACGCCGCAGCGGCAACAAGAGCTCTCAAGATCGCAACGCGGTGAAGCCCTGGGGCGGGCTTATCGGGTGCCCAAGTCCGAACCGACATAGGCGATGCGCAGCATATTGGTCGAACCGGGCGTCCTTAGCGGCACGCCGGCGGTGATGATGACGCGGTCGCCGGGCTTGCCGAATTCCTCTTCAAGCGCGATGCGGCAGGCGCGATCGACCATGTCGTCGAGATCGGTGGCATCGGGGGAGACGACGCAGTGCGTGCCCCACAGCAGCGACAGCCGCCGCGCCGTGTTGACGATCGGCGACAGGGCCACGATCGGCACCTGCGGGCGCTCGCGCGCGGCGCGCAGGCCCGTGGTGCCGGAAGCCGTGTAGGTGATGATCGCCGACAGTTTCAGCGTCTCGGCGATTTCGCGGGCCGCCAGCGAGATCGCATCGGCGCCGGTTGCTTCAGGCTCGGAACGCTGGGCGTTGATGATGCCTGCATAGGTCGGATCGGTTTCCACCTTGGTGGCGATGCGGTTCATCATCGCCACCGCTTCCACCGGATAGGCGCCCGCGGCCGATTCGGCCGAAAGCATGATGGCGTCGGCGCCTTCGAAGACGGCGATCGAAACGTCGGAGACTTCCGCGCGGGTCGGCACGGGCGCGGTGATCATCGATTCCAGCATCTGCGTGGCGACCACCACCGGCTTGCCGGCGCGGCGCGCTGCGCGCGTGATCTGCTTCTGGATCCCGGGCACGGCTTCCAGCGGCATCTCGACGCCGAGATCGCCGCGCGCGACCATCAGCGCGTCTGAGAGTTCAATGATTTCGGCCAGACGGGCAACCGCCTGCGGCTTCTCGATCTTGGCCATGATCAGCGCCCGGCCGCGTGCGATCTTGCGCGCTTCGGCCAGGTCCTCCGGCCGCTGCACGAAGGACAGCGCTATCCAGTCGACGCCGGTGGCGAGCACCGCGTCGAGATCCCTGCGGTCCTTCTCGGTCAGCGCGCCGACCGGCAGGTCGGTATCGGGCAGGCTGACGCCCTTTCTGTCGGAAATCGTGGTGCCGGCAACGACGGTGCAGACGATCGCCTTGCCATTGGCCTTCACCGCTTTCAGCTCCAGCTTTCCGTCGTCGATCAGCAGCCGGTGGCCGGCCTCGACCGAACTCAGGATTTCGGGATGCGGCAGATAGACCCTGGCCGCGGTGCCGGGCTCGGGATTGTCGTCGAGCGTGAAGGTCTGGCCGACGGTCAGCACCTCCTTGCCGTTGGCGAACTTGCCGACGCGCAGCTTGGGTCCTTGCAGGTCGGCAAGGATGCCGATCGGCCTTCCGACCGTCTCCTCGACGGCGCGGATGCGTCCGACCAGCGTGCGCATCAACTCGTGATCGGTATGGCTCATGTTGATGCGGAACACATCGGCGCCCGCTTCGAACAGCTTCTTCAGCATTTCCTCGGAAGAGGAGGCCGGACCGATGGTGGCTAGGATCTTGACCTTGCGGCTGCGTCTCATTGACTGTTTGTTCCCGGGGCGGCTGGCGCGCCTCCCGTTGCGGGGTCGTCGGTTAGCTGGACCATCCAGCTTGCCTGCTCGCCCGTGTCGTATTCCTGGAATCCGGCGCGCTGGAAGCCCCGGGCGACGCAATCGGTGACGCCGGCGATCTTGAACTCTTTTTCAGCCACGCACATGTTGATCGGGCCGTCCCAGCGTCCGCCGCGTTCGGCGTCTTCTGCATAAAGATAGTAAAACCTTGATGACAGCGGCCCTTCGATCAGCGTCTTGCAACTCGATCCTTCGATGTGCCACCAGCCCTCGGTGATCCAGCCGGCCTTGGCACGATAGCCGATGCCGACGCCGACCAGGTTTTGCGTCGCGTTGCAGACGCGGAAATCAGCGCGGGCGGGCGAGGCCGCAACCATCGCGGACAAACCCACGGCGAGCGTCAGGAGCGGCATGGCGAAGGCGAAGCGCACGCGCCGCCCGCCGGCGGAACTCATCCTGAAACCCCTCAAGAACCACATCAGCATCTCTCTGCGCCCCTTTTCGGAAAAGTCCGGGCGCATGTCAACGCGCCGTTTTGTCCAATTCCAATCGATTTAAGAAGGCTCCCGGCGCGCGATCCGTCGCCCCTTGCCAGATTTCAGCGGAAACCTTGGCCAAACAACGGCATTGCGCCCGCGTCGTCTTCGTGGAAAGACGATAGCATCCTCCCCGGAAGCCAGCGAACAGACCATTTCCCGCCAATGACCCGATCCACAGTTTTCGCGCCTTTCGATGTCGTCGAGGGCGACCGCAAGCGGGGCATGGTGCTGTTGGCCGACCATGCCCGCCGCGACCTGCCTGAAGACTATGGCAGCCTTGGCCTGCCGGCGGCGGCGTTCGACCGCCACATCGCCTATGACATCGGCGTCGAGGCGGTGACGCGCGAACTCGCTGCGTTGCTCGACGTGCCAGCGGTGCTCGCCAATTTTTCGCGGCTGCTGATCGATCCCAATCGCGGCGAGGATGATCCGACGCTGATCCGTCAGCTCTATGACGGCACGGTCGTGACGGGAAACTATCCCCTCGCCCCGGAGGAGCGCGAAAGGCGGCTTGACCGCT
Organism: Mesorhizobium sp. B2-3-6; assembly: GCF_006442305.1. Classification (NCBI taxonomy): domain Bacteria; kingdom Pseudomonadati; phylum Pseudomonadota; class Alphaproteobacteria; order Hyphomicrobiales; family Phyllobacteriaceae; genus Mesorhizobium; species Mesorhizobium sp. B2-3-6. The sequence continues at coordinate 224,768 of NZ_VFVW01000007.1, read as the reverse complement.
TCTACCGGCCCTATCACGACGCCGTCGGCGCCATGATCGCCTCGGTCGCGCAGGCTTCCGGCAAGGCACCCTTCATCTTCTCCGTGCATTCCTTCACGCCGGTCATGCAGGGCAGGCAGCGGCCGTGGCATGTCGGCGTGCTGTGGGACCGCGACGACCGCGTGGCGCGGCCGCTGATCGACATGTTGGCCGCTGACAAAAACCTCGTTGTCGGCGACAACGAGCCCTATGACGGCGCGCTGCGGGGCGACACCATGTTCAGGCACGCCATCGTCAACGGCTATGCCCACGCGCTGATCGAAATCCGCCAGGACCTGATCGCGACCGGCGGGGATGCGCTTTCGTGGGCTGAGCGTCTGGCGCCGATCGTTGACGCGATCGATCGCCGTCCCGATATACACCAAGTGAAGATGTTCGGCTCGCGCACCGGGCCGTTATGAGGAGGTTTCGATGACCGAACTCAGCGACGAACAGAAACGCGACTTCGAGGCCGCCGCCTTTCGCCGGCTGGTGGCGCATCTGCGTGAGCGTGGCGACGTGCAGAACATCGATTTGATGAACCTCGCCGGCTTCTGCCGCAACTGCCTGTCGAACTGGTATCGCGAGGCCGCGGAAGCCGAAGGCGTCGATCTCAGCAAGGACCAGTCGCGCGAGATCGTCTACGGCATGCCTTACGCGCAATGGCAGGCGCTGCACCAGACCGAAACCTCCGACGCCAAGAAGGCCGAATTCGAGGCCAGGCGACCCAGAGACCACTAGGTGGTCTCTCACGTCCTCGATTACCCTAGGCGTTCGTTTGGCCCAAATGCTTCCCGAGCGCAGCGCTTGACTGAAAATTGAATCGATCTAATTTGCCGCGCAAAGCCACTTTCTGACCGGATTCGCCTATGAACGCGTCGAATGCAATGCAGACCGCCATTCGCGGCCGCTGGGCCGTGGCGGCCATCTTCCTCGCCAACGGCTTCCTGACCGGCAGCTGGGCGCCGCAGATCCCGGTGTTCCTGACCCGCCTGGACATTTCCAAGTTCACTCTGGGGCTTTTGATCCTGCTGTTCGGCGCCGGCGCCGTCACCGCCATGACCTGGTGCGGTCACCTGATTTCGAAACACGGCTCGCGCACCGTGCTGCGCTGGTTTGGCCTCTGCGGCAGCCTCGGTCTGCTGGTCGTGGCGCTGGCGCCCAACGTGCCGCTGGCTGCCGTCGCCATGTTCATCTTTGGCGGCTCCATCGGCGGCATGGATGTCGCCATGAACGCCAATGCGGTGGTGGTCGAGCGGCGGCTGTCGCGCGCGATCATGTCCTCCTCGCATGGCTTCTGGAGCCTCGGCGGTTTCGCCGGCGGTGCCCTTGGCGGCTTTGCCATCCAGAATTACGGCCACCTCGCCCACGCCGCGGTGGTGACGGCGCTTGCCTTAGCGGCGATCGCGGCGGCGGTGCCCTATATCGTCGCCGAGGGCAGGCCGCAGGCTGCGGAGCATCATAAATTCACCTTGCCGGGAAACCCGCTGGTCTACTTCGTCGGCCTGATGGCGCTGCTGACGATGGTCTCCGAAGGCGCCGTACTCGACTGGGCAGCGCTTTATCTCAGGCAGGAACTCGGCGCCGATCTCGCCATTGCCGGTCTCGCCTACGCCGCCTTTTCCGGTGTCATGGCGATCATGCGTTTCTTCGGCGACGGCGTGCGCAATCGTTTCGGGGCCGTGACGACGTTGCGCGGTTCGGCGATCATCGCTGCCGCCGGCATGCTGATCGCAGGCCTGTCGCCCTCACCCTGGCTTGCCATCTCCGCCTTCGCTCTGTGCGGCTTCGGCATCGCCAATATGGTGCCGATCATCTTTTCGGCCGGCGGCAACCAGGAAGGCATGTCATCGGGCACCGGCATGAGCGTCGTCACCACCATGGGCTATTCCGGCATCCTCGTGGCGCCCTCGGCGATCGGCTTCGTCGCCGAGCATTCCAGCTTCGGCCCGATCTTCATCGCCATGTCGGGTCTGCTGATCGTCGTCCTGCTGATGGCCGGATTAGCTCATCGCGCCGAATTCGCTCCCGACGCGGCGCCGGCCGAATAGCGTTTCAGTTCCTCGTGAAGGAAATCCGCCACGCGTCGGATGCGCACGCTGGTGCGCACGTCGCGATGCATGGCCAGCCACACCGGCAGCTTGGGCAGCGGCAGGCCCGGCAGCACATCCTCCACCAGGGGGTCCCGCTTGGCCAGCGGCTCCTGGCCGAGGCCGATGCCGATTCCCGCCCGCACCGCCTCCCAAAGCACGATCTGGTTGTCGGCCCGGAAGCGAAAACTGTTCCGCGTGACCGATATGCCGAAATGCGTAAAGCCTCGGATCATCTCGTCGCTCCGGTCGAAGCCGATCAGCGCGTGGTCGAGCAGGTCGGCCGGCTCGCGCGGGCGGCCGCACCGGTCGAGATAGGCTAGGGAAGCACAGGCGCAGAGCGCGATATCGCAGACCTTGCGCGCCACCAACTCGTTCTGTGTCGGCTTGACCATGCGGACGGCGATGTCGGCATCCCGGCGCAGCAGGTTCTCGACCTGGTTGGAAGCGACGATCTCGACCTCGATGCCGGGCTCCTCGATGCCGAGCCGCGCCATCATGTCGGGCAGCACATAGGCCGCCACCACCTCGCTGGCGGCGATGCGCACCGTCCCTTCGATCGCTTCGACCGAACCCAGCGCCAGCCGTGAAAAAGCGCTCGCCTGCTCGCTCACCGCCTTGCCGCGCTCTAACAGAGTGGCCCCGGCTTCCGTCAGCGCGTAGCCGCTTCGCCCGCGCCGGAAAAGGATGACGCCGAGCGCCTGTTCTAGTTCCGAGATGTGGCGGCCAAGCGTCGGCTGACTTGCCGACAGCTTTCTCGCCGCGGCCGACAGGCTGCCGGTCTCAGCGACCGTGACGAAGCTTTTGATCAGGTTCCAGTCGATATCAGCCATTCACAACTGAATATCAGAACTGCACACATGGTCAATTTCAATTCATTGGTGAGGCAATCATATTCGGCCTGCAAACATCGATACGCCCTGCAACAAGCCAATCAGGAGTAACCCAAATGACCAAGATTGCACTCACCGCCGCTTCCCTCCTCATCGTCGCCAACGCTGCTTTCGCAAGCAGCGACAAGTTCGGCTCGAACAATGCCAGCCAGACGCCTGTCGCCAGCAAAGACAAGACGATCACCACATCGATCGAGAAGTCGAATGCAATCATCCGGAAGCCGGTCGTCCAGGGCAGCAACCGCGACCTCTTCGGCAACCGCTGAACAGACGCCGAGATATCCCCAAGGCGGTGGGCTTGTCCCGTCGCTTCACAGCAAACAGGAGACGAAGAATGACCAAGATTGCAATCCTCGGCGCCAATGGCCGGCTCGGCCGCGTGGTCGCCAAGGCCTTCATCGACGCGGGCTATGATGTCCGCGCCATCACCCGCACCGGCAAGGTGCCGGCTGAGCTTGCAGGCGCGACGGCCGTCGCCGGCGATGCGCTGGACGGCGAGTCTCTGATCCGCGCGACGCAGGGCGTCGACATCATTTTCAACGGCCTGAACCCGATCTACACCGACTGGGGCAAGTGCCTGCCGATGGCCGAGAATGTCATGACCGCCTGCCGAGCCAACGGCACGCTGCATCTCTTCCCCGGCACCGTCTACAATTATGGCTCGCCGATGCCGGCGGTGATCACGGAAGACACGCCGTTCCATCCGGCGACCGAGAAAGGGCGGATCCGCTGCGCCATGGAGGAGCTGTTCCGCCGTGAAGCTGAGGCGGGTCGGGTGCGCACGATCATTCTGCGCGCCGGCGATTTCTTCGGCGGCACCGGCAACGGCTCCTGGTTCGACCTCGTCGTCGCCGCCAAGATGAGCAAGGGCATCTACACTGCGCCCGGCCCGGCCGATCTGGTGCATGAATGGGCCTATCTGCCGGATTTCGCTGTCGGTTTCGTCGCACTGGCGCGCAATCTCGACAAGCTCGGCTCTTACGAGGCGCTGAATTTTCCGGGCCATGCCGTCACCGACATCGAGATCAAGACGGCCGCCGAAAAGGCGCTCGGACGCAAGCTTAAACTAAGCTTCATGCCCTGGTGGGTGCTGCGCGCCGGCAGCCCGTTCGTGGCGATGTGGCGCGAGATCGTCTCGATGTCCTATCTGCGTTTCGAGGCGCACCGGCTGGCCTCGGCGCGGCTGAACGAGATCATCGGTGAAATCCCGCACACCCCTCTGAACCAGGCGGTGCACGAAGCCTTGCAGGATATCGGCGTCGCCGTCGCGCCGGCCTGGCACCAAGCAGCGTGATTGCCGAGCGTGCCGAAAAGATGAGAAGGCGGGCCCGGCCGCAAATCGTTGCCGGTCAGATCCGGCCCATCAGAAGCAGGATAAGCACCACGACGAGCACGACGCCGACGATGCCCGACGGCCCGTAGCCCCAGGAGCGCGAATGCGGCCATGCCGGCACCGCGCCGATCAGGATCAGGATCAGGATGATGATGAGAATCGTGCTGATCGTCATTTTAGAGCCCTCGCCGTCTGGTTGAATCCGAGGGAACAATGCAAAAGGCCGCCCGGTAGTTCCCGGGCGGCCTTTTGACCTGGCTTGCGAAACCGCTCTATTCGGCGGCCTTCGGGAAGGCGACTGCCGGCTCGGCGTCGCCATCGGCCGCTGGCTCCTGCGGCGAGATCTCTCCCTTGCCGCGTCGCAACAGCCGGCTGAACCACCCTCGCCGCGCGCCGGGCTTGACCTTGGCGCGGGTGAACACCATCAGCATCGACGGCGTCACCACCAGCGTCAGCACGGTGGCGAAGGACAGGCCGAACACGATCGCCGAGGACAGCGAAATCCACCATTGCGTCGAAGGCGCGTTGATCGTCGTCTCATGATGGAAGATTTCGAGGCCGAGGCCGAAGGCGATCGGCAGCACGCCGAGGATAGCCGAAACCGCCGTCAGCACCACCGGGCGGGCACGCTCGCGGCAGGTCTGCAGCACAGCTTCCATCTTGTCCCAGCCCTCCTCGCGCAGCCGGTCATAGGTGTCGATCAGCACGATGTTGTTGTTGACCACCACGCCGGCCAGCGCGATGACGCCGATGCCCGACATGACGATGCCGAACGCCTCGCCTGTCAGAAGCAGGCCCAGGAACACGCCGATCGTCGCCATGACCACGCAGGACAGCACCAGCCAGACGCTGGTGAACTTGTTGAACTGCGCCAGCAGCACCAGGAAGATCAGGAAGATCGCCGCGCCGAAGGCCTTGCTGAGGAAGGCGCTCGCTTCCGCGCTGTCCTCGTTCGAGCCGGCGAGCTTCCAGCGGATGCCGCTGCCGAGATCCATGTCCGAGACCGCCTTGGTCACCTGCTCCTGTACGGCGGCGACCTGCGCGCCGGCGGCGACGTTGGCCTGCACCACCACGGTGCGCGCGCCGTCGATGCGGTTGAGGATGCCGACCGTCGGCTCGGGCTTGCGCACGACGAAGTTCGAGATCGGCACCGACCCTTGCGACGTCTGTACCCTGAGTTCGTCGAGCGTCGACAGCGTGCGCCGATCTTCCGGAAGGCGCAGGCGGATGTCGACGGCATCGTCCGCGCCCGCCGGCCGGTATTCCGACAGCTTCAAGCCGTTGGTCACCAGCTGCACCACGGTGCCGACCGAGGTCGGGCTGATGCCGTATTGGGCGGCCTTGGCGCGGTCGACCTCGAGCGCCCAGTCGACGCCGGGCGGCGGCAGGCCGTCCGAAATGTCGATGACGTTGGGCACCTTGGCGATCCGCGCCGCCACTTCGCGCGCCTTGTCGTCGAGCCCGGCGGGATCGGCGGCCGAAAGCCTGATCTGGATCGGCTTGCCGGTCGGCGGGCCGGCCTCCGGCACGCGCACCTCGACGTCGACGCCGGGAATGCCGGCCATGACGCCGCGCAGGTCGCTGAGGATCTGGTTGGCGGATTTGCGCTCGCGCCAGTCGACGAACTCGTACTGGATCACGCCGACGACGTCCTCGGGAATGTCCTGGCCGCCGCCCTGAGTCTTGCCGGCGCGTGTATAGACCGATTTTACGCCCGGCCAGCCGAGCAGCCTGTTCTCCGCCGTCCTGGTGGCGGCATCCATCTCGGCCAGCGAAAGATTGCCGCGCGCATGCACGTAGAGCAGGCCGTAGTCCGGCTCGACGCTGGGGAAGAACTCGACGCCGGCGCCGTATTTCGAATAGGCGTAGCCGACGCCGAACAGCAGCGCCACGGTGAGCACCAGGACGGTGATCGGGAAGCGCACCGCCTGCTTGACGATGGCCATGTACCAGCCGTCGCGGTTGTCGTCCTCGTGATGCTTCGGCGCCTTGGCGAAGATCGCGCCCAGCGTCGGCGCGAACACCAGCGCATAGAGCATCGAGGCCGACAGCGTGACGATCAGCGTGATCGGCATGTATTTCATGAAGTCGCCGATGATGCCGGGCCAGAACAGCAGCGGCGAGAACGCGGCGATGCGCGTCATCGTCGCCGCGATGACCGGGCCGGCCATGCGCTTGGCGGCGAGCGCGAAGGCATCCGCCTTCGGCATGCCTTCGCTCATGCGCCGCTCGGCGAACTCGGTGACGATGATGGCGTCGTCGACCAGCATGCCGACAGCCAGGATGAGGCTGAACAGCACGATCATGTTGATCGTGTAGCCCATCATGGCAAGCAGCAATATGCCGATCAGGAAGGACGATGGTATGGCCAGCCCGATGAGCAGCGAGGCGCGGCCCGACAGCGCGTAGAGAATGACGATGAACACCAGGATCACGGCGATCATGACGTGGTTCTGGAGGTCACCCAAGAGCTGGTTGACGAAGACCGACTTGTCCTGCGTGTAGGTGACATGCATGCCTTCGGGCATCGTCTTGATGAAGGTGTCGGACACCTCCCTGACATGGTTCAGCGTGTCGATCAGGTTGGCGCCGATGCGCTTCTTCACCTCGATGGCGATGGCCGGCTTGCCGTCGAGGCGAGTGACCGTCTCGGCGTCCTTGAAGGTCGAGCGTATGGTGGCGATGTCCTTGGCCTGCACCACGGCGTTGGGTGTGGCGACGACCGGCAGGTTGGCCACGTCCTCGGGCGTCTCGATCAGCGACGGCACCTTGACCGCGTATTTGCCTTCCGAGCCTTCGAGATTGCCGGCGGCGACCAGGCTGTTGGAGGCGCCGACGCCTTGCATCAGCTGGTCGAGCTGCAGCCCGTAGGAGGACAGCTTCACCGGATCGATGACCACTTCGACCAGATCGTCGCGCGCGCCCTGCAGCGAGCCTTCCAGCACGCCCGGTACCTCTTCGATACGGTCGCGCAGTTCGCGCGCAGCCGCCGTCAGCACGCGCTCCGGCACGTCGCCCGACAGAGTGACGACGAGGACCGGAAACTCGGAAACGTTGACCTCGTTGACCGTCGGCTCCTCGGCCGCCTGCGGCAGGTCGGCCTTGGCATCCTGCACCTTGCTGCGCGTGTCCTGGAGCGCCGTGGCCAGATTGGTCTGCGGCTGGAACTCGACCAGCACGTAGCCGCCGCCCTGGAAGGCGGCCGAGCGCATCTCCTTGAGGCCCTTCAGGCTCTTCAGCTTGCTTTCCATCGGCCGCAGGAGAAGGCGTTCCGAATCCTCCGGCGAAATGCCCTGGTAGATCAGGCTGATATACATCATCGGGATCGGAACGTCGGGTTCCGCTTCCTTGGGCGTCGACTGATAGGCGACCCAGCCCGCCGCCAGCAGGAACAGCAGGGCGGATATTGTGAGGCGGGCGTTGTGGATTGCGAGTCTGACGATATCCATGACTTGATGCCTGCTGTTTCTTCGGAAGCGGCGAACTGGCGGGAGGCGCCGGAGATCCCGACGCCGGGCTTTGCGCTACTGCGTACCGGCGGTGGCTTCGCCGACCAGCTTGTTGATGGTCGCCTGGTCGGCCTCGACGGGCTTGACGATATCGCCTTCCTTCACCAGTTCCTGGCCGGCGACAATGATGCGCGCATCTTTCGGAATTCCGCCGAGCACGAGACCGTTCGGCGTGTCGTCCACCAGGTCGATCGGGTAGAAGGCCACCTTGTCGTCGCTGCCGACGGCGCGGATGCCGAGATCGCCCTTGTCACCCAGCGTCACCACCGAACGCGGCAGCAGAACCGCGTCGGTCGGCTCGGCGCTGAGCGTGATCTCGGCCGTCATACCGGCGGGGATGCTGCCATCCGCATTTGGGATCGCCACTTCGACACGGAAGGTGCGGGTCTGGGAGGAGGCGTCGCGGCTGATATACCGCACGGTGCCGGTGACCTTCTGGTCGTTGACCAGGCGCACATTGGCCTCTTCGCCGATCTTGATGTAGCGCAGGTCGCGTTCGCTGATTTCGCCGCGGGCGATCACCGGATCGAGCTTGAGGATGGTCGCCACCTCGCCGCCTTGCATGACCGAGCTGCCGAGTTCCACCGGCACCCTGTCGATGACGCCGTCGAACGGCGCCTTGACCTCGTTGCGGTCGAGCTCAGCCTGCGCGGTCTCCAGCATCGATTGCGCCGAGGTCAAATTCGAGCGCGCCGTGTCGAGCTGCAGCTTCGGCAGATTGCCGGTCTTGGCCAGCCGTTCGGCGGCGTCGAGCTCGGCCTTGCGTTGCGCCAGCAACTGCTTGGCGTTGTCGACATTCGAGATTTTCTCTTCGGCCGCCAGCATCAGAACCAGATCGCCCGTCTTGACGTGCTGGCCTTGGCTGACCGGCAGTTTGTCGATGACACCGGCTACGCGCGTTGCTAGCACCGCCCGCTTGTCGGCCTCGGTCAACCCCGAAATGCGGATAGCGCGCGCATAGGTCTTGCGCGGCGGCGTCACCACCGCGACGGTGCGCGGCGCGGCTTTCGGCTCGGCTTGCGCCGTGTTCGGCTTGCCGGCCTCCGGCGTCTTGGCCTTTTCGGCCTCTGCCGCCCTCTGGGCGTCGGCGGCGGCACTGCCAACGGATGAAAACTCGCCCGTCGCCATCCAGGCGGCGAAACCGATGAGCACAACAATGGCAGCAAGCTTGTGAAACCTGATTTTCGGCATCGTCGTTTTTTCCACTGCGGGGTTTGGCCGGGACTGCGTCCTCCTCGAGGAGCGCGTCGCCGATATGGGTGCGCGCCAGGCCGTGTTCAAATTGCCGTGATCGGCGAAGCGCGCTTCTACATCAAGTTTGCAACGCAATATAGTCGGAAAGTTGCAGCAGCATTGCGAAGCTGGACAGAGTATAGCCGTCGCGAAGCATTTTTTTGCCCAAATAGGGTGCGGCTTTAGCGGGGCTCGTTGGCGACCGATGATCGGCCGTTGAAGGCCCGGTGCCGCCGGGCCTGCGTCTGCTCTCGGAGGCACGACGCCGGCGCGAGGCGATTTTCAACCCCACGCGGGTTTCGAGCACGATGATAACCTCGGCCTGACGGACCATCCCGGCGTGCGACATTTCACGCAACACACTGGAATTGCTTGAAGAACGGACCGTTCAACTCTGATCCAGAGCGTCGTTCCCTGGTCAAGCCGGATGCTCCAGGAGCGAGGACGGGTCGCCTCGATGCGTCTGCTCCATTGCGTTCCGCCGTCTAGGCTTGAGACATGATATAGCCTCGAACAAAACGCCTGCTGGTGCTGTTCGTGGCAGTATTCCTCGCCCGCCAGTCACCGTTCCGGATACGGTCGAGGGATGGCGCCCAACAGCGGCGCCCGCACGACACTGGCAGCAGGCGTCAGCATGATGATGCGCGCCTCACACGCGATGGTTGTTGCTGGCGCCGGAAGGAACTTGCTGGCACCGCGCGGCAGATCACGCCCGTGTGACGGATGCGGGTTCAGGCCCGGCGACGCTCCGCTTCGGGGTTCTTGCGCGCGGCCAGGAATTCCTTCACCCGTCGGCCAGGTGCCGGACCCCGCACCGGCTTGAAGCCGTCGTCGAGCTCGCCGGAGAGGTCGAGCGTCGGCCGCTTGCCGACGGCATCGTAGTTCTCCTCCAGCCAGTCGCTGGCGGCGGTGCGGCCAAGATCGCGCAGATAGGCCAGGAATGCCCATTCGGCATTGACCTTCGATGATGCCGACAGGTCCTTGAAGGCCTCATCGGCGTCGATGCGGTGCATGCGGATGTCCCGGTACTCGCCCCGCGGCAGGCGGCCGGCGGCGATCAGTTCCTTGACGAAGGCGATCGAACGGAATTCGCGCAGCAGCCCGGCGTTGAAGGTGATCTCGTCGATGCGGTTCTGGATCTCATTGGCGCTTTTGGGCGTTCCCTCGCGCACGACCGGATTGATCTGCACCAAAAGCACGTCCTCGGTGGCAGCCGTCTTGAAGAACGGATAGAGCGCCGGATTGCCGCCATAACCGCCATCCCAATAGGGCACGCCCTTGATCTCGACGGCGCGGAACAGTTGCGGCAGGCAGGCCGAGGCCATCACTGTGTCGAGGTCGATCTCGCCATCGGAAAACACCCGCAACTGCCCTGTCTCGACATTGGTGGCCGAGATGAACAGTTCCATCGACTTGCAGGCGCGTACATTGTCGAAATCGATCCCCTGCGCGACCACGTCGCGCAGCGGATTGAGGCCGAGCGGGTTGGCGACATAGGGCGAGAACACGCGCGACATGGTGTCGAAGAAGACATAACCCGGCGTGTTCTCGATCGACCAATTGCCCCAGGCGACGTCCCACGGCATGCGCTGCACCGGGCTGAACCGGCCCTTCGCCGCCACCGCATGCCAGAAGTCGTCGAGCTTCTTGCGCGCGCCTTCGACGCCGCCGCGAACGAAGCCGTCGGCCAGCGCCACCGCGTTCATCGCGCCCGCGCTTGTGCCGGACACCGCTGCGATCTCCAGCCGGCCATCCTCCAGAAGCCGGTCGAGCACGCCCCAGGAAAAAGCCCCGTGGGAACCGCCGCCCTGAAGCGCGATGTTGATCTTCTTTACTTCCTCCGCCTTGCCGTTCTTCGTCATGCGTTCCTGTCGATCCCGGTGCCTGACTTATTGCGTGCCCGGGAATCGGGACGTCAGCGTCACGGCAGACCTATGTTGCAGTGCAGCATATAAGGACGCACCAAGGCAAGAACACGAGCACGGTCGCGTGATGGCATGAAATTTCGATCATGCGGAAACGCCCTCCGCCTTGTGGCGGAGGGCGCGGTGTATCTTCCAAACAGGTTTGATGCTCAGGCGACGAGGTCCGGCATCGGTCCGACATAGCGCGACAGCGGCCGGATCAGCCGTCCCGTCGTCTGCTGCTCGCGCGCATGCGCGACCCAACCGGCGACGCGCCCGGCCGCGAAGACATTGCTGAAGGCTTGGCTGGGAAAACCCGCCGCTTCCAGCACCAACGCGGTGTAGAACTCGACATTGGTCTGCAGCGAGCGCTGCGGCTTGGCAATCCGAAGCACATCGAGCGCAGCCTGTTCGACTGTCTCGGCGAAGGCCAGCCGGCGACCGGTCTCGCCCTCCCCGCCGAGTTGCCGCACCACCGCCTTCAGCACATCGGCGCGCGGATCGCGCACGCGGTAGATGCGGTGGCCGAAGCCCATGATGCGTTCACCACGCGCGATCTCGCCGCGCAGCCAGCCGGCGGTGTCGCCATGCGCCTGGATGGCGTCGAGCATCTCGATGACAGGGCCGGGCGCGCCGCCATGCAGTGGGCCCTTGAGCGCCCCGAGGCCAGCCAGCACCGACGATGTCAGCCCGGCCTGCGTCGAAGCGACGATGCGCGTGGCGAAGGTCGAGGCATTGAGGCCGTGGTCGCAGACGGTCACGAGGTAAGTGTCGAGTGCCTTTGCCAGAACCGGCGTCGGCACGGAACCGTCGAGCATCCTCAGCATATCGGCGGCATGATCGGCCTTCCCATCCGGCGCGACCGGCTGCTCGCCGTGCTGCAGGCGCAAGAGCGCCGGCGTCAGCACGGCGGGCGCCGCGATCAGCCCAAGCGCGTCCGTCAGCGTCTCGCCGTCCGGCAGCAGCGCCATGCCGGCGCGCATGGCGCTATAGACGTCGAGCGGCGCCAGCAGGGGCAGGCAAGGCAAGAGCCGGTCGAACACCTCGACGCGCGCCTGGCCCAGTCTCGCGGCCAGTTCCGCGTCTCCGGGAACGTCGTCGAAGAAGCCGTCGAGAAGCAGGCGAACGACCTGCGGATAGTTCCATCGCCCGGCCAGTTCCGGCAGGGAGTACCCCCGGATCGTCAAGCGGCCGCCCAGCCCATCCACGTCGGACAGCACCGTTTCCGCCGCCACCACATCATCGAGCCCGTTCGCCATGGCTTAGTCTCCTTGAGCTTTTTCGACATCAAGGATAAGGATGGGCAACACGCGCATCAATCTTGATCAATAGAATCAACATGGGACCGACATGTCCGAATGGCTGTCGCGGGACGAGGCACTGGAACGGCTCAAGGTGCGGCCGCAGACGCTCTACGCCTATGTCAGTCGCGGGCGCATCGGCATGCGCCCGGACAGTGCCGATCCACGCCGCAGCCAATATCGCGCCGACGATATCGCGGCCCTGATGATGCGAAGAGAGCGCGGACGCAGCCCATCGGCCATCGCCGAAAGCGCCATCGCCTGGGGCGAACCCTCGCTCGTCACCTCGATCTCGACCGTTTCGCACGGCCACCTTGTCTATCGGGGCCGCGACGCCGTTGCGCTGTCCGAACATGCCACGCTCGAAGAGACCGCCGCCGTGCTGTGGGCCCTGCCTGAGCCGGTGAGTTTCGAGGCTCCGGCCTCGGATCAATCCCAACAACTCGGCCGAGCCCCGGCCTTCATGCAACTTGCCATGCTCGCCGGCCAGGGGCGGCCTTCACTAGGGCGCGGCGCCGCCTCGCTGTGCGCCGACGCCGCGCGCGCGATCGGCGTGCTGGCCGGCGCTCTTGGCGCCTCGGCGGGATCAGATCCGGTGCACATGCGGTTGGCGCGAGGCTGGTCGGTGGATGAAGGCGGGGCGCAGGCTATCCGGCGCGCCCTTGTGCTGCTTGCCGATCACGAACTCAACGCATCGACCTTCGCGGCGCGCGTCGCGGCCTCGACCGGAGCCTCGCCCGCCGCCTGCCTGCTCGCGGGTCTGGCGACACTTTCCGGTCCGCGGCACGGTGGCGCCGGCGAGGCGGTGATGCAACTCGCGGACGATGCGGCGCGGCACGGCGCCGATGCGGCGATCCGGCGCTGGCTCGGCCATGACAGGCCTTTGCCAGCGTTCGGCCATCCGCTCTATCCCGAAGGCGATCCCCGCGCCACGGCGCTTTTGGCGGCCATCGACAACACCGACAGAACATTGCGATCGCTGGAAATCGCCGCCATTGCCGCGACCGGCGCCCGCCCGAACGTCGACTTTGCCCTGGCCGTTCTGACGCGCAGCCTCGACCTGCCGCGCGATGCGCCGTTCCAGCTGTTCGCGCTTGGGCGCAGCGTTGGCTGGGCCGCCCACATGGTCGAACAGGCAATGAGCGGCGGCAGCATCAGGCCGCGCGGTCGCTATGAGGGATTATTGCCGTAGGATCGGAAGAAAAGCGCTGCGCGCTCACGACATGGTGTCGAGCTTGCGCTGCATGGCCGCGATCTGGTCCTTCAACTGCTGCAGATCGTCGGGTTTTTCCGGCGTTTCCTTCCTGGCCGGTTCGGCGGGGGCCGCCGCAGGTGCCGAGCCTGCCGGCGGGAAAGGCGTGAACAGCCGCATGGCATTCTGGAACATTTCCATGTTGCGGCGCGTCTGCTCCTCCAGCGCCTTGATCGGCGTGGCCATCTTCATCATGTCGAGTGGTGACTTGCCGATGGCGCCCTTCATCTGCTCGCGGAAGCGCTCCTGTTCCTTGGAGAAGGCGATCATCGACTGTTCGAGGAAGCTCGGCACGATCATCTGCATCTGGTCGCCGTAGAAGGCGATCAACTGGCGCAGGAACGGGATCGGCAGCATGTTCTGCCCGTCCTTGTTCTCCAATTCGAAGATGATCTGGGTCAGAACCGGATGCGTGATGTCGTCGCCGGTCTTGGCGTCCTGCACCGTGAACTCTTCGCCCTTCTTGACCATTTCGGCCAGGTCCTCAAGCGTCACATAGGTGCTGGTGCCGGTGTTGTAGAGCCGGCGATTGGCATATTTCTTGATGACGATCGGATCGTCTTTCGCAGCCATCTGCATCCTCCCCGGACACCGGCGCGCCTGAGTAAGCCGCCGGTAACGATTGCGCCCGTTCAAAGGATATGCGCAAAAGCGTCACAATTCCAAGCAGTTTGTGCAGTGCGGGATTAATTATCGCTGCATGGCCGGTGAAATATGCTGCGCAGCAGCGGACAGCTTGATGTCGCGGCCATGCGCAGCTTGCTTGCGACGCATGGGTGCCCTGCCGATTTCCGGTTTGACTCGGGGTTGGGAAAGGGCAAGAAAAGTCTTCAATGACAGAACATCAGCTTGAAGTTTGGAGAACAGAATGCCCGCTTCCAATGCCATCGTCGTCGCCAGCGCGGCGCGCACACCGGTCGGTTCCTTCAACGGCGCTTTCGCCGCCACCCCGGCTCACGAGCTTGGCGCCGTCGTCGTAAGGGAATTGTTGTCGCGCGCCGCCGTCGAGGCGGCCGAGGTCGACGAGGTCATTCTTGGCCAGGTGCTGACCGCGGCCCAAGGGCAGAACCCTGCCCGCCAGGCTTCGATCCTCGCCGGGCTGCCCAGGGAGACCACCGCCTGGGGCCTCAACCAGGTGTGCGGCTCGGGCCTGCGCGCCATCGCGCTCGGCATGCAGCAGATCGCCACCGGCGATGCCAAGGTGGTTGTCGCCGGCGGCCAGGAATCGATGTCGATGTCGCCGCACGCCCAGCATCTGCGCGCTGGCGTCAAGATGGGCGACTACAAGATGATCGACACCATGATCAAGGATGGACTGTGGGATGCCTTTAATGGCTATCACATGGGCAACACGGCCGAGAACGTCGCCCGCCAGTTCCAGATCACCCGCGAGGACCAGGACCAGTTCGCGCTGGCCTCGCAGAACAAGGCCGAGGCCGCGCAGAAGGCCGGCCGGTTCAAGGACGAGATCGTCGCCTTCACCATCAAGGGCAAGAAGGGCGATACAATTGTCGACCAGGACGAATACATCCGCCATGGCGCGACGCTGGATGCCATGACCAAACTGAAGCCGGCCTTCGACAAGGACGGCACTGTGACCGCCGCCAATGCCTCCGGCATCAACGACGGCGCCGCCGGCGCGCTTTTGATGAGCGAAGCGGAAGCTGCCAGGCGGGGCATCACCCCGCTGGCGCGCATCGTCTCCTGGGCGACCGCGGGCGTTGACCCGGCGATCATGGGCACCGGTCCGATTCCCGCCTCGCGAAAAGCGCTGGAAAAGGCCGGCTGGTCGGTCGGCGATCTCGACCTGATCGAGGCCAACGAGGCTTTCGCCGCGCAGGCCTGCGCGGTCAACAAGGACATGGGCTGGGATCCCTCGATCGTCAACGTCAATGGTGGCGCCATCGCCATCGGTCATCCGATCGGCGCCTCTGGCGCGCGCATTTTCAACACGCTGGTCCACGAGATGCGCCGAAGAGGTGCCAAGAAGGGTCTCTCCACCCTGTGCATCGGCGGCGGCATGGGCGTCGCCATGTGCGTCGAAGCGCTCTAAAAGAGAAGTGAATGGGGAGTAGCGAATAGGGAAGAACGGCGTCGGCGCAATGGGATATCTGATCCCTACTCGTCATTCGCTACTCCCTGTTCACTCTCCCAACCAAAGGGAGGGAGCGCATGACCAAGGTTGCAATCGTCACGGGCGGATCGCGCGGCATCGGCGCGGCAATATCGATGGCGCTGAAGGAAGCCGGCTATTCGGTTGCCGCCAACTACGCCGGCAATGATGAGGCGGCGAGCAAGTTCACGGCCACAACCGGCATCAAGACCTACAAATGGTCGGTCGCCGACTACGACGCCTGCGCCGCCGGCATCAAGCAGGTCGAGGCCGATCTGGGCCCGGTCGCGGTGCTGGTCAACAATGCCGGCATCACGCGCGACGCCATGTTCCACAAGCTGACGCGTGAGCAGTGGAAGGAGGTCATCGACACCAATCTCTCCGGCGTTTTCAACATGACGCATCCGCTGTGGAGCGGCATGCGCGACCGCAAGTTCGGCCGCGTCATCACCATCTCCTCCATCAATGGCCAGAAGGGCCAGGCCGGCCAGGTCAACTACTCCGCGGCCAAGGCCGGCGACATCGGTTTCTCGAAGGCTCTGGCCCAGGAAGGAGCCCGCGCGGGCATCACCGTCAACATCATCTGCCCAGGCTATATCGCCACCGAAATGGTCCGGGCGATCGATGAGAAGGTGCTCAACGAACGCATCATCCCGCTAATCCCGGTCGGGCGCCTCGGCGAGCCGGAGGAGATCGCGCGCTGCGTCGTCTTCCTCGCCTCCGAGGACGCCGGCTTCATCACGGGATCGACCATCACCGCCAATGGCGGCCAGTACTTCGCCTGAGGTCTCGCCGGGCTGCCGGCTTCCCGGTGCCGATTGAAGGAGGGCTCGTTCGCCATCCGCTTCGGATTTCCGTGACGCCGTCCGATGACGGCTGTCGGCCTGCTGTTCCAATCCGGCACGCAAAGGTTAATCGCGGCAGCGGGTATTGTGCAAAACTGCCTGGATAAGCTGTGCATTGTCGGTGGAAAACCTGTGCGTAACACTACATCTTGTCGTGAACAAACAGGGAAAATCCCGACATCGCCGATTCGTCGCCCTTTCGTTCCATGTTTGGCCGCAATGTTAACGAGAGCAGTTGCAATCGCCTATCAAACTGTTATTTCTATTAAGAAAGTTCAACAATTTCATAAGCTTGGATGAAGCAAGGCGGGCTGCCACACGGCTTTGCCAGCGAAAGTTAACGGCGGCTCTCGCCTAGCATGAAACGGGCCAATTCCGTGATTCAGCATGTGGTAAGGATCATCAGCCAAAACTCCACATCTAGCCGTGAACAAAACCTGAATCCGGGCGAGTCAGCGATTCGTCGCCGATTCGTTCCAGACTCGTTCCAACCCTTAATCAGCAGCCGAACCGAAGCTCGACGGAGGTGACTTCGAACCGCCAGCGGAACATTCCGCTTTCGCTTCGCGCCTGAAATCCCTATGTGTCGCCTGTCATACGCGCCACCCGAGGCGTGCTCCCGACAATGAGAGGCCAGAAAGCCTTATTTCCGAGCCGATGAACATCCATCCGAAACCCACCGAGCCGCTGATCCTATCGGGTCGCGACGTGACTGCCGTGCTTGGGCCGACCAACACAGGCAAGACCCATCTCGCCATCGAGCGCATGGTGGCGCATGAAAGCGGCATCATCGGCCTGCCGCTCAGGCTCTTGGCGCGAGAGGTCTACACCCGCGTCTGCGAAAAGGTCGGTGCCCACAAGGTGGCGCTCATCACCGGCGAGGAGAAGATCCAGCCGCCAGGCGCCAGATATTCGGTCTGTACCGTCGAAGCCATGCCGCGCGAGACCGATGCCGCCTTCGTCGCCATCGACGAGGTGCAGCTTGCCGGGGACCTCGAGCGCGGCCACATCTTCACCGACCGCATCCTGCATCTGCGCGGCCGCCAGGAGACGCTGCTGCTCGGCGCCGCCACCATGCACAGCATCTTGCAGCGCCTGTTGAAAGGCGTCTCGGTGGTGACACGACCGCGGCTGTCACATCTGGCCTATGCCGGTTCGAAGAAGCTGACCCGCTTGCCCCGGCGCACAGCGATCGTCGCCTTCTCCGCCGACGAGGTCTATGCCATCGCCGAACTGATCCGCCGCCAGCAGGGCGGTGCGGCCGTCGTGCTTGGCGCGCTCTCGCCCCGCACCCGCAACGCCCAGGTGGCGCTGTTTCAGTCGGGCGACGTCGACTATCTCGTCGCCACCGATGCCATCGGCATGGGCCTTAACCTCGATCTCGACCATGTCGCCTTCGCCCAGAACCGCAAGTTCGACGGCTATCAGTATCGCAACCTGACGGCGGCCGAACTTGGCCAGATCGCCGGGCGCGCCGGCCGGCACCTGCGCGACGGCACCTTTGGCGTCACCGGCCAGGTCGACCCGCTGGACGAGGAATTGGTCAAGAAGATCGAAAGCCACGACTTCGACCCCGTGAAGGTTCTGCAGTGGCGCGCAGCGCGTTTCAATTTCGCCAGCCTCGACGCGCTGAAGCGCTCGATCGAGACCAATGCCCCGGTGGAGGGCCTGACCCGTGCGCTGCCGGCAGTCGATGCGCAGGCGCTTGAGCACCTGTCGCGTGACGAGGACATCAGGGCGCTCGCCACCGACGCAAGGCGCGTCGCGCTGCTGTGGGAGGCCTGCGCGCTCCCCGACTACCGCAAGATAGCGCCGGCCCAGCACGCCGACCTCATTGCGTCGATCTACATGGACCTCGCCAGGCATGGCCATGTCGACGAGAATTACATGGCCGAGCAGGTGCGCCGCGCCGACACCACCGAGGGCGACATCGATACGCTGTCGCATCGCATCGCCCAGATCCGCACCTGGACATTCGTGTCGAACCGGCCCGGCTGGCTGGCCGATCAGGCACACTGGCAGGAAAAGACGCGCGAAATCGAAGACAGATTGTCGGATGCGCTGCATGAGCGGTTGACGAAACGCTTCGTAGACCGCAGGACTTCCGTCCTCATGCGGCGCCTTAGAGAAAATACCATGCCTGAAGCCGAAATAAGCCCAACCGGAACCGTCCTCGTCGAAGGCCACCATGTCGGCGAGTTGCAGGGGTTCCGTTTCACCGCCGATCAGAGCGCTGGCGGCGAAGACGCCAAGGCCGTGCGCGCGGCCGCCCAGAAGGCGCTGGCAGCGGAGTTCGAGGCACGCGCCGAACGCTTCGGCGCCTGCGCCAATGGCGACATCGCGCTCGGTTCCGACGGCACGCTGCGCTGGATCGGCGCGCCGATCGGCACTCTGGTTGCCGGTGAAGACGCGCTGAAGCCGCGTCTGGTGCTTTTGGCCGACGAACAGCTGACCGGCCCGGCGCGTGACAAGGTCGCCGCGCGCGCCGAGCGCTTCGTCAATTTCCAGATCGAATCCCTGCTGAAGCCGCTGGTCGATTTGAAGAATGCCGAGCAGATATCGGGTATCGGCCGCGGCATCGCCTTCCAGCTGGTCGAGAATTTCGGCCTTATCAATCGCCGCGACATCGCCGAGGAGATGAAGTCGCTCGACCAGGAAGGCCGCGCGGCATTGCGCCGGCTGGGCGTGCGCTTCGGCGCCTATCATGTCTTCGTGCCGGCGCTGATCAAGCCGGCGCCCGCGGGATTGGTGACGTTGCTGTGGGCGCTGAAAAACGACGGCAAGGACAAGCCCGGCTTCGGCGACGTCGTCCATGCGCTGGCATCGGGCCGCACCTCGGTGGTCATCGATCCGGCTTTCGACAAGGCCTTCTACAAGCTTGCCGGCTACCGCAATCTCGGCCGCCGCGCCGTGCGCATCGACATTCTGGAACGGCT
The DNA here is from genome assembly GCF_006442305.1 of Mesorhizobium sp. B2-3-6. Taxonomy (NCBI): domain Bacteria; kingdom Pseudomonadati; phylum Pseudomonadota; class Alphaproteobacteria; order Hyphomicrobiales; family Phyllobacteriaceae; genus Mesorhizobium; species Mesorhizobium sp. B2-3-6. Next base: position 205,341 of record NZ_VFVW01000007.1, on the reverse strand, counting down.
GGCCGACCTGATCCGCCCGGCGACCAACTGGAAGCCCGGCCTCGGCCAGCGTCCGGATGGCGCCTATGACGGCCAGTCTTTCATGGTGACGCCGCCGATGATGTCGATTCTCGGCGCCACGGCCGATGACATGGAAGAAATCCTGAAAGGTCTTGGCTACCGTGCCGAGCCGAAGCCGGCGGCCGAAGTCAAGGCACGGCTGGAAGCGCAGGACAATGCCGCCCGGGAAGCCGTGGCGGCCAAGCTGGCAGCGGAAGAGGCCGCGCGCGCCGAGCAGGCCAAGGCGGCGGAGGCGGCTGCGACGGACACGCCTGAGGAGACATCGGCGGAAGATCCGCAAACTGCGACTGCCCAGACCGCCGTCGAAATTCCTGCTGAACCCATTGCGGAAGCGGCCGAAACTGTTGCGGAAGAACAACCCGAAGTTCCAGCCGAAGCGACGCAAGAGGTTGCGCCTGTAGCAGAAGCCGTGCCTGAGACTTCTGCCGCCGAAAGCGCCGACGCTCTCACCTCCCCCTCGACGGGGGAGGTCGCGGAGCGAAGCGAGGGGGGTGACAGCGCCGACGCTCCCCAACAGGGACAGGATGAAGCCGGCGTGCCCGCCGCGGAAGCCGAAGAGCCTAAGCCGATCCTGTTGTGGCGGCAGGGTCGCTTCGACCAGCGGCCTCGTCACCGTCACCACGAGAACCGCGCCCGGCCGCGCAACGGCCAGGCGGCGCGCTCCGATGCCCCGGCGGATGCCGCTGTCGGCCAGCCCGGCACCCGGCCCGCCCATGAAGGGCGCCGCGATGGCGCCGGCAAGCCGCGTTTCGATCGCTCGAAGTTCAAGCCCAGGCCGCAAGGCGAAGGCGGGGAACGGCGGGAGGGAAAGCCGCAGGGCGAGCGTTCTGACCGCCGTGAGGGCCGGCCGGGCAGCAGGCCGGAAGGCAAGGGCGGCCCGCAAGGCGGCAAACCCTCGTTTCAGGCAAAACCGCGCGAGGAGCGCCCGGTGCGCTTCGATCCCGACTCTCCCTTCGCCAAGCTCGCCGCTTTGCGCGACCAGCTGAAGAAATAGCCGCACAGGATCCGATGGGCGCCCCGATGGCCACCGACCGCCAGCGTATCGACAAATGGCTGTTCTTCTCGCGCGCGGTGAAATCGCGCTCGCTGGCCGCCAAACTGGTCGTGGCCGGCCGGGTGCGCATCAATCGCGACAAAGCAGCGCAGGCCTCCGACCTGGTCAAGCCTGGCGACGTCCTGACCATCACGCTGGAGCGGCGCATCTTCATCTGGAAGGTGCTCGATGCGGGAAGCCGGCGCGGCCCCGCCGTGGAGGCACGCACGCTCTACGAAGACATGTCGCCGCCTGCCGCACCGACGGGCGAGGCGCCTCCCGACGCGATCCCAGGGCTGCGCGAGGCCGGAAGCGGCCGCCCGACGAAGAAGGAGCGCCGCGAGACCGACCGCTTGCTTGGCGACGACTGACCGCCGGTGCACGGAGGCATGTATGTTCTTCCACACCGCCGACACAACGGTCCGAGCACATGACCGATGCCCGCCATTGCCGACCCGTTGGAATTCCATTCCGGCAATGCGGACATGGCCGGAATGGCCGCCCTTGCAAGCGGGCGCCAAAGGCGTTACCTGACGGAAAAAGCCAACAAAAACGGGACGTCCCGGAGCAGATCGATGACCTATGTCGTGACCGACAATTGCATCAAATGCAAATATATGGACTGCATCGAGGTCTGTCCGGTCGACTGTTTCTACGAGGGCGAGAACATGCTCGTCATCCATCCCGACGAGTGCATTGACTGCGGTGTCTGCGAACCGGAATGCCCCGCCGACGCGATCAAGCCCGATACTGAGTCGGGCCTCGACAAATGGCTGCAGATAAACACCGAATACGCTGAGAAATGGCCTAATATCACCGCCAAGAAGGAGCCGCCGGCCGACGCCAAGGCCTTCGATGGCGAGGCCGGCAAGTTCGAGAAATATTTCTCGGCTGAACCCGGAGAAGGCGACTGACAGCGCTGCCGTTTCAACCGGCATGACGCGGCGTAAGAGGTACGGCCTATTAACCGCCTTGACAGGCGGCGTGAACCTGTGGCCTTCGCTTATGCAGCAAAACCTTGATTCTTCCGACTTTTTGTGTTACATGAGCGAAACATGCCGGTGACACAACGTCGATTTATGGCGCTAACGCCCCAAATCACTGAAAGGTGAAAATCCCATATCGGACCAGAGCGATCTGGGCCAGGTGATCGCAATCGTGCGGTTTGCCGGTCCCGGCTTTTCCGGTGGGTTCATCTGTTGTGCGGCTAATGATCGGTAACCCGATCGCGCGAGTTCAGCCGGCACCGCCGCCGGCCCACAACAAGGAGTTCAGGGCGTAATGGCAACGATCACCCCGCAGAAGAAGTCCACCGCTGCACGTCACGGTTTCAAGACCGGCGAGTACATCGTCTATCCGGCGCATGGTGTCGGCCAGATCGTCTCGATCGACGAGCAGGAAGTGGCCGGGCACAAGCTGGAACTGTTCGTCATCGATTTCCAGAAGGACAAGATGCGCCTCAAGGTGCCGGTCGCCAAGGCAACCTCGATCGGCATGCGCAAGCTGTCGGAAGAGGATTATGTCGAACGCGCACTGAAGGTCGTGCAAGGCCGCGCCCGCGTCAAGCGCACCATGTGGTCGCGTCGCGCGCAGGAATATGATGCCAAGATCAATTCCGGCGACCTGATCTCGATCTCGGAAGTTGTTCGCGACCTCTACCGCGCCGACAACCAGCCGGAGCAGTCCTATTCCGAACGCCAACTCTACGAGGCCGCGCTCGACCGCATGGCCCGTGAGATCGCCGCGGTCAACCGCATGTCGGAAACCGAAGCCGTGCGTTTGATCGAGGTCAATCTCAACAAGGGCCCTAAGCGCGGCGCCAAGGCCGACAATGAGGAAGCCGAGCAGGAAGAAGCTGCCTGAGGCCTTGCGCCTTGTGAGTTTTTGAAAAACCCGGCCTTGCGCCGGGTTTTTTGTTGCAGGCAATATTTGGAAAGTTGGTGCACGCCCCTCGGCGTGGAATCGTCACAGGAACGTTACGCGGGTCGCTTCCTTCTTGCCTTGGGCGAAACCGGCACGGGCCGCGGGGATGCGGGTCGCCAGATCCATCTGGTTGGTGCCCATTGCGGCGCGGGAATCGACGTCAGGCGTGATCACCACCACCTCGCTGCCCTGCTGGCGCAGGGCTTCGACCTCGCTTGCAAGGTCCGCGCCCGGCGGTCTGCGCAGGCCCTCGAACTGGCCTTCCGGTAGCGGCCCGCTCCGTCCGCTGAACGGCGAGAGCACGATCACGTTCGCATAGCCCGAGGCAAGGTCGGCATTATCGGCGGAGCGCACGCCACCGGAGATGTAGCGGACGCCATTGATGCTGTGCGTTGGCCCCGCACCGGGCAGCGCGGTGCTCGCGGTGGCCGCGTCAACCAGATCGACGCCGGAATCGCGGTCGAACGCAGCCAGTTCACCGGTAAGCGCGTCGACGGCCACCAAGATCATCGGCCTTTCCGGCCATTCATGGCGAGGCAATCTGGCGGCGACCAGCGCGCGCCGCTGTTTGGCCACTTCAGGTCCGAATTTGGCATCGCTCTCCAATCCGAATGCGCCCATCGCCCGTTGCAGATCGGCTGCCGAGGTAGCGGCGGCGGAAATGGAACGCATCCGCTCGAATACACTATCCATCGGCGGCAACGGCGGTTGACGGCTCGGTCCGGCCGGTTGAACCGGCAGCGGGGACAGCACCGCGGCCAGCAGCTCGCCCGGCGGTATGCCGCTGCGCACCTGCACTGCCGCATTGGCGCCTGCCGAGGTTCCGATCACCAGATCGGCGGCCTCGGTCAGATCGACACCAGTGTCGGCGAGGCCCGCGATGATGCCGATCAGCCAGGCATTTCCGGCGGCCCCGCCACCACCGAGAACAAGAGCAACGTTGCGAACCATCGGCCCCCACTATTGCAGCGCATGGACACGCCCGTCCATCGAAATAGAAACACCGTGCCTGACGGCGGCTCACGAGGATAAATGCCCGGCAGGGAGCAAGCGCAGCGCAGGCCTAGGACGAGAAATTGCCGCCTTCTCCCCCACCCTCCTTCTCCGCCATTTCCTGCTTTAGCGTCGCGATGAACCGTCTTGTCCGTTCGCGCTCCGGATTGCCGAACAGCACCGCCGCGGGGCCCTTTTCGACGACAATGCCGGCCTCGAGGAACACCACCTCGCGAGCGATCTTTGAAGCAAGCCGCAGATCGTGCGTGGCCATCACCATCGTCGTCCCCTCGCTGGCGAGCCGGCCGAGCACGTCGACGACTTCCTGCGCCAGTTCCGGGTCGAGCGCGGAGGTCGGCTCGTCGCACAAAAGCACCTTTGGCGACGGCGCCAGCGCCCGGGCGATCGCTACCCGCTGCTGCTGGCCGCCCGACAGCGTTGCCGGCCAGGCATCGACCTTGTGCGCCATGCCGACCTTTTCCAGCAGCGCGAGCGCCCGTTCGCGCGCCCGTGCGTGGGGCCACTTCAGCACCGTCACCAGCCCTTCCATGACGTTCTCGATCGCGGTGCGATGCGGGAACAGTTGGAAGTTCTGGAACACCATGCCGGTCTGCAGCCGCAGCCGCTGAATGTCCCGGGCCGCCACCTTCGCTCCCGGATGGAACTCCAGCGCCTGATCGCCGATACGCACTGTGCCCGAAGTTGGGATCTCAAGCAGGTTGATGCAGCGCAGCAGCGTGCTTTTGCCACCACCCGAAGGACCGACCAGCGCGGTGACGCTGCCTTCGGCGATGGCAACCGTCACGCCCTTCAGCACGAGATTGTCGCCGAAGCGCTTTTCGATGTTGGCAAGGTCGATCACGAGCGCGCCTCCAGGAACCCGCCATAGCGATTGAGCCGCGCCTCCAGCCGCGTCTGCAAGGCCGACAGCACCGAACTCATCGCCAGATAGAGGATCGCCGCCTCGACATAGAGGATCAGCGGCTCGTAGGTGGTGGCGACGATGCGCTGCGCGGCCTGGAACATTTCCGGCACGGTGATGGCGGCGGCCAGCGACGTGTCCTTGACCAGCGAGATGAAGGTGTTGGAGAGCGGCGGCACCGCCACGCGCCCAGCCTGCGGCAAGATGGTGCGGCGCATCGCCTGGCTCCAGGTCATGCCGATCGAATAGGCCGCCTCCCATTGCCCCTTTGGCACCGCGCCTATCGCCGCGCGAATGATTTCCGACGAATAGGCGCCGATATTGAGCGTGAAGCCGATCAACGCCGCGGGGAACGCGTCAAGCAGGATGCCTACCGAGGGCAGGCCGTAGAAGATCAGGAACAGCTGCACCAGGAGCGGCGTGCCGCGGAATATCCAGACGTAGAAGCGCGCCACCGCGACCAGGGGCATTGGCCCGAAGAGCCGGATCAGCGCGGTTCCGAGACCGACGCTCAAGCCGAGTACAAAGGACAGAAGCGTCAACGGTACGGTGAAGACCAACGCCGCCCATAGCAGCGAAGGCAGCGATTCCAGCATGAGTTGCAGCCAGTGCGGCACGAAAGGCTCCTTCTTGCGACTGCCGTATATCACGCGAAAGGCGGCGGGCCGTCAAAACGGTCCGCCGCCGGGCGATGTCGCGCGGGCCAACGGCCCGGCCGTAAATTACTTCGAAACGTCCTGTCCGAAATACTTGTCTGCGATCTTCTGATAGGTGCCGTCCGCCTTGATGTCGGCCAGCGCCTTGTTGATCGCGGCAACCAGTTCCGGATCGCCCTTGCGAACGATGACGCCGGAATAGTCGGCGTTCTCTTCCTGGGCCGCGATCTTCACATTGGCATCCGGCTTGTGCTTCTTGAAATCGAGGAAGGACAGGCTGTCATTGATGGTTGCGTCGGCGCGGCCGGTCAGAAGCAGCTGGATCGACTGGTCGAACCCGTCGGTGCCGACCAGTTCGGCGCCGTTGGCCTCGGCAAGCTTGCCGAAATTCGAAGTCAGCGACTGCGCCGACTTCTTGCCTTTGAGATCGGCGAAGCTCTTGATATCGGTGTTGTCGCCGCGCACGATCAGCACTGCCTTGGAGGCGATGTAGGGGTCGGAGAAATCGTATTTCGCCTTGCGGGCGTCGGTGATGCCGACTTCGTTGATGACCGCGTCATAGCGGTTGGCATCGAGGCCCGCGATCAGCCCGTCCCATTTGCCCTCGAGGAACTCTACCTTCACGCCGAGCTTTTCGCCGATCGCCTTGGCGATTTCGACATCGAAGCCGACCAGCGCTCCGCCGGCATCATGATAGGTAAAGGGTGCGTAGGTGCCCTCCGTGCCGACCTTGATGACGCCGGCCTGCTTGATCTGGTCGAGATTGGCGCCGGCATAGCCTGCGGTAACAGCCAGAACCTGCAAAGTTCCGGCGACGATGAGCGACTTGAGCCATTTCATTTTTCTGTGATCCCGTCCTGGCCTGATATCCGGCATGGTGTGTGAGCGCTGGAAATTGACAGATGTGAGTTGAAAAAATAAGGAATGAGATTTCAAAAACATCCATTATTCGGAATCGGATTCTACCACTGACGTTTCTGGCGGTGCCTCGAACCCGCCCGGAGTTTTTTCGCGCAGCCTCCACGCCGCGCCGCCGGCGGCGGAACCTTTCCCGCGCATGGCACGTTTTGCGTTCGTTGTAGGGCAGGACGCCGTCATTTCAAGTCGAGCGGCTGCCGGGTTTCGAAATGACATCCGTATCGCCAGAGCCAGGGAGTGCCTCATGATGGAAGACACGGCAGGACGGATCATGGTCCGCGCGGCAATGAGGGCTCCCTATCTCGAACGCGACGAGGAGTTGCGGCTGGCGCTGCGCTGGAAAAAGGACAACGACCAGAACGCGCTGCACAGCATCACCGTGGCGCATATGCGCCTGGTCATTTCCATGGCCTCCAAATTCCGTCATTACGGCCTGCCGCTTGGCGATCTGGTCCAGGAGGGCCATGTCGGCCTGCTCGAGGCCGCGGCCCGTTTCGAGCCGGAGCGCGAAGTGCGGTTTTCGACCTATGCGACCTGGTGGATCCGGGCCTCGATGCAGGACTACATCCTGCGCAACTGGTCGATCGTGCGCGGCGGCACCAGCTCGGCGCAAAAGGCTCTGTTCTTCAACCTGCGGCGCCTGCGCGCCCGGCTGGCGAACGGCGCCGCGGAGCCGCTGTCGAACAGGACGCTGTACCGCGAGGTTTCAGCGGCCCTCGGCGTCTCCGAAGCCGATGTCGCGCTGATGGATTCGCGGCTCTCGGCGCCCGACTCCTCCCTCAATGTCCCGCTTGCCGACGATGGGGGCGCGACCGAGCGGATGGACTTCCTCGTGTCGGACGATCCCTTGCCCGACGAGGTCGTCAGCGACACCATCGATATCGAACGCCGCTCGATATGGCTGAAGGCGGCGCTTGCCGCACTCAACGCGCGTGAGCTGCGCATCATCGAGGAGCGTCGGCTGAGCGACGAGGGCGCGACGCTCGAAGCGCTCGGCGAGACGCTTGGCATTTCCAAGGAACGCGTGCGCCAGATCGAGGCCCGCGCCATGGAAAAGCTGAAAGTGGCGCTGGTGAAGCAGAACCCGGAATTCCTCGCCACCGCCGCCTAAATCCATTCCAGGAAAACTACCTAGAAATTTCTCGTCCCAAAAACGAGAGAGCGGGTCAGCGCCGACAATAGCTATTTGTCGGTGACGATCTTGACCTTGTCGCCGGCCGAAACCGCGGCCCCCGGCGACAGCGCGTTGAGCACCCGGAACAGGTCGAGTTTGCGGTCGACGCCGACCATCTGCGCCGAAAGCGAACCCATCGTCTGCCCCGGCTGGACGGTGACCACGCGGATATGCAGCGGCTTCAGCGCCGCCTTTTCGGCGGCACTCAGAATGCGGAACGAGCCGCTGACGGAACGCGCCACGGTGTCGAGCGACGTGCTGGCGGATGGTGCCGCCGTCAGCAGCCGGTAGACCTGGCCGCCGGCGCGGATTACCGCGATATCGAACTGCCAGCCTTCGGCGCCTGCATGCGCCGTCGCCGCCTCGTTGCCGTTGATCGTTTCCTGCCTGACGCTCGCATCATCGAGACCGGCCACCCAGCCGCTCCTGATATAATCGGTCAGCGCACGGTTCTTGTCGATCGACACGCCGTCGAAGCGGATCGCAATGTCGCCCGGCCCGGTCGCCGTCACGGCGGCGGCCGAATTGTCGATGATAAAGCCCTCCGGCACCGAGAAGGACACGCCCAGGCCCGGATGCAGAAAGGTCTCGCCGCGCACATAGCCTTCTTCCGGCGTGTCGCCGTAGAGCAGGCCGTCTATGCCGGCGAGGAAGGCGTCGCGATCGCGGGTGCCGACGCCCGGCGGGCCGAACTGGCGGGCATGGCGTTGCGCAAGGTCGATACGCTGTGGCGTATTGGGATGCGTTGCCAGGAAATCGAGGCTGGCGTCGGTGGCGCCGCTGATCGAGCGGAAATCAGTGTAGGCCGACATGGACTGCAAGAAGCGGCCGGCGGCGTAAGGATCGTAGCCGGCTTCGCCGATCGACTTGATGCCGATCGCGTCGGCCTCCAGTTCCTGGTTGCGCGAAAACTGCGCCAGTCTCAGCTTGCCGCGGATCAGCGCCGCCTTGGCGGTCGGGCTGTCGCCGAGCACGTCGGAAACAACCTTGGTGGCGAGCCCCTCCTCGGCCTCGAGCTGCTGGCGCTGCAGGCCGTGGTTGGCGGTAACGTGGCCCATCTCATGCGCGATGACGGCGGCGAGCTCGGCCGAATCATTGGCCAGCGCCAGCAGGCCGCGCGTGACGTAGAGATAGCCGCCCGGCAGCGCGAAGGCATTGACGTTGGGCGAATTGAGGATGGTGATGCGATAGGTCTGGGTCGGATTGGCCGACACCACCGTCAGGCTGCCGACGACCTTGGCGACCATGCGCTCGAGCTTGGGATCGGAATATTCGCCGCCATAGGTCGCCAGTATGCGTGGATGCTGCGCCTTGGCGAGTTCGGCCAATTTGTTATTGGCCGCGACATTGTCGACCGTGATCGGTTTGTCGGAAGGCTGGAAGCCGGATTCCTGGACTTCCGGAGGTGTGAACATCTGGCAGCTTGCCAGGGCCACTACAAAGCCGGCCAGCGCCAGAAAGCGCGCCAGCATTTTCCCTCTTGGTCTTTCCGTGCCGGTCGGCAGAACGGCTTCCTTTCGGGTCTGGCGCATGCCCGCGAAAATCGGGGCGATCCTCGCAAGGGCTCATGCGCAAATCAAAGCATTACAGCATCCACGCCATACCAACGCGCGGCGGATGCTGCAGGCAAATCACGGCCTGCACCGGACCGGTACGGGGCGGACCTAGCCACACTACCTCTGTCATGGCAAGCAATCGCCCCGTCGCCAGGAGCCGGTTTGAGCGTAAATTATGTCCGCTTCCGGGCAATATCTCGTGATCCAGCCTCCCAGGCGCTTGTGCCAACATAGCGCCGGAAAACTTCAGGACCAGCCCCGGCAAAGAAATCATCCGCCTTGCCCTTGGCGGCAACCATGCCGTTGTCGAGGAACACCACCTCCTCACAAATACGGCGTGCGTCCTGTGGCTGGTGCGTAACGAACAGCAGCGTCATGCCCCGCTCGGCATGCACGTCGGCGACAAGATCGAGCATGTCGTCGCGCAAGGCCGGTCCGAGTGAAGCGAAAGGCTCGTCCAGAAGAAGCACCGGGCGGTTGCGAACCAGCACGCGCGCCAATGCGACACGCTGGCGTTCGCCTCCCGAAAGTTCGCGCGGCAGGCGTCTTTCCTTGCCCGCGAGGCCGGTGCGCGCGATCGCCTCCGCGATGTCAGCGCGGTCGGCTTCGGTCAGCCGCAGCGAGGGCGAGCGGCCGAGCCCGACGTTCTCTTCGACCGAAAGATGGGCAAAAAGATTGTTTTCCTGGAACACCATCGACACGGGCCGCGCCGAAGGCGGCGCCGCGCCGACATCGGCGCCGCCGATCAGCACGCGGCCGGACTGCGGCGTCTCGAAGCCCGCCACCAGATTGAGCAGCGTCGACTTGCCCGAGCCGCTCGGCCCCATGATGGCGGTAATTTTCGACGCGGCGAAATCGACATCGAAAATAAGCGGCGCGTCGCCGTAGCTGAACGAGACCGTGTCCAGCCGCACCTCGGCTCCCCTTGTCGCACCATTGGTGGCGCCCGCAGCCATCAGTCTCGTTCCCCCCTTCCCAGCCAGCTCGCCGCCACCACAAGCGCAAGGCAGACCAGACCGAGCAGCAGCGCCAGGCCGGCGGCGTCCTCGGTACGGTAGCTGCCCATGCGCGCCAGGAGAAGGTAGGGCAAAGTCTGCACGGAATCACTGCCGAACAGTGCGATGACGCCGAGGTCGCCAAGCGACAGCGCCATGGCAAACGCGAAGGCGGTGGCCAGCGGCCGTCGCAGCGACGGCCAGTCGACCAGCCGCGACCGGGCCCAGCCTGCTATTCCCAGAAGCGCGCAGAGCCGCTCATGGCGCTCGCTCGCCGCATCATAGGCGGGGCGGATGGCACGGATGGCGAAAGGCATCGCCATGACTGCATTGACGGTGACGACCATGACCGGGGCTATGGCAAAGACATCGCCGACATGGCGCAGCAGAAGGAACCAGCCGGCGCCGATGACGATGGGCGGCACGACTAGGACGAAGCCGGCGCCGGTGTCGGTGGCGTGTTCGAGCACGGTCCGCGGACCGGAGCGGCGCTTCAGGCTCAGCACGCGGCGCGCCATGGTGAGCGAAAGCGACAGCGCAACCGACAGCAACGCCGACAGGAAGGCCAGCACGGCGCTGGTCAGCGTCGCCTGCCGCACCGCCGCCTCGCCGGCGAGACGGCCAAGGTCGGCGCCGAGGCCTGACATCACCGTCGCCGTCATCGGCCCGGCGACAAACAAAAGGGCCAGCACGACGAGCGCGGCATTCAGCGCGGTCTCGGTCCTGCCGGCCGAGACGTAGCGGCGCGGCGCCACCGGCAGATTGGCGTCACCGGTGGTGTTGGCGCCGAGCCGCGTCAACGCCAGCACCACGACAAAGGTCAGCGCGATCTGCAGCAGCGTCAGCGCCACCGCCCGCGCGGGATCGAAATCGAAACGCAGCGCCTGGTAGATGCCGACCTCCAGCGTCGTCGCGCCGGGGCCACCGCCCAGCGTCAGCACGATCGTGAAGGATGTGATGCAGAGCATGAACACCAGGCCGGCGACGCCCGGCAGAGCGGCGCGCAGTGTCGGCCACTCGATCAGCCGGAAAGCCGGTGCGGCACCCATGCCGAGCTGGCTCGCCAGGCGCCATTGGTCGGCTTGGATGGTTTGCAGCACTTCGAGGAACAGCCGCGTGGCCAGCGGCAGGTTGAAGAAGACATGAGCAACGAGGATGCCGGAGAGGCCATAAATGCCCGGCCAATGGTAACCGCCGACGGCACCAAGAAAGCCGGCGAAATAGCCGGCGCGGCCGTAGAGCGCCAGGATGCCGAGCGCCGCGACGATCGCCGGCAACGCCAGCGGCAGGGCGAAGAGCTGCAGGATGAAGCCGCGGCCGGGAAAGCGCGGATGCCGCGACAGCGCGCGAGCCACGAACAGGGCCGGCGCCACCGACAGCAGCGTCGAAAGCGCCGCCTGCCACAACGTAAAGCGCACGACGCGCAGGAGATAAGGATGGAAGGCCGCCCAGGCGCCGGAGAAATCGTTCGCGCCTTCGAAGACAAGGCCCGCAAACGCGCCGCCGATCAGCAGCCCGATCGCCGCAAGCGCGAGGATACCGGCGGAGATGCGGGGGTCAGACGCGCGCTGCACGCTGCGCCACCCAAAGGACCTTTAGCGAGCGTCGCGTTCCTTCGCGCCCCCCTCTGTCCTGCCGGACATCTCCCCCACTTGGGGGGAGATTGGGTGCTTCAGCGCTCCACCCTCTCCTGTGACGTCGCCAATTGGCGAAAGCCGTCGTGACGGCCAATCTCCCCCCTCGTGGGGGAGATGTCCGGCAGGACAGAGGGGGGCGCCGTAGAGCACTCATCATTCGATCATACGACCAAACTACTTGCTCATCACCGCCAGCCATTCATCCACCCATGCCTTGCGGTTGGCCGCGACCTCCTCGGGACTGAACAGCAAGGTTTTGGTCGGTTTGACCAGTCTGTCGAAGGCCGGATTGAGCGGCTTGTCGGTCTTGCCGGCCGGGAACATCCAGTTGGTCTCGGGGATGGCATCCTGGAATTTCGGCCCGGTCATGAAGGCGATGAACTTTTCCGCCAGCGGATTTTTGGCTCCCGTCGTGGTGATGCCGGCGACCTCGATCTGCAGATACTCGCCCTCCTCGAAGGAAGCGGCCTGGTAGCGCTCGGTGTTCTCGGCAACCATGTGGTAGGCGGGCGAGGTCGTGTAGGACAACACCATCGGCGCCTCGCCCTTGGTGAACAGGCCGTAGGCCTCGCTCCAGCCCGGCGTCACGGTCAAGACCTTCGCCTTGAGCTTGGCCCAGGCCTCCGGCGCCTTGTCGCCATAGACCGACTTCACCCACAACAGCAGGCCGAGGCCCGGCGTCGAGGTGCGAGGATCCTGGATGACGATCTTGTCGTCGGCACTGCCCTCGACCAATTCCTTCAGGCTCTTGGGCGGCGTCTTCAGCTTCTGCGTGTCATAGATGACGGCGAAATAACCATAGTCGTACGGGACAAAGATGTCGTCGTTCCAGCCGCCCGGCACATTGAGCCCGGTCACGGCACCATGCGGTGCAAACAGGCCAGTGGCCTTGGCATCGGCGGTGAGATTGGTGTCGAGGCCAAGCACGATGTCGGCCTTGGTCGCGGCCCCTTCCAGCTTGACGCGGTTGAGCAGCGCGACGCCGTCGGCAACCGAGACGAAGTCGACATCGCAGCCGCATTCGGCCTCGAATCCCTTCTTCACCACCGGGCCGGGCCCCCAGTCGGCGGTGAAGCTCTCGTAGGTGTAGACGGTGAGCTTGTCCTTGGCCAAGGCCGGCCCGGAGAGAACCACGACCAATGCAGAGACAAGGGCGTATAAAAGCGTGCGCATCGGCGCCTCCTTCGTTCGCGTTAAAGGAATTGAGGCGTCGGACTGTCCGAAACGTCTAATCCCTCCGCCGGTACAAACCGGATCAGGTTCAGCGGGTTGGCGAGACTGCCTCTCAGCCGGTCCGCGAAATATCGCGTCCGGCACCCCGTTAGAGCGCCTCGACACATAGGCCCGGCCGGTGAACCGCGCAAGTGGCTGTTTGCCGGCCTTCCGTTTCCGCTGCCGGGCTGGTAAGGGCCACACGATATGAGCACATTCACCATCCTGCTTGGCGGCGATCTCGTCCGCACGCCACGGCTCGACCGTCAGGTCGAGGGAACCCGCGTCATCGCCGCCGATGCCGGCATCGGCCATGCGAGGACGCTCGGCCTTGTGCCGGAACTGTGGGTCGGCGATTTCGACTCCGTGCCCGCCGGCCTGCCGGATGAGTTGGCCGCCGTGCCGCGCCGGACCTTTCCGGCAGAGAAAGACGCCACCGATGGAGAACTCGCGATATCGGCCGCCCTGGAGCGCGGCGCTACCAGCCTCGTGCTTGCCGGCGCCTTCGGCGGCAAGCGCGCCGACCATGCCTTCCTGCACATGGCGCTCGCCCTGCGGCTGGCCGGGGCCGGGACAAAGGTGCTGTTGACCAGCGGCGCGCAGGAAGCCGTGCCCCTGGCGCACGGCACGGCCCGCTTCGACTATGCCGACGGCACCCTGTTCTCGATCCTGGGTTTTTCCGAGCTTGCAGGGCTGACCGTCGCCGGTGCGAAATGGCCGCTTGACCGCGTCAAGGTCGCGTTCGGCTCGTCGCTGACCATCTCCAACGAGGTCAAGGGCAGGCTCGAGATCGCGCTGGGAGCGGGCCGCGCGCTGCTGCTCGCCCATCCCTATCCCTTGCCAGAAAGCTGACATGGCGCCGCCTCTTCTCAATCTCGACGGAATAAAACTGACCTTCGGCGGCACGCCCCTGCTCGACGGCGCCGACTTGGCTGCGTCGGCCGGCGACAAGATCGCGCTGGTCGGCCGCAACGGGTCCGGCAAGTCGACGCTGCTCAAGATCGCCGCCGGCCTGATCGAGCCGCAGGACGGCGAGGTGTTCCGCCAGCCATCGGCGACCGTCCGCTATCTGCCGCAAATGCCCGACATGGACGGCTTCGCAACCGTGCGCGCCTATGTCGAGGCCGGCCTCGGTCCCGCCGACGATCCTTATCGCGCCAGCTACCTGATGGAGCACCTCGGCCTCTCGGGCGAGGAGCAGCCGGGCGACCTCTCCGGCGGCGAGGCCAGGCGCGCCGCCCTTGCCCGCGTCATGGCGCCCGAGCCTGATATCCTGCTGCTCGATGAGCCGACCAACCACCTCGATCTCTCGGTGATCGAATGGCTGGAAGAGGAACTCGTCCGCACCTCCTCGGCCCTCATCGTCATCTCGCACGACCGCCGTTTCCTTGAGCGCGTCTCGCGCGCCACCGTGTGGCTCGACCGGGGCCAGACGCGCCGGCTGGATAAGGGCTTCGGCCATTTCGAGGAATGGCGCGACCAGGTGCTTGAGGAAGAAGAGCGCGAACAGCACAAGCTCGGCCGCCAGATCGTGCGCGAGGAACACTGGCTGCGTTATGGCGTGACGGCGCGGCGCAAGCGCAACATGCGCCGCCTGGGCGAATTGCAGACCATGCGCCAGCGTTTTCGCGGCCATCGCGGCGCCGAAGGCACCGCGACCATGGTGGCCAGCGACGCCGCCGAATCCGGCAAGCTGGTGATCGAGGCCAGGAACATCGAGAAGAGCTTTGGCGACCTCACCGTGGTCAAGGGGTTCTCGACCCGCATCCAACGCGGCGACCGCGTCGGCCTCGTCGGGCCGAACGGCGCCGGCAAGACGACGCTTCTGAAGATGCTGACCGGAGAATTGCAGCCGGATGCCGGTTCGGTGCGGCTCGGCACCAATCTGGAGATCGCCACGCTCGACCAGAAGCGCGAGGCGGTCGATCCGCAGGAGACGCTGGCTCAGTATCTCACCGACGGGCGCGGCGAGAACCTTGTCATCAATGGCGAGCAGCGCCACGTCGTCTCCTACATGAAGGACTTCCTGTTCAAGCCGGAGCAGGCACGCACGCCGGTGCGCGAGCTGTCGGGCGGCGAGCGGGCACGGCTGATCCTTGCGCGCGTGCTGGCCCGGCCGGCGAACTTGCTGGTGCTCGATGAGCCGACCAACGATCTCGACATGGAAACGCTGGAGTTGCTGCAGGAACTGGTCGCCGGTTTTGCCGGTACGGTCATCCTGGTCAGCCACGACCGCGATTTCCTCGACCGCACCGTGACCAGCGTGATCGCGCCGGGAGGCGGCGGCCGCTGGGTCGAATATGCCGGCGGCTATTCCGACATGCTGGCGCAGCGCGGCGGCACCAGGCTCGACGACCGCAAGGCGCGGGCGAAGGCGGATGCAAGCGAGGCGCCGACGGCGAAGGCGGACAGCCCCACCGCCAAAGCCCCGGCAAAAAAACTCTCGTTCAAGCAGAAATTCGCGCTGGAATCGCTGCCCAAGAAGATCGAGGCGGTGACAGCCTCGATCTCGCGGCTGGAGAACAACATCGCCGATCCGGCCTATTACGAGCGCGATCCGGCCTCGTTCCAGAAGACCATCGCCGCCCTCGACAAGGAGCGCGCGACGCTGGCGGCACTGGAGGAAGAGTGGCTCGAACTGGAGATGTTGCGCGAGGAAATGGAGGGGTGAGCATTGCATGCGCTACGTTATGCGTCTATATTATGCGCATAAAATAGGGCTCTCTCCGTGCTTCAATCGACGCCAAAGCCTCAGCGAAAGTCGGTCAACACATCCATTGACGCTCAGCTGATCAACGACGCCAAGGCGTTGGGCATCAATCTCTCCCGCGCCGCCGAGGCAGGTATCGCGAAGGCCATCGCGGTGGAAAAAACGCGTCGGTGGCAAGAAGAGAACAAGGAAGCGATCGAAAGCTCGAACGCTTATGTCGAGCGTAACGGGTTGCCATTGGCCAAACGCCGGCTGTTTTGATGGCACGCTACGATCTTTATCGGAATAGCGACGGCAACGGTTATCTTCTCGATGTCCAGTCCGACCTTCTTGAGCGGCTGAGCACGAGAGTGGTCATTCCACTGATGCCGCCTGATATAGCCCCGGTTCCTGGCCGCCGACTGAACCCGACCTTCCCTATAGATGGCAAGGATCATGTAATGGTCACCCAGTTCATGTCGGCCTTGACGGCCTCCGAATTGCTGGATGCCGAGGGGAATCTCTCCAGGCATCACGACGACATCGTCGCCGCAATCGACATGCTGTTCCAAGGTTTCTGACCGAAGTCGACTTTATCTCAGCCCGCCGTCTTCGCCTGCCAAGCCTTGATCGCCTCGTCGAACACCTTCTCGCCGGGAATGCCTTTTTCCATCGTCAGCAACGCTCGTCGTCCGGTCTTGTAGACGACCGGCACGTCGATCCAGTCCTGTCCCCGAAGCAAGGTCAGATTGGCGTCCTCGTCGGCCTTGGTATCGTTGAGCGCGACGAGGAAGAAGCCGTCGGCGATCTTGGCCGGAATGCCGATCAGCGGGCTGCCGGCATCCTGCTCGGAACTCTTCATGGCCACGCGCAGGATGTTGTCGACGCCGCCGCCTTCGAAACCGTCGGGCGTCAGGAAGATCATCTCGATGATGTGGCTGGCCGGCAGCGTCTGGTCAGTGTTGCGGCGGATGGTCATGCGCAACTGGATGTCCTTGCCGGGAATGGTCGCCTCGGCGCGGATCGCCGGCTCAGGCGGCCGGTCGCCGCCGGGCGATTCCTGCACCAGCGACCAGACGATGTTGCCCGGCTCGGCCGAACCCTGCGCGGTGCTGGTGCGCTCCTCATAGAAGATCGCCTTCTGGCCGACCGGCAGAGAGGTTTGCGTCGGCGCACCGGCAGGCGAGGGCGGCGTGGCGGCGTTGTCAGCCGGCGCCGCGGGTGCGGTCCCATTGGCGGGTGGCGCCGCCGGCGCAGCGCCCGGTGCAGGGGGCGTGGTCCCGGCGGGCGCGCCTGCGGCCGGCGTGCCTCCTGCCGGAGCCGACAAAGCCGGGGCGGTCGTGGCTGAAGGCGGCGTCGTCAGCGCCGCGACGGACTCGCCCTCGCCCACACCGCTCTGTCCGCCGGCCGGGCCAGGATCGACCTCGCTTCCTTGCGGTGTCAGTCTTTGAGTGAACTTCGGTGTCCCTTCGGGCTCGGCACCGCTAGCCGAAGGTGCCGGGGGCGTTGCCGCCGCATCGCTCGCCGGCTTGGCGGGTGTCGATTTGACCGGCTCGGTCGTCGCGACCTTGCTGCCGCCGCCCAGACCCAGCATCTTGCCGAAGGCATCCTTGTTCAGCCAGATGCCATAGCCGCCGCCGGCAATGACCAGCAACGCAACGGCAGCGGCAATCAGCCCGCCATAGCTGCGCTTGCGTTCAGCCGGACGCAAGCGCTGGAAAGTGTCGGCGGCCGCAGCCTCTTCGTCGCTCGCAAAGACATCGGCATGCTCGTCGTCCTGACCCACATCCATGCCAGGCTGAGCCCTGTCGTCGAACTCCGGGGCCGGCTGCACCGGTACGGGCTTTTGCCAGTTCGGCTCGACCTCGGCGACGGGCGATGCAGGCCTGGAGATGTCGGGCTCCGGAGCGAGGGGCGGCGGCTTGTAGGGTTCAGCCTTCGAGGCAGGCGCTGCCGGCCAGGCCGGCTCCGCCTTTACCGGCTGTTTGGTATGGTTCGACTGGTTCTTGTTGCGATCGATGGAGGAAAATATGTGCTCCAGTTCGGCAAGCGGATCGGTCTCCGGCACGCTTTTGGCATATTCGCGCTCGAGCCTCGATATGGCGTCTTCCAGGCCGCGCTTCTGCCTTTCAGCTTCCGACGGCGAAAGCGGCGGCTCGCGCTCGGCAATCTTCTTTGCAATCGTCGAGCGCGCTTTGTCGTAGACTTTGGCCCGCAGCTCCGGCGTAGGATCGCCAAAATTGTTTATCGTATCCCTCAGAGCAGAAACGAAATCTTTCGCCATGCGTCAGTCGACCTGTATTGTGCTCCGGGCCGGCCTCCGCAAATCAGCCGCAACGCCCGGAAAGGCTTGAGAAACTAGTCTTGAAACGGATCGGTCACAAGTATCGTGTCGTCCCGTTCCGGGCTGGTGGAGAGGAGCGCGACCGGCGCGCCGATCAACTCCTCGATATGGCGGACATATTTGACGGCCTGGGCCGGAAGGTCGTTCCAGCTGCGCGCGCCGGCGGTGGTGCCTTTCCACCCCTCCAGCGTCTCGTAGATTGGCTCGACGCGGGCCTGCGCGCCCTGGCTGGCCGGTAGATAGTCGATCGTCTCGCCGTCGAGGCGGTAGCCGGTACAGACCTTGATCTCGTCCAGCCCGTCGAGCACATCGAGCTTGGTCAGGGCGATGCCCTTGATGCCGTTGACGGCGACGGCCTGGCGCACCAGCACCGCGTCGAACCAGCCGCAGCGGCGCTTGCGGCCGGTGACGACGCCGAATTCATGGCCGCGCGTGCCGAGGAATTCACCGATCTCGTTCTGCTGCTCGGTCGGGAACGGACCTTCGCCTACGCGCGTCGTATAGGCCTTGGTGATGCCAAGCACATAGCCGATGGCGCCCGGGCCCACGCCGGCACCGGCTGCCGCCTGGCCGGCGACGGTGTTGGACGAGGTGACAAACGGATAGGTGCCATGATCGATGTCGAGCAGCGTGCCTTGCGCGCCCTCGAACAGGATGCGCTCGCCGGCCCGGCGCTTGTCGTCGAGCACCTTCCAGACCCGGTCCATGTAGGGCAGGATTTCGCCGGCGACCGAGGTCAGCTCTTGCATGACCGCGTCATGCGTGGCTTCGGCATGGCCAAGGCCGCGACGCAGTGCATTGTGATGCGTCAACAGCCTGTCGACCTTCAAGGGTAGTGTTTCCAAATCCGCCAGATCCATCACCCGCACCGCGCGCCGGCCCACCTTGTCCTCATAGGCGGGGCCGATACCGCGGCGGGTCGTGCCAATCTTGGTCCCGGAATTTGAGGCGGCGTCCTCGCGGAAGCCGTCCAGTTCCCGGTGCAGGGACAGGATAAGCGCTGTGTTTTCGGCTATTTTCAGGCGCTCCGGCGTTACCTCGACGCCCTGCCCCTTGAGCTTCGCCACTTCGGCGACGAATGCGTGCGGATCGAAGACGACGCCATTGCCGATGATGGACAGCTTGCCCTGCCGCACGACGCCCGACGGCAACAGCGACAGCTTGTAGACCTTGCCGTCGACGACCAGCGTGTGGCCGGCATTGTGGCCGCCCTGGAAACGCACCACGACATCGGCGCGCTCCGACAGCCAGTCGACGATCTTGCCCTTGCCTTCGTCACCCCATTGCGAGCCGACGACCACCACATTGGCCATGTTTCTTTTCCTTCGAGGCGCCGCCGCGCGGCTTGGATACGGTTCGAAACGACAGGCCTCTATAACGTCAAGAGCAGGCCGATGCGACCTTTCTTTGCCGCCGAAAATGGGCTGAGGCACAACAATTTTCAGCTTTGACATCATTTACTTGTCCAGGCGGGGGCAATAGGCCGGCAGGCACGCCCCATTCACCTCCTCCCCGCTGCGACCCGCCATGCACCGAAGCGCCTACATGTTCCTGCTGCTCACCACCTTGCTGTGGGGCGGCAACTCGGTGGCCGGCAAGCTGGCGGTCCATCACGTCTCACCGATGACGCTGGTCTTCCTGCGCTGGGTGCTGGCGGTAGCGATCCTGCTGCCGATCGGCTGGAATGCGCTGAAAAGAGATTGGCCCGTCGTGCGCAGGCACTGGTTCGTGCTCGCCGCACTTGGCGCCAGCGGCTTCACCTTGTTCAACACGATCTTCTATACGGCGCTCAATTACACGACCGCGATCAACGTTTCGATCGAGCAGGCGGCAATGCCTATCCTGATCATCGTAGCCAATTTCATCTTCTTCCGCCTGCGCGTGAACTGGGCGCAGATCGCCGGCGTGGTGCTGACGATCTTCGGCGTCATCCTGACCGCCTGCCACGGCGATCCGCGCCGGCTGCTGACATTGGAGCTCAATTTCGGCGACGCCATCATGCTGGTCGCGGTCATTCTCTACAGCGGCTATTCGGTCGGATTGCGGCTGAAGCCGGCCATGCAATGGCAGAGCCTGATGCTGGCCATGTCGCTCGCCGCGCTCGTCACCTCGCTGCCGTTCTTCCTATGGGAAATCGCGGCCGGCAAGGTCATCGTTCCCGACGCACGCGGCTGGGCGGTGATCGTCTATACTGCGATCGGCGCCTCGGTCGTCTCGCAGATATTCTACATCAGGGGCAATGAGCTGATCGGCGCCAACCGGGCCGGCCTGTTCATCAACCTGGTGCCGATCTTCGGCACCCTGCTATCGGTGCTGATCGTCGGCGAGACATTCCAGCTCTACCAGGCGTTGGCGCTCGTCCTTGTGCTGGGCGGCATCGCGCTTGCCGAATATAGCGGCCGCAAGGCAGCCATGCCGAGGCGCCAGTAAACTCGCTTCGCGCCCCGATCGTCAGCTTCAAGGAGAGCGTCGGCTCGCCCGGCAATTCGCAGGACTACTGCAATTCCTTGCGCACCGCCGCCACGTCGTCGGACGAGACTGCCGGGGCGGCGTTGCCCCAGCTGCCGCGCACGTAAGTGAAGACGTCGGCGATCTCCTGATCCTTCAGGCGCCCCGCCAGCGAGGGCATCGCCGGCGTCGTCGGCGCGCGGGCCGTATGCACGGCCTGGCTTCCCGCCAGAACGGCCCGGGCAAGCGTTTCGGTGCTGGCCTGTGCTACGATCGAATTGCCGGCGAGCGGCGGGAAAAGAGCCCCGGCGCCGGCGCCGTCTCCACCATGGCAGGCCGAGCAATTATCATGGTAGATCGCCTCGCCAGCGGCCATGCGGGTTTCGTCGGGCTTGGGCGCCTGGGAAACCATGCGCTGCTTTGCACGCTGCGAAAATGATCAGGCATCGGGGCAGCTAAGGTCAGCAGCAGACGCCCCGCTATCGCGAAGGCAAGTATCCTCAGACGGACGATCAAGACCATCTAGGCTTGCCGGAAAACACTCGATGCGCGGAGCATCGCGATCGTGCAGTTGCAGCCTGTGCGGGAAGAGCCCTACACGCTGCCGACGTCGAACTGTAGCCGCTTGGCCGAATCGATCGATTTGTGCGCCCGCACCTGCTCCAGCACTTTTTCCGGGAACGGTGCGTCGAGATAGAGCAGCGCGATGGCATCGCCCCCTGGCCGGTTGCGGCCGAGCTGGAAGTTGGCGATGTTGACGCCGTTCTCGCCGCACACCGTGCCGAGCAGGCCGATAATGCCCGGCGCGTCGGCATTGGTCGTATAGAGCATGTGCTGGCCGACCTCGGCATCGAGATTGATGCCCTTGATCTGGATGAAGCGCGGCTTGCCGTCGGAAAAACAGGTGCCGGCGATCGAGCGCGTCATATGCTCGGTCTTGACCGTCAGCTTGATATAGCCGTCGAACACGCCCGATTTGTCGCGCTTGACCTCGGCGACGATGATGCCGCGCTCCTTCACCATGATCGGCGCCGACACCATGTTGACGTCGGCTACCTGCGGCCTGATCAGCCCGGCAAGGGCCGCGCTGATCAGCGCGCGCGTATTCATCGTCGCGGTCGAGCCGTCGAACAGGATTTCCACCTCCTTGATCGGGTCCTCGGTGACCTGGCCGACAAAGGCGCCAAGCACTTCGGCGAGCTTGACGAAGGGTTTGAGCCGCGGCGCTTCCTCCGCGGTGATCGACGGCATGTTGATGGCGTTGGAGACGGCGCCCTTGATCAGGTAGTCGGCCATCTGTTCGGCGACCTGCAGCGCGACGTTCTCTTGCGCCTCCGCCGTCGAGGCACCGAGATGGGGGGTGGCCACCACATTCTCCATGCCGAACAATGCGTTCTGTTCGGCCGGCTCGGCCTCGAACACGTCGATGCCGGCGCCGGCCACTTTGCCGCTCTTCAGCGCCGCCACCAGGTCGGCTTCGACGACCAGCCCGCCACGGGCGCAGTTGATGATGCGCACGCCGTCCTTCATTTTGGCGATCGCGGCGGCATCGATGATGTTGCGCGTCTTGTCGGTCAACGGCGTGTGCAGCGTGATGAAGTCCGCGCGGGCGAAGAGCTCGTCCAGTTCAACCTTGTCGACGCCGAGTTCCTCGGCGCGTTTGTCCGACAGGAACGGATCGAAGGCGACGACATGCATCTTCAGGCCGACGCCGCGCGTGGCGACGATCGAGCCGATATTGCCGCAGCCGATGACGCCGAGCGTCTTGCCGGTGATCTCGACGCCCATGAAGCGGTTCTTTTCCCATTTGCCTGCATGCGTCGAGGCGTTGGCTTCCGGGATCTGGCGGGCGAGCGCGAAGATCATCGCTACCGCATGCTCGGCTGTCGTGATCGAATTGCCGAACGGCGTGTTCATCACGATAATGCCCTTGCGGCTGGCCGCCGGTATGTCGACATTGTCGACGCCGATACCGGCCCGGCCGACGACCTTGAGCCTGGTGGCGGCATGGATCAGCTTCTCGGTAACCTTGGTCGCCGAGCGGATGGCGAGGCCGTCATACTGGTCAATCACTTCAAGCAGCTTCTCCTTGTCCTTGCCGAGATCTGGAAGATAGTCGACCTCGACGCCGCGATCCCTAAAGATCTGAACAGCGGTGGTGGAAAGTTTATCCGAGACGAGAACGCGAGGCATGGGATTGGTCCTTGTTGCTTACCCCACCCGCCTTCGCTTCGCTCAGGCACCTTCTCCACGGGGGAGAAGGTCGGGCGCCAATCTTTCTCCTCTTGTGGGAGAAGGTGGCCGCGAAGCGGCCGGATGAGGGCTGTTCCAGAAAATAACTGTTGAGTTTCAGGCCGCCGCTTTCAGCGACGCCTTCTGGCCGGCGAAGGCCCAGTCGAGCCAGGGCAGCAGAGCTTCGAGATCGGAGGTCTCGACCGTTGCGCCGCACCAGATGCGCAGGCCAGGCGGCGCGTCGCGATAGGAACCGATGTCATAGGCGACACCTTCCTTGTCGAGCGCTGAAACCAGACCCTTGGCGAAGGCCGCCTGTGCGTCGGCGTCGAGTGCAGCGACTTGTCCGTCGGTGAAGGACAGGCAGACGGACGTGTTCGACCGCGTCGCCGGCTCTACGGCGAGATGGCCAAGCCAGGAGGATTTCGCGACGAAACGGTCGAGCACGGCCGCGTTGGCGTCGGCCCTGGCGACCAGCGCATCGAGGCCGCCGATCGATTTCGCCCAGCTGAGCGCGTCGAGATAGTCCTCGACGCACAGCATCGACGGCGTGTTGATGGTTTCGCCCTTGAAGATGCCTTCGATCAATTTGCCGCCCGAGGTCAGGCGGAAGATCTTCGGCAGCGGCCATGCAGGCTTATAGCTCTCCAGCCGCTCGACGGCGCGGGGCGACAGGATCAGCATGCCATGCGCGCCTTCGCCGCCCAGCACCTTCTGCCAGGAGAAGGTCACGACATCGAGTTTCTCGAAGTCGAGCTTCTGCGCGAAGGCGGCCGATGTCGCGTCGCAGATGGTCAGACCCTTGCGATCGGCCGGGATGAAATCGCCGTTCGGCACGCGCACGCCCGAGGTCGTGCCGTTCCAGGTGAAGACCACGTCGCGGTCGAAATCGATCTTGCCGAGATCCGGCAGTTCGCCGTAACCGGCCTCGAGCTTGCGCACATCGGCAAGCTTCAACTGCTTGACCACGTCGGTGATCCAGCCGGAGCCGAAACTCTCCCAGGCGACCATGTCGACGCCGCGCGCGCCCAGCAGCGACCAAAGCGCCATCTCGACGGCGCCTGTGTCGGACGCCGGCACGATGCCGATGCGGTAGTCGGCAGGAACCTGGAGAATTTCGCGCGTCAGCGCGATCGCCTGTTCGAGCTTGGTCTTGCCGATCTTGGCGCGATGGGAACGGCCGAGCGCGGCAGCTTTCAGCGCCTCGACCGACCAGCCGGGACGTTTCGCGCAGGGACCTGAGGAAAAATTGGGGTTTGCCGGACGGAATCCGGGCTTCGTATGCGTCGTCATCGTGGTCTATCCTTCCAGATAGTGGCCCCTCGTTGGGGAGGGGTGGCCCACGGACGGCGATATGCGCTCGGGCTTCGGGCGTCAAGGGGAAAGTTTTTGTCGCGGGCAGGATACTGGCGATCCGCGATCAGGATCTCGTGAGCTTCAAACGCAAACGGCGGACCGAAGAGATCCGCCGCCAGGGTTCATGTATGTCAGCCTACTACCAGAGATCGTAGCGTAGCCCGAGCTTAACCTGATGATTGCTGATTCCCTTGTGGACCGGAAACGAGGTCAGGCTCTCGGCCGTCACATATTCAGCGTCGGGCGCCGAGAAATACTGATAGCCGAGATCGACGGAAACATTCTTCGACACCTGATAGGCAAGGCCGGCATTCAGCGTGTAAGCGAAGGAATACTTGGTCTTGTCGTCACTCAGGCCGAAGTCGTCGGTTGGATCGCCATTGTCGGTGAAATAGCTCGCCGAGAGCTTGTGCGTGCTCCTGACGATGCCGATGCCGGCGCCGAGATAGGGTGTTATGCCGACATAGGTACCAAGGTCGACATAGCCGTTGAGCATGCCTGAAAAGGCATAGTTCTTCAGGGACGCCGACGCTAGGGTCGCCTCTGCCGCGGTCGCTGAATCGTCATAGCCAATGCCGATCTTGTTGCCGGGAAGGTAACCCAGATTGAGATCGGCACGCAGATAATCGTTGAAGTGGTAGCCGAAGCCGATGCTGGCGAAGACCGGGTCTTCCTCGTTGTCGAAGCTCGCCGGCGTGAAGGCGAAATCCTCATTCTTGAAGCTCTTCTCTACCAGGTAGGAGACATCGCCGCGCAGATACCAGCCCGAGCCGACCTCGACCGGCACGTAGTCGGGCGCCTGGTCGACATAGACCGGGGGATCATAGTCGGCGGCCAGCGCAGGCGTCAGCGGCATGATGGCGAATGTGGCAAGCACCGGCGCCATACGCGATGTGAGTTTCATGATCCCCTGCTCCCGATTTCGGCGCCACCAGACGGCAGCCATCGTTTCAGGAAGCATTGTTAACCATAGTGGTTAAGTCGGGGTTAAGGCTAACAGAGCGTTAGCGAATGATTTTCGGGCAGCCAGACAAGCGAAAACCGCCCGGCTGATGCCGGGCGGTTTCGGACCGTTGGATGGTCGGATGTTACTTGGTGTAGATCGGCTCGGGTTCGGGCTGATAGGCCACCGTCGGCGCGACGCAACCGTTGTTGCCGCCGAACTGGTACCGCAGGCCGCCGCGCACCTCATGCGTGTCGATGCCGCGGTCGAAGCCCGGCCCGGCGCTGCTGATATCCCACTCGAACATGCGGCCACCCTGGATGTGGCTGTAGCGATAGCCCGCGTCCAGGATCAGCTTGTCGGTCAGGCAGTAGGAAGCGCCGGCCATGAGCGCGTAGGCAAAGCGCCAGCTTTTCGCACCGGGGTTGAACTCGGTGGTGTTCGGGTCCCTGACATCGTCCCATCTGACATGCGCGCCGCCGATGCCGGCGCCGACATAGGGCGTGATGCCGTGATAGGTGCCGAGATCGACATAGGCGTTGGCCAGCAGCAGCAAGGCGCTCATTTTCGACACTTCGGTCGACGTCGAGAAAGCGTCCGAGGTTCCGCCGTCGAAGTTCGACTTGAACCAGTAATCGGCGGTCAAATCCGTACGAAAATGATCGTTGATCTTGTAGCCGACGCCGGCGCCGAGCGAGAAGCCGCCCTTGAGCTTGCCGAAATCGAAGCTCCTGTCGCCGGGAATGACGTTACAATTACAGGGATCGATGGTGTAGGTCGTGTAATCGATGCCGCGCACTTTCGACTTGTGGTAGTCGAGATCGCCGCGAATGTACCAGCCGCCGACATCGACTGGCTGCTCGTATACCGGCGGCGGCGCCTCTTCGACCACCGGCTCCGGAAGGTCGGCCGCGAACACCGGCCATGCCAGGCCCGCGAACAGCGCGGCGAACAGGGCCTTTCTTGCTGTATTGAACATGCTTGTCACCCCTAGAAACCCTCGGAACAGCGGTCGCGTCCGAATGAGATTGGCTTTCAGGCGTGGATAATGAATTGCAAAGGTTAAAAGGCATTTAACCCTGTCTATTAACCACGAATCTCGAGCATTTGAGGAATTCGGATGGTTCCACGTGTCTCGAGCCAGTTTCGCAGGCAAACAAAAGCCCGCCGGACGGGCGGGCTTCTAAGCAATCAGAGCGGCGTCGGCCCTCCGAATGCACCTGAGATCAGGCGGCGCTGCGTGTTTCCGAGATGACCTCAACGATGTCGTTGACGACGGCCTCGACCAGCTGCGGGTCGTCGCCCTCGGCCATGACACGGATCAGCGGCTCGGTGCCGGACGGGCGGATGACGAGCCGCCCCGCCTTGCCGAGGCGTTGACGGGCGTCCTCGATCGCAGCCTTGACCGGAGCTTCCTCGAGCGGCTTGCCGCCGGCGATGCGGACGTTCTTGAGGAGTTGCGGCACCGGCTCGAACTTCTTCGACAATTCGCTGACCGGCCGGCCCTGCCGCTTGATGCAGGCCAGCACCTGCAGCGCCGAAACCAGGCCGTCGCCCGTGGTCGAGAAGTCCGACAGCACGATGTGGCCCGACTGCTCGCCGCCGACATTGAGCCCGTGCGCGCGCATATGCTCGACGACATAGCGGTCGCCGACCTTGGTGCGGTGCAATTGCAGCTTCATGTCGCCGAGGAAGCGTTCGAGGCCGAGATTGGACATGACCGTCGAAACGACGCCACCGCCGGCAAGCCGCCCGCTCTGGTGCCAGGACTCGGCGATCATTGCCATGATCTGGTCGCCGTCGACGATCGCGCCGTTCTCGTCAACGATGACGACACGGTCGGCATCGCCGTCGAGCGCGATGCCGATGTCGGCGCGCACCTCGTGGACTTTCTTCTGCAGGCCTGCCGGATGGGTCGAGCCGCATTCCTTGTTGATGTTGAAGCCGTTGGGCTCGACATTGATGGCCACCACTTCGGCGCCCAGCTCCCAAAGCGCCTCGGGGGCAACCTTGTAGGCGGCGCCATTGGCGCAATCGACGACGATCCTCAAACCTGAAAGCGACATCGAACGCGGCAAGGTGCGCTTTGCAAACTCGATGTAGCGGTCATGCACGCCATCGACGCGCTTGGCGCGACCAAGTCCGTCGGAATCGGCGAGTGCCAGTTCGATATCCTTGTCCAGCATGCTCTCGATGCGCTCTTCGATCTCGTCGGAGAGCTTGTAGCCGTCGGGACCGAATAGCTTGATGCCATTGTCGTAATAAGGATTGTGCGAGGCCGAGATCATGACGCCGATATCGGCGCGCAGCGAACGCACCAACATGGCGACCGCCGGCGTCGGGATGGGGCCGAGCAGGAACACGTCCATGCCGGCGGCGCAGAGGCCCGCCACCATGGCGTTCTCGATCATGTAGCCGGAAAGTCTGGTGTCCTTGCCGAGCACCACACGGTGACGATGGCTGCCGCGCTGGAAGGACAGGCCGGCCGCCATGCCGACCCTCATCGCGATTTCCGCCGTCATTGGAAACTTGTTGGCGCGCCCGCGAATACCGTCCGTGCCGAAATAATTTCCTGCCATGCTAGTCAGTGTCCCCGGTGGTTCTTGCCCGGTACGTCATGCCATAATTGGCCGGCGCACTACGATCACATTTCGTGATTATCTGTTACCAATCCCTTAGAAAACCCTTGTTGTGCATTGCACACAGACTGGCGCAACCTAGCGTGATGGCGCTGCCTCGCCACAATATACCATGCCTGTGGACCATTCGACATGGATTTACCCACAAATTCTTGTCTTCCACCCGGCAACAGGCAACGATTTCATCACCTTGCCGGCCGAAGCCGGGTTTCGGCGATGTATACGCCACTTAGCATCTGGCGCAACCGACCGTTGAGCGTTATTGATTTGCTGGGACGTATAATGGGCTGCTGCAACGGAGAAACGCTATGCTCATCCACCGACTTGCCACTTTGACCGGCCTTGCGGTCGCGACGTTATTCCTGGCCGCGCCAGCCAACGCGCTGACGATGGCCGAGTGCAGCACGAAGTATAACGCGGCCAAGGACGCGGGGACACTTGCCGGCCAGACCTGGAACCAGTTCCGCAAGGCGCAGTGCGGCACTGATGCCGCCGCGACAGCCAAGCCCGACGCCAAGGCAGCGGACACCAAGGCGGCCGATACGAAGCCGGCCAAGGCGACCAAGGCTGCGGCCGCCGCCGACGACGGAGCCAAAGGCCTGACCGCAAAGGAATGCAGCACCAAGTACCAGGCGGCCAAGGCCGCCGGCACGCTCAACGGCATGAAGTGGAACGACTTCCGCAAGAGCGAATGCGCCACCGGCGCGTCCGCTGCCGCCGGCGCATCCGCTGCCGCCGCCACCAAACCGGCGACCACCAAGGCGGCGACCACGGCTGCGGCGACCGACAGCTCGGGCAAGGGCCTGAGCATGGCCGACTGCAGCAGCAAGTACCAGGCTGCCAAGACCGCCAATACGCTCAACGGCATGAAGTGGAACGACTTCCGGAAGGCCGAATGCGGCGCCAGCGCCTCGGACGATGACACCGTCCCGGCTCCAACAGAGGCGACCTACACCAAGGAGCCGGCAAAGCCGACTGTCGCTGCGCCGAAGGGCGTGAGTTTCCCGACCGCAATCTCGCCGAAATTCGCCACCGAAACCCCGGCCAAGGCCCGCATGCATACCTGCCTCCAGCAGTACTATGCCAACAAGGACGCCAACACGCTTGGCGGCTTGAAGTGGATCCAGAAGGGCGGCGGCTTCTACAGCCTGTGCAATGCCAAGCTGAAGAGCTGAGCGACAGCACTATTTGAGGAAAGTAAGGTCCGGGAACCGCAAGGTTCGCGGGCCTTTTTTGCCCGCGGCTTCAGCAGGGATCCCCGCTGTGCTGATGAGAGGCGCGTTGTCGCGACGCTGCAATCTCCCTCGTAGAGGAGATTGCCGGCAGGCCAGAGGGGCACGAAGGATCGTTGCCTGCTCCCGGCCAGGTTGCCTCGCATTCACGAAAAGCTGGGCGAGGGTGGCTCGAGGAATCGTCGAACGGCAAGAGAGATCCTCCCCCGCAGCCCGGAAGGCCTAACTCGATTTGTCGGCGGACGCTGCCCCCGCTGAGCTGCCCGGCATCTTCCACAAAGTGGGAAGATTGGCTGCTGCCACGCCGGCTTCCGCCAATCGCCTAACCAACCTTGCAGGCGCAGGCCACGGAGAAACTCAGCAGCCTGCCCCAAACAAAAACGCCGCGGTCGAACCGCGGCGTTTCTCAATTTGTTCTTGGCCGAGTTCAGCTCGACGGCTGCGGTTCCATGCCGCCCTCGGGCTCGGGACCCTTTTTGCGGCGGCCCGACTTCGGCACGGCCGAACCACGGCTCGGCGGCGTGTCGTCGCCGAGATCGCGCGCGGGCTTCTCGCCGGCGATCAGCTGCTTGATCTCGTCGCCCGACAGCGTCTCGTATTCGAGCAGGCCCTGCGCCAGCGCGATCCATTCCTTCTTCTTCTTGGTCAGCACCGACCTCGCGGTCGAATAGGCCTCGTCGATCAGGCGGCGCACCTCGGCGTCGATGATCTGCGCGGTTTCTTCCGAGATGTTCTGCGTGCGCGCCACCGAATGGCCGAGGAACACTTCCTCCTGGTTGTCGCCATAAGCGACATGGCCGAGCTTGTCGGAAAAGCCCCAGCGCGTGACCATGGCGCGCGCCAGCTTGGTCGCCTGCTCGATATCGGAGGAAGCGCCCGACGTGATGTTCTCCTTGCCGAACTTGAACTCCTCGGCGACGCGGCCGCCCATCATGATGGCAAGCCGTGAGATCATGTACTTGTAGCTCATCGAATAGCGGTCGCCTTCCGGCAACTGCATGACCATGCCGAGCGCGCGGCCGCGCGGAATGATTGTCGCCTTGTGCAGCGGATCGGCCGACGGCACGTTGAGCGCCAGTATGGCGTGACCGGCCTCGTGATAGGCGGTCAACTCCTTCTCGGCCTGGGTCATGGCCGAGGAGCGGCGCTCGGCGCCCATCATGATCTTGTCCTTGGCGTCCTCGAACTCGGCCATGGTCACGAGGCGCTTGTTACGCCGCGCCGCCATCAGGGCGGCCTCGTTGACGAGGTTCATCAGATCGGCGCCGGAGAAGCCCGGCGTGCCGCGGGAGACGACCTTGAGGTCGACATTGGGCGCCAGCGGCACGTTGCGCACATGCACTTTCAGGATCTTCTCGCGTCCGACGATGTCGGGGTTCGGCACCACCACCTGGCGGTCGAAACGGCCGGGCCTCAGCAGCGCCGGGTCGAGCACGTCGGGCCGGTTGGTGGCGGCGATCAGGATGATGCTTTCGTTGGACTCGAAGCCGTCCATCTCGACCAGCAGCTGATTCAGCGTCTGCTCGCGCTCATCATTACCGCCGCCGAGACCCGCGCCGCGGTGACGGCCGACCGCGTCGATTTCGTCGATGAAGATGATGCAGGGCGCGTTCTTCTTGGCCTGGTCGAACATGTCGCGCACGCGGCTGGCGCCGACGCCGACAAACATCTCGACGAAGTCCGAACCCGAAATGGTGAAGAACGGCACGTTTGCCTCGCCGGCGACCGAGCGGGCGAGCAGCGTCTTGCCGGTTCCCGGAGGGCCGACCAAGAGCACGCCGCGCGGGATCTTGCCGCCGAGCCGCTGGAATTTCTGCGGATCGCGCAGGAACTCGACGATCTCCTCCAGGTCTTCCTTGGCCTCGTCGACGCCGGCGACGTCCTGGAAGGTGACGCGGCCATGCGCCTCGGTCAGAAGCTTGGCCTTCGACTTGCCGAAGCCCATGGCACGACCGGAGCCGGACTGCATCTGGCGCATGAAGAATATCCATACGCCGAGGATCAGGATCATCGGCAGCCACGAGATCAGGTACCCGAACAGCGAGTTTGAACCGTCGGTCTCCGGCCGCGCATTGATGGTGACGTTCTTGTCCTGCAGCCGCGAGACCAGCGACGGATCGCCGGGCGAATAGGTCTGGAAGCCGCTCGAATTGTCGGTGTAGGTGCCGGAGATGCGGGCGCCGGCGATGGTCACCGTCTTGACCCGGCCCGCCGCGACATCCTGCAGGAACTGCGAATAAGGTACATCGCTCGAAGCCCCACGCGTCTGCGGCGTCTGGAACAGATTGAAGAGGGCGATGAGCAGGACCGCTATGATCGCCCAGAGCGCGAGGTTGCGATAGTTCGGATTCATCAATTGTCCCGTTGGCGTCCGCGGGCGGACACGCGTCGTGAGAGGAAACTTGAGCCTAACATAGGGAGAGCGCCCCCCCTTGCCAAGCAGAACAGCACGTGTGGGTTAAGCTTTCGCCCATGACCGACCGGCGCTATGGCCGCTTGAAAGGCAGGGCGGGAGGCAACGGTGCGCCGATCAATTCGGCGACGACCCGCGCCGGCGCCAGGTCGAAGGACGGCAGGAAACGGACAAAGGGGGCGACGACGGCCTGTGCCGTGAACCCCGGCGACGCCTGCCCACCCTGAGGCAGGCCAGGGTTTTCAACGGCTTGCCGCGATGCTGGCTCGCATGCCCGCGCGGCGCGCACGAGGCTGCGCGGCGTTTCGCCTTCCGCGATCGCCAGACGCTTCGCCGCCGCTGCCCCGAACGGCGCGATCAACAATGCACTGCCGCCGTCGTCCAACGTGATGTGCCGGCGGCCGTCCCAGAGCAGCCCGCCGGTGGCCGCGACCACAGGCGGCAAGCCTCGCGTCTCGCGGCGCAGAAAGATGCCGGCGCGCCTGGAATCGACCACCGTCCGCGACAATGTGGCGCAAAGAAATCCAGCCTTCAGCCTACCGAACAGCGCCTCGCATCGCGCCTGGTCCGGCAGAAACGCAACGCCCCCGCTTGTGGCGAGGAGGATGCGCAGCGCATAGACGGCCGCCGGATCGTCGCCGGCCGAAAGCAGGGTCGGATCGAGGCGGACAAGACCCGGCGCCGGCTGGCTGGCGAAGCGCGCGATTAAATCCGCGGCGCGGATGCCAAGCCGGCTGCGCGCCTCGCTCTCGCGCGCCGCCAGCGTCAATGCGTCATCGATGCGCTGCGCACCGTCAGCGCCGGCCAGTGCCGCGCGCATGCGCGGTCGCTCGAAGGCCGCGTCGGCATTGGTCGGATCCTCGGCCCAGCCGACATGCTCGCGCCGCAGGAAGTTGCGCAAAGCCGCGCGCCGAATGCCAAGGAGCGGCCGCACGATCCATTCGTGCCAGTCGTGCAAGGTGATCGGCGCCATGCCGGCAAGGCCGCGGGCGCCCTTGCCTCGGACTAGCCGCATCAGCACCGTCTCGGCCTGGTCGTCCGCCGTATGACCGGTCACGATCAGACCGAGGCCTTCCTCCCGCGCCGCCTCGGCCAGCAGCCGGTAGCGAGCCTCCCGCGCGGCGGCCGGCAGCCCGGTCGACGGCTTGCGTCCGGACCAGGCGACGATGCGGTGCGCGATGGCGTGCGCGGCGCAAAGCCTGGCCACCGCTTCCGCTTCGGCCGCCGCGCCCTGCCGCAAACCGTGGTCGATCGTCACCGCCAGCAGCTTCGCGGACGGCGCGGTTCGGTCGAGATGTCGTTTGAGAAGGAGAAGTAGGGCGGTCGAGTCGCTGCCGCCGGATACGGCCGCAACGGCGCCGCTGGTAAAGTCGATGTGCGAAAAAAGGTCTTTCGAAAGATCAGGCTCGGTGTCGAGCATCAATGCATGTCGCCCGAACACGGCTCCGAAGGCAGGGCAACGGCAGGCAGGAGAAGGGCTAGCACGCCGCCAGGGCCTTTTCCTGCTTCACGCGCTCCTTGAGCGTGTTGGAAATGTCGGGGTAGCGCTTGCCGACCTCGCTGAAGGTGGCGCAGGCCACGTCGTGCTGCTTCAGGCCGACCAGCGACACGCCGAGCTTCAGCAGCATGTCGGGGGCCTTCTTGGCCTTGGGATAGTCCTTGCTGGCGGCGAGGAAGACCTCCGCGGCATCGCGATATTTCTGCTGGCCAAGCAGCGATTCGCCCAGCCAATAGTGCGCATCCGCCGTTTTCGCGTCACGGGGAAAACGCGCGATGTGGTCGCGAAAACCCTGTTCAGCGGTGCCGTAGTCGCCCGAAAGGATGAACTGGTAGGAGTTGCGGTAGAGCTCCTCGGGATCGTTCGTGGAAGGCAGCGCCGCAACCACCGTGCCGTCGGACTTGCCGCTCTTGGCCGGAGCGCCGGTGGCTGGAGCGACATCCTGCGCCGGTGCGGTCGCCTGCGTGCTGCCGCCGGCATCGACCACATTGCCGTTCTTGTCGACGGTGATGCTGCCGAAGGTCTTTTCGGGCGCTCCCGTTCCGGGGATCACCTTGCCCGGATCACCGTCAGAGGATTCGACGATGACGTCCTCGACGCTCTGGCCGCCGCCAGCCGACTGGCCGGCCGCTGCCCGATTGTCGGCCTCCGCGGGCGGTTGCGTGGCCGGCGCCTCGGCCACGCTGTCATCGCTGTCGGCGGGCGCGGCCTGTGACTTCTTCTGCCCGGCCGGCTGCTGCGCACCCTGCGTACCGCCTTCGAGCTGCTGGAAGCGGAACTCGTTGTCTTCCTGCTGTTTGCGGATCTGCTCCTGCATTTGCAGGATCTGGAAGTTCAGTTCCTCGATCTTGCCGTTCATCTGGCGCAGTTGGTCCTCGAGCCCGGTGGCGCCTGTGCCAGTCGACTGCTGCGCGAACTGAACCTGGTCCGACTTCTTCTTTTCGCTGAAAACGCCAGGCAACTCGATGCTGGGCAGATGGAACGAGAAGCCGCTGTCGGCTGGCTGTCCCGTGCCATCAGTCCCTAAGCCACCCGCCATCGCGGTGACGCCTGAAAGGAGCAGCAGCGCAAGCGTGCCGCTCAGAACTGATCTCAAATGCATATGCCTCTCGCCGTGTCGTTAGCTTGTTCGCGCCTTCCAATCGGTATGGGACCAGCCAAGCGCCCTCGGCTCATAGCAGGACGCGAGACTTCGGCCAAATTTTGTTTGAAGGGACCAAACATGAAAAAGGCGGCCTTTCAGCCGCCTTTCGCAAACCTGTGTTGCATTTTTGTCGTCGTGTTTTTCGCGCGTCGCTCGACGCGCGAAAAATGTCAGGAACCGGCGCCGCTGAGCGTGGTGACCGCGCGGCGGTTCTGCGACCAGCAGGAGATGTCGTCGCAAACCGCGACCGGCCGTTCCTTGCCGTAGGAAATGGTCTTCAGGCGGTTGGCGGAGACGCCCTTGGAGACCAGGAAGTCGCGCGTGGCGGCGGCACGGCGGGCACCGAGCGCCAAATTGTATTCGCGCGTGCCGCGTTCGTCGGCATGGCCTTCAACGACGATCGCATACTGCTTGTACTGGTTCAGCCACTGCGCCTGGCGCGACAGCGTCGTCTGGGCGTCGGCGCGGATCGAGGAGGAGTCCGTGTCGAAGAAGATGCGGTCGCCGATATTGACGGTGAAGTCCTGCGCCGATCCGGGCGTTGCGGCACCGGCGCCGTTGAGGCCGAGATCGGCGGCGCTGTTGGGCGTCTTCTTCGAAGCGCAACCGGCAATGGCGAGCATCGCCACCAGCGCGATCATGACGGGATTTCTGGTAAGTGCTGCGATACGGCTCATGCCGCCTCTCCTTCGCATTCGAGTGATTTCGTTGATCACCCAGTAACCACGTTTGGGTTAACCGGCATTCAAGAAACACGGTTAAAATTTGGTTTAGGCCGCCCGTCCGCAGCCCTTTGATCCGGGCCACAGTTGGCGCGGACCCTAGGCGGAAATGCGGCCAAAACGCGACAAAGAGGTGGAAATGGAGAATTGAGGAATTGAAGAAATGAGGAAAAGGGTCATTTCAACTTCTTCCTGAGATTCACCAGCATTCCATAGATATGGACATAGGATTGCAGCCATTCATCGCGCTGCGCGTGGGTGATGTAGCCAAGGTCGAACGCATACGAAATCCACGTCTCTACTTCGCTGCATGATCCCATGGCCATCGAAATGAAACGCGCAAATTCGGGCCTGGAATGGGTCTGTTTGGCAAATCCTTCAGCCAGATTGGCACAGATCGCCTTGCTGGATCGCCGCATTTGGTCAGCCAACGCGTATTGTTCCATTTTCGGAAAAACAAGCGTGGCCTTGTGGACGTCGAGGAAACCCCATAAGCGTGCCTATAGACATCCAAATCCTTCGCGCGCTTGATGTAACCCGCTTCTCTCTCCATCCCTCAATTCTTCATTTCTTCATTTCTCCAATTCCTCTCACTCCAGCAGCGGCGACCAGGCCGGATCGGAGGCAAAGTTCGCGGTCGGGATCGACTGCTCGTTGCGGCCGGTGAGATCGACAGAAACCAGTTTCGGGCCGCCGGCGGAATCGCGGAAGAACATCAGCACGCGGCCGTTCGGCGCCCAGGTCGGTCCTTCCTGCTGGAAGCCGGATGACAGGATGCGCTCGCCCGAACCGTCGGTCTTCATAACGCCGATCTGGAATTCGCCGCCGGTCTGCTTGGTGAAGGCGATGAGATCGCCGCGCGGCGACCACACCGGCGTCGAATAGACCCCGTCGCCGAAGGAGATGCGGGTCTGGCCCGAACCGTCGGCGCCCATCACATAGATCTGCGCGCGGCCGCCGCGGTCGGAGGTGAACACCACCTTGCTGCCGTCGGGCGAATAGGAAGGCGAAGTGTCGATGGCGGTCGAGTTGGTGAGCCGGGTCGTCGAGCGGCTCCTGAGGTCCATGGCGAAGATGTTGGAATTGCCGTCGTCGCGCAGCAGGCTCATGATCACCTTCTGGCCATCCGGCGAAAAGCGCGGCGCAAACGTCATGCCCGGAAAATTGCCGACCAGTTCGCGCTGGCCGGTCTCGATCTGCAGGAGATACACCCGCGGCTGGCCGCTCTCATAGGACATGTAGGTGATTTCCTGCCGGTTCGGCGAGAAGCGCGGCGTCAAGACGATCGCCCTGCCGTCCGAGAGATAGCGCACATTGGCGCCGTCCTGGTCCATGATGGCGAGGCGCTTCTTGCGCGCATTCTTGGCGCCGGACTCGTCGATGAAAACGACGCGCGTGTCGAAATAGCCCTTCTCGCCGGTCAGCCGCTCGTAGATGGCGTCGGCGATGATGTGAGCGACGCGTCGCTGATTGGCGTCGTTGGCGAAGAATTGTTCGCCCGACATCTGCTGTCCCGCGAACGTGTCCCACAGCCGATACTGCGCGCGGATGCGCCCGTCGGCCTCCTTGCTGACGCTGCCGGTGACCAGAGCCTGGGCATTGATCACCTTCCAGTCGTCGAAGCGAGGCGCTGCGTCAGGATTGGCGATCTTCTCGATGAAGGCGCTTTTGTCGATCGGTGCGAACAGGCCCGAGCGCTTCAGGTCGGCGGTGACGATGCCGGAAATCTGCGCGCCAAGCCCATCGCCCGACTGGAAATCGGTGATAGCGATCGGCAGCGGCTCGACATTGCCCTTGTTGACGTTGATCTCGACGAGCGCCCACGCGGGCATGACGGCGCCGGCCATCGAGCCCAGCGCCATTGTCGCGACCATCAGGAGCGGCTTGAGGATGAATTTCATGTCTTCTCGCTTCTCTTCACTGATTCTGCGGAGGGCAGGCCTCAAAGGCCAAGCATTTCCCTCGGATCGAAAGTGACACGGACCTGGGCCCAGATGTCCTGTTTGCCCGCCGGAACCTGAAGGCCGGCCATGTTGCATTTCTGAACCGCACGCACGGCGCTTTCATCGAATTGGCGATTCCCGCTCGATTTCTCGACGGTGGGCCGGCCATCCAGCTTGCCCGAGGGGTCGAGGTTGAACATGACCACGGCGACGAAATTCTCCGAGCCCTCCAGCCCCGCCGGCAATGTCCAGCAACCGCCAAGCTGATCCGACAGGGCGCCCAGTTCTGATCTCGACAGCTTCTGGCCCTGGTCCTTCTCGCCGCCGAGCGAAGCCTGCTGTGTCGAACGCTTGGCGCCGCCGCCGGAGGGCTTCTGCTTGTCCAGCAGGGCCGAGATCTCGTCGGAATTGAACTGCTTGTCCTCCGATTTCGGCTTGGATGAAGCCTCCTTGACCGGTTTGTCGGCGTCCTTGCGCTCCGGCGCCTTGGCGCTTTCGGCCTGTGCCGGCTGCGGCTTCGGCCGCGCCTGAGGCGCGGGCGCGGAGTCCGGCAGTTGGGCATCGTCAGGCTGGTCCTTGGCGATCGCCTGGGCGACCGCGTCCGGCTTCACCTCGGGCGTCGGCTCGATGGCCGCGGTCTTGTCCTGTGGCGGTGCGGGCGTCGGCTCCTTGGCCGGCGCCGGCTTCGGCTCGGTCTGCTTGACCGGCTCGGGCTTGACCTCTTCCTTGGGCTGCGGCGCGGGAGCCACTTCCGTGGCCGGCGTCGGCTTGGGCTTTTCCTGCGGCTTCGGTACGTCCTCGGTCTTCGGCTTTTCGATCGGCGTTGGCGCCGGCGGCGGAGCCGACGTCATGTCGACCGGCTTCGGCTTGGCCTCGGGCGTTATCGGCTTGTCGGTATCGACGCTGTTCTCGCCGACCTTCTGCGCATCCGGCACCACATCGGGACGCTGCGTGGGCAAGGGCGCCGGCTTTTCATGCACGACCGATTTCTTGTCGCCCTGCAGCACCTGGGCAGTGGCTTCGATCGGCACGATGTCGACAGCGACCGACTCGACGTCGGCCGACGGAAGCGCGGCCGGCGCCGACAGCGTGAACAGGCCGAAGCCTATCAGCGCCGCATGCATGATCACCGATGTGGTGAGGCCGGTCCTCATAGTGGGTCTATTGATCCTGTTCCTGCAGTGAAACCAGCCCGATATTCTTGTAGCCGGCGGCCGAAATGCGGGCCATCACCTTCATCGCCGTGCCATAGTCGGTGGACTTGTCGCCGCGGATGAAGATGCGCTCGTCATAGCCGGTCTTCGAGATCGCCTGCAGCTTCGCCACCAATTCCTCGATCGGGATTTCGGTCTCCTGAAGATAGATCTGGCCGGCGGCATTGATCGAAACGGTGATCGGCTGGGTGTCGGCATTCATCGCCTTGGCCTGCGTATCCGGCAGATCGATCGGCACGCCGACCGTCAAAAGCGGCGCCGCGACCATGAAGATGATCAACAGAACCAGCATCACGTCGACCATCGGCGTGACGTTGATTTCGGCGATGAGGCCATGATGGCGGCCGCGCCGCCTGTGGCCGCGCCCGCCGCGTCCAGCCATGCCTACGGACATTCCCATCGGCTTACTCCTCAGGCCTTCGGCGCTACTTTTTCATCGATTTGGCGCGAGAGTATGGCGGAGAACTCGTCGGAGAACCCTTCCATGCGCACCGCGATCTTGCTCGCATCCGATGACAGCTTGTTGTAGGCGATGACGGCCGGAATGGCGGCGAGCAGGCCGATGGCGGTCGCCAGCAGCGCCTCGGCGATGCCGGGCGCGACCACCGACAGGCTGGTGTTCTTGGAGCCGGCGATCGCCTGGAACGACGTCATGATGCCGATGACGGTGCCGAACAGGCCGATGAACGGGGCCGCCGAGCCCGTGGTTGCGAGGAAGCCGAGGCGGCCTTCGAGCTTCTCCATCTCGCGGGTCAGCGCCAGGTCCATCGCCTTGTCGATGCGGGTTTGCAAGCCGAGCGGCGTCTTGGCGCCCTTTTCGAAACTCTTCTTCCACTCGCGCATGGCGGCGACGAAGATGGCGCCCATGCCCGATGTCTTGCGGTCGGCCAACGTGCGGTAAAGCTCCTCCAGCGACTGCCCCGACCAGAACACCTGCTCGAACCGGTTCAGCGCCAGCCGCATGCGGGCATAGGATACGAGCTTGTCGACGATGATCGCCCAGGTCCAGACCGAGGCGCAGAGCAGCCCGATCATGACCAGCTTGACCACCCAGCTGGCCTGCATGAACAGCGCCCAAATCGACAATTGCGCGCCCGGTTCGGCGAGTGCGATATTTTCCATCGTAACGTCCTTAAGATTTCCGGGCGAAGCTGGCGGCTGGCCCCTGGCATCCCTTGTGGTCGGTTCGCGCGAAGCTACCGGAACAACCCCAAAACGTGCCTTTCGCGGCCTTTTCGGGGCAAATGTTGGTGAAAGGAAGGCGCTGGATAGCGCCAATCTTCACCAATCTCTTCATGAACCGTTATGGTTAAGGATGGGTTAGTCCATCAGGCGCGGCGCATTGCCGCGCTTCAAGGCGGCGCCGGCGATACCAACAACGCCGACCCTTTTAGCCCGCCTTGGGTATGAACGCTGCTATCCACTCCCTGGGGAAGCGGCGTGGCCGGCCATTCTCGCCGATGATCGCCGCCTCCACCCTGGCCTCGACCAGCACCTCGTCGCCGCGCTTGAGCTGCTGGGCCATGAAGATGCGCGCGCCGGAGATTTCCTCGGTCCGGGTGTCGATCGTCAGGATGTCGTCCATGCGGGCCGGGATGCGGAAGTCGATCTCCATGCGACGCACCACCCAGACTATTCTTTCGCCATGCTTGCCATCGGCAAGTTCGGTGTGGTGGACGCCGCTCAGCCTCAGATAGTCGGAGCGGCCGCGCTCGAGGAATTCGAGATAGCGGGCGTGGTAGACGACGCCGGAGAAATCGGTGTCGGCATAGTAGACCCGCGCCATCAGCCGATGGCCGAACGCCGTCAGCGCACCGGAAATCCCCGCCAGCAAGGTCGCGGATTCACCATGATCGTCCATTGCGCTTCCTTTTTCAGTCGCGGCAAGGCACCTGTGCCGCGCGTGACATGGCATCGGATGGCACTGTTGACGGCGATGATCAAGACCTTGGCGGCGGCGCTGTTCGTGGTGATGGCTCTGTTCGTCGTGATGGCTCTGGCCGGGCCGAGCCAGGCCGCGACCTTCTCCATGAAGCGCGGGCTCAATCTCGACCAGTGGGTGACCTGGCCGGGCGAAGACCAATGGGGCAACGCCAAGGCCATCCTGCCCTACCCGGAATGGCGCAAATTTCTCAAGGACGACGATCTCGAGGCTTTGAAGCATGCAGGCTTCGATTTCCTGCGCATGCCGGTCGATCCTTCGCCCTTCCTTTCCGAAAATACGATGGCCTTGCGCGAGGATCTCTATGCCAGCGTGCTGGACTCTGTCCGCATGATCAACCGCGCCGGCCTGAAGGTTGTCGTCGACATGCATCTGATCCCCGCCGGCAGTGGGCGCAAGATCGGCATGGCCGAGGTGATGAACAACCCGGTGACATTCGATGCCTATGTCGAGGTGGTGCGCAAGATGGCGCACACGCTCGCCGGGGAAGATCCGGGGCAAGTGGCCTTCGAACCGATGAACGAACCGATCGTCGACTGCGACGCCGACGGCACCAGCCTGTGGCCGCAACGCCAGCAGAGGTTGTTCGCCGCGGCGCGTTCTTCGGCGACGAGATTGACGCTTGTGCTGACCGGGGCCTGCTATTCCGCGGCGTCGTCGCTGGAAAAAATCGATCCGATGGCGATCCCGGACGACAACGTCATCTGGACCTTCCATTCCTACGATCCGTTCCTGCTTACCCATCAGGGCGCGACCTGGGCCGGCGATTTCATTCCCTATGTGACCGGCCTGCCCTACCCGCTGACCGCGGTGCCGCCGGCTGAGCTCGACGTCACGCTCGACGCCATCCGCGCCAGGATCAAGACCGAGGCACCTTGGGCGCGGCAGGGCGGGCTGCTTGCCTATCTCGACGAGCAGGTAGCCAGCATGGACACCGACGCCAAGCTGCTTGGTCTCATGGACGCCCCATTCAAGGCCGTCGATGCCTGGGCGAAGGCCAACCGCATCAGGCCGGAAAACGTCACGCTGGGCGAGTTCGGCATGATCCGCCAGGAATACGGCAATCCCTATGTGATGCCGGCCGGCTATCGTGCCGCCTATGTCCGGGACATGATCGCGCGCGCCGAGGCGCATGGCTTCTCCTGGTCGGTCTGGAGTTACGGCGGCGCTTTCGGCATCGTCGATGCTTTCAACGGCGAAAAGGCCGAGCACGATGTGCTGGACGTGATCCGGTCGCTTCACTGAGCGCCGTTGCTCCACACCGCCGGGATCGATCAGCAAGATCTCCGGTCGCACACCGCAAAGCGGTTGCGACGCTTGATCGCCGGCCCGAACGCCGCCGCCGGGGGCCGCTATTCTTCCTGGAATAAATTGATCTGCTGTTGCGCCAGGTCCTTCGGCGCGTCGAGGCCGAGATGGCGCCAGGCATTGGCCGTCAGCACACGGCCGCGCGGCGTGCGCTGGATGAAACCCTGCTGGATGAGATAGGGCTCGATGATGTCCTCGATGGCATCGCGCGGCTCGGACAGGCCGGCGGCGATCGTCTCGATGCCGACCGGCCCGCCGCCGAAATTGCGCGCGATCATCGAAAGATACCGGCGGTCGAGCGCATCGAGGCCGAGCGCGTCGACCTCCAGCCGGGTCAAGGCCTCGTCGGCGATCAAGCGGTTCACATGACCATCGCCGGCGACCGAAGCGAAATCGCGCACGCGCCGCAACAGCCGGCCGGCGATGCGCGGCGTGCCTCGCGCGCGCCGCGCGATCTCCAGCGCGCCGTCATCGCCGAGCGGCATTTGCAGGATGCGTGCGCCGCGCCGCACGATCTGCTCCAGTTCCTCGACCGTGTAGAAGTTGAGCCGCACCGGGATGCCGAAGCGGTCGCGCAGCGGATTGGTGAGCAGGCCGAGCCGCGTGGTGGCGGCGACCAGGGTGAAACGGGCAAGATCGATCTTGACCGAGCGCGCCGCCGGCCCCTCGCCGATGATCAGGTCGAGCTGGAAATCCTCCATCGCCGGATAGAGGATCTCTTCCACCGCAGGATTCAGCCTGTGGATCTCGTCGATGAACAGGACGTCGCCTTCTTCGAGATTGGTCAAGAGTGCGGCGAGATCGCCGGCTTTGGCGATGACCGGTCCGGAGGTTGAGCGGAAGTTGACGCCGAGCTCGCGCGCCATGATCTGCGCCAGCGTCGTCTTGCCTAGACCTGGCGGCCCGACGAACAGCACATGATCGAGCGCCTCCTTGCGCCCCTTGGCGGCCTCGATGAACACTTTGAGGTTGGCCCGCACCGCCGCCTGGCCGACGAAATCGTCAAGCGTCTGCGGCCGCAAACTCTGGTCGGCATCCTCGCCGCGTTTTTCCGGAGCGATCAGA
The DNA here is from genome assembly GCF_006442305.1 of Mesorhizobium sp. B2-3-6. Taxonomy (NCBI): domain Bacteria; kingdom Pseudomonadati; phylum Pseudomonadota; class Alphaproteobacteria; order Hyphomicrobiales; family Phyllobacteriaceae; genus Mesorhizobium; species Mesorhizobium sp. B2-3-6. The sequence continues at coordinate 163,130 of NZ_VFVW01000007.1, read as the reverse complement.
CGGGGGGAAAGGCTCATGCCGCCTTCCTTGCATATGGCCGGGAACCGAACAAGCGTGCGCTCATCGCGCCAGTTCCTTGAGCCCGAAGCGAATCAGCTTCGACGCGTCCGCCTCCTCGCCCGCCGTCTTCAGTGCCGCCGCCACCGCATTGGCGGCGGTGTCGCGGGAATAGCCGAGATTGACTAGGGCCGAGACCGCGTCTGTGATCGGCGCGGCTGCCACGCCTTCGCCGAGCTCCTGCTTCAAGCCGATCGTGCCCGACGCGGCACCGGCATAGGCCGGCGCCTTGTTTTTCAATTCGGTAACGATGCGCTCGGCCACCTTCTTGCCGACGCCCGGCGCCCGGGAAACCATGGCGATGTCGCGCAACGCGATCGCGTTGGCAAGGTCGGCCGGCGCCAGTGTCGACAGGATGGCCAGCGCCACCTTGGCGCCGACGCCCTGCACATTGCTCATCAACAGCCGGAACCATTCGCGCTCCAGCACCGACTGGAAGCCGTAGAGCCGGATCATGTCCTCGCGCACATAGGTCTCGATGAACAGCACCACCGCTTCGCCGGGCGAAGGCAGCGCGGCCAGCGTCCGCGCCGAGCAGTAGGCGACGTAGCCGACGCCATGCACGTCGACCAGGCAATGATCCTCGTCGATCTCGTCGAGCATACCCTTGAGCTTGCCGATCATGCCAAATCTTTCATGGAAGATAGGCCCTCATGGGTGCGTTTCAGGAGAAATGATGTCAAGGTCCGGGAAATAACTGCGATAACGCGCGGCGTCGCGCGTCAAAAGACGATGTCCGGCAACGGTCGCATGAGCGCCAATAAAGAAGTCCGGCAAGGTTCGTTCGCGGATTCCACCAGCACGGCGATAACGGGAATGCGTCACACCTGCAAGGAAGGCCGCATCCCAGGGCAGAAACTCGCGATCGATCTCGAGCATGTCGACCGCTTTTCGAAGCGCTGCCTCCGAGGCGATCAGCGGCGCCAGTTCAGACCAGATGATCGTATTGACCACCAAGTCGCCGTCGCGGCGGCATGAGGCGATTGCAGACGCCGACCATTTTGTCAGCGGTCCGGCCGGCCCCCAAACGTCGATCAGGACATTTGTGTCAATCAACGTCGAGATCTTCACGCGGCCCCCTCAGCCACTCCATATACTCGTCGGTCGTCATGCCACCCAGATCCAACGTCCCCTCCATCCGGTCAAGGACATTACTGAACCTGCGCAATTTCTCCTCCTCGGGGAGATTCTCGTTGACGGCCACAAGCCGAGCACCCTCATCGGTGGCCACGAATTCCACCTCGGAGCCCGGGCGGATACCCAGGTGATCCCTTATCTGTTTGGGGATCGTGACTTGGCCTTTGGTGGTGACGCGCATGGTAATACCTCAAAGTATTACCTACGACAGACAAGGGAACAAGTCAAGAACATCGTCAACCGGCAAGTGCCATCCGATAGGCGACGCTTTGCCGGTGATGCGCGTGGCAAATGGCTATGGCGAGCGCGTCGGCGGCATGTTCGGTGTCGAAGGTCGCTTTCGGCAGCAGCACCTTCACCATCATGTGGATCTGCTTCTTGTCGCCATGGCCGACGCCGATCACCGCCTTCTTGACGGCATTGGGTGCATATTCGGCAACGACCAGGCCGGCTCGCGCCGGCACCAGCATGGCGATCCCGCGCGCCTGGCCAAGCTTCAGCGTCGCCACCGCATCCTTGTTGACGAAGGTCTGTTCGACGGCCGCCTCATGCGGCATGGCGGAATGCAGGATTTCAGCCAACCCGTCATGCAGCTGGCACAGCCGCGTCGCCAGCGCCGCCTTGTCTTCGGAACGTACCGTGCCGGACGCGACGAAGCGCAGCGAGTTGCCGAGGCTTTCGACAATGCCCCAGCCGGTGCGCCTGAGCCCCGGATCGATACCGATGATGCGAATCGCGTCCCTCATCCGGTTACTCTATCTCCCGGAGACAGCGATGCCAGCGAAATGTGAACAAACCGGAAACAGTAACGCGCTGACCGGGAACGTTCCAGAATAGTTCAGTTTCGGGCGAAAGCCGTGTTGAGCAGGCTGATCTGGTCCGAGACCGGATTGGGCCGGCGGCTCATGGGCTGCATGTCGACCACCGCGCCGGCGCCGTAGATCTCCTCGTCCATGCGGCGCACCAGTGCCTGCAGGCGCAGCGACCGGTTGACGAGGTCGAGGAAATCCTTGGGCAGTTCGGCCCAGCCGGCCGCCTCGTCATGGGCGGAGGCGGTGTCGAGGCGCACCTTGGACTTTTCCGATGCGACCTGGTCGCGGGTCATCTCGCCGGAATTCGCGGCGCGCTGCAGAAGCAGCCACGAGGCGACCTGCATCAGCCTGGTGGTCAGCCGCATCGATTCGGCCGCATAGAGCGTGGCCGCCAGCCGCGACAGCTTCTTGGCCTCGGCCCGGCCCTTGCCGTCGAGATACTCCGCCGCCTGTTCGACTAGCCCCATGCCTTCCTGGTAGAGCGGTTTGAAGGAGTGCGAAAAGACCCGACGTTCCGCCAGCTTGACGGTTTTCGCGCTGCCCTTCGAAGGCTCGTTCATCGATACGCCCCTGCACTTGCAACCGGCCGATTCGGCTTACTGCCGATACACCCGGAACCCTACATAACTGAAGCTTGAAAATGCGCCTCGTCCGGGGTGAAGGCAAGCACATGTTTAACAGAAGGTTAACGTGATCCGGTGCGGACCGTGTCGCTGGAAAGCGGACAAAAAAAGAGCCGCGGATAAGGCGGCTCTCAGGAGTTTAACAGGGAGGCGTCAAACAAAGTGGCTCCAACCACTCGGTAAGAATCCAGATCACTGGATGCGCATAGTAAACGCCTGTAAAGCTTAATGAACCCTTAACGGCGCCGATGTTTTTTGAGCGAACCCCGCGCCACTGTGCCGTAACAGCACAGTTCCTGAAGGATGTGCCGAGCCTCGACTCAGGCCGTTTTCCACACCGCCGGCAAGGCAATGAAGGCAAACAGCAGCAAGGCCGCGTAGAAACCCATCGAAGACGCCGCCACCAGCGGTTCGATCGCGGCATTGCCGCCAAGCAGGAAGTAGAGCCCGATCAAAAGGCCGATGCCGCTGATTGCGGTCAGCCAGAAGTGAACGACGGCAACCGTCTTCTGTCCGACCGCCGGAAACAGGTGATAGAAGAAGGCGAAGACCGCCGACATCAGCCATCCAGCGACCATCGTATGGGCGTGGGTCGGCATCTGGCCATGGTCCTGGCTGATCGCCATGTACAGGCCGAGCGCCATGCCGCACAGCGCATAGATAACGGCCAGCGTGAAGAAATTCCGTGCTACCCCTTGCATATCTTTCCCCCGAGTTGCCTTTCCCGTGTTCGGGAAAGGGTTGATCGTCAGGCGATTGCTCTCGCCACCGGGCTCCCGGCGCGGGCGCACTAGCATCGGCACTGTTTCTGGACGATGTCGCGCCCCCGGACGCCCCTCATAATAGCAGAAAACCGAATGGCGCGCTCGCAATATCAGTGGCTCCTTACGTTAGCCGGCACTTGAAACAGAACTGGTTTTTTCACGACATCGTTCCGAAACAGGCGCGGCGATAAACGCTTGGCCATCGAAGCGGTGGGCGGGCGACGGCTCGCTTCCTTCGCTACATCAGGCACCGGGGAGAAAGCCATGGATTGGTATTCCATCGTCAAATTGCTGCACATACTTTCGGCGACCCTGTGGGTCGGCGGCGGCTTCGCGCTGATGGTGCTGGCGACGCTTGCCGACCGCTCGGGAAACATCCAGGGAACGCTGCAGGCAATGCGGGCCACGGGCGAATTGGGAAACCGCTTCTTCGCGCCGATGTCGATACTGACACTGGCCTTCGGACTGATCATGTGCTGGTTCTGGGTCGGCTTCTCGCAACTGTGGATCCTGATCGGTCTTGCCGGCTACGCGACCACCTTTTCAATCGGCATGTTCGTCTTCAAGCCGAGCGCCGATCGCATGGGCGCGATGATCGCCAGGGATGGCGTGACGCCGGCCGCCCTAGCCTATGGCCAGCGCATCCTGCGGGCGGCGCGCTTCGACTATGCGGTGATGCTGGTCATCATCGCCGACATGGTGCTGAAGCCGACCATCGACGACTTCACGGTCCTTGCCGCCATGGGGCTTGTGTTGGCGGCTGGCGCCACCCTGGCGCTCGGCCGACCAAGGCGCATGGTGCCGAGCGTCGCCTGAGGCAGGCGAAAACGGTCCCGGCTACATCAGGCCGGCGATCCCGTCCCACAGAAGCTTCACCGCGACGACGGCCACCGTCGCATAGGTGAAGGGATAAAAGATCTCCGGACGCATGCGGCGCACCAGCCAGGCGCCGGCGATGGTGGATAGCGGCGCCAGCGGCATCAGCACCGCCGACGCGGTCAGATTGGTGCTGTCGAACTGGCCGAGCGCGAAATAGGGAACGAGCTTCAGCGCGTTGGTGGCGGCAAAGAAGATCGCCGCCGTGCCGGACAACACCTTCGGGTCGAGCCGGATCGGCAGCGCGTAGACCTGAAAGGGCGGGCCGCCGACATGGGCGACGAAGCTGGTGAAGCCGGCGACCGTGCCCCAGAGGGCCGCGGCGACGCGGTTGGGCTGCGCCGCATGGTCGGCGCCGTGGCGGTACTTCAGATAGAGCCAGCGCAGCACGAAAATGATGGCGACGGCGCCGACGATCAGCCGCACGGCCTCCTCGGTGACCAGTGCGGCCGTCAGCCAACCGAGACCGATACCGATCACCGCGCCGGGCATCATGTCGACCAGCATCTTCCTGTTATAGACGCCCCACCATGTCCATACCGAAACGATGTCCATCAGGCATAGGATGGGCAGCAGGATGGCCGCCGCTTGCACCGGCGGCATGGTCAGCGCCATCAGCGGCACGCCGACGAAACCGACCGCGCCGCCAAATCCGCCCTTGGACAGGCCGACCAGAATGACCGCCGGGACGGCGGCCGCATAGAACCACGGATCGGAAAGCAGGCCTGACATGGAGGAGGGACTGGTCTGGAGGGAAAGCGAGTCAACGCCTGAATAGCCCAGATTCCCGAGCGGAGCGACAGCAAATGTGGGCGTCGCCACAGCAAGGCCGGCCCATTCTGCTCTGCCTATCGCCGGGCCGAGACCAGCAGGAACATCGGCCGCTCGAGCTCTTCCGCCAGTTCGGGCTTGGCCGCGATCTGCGCGTCGGTCGGACGGAATTCCTCGACATGCTCGATGGTGAAGCCGCACCGGATCAGCGTGTTGAGCGTGGTGCCGATGGTGCGGTGATGTTTCACAACTCCCTTGGCCAGCCAGTCCGTCTTGCGCGGTCCCTCCACCAGATACCGGTCGACGGGCCATGTCTTGCGGCCTTCGGCATCGACAGACCAGCCGGGATGCGTCGGAGCCATATAGATCGGATGCTCCGTCGAAAAGACGAAATGCCCGCCGGGGACCAGGCACCGGTGCACGGTCTGGAACAGCCGCGCGGCATCGCTGACATAGTGCAGGGCAAGCGAGCTGTAGGCGAGATCGAAAGCCGTCGGCGGCAGGCTGAGTTCATCGAGATCGGCGCGTTCGTAGACGATGCCGGCGTCCGGGCCGGCGGCACGCGCCCGGGCGAGCATCTTTTCCGACAGGTCGAGACCCAGAACCTCCTTGGCCCCGTGTTCAAGAGCCCAGCGGCAGAACCAGCCGAAGCCGCAACCGAGATCGACGATTCGCAAGCCGCTGACGTCGGGAAGCATCGCGCGCAACGCCGGCCATTCGGCGGCGCCCTCCAGCCCTTCGACGGACCGGCCGAGTTGGCTGTAGCCTGCGAAGAAGTCCGGCTGATCATAGACATTCTGCGCCATGTTCTTTCCTCGTTGTTCATATGCCTGACTGGCGGAGCCGCCACGCATTTCCACCACCGCCAAGCAGAGTCAAGAAACGCGGACCGGTCATGCGCCGAGCGGTGGCGGCCGCCGCCGGATCGGCTGCGCCTTGATGATGGCGGTGCTGGTCTCGGCCTTGTCGGCGATCCGATCGAGGATGCCGTCGAGGTCGCCGATCGAACGCACGAACAGCCTGGCGACGAAGCAGTCGTCCCCCGTCACCTTGTCGCATTCGCCGAATTCGGCGATCTCCTCGATCAGCTTCTGGACGATGTGCAGCTTGCCCGGCAGCGGCTTGATGCGCACGATCGCCTGCAATGTATAGCCGAGCGCCAGCGGGTCTATCTCGACGGTGAAAGCCCTGATCACGCCGCGCTCCTCGAGCCGCCGCAGCCGCTCCGAAACGCTCGGCGATGACAGCCCGACCTGGCCGGCCAGCTCCTTCAGTGAAGTCCGCGCATCCTTCACCAGGATTTCGAGGAGACGTCGGTCGAGATCGTCAAGCATTTCACATTCTCAGGATTTCCGGGTATTTACCTATTTTTAATAGGCAAAACCAGCATGTCAACTTTCTCGCTGGATGGAAAGCCCAGGATCAGCATGAGATTATGCACGCTCAATGATCTGGAGATTTGCCGTGAGCGATACAGCACGTGGGACGATCGAAATGTCCACCGCAATGGCGATCCTGGGAACGATCGGATGGTTCGTCGTCCTGTCCGGCCAGCCTATCATGGATGTGGTGTTCTGGCGCTGCGCTTTCGGCGCGGTGACGCTGCTCTTCATCTGCGTCGGCCTCGGCCTGTTGCGCAACAGGCTGTCGCTTCGCGTTTTCGCCATCGCGGCCCTCGGTGGCGCCGCTATCGTCGTCAACTGGCTGCTGCTGTTTAGTGCATTCTCGCGCGCGTCGATCTCGATCGCCACCGCTGTCTACAATACCCAGCCTTTCATGCTGGTCGGCTTCGGCGCGCTCTTCTTCGGCGAGCGGCTGACCCTGACGAAATTGACTTGGCTGGCAATCGCCTTCGCCGGCATGGTGCTGATCGTCGAGGCCGCCCCTGACGCCGGCGATATCGGCACCAACTATTTCGCCGGCATCGTCATGGCGCTGGCCGCTGCCTTCTTCTGGGCCGTCGCCTCCATCGTCACCAAGAAGCTCAAGGGCACGCCGCCGCATCTCATCGCGCTCGTCCAGGTCTGCGTCGGCGTGTTGATGCTGGCGCCCTTCGCCAATCTCTCGCATCTTCCGACCGACGCAAGGAGCTGGGCCATGCTGGCGACGCTCGGCATCGTCCACACCGGTCTGATGTACATCCTGATGTACGGCGCCATCCAGAAGCTGCCGACGCACCTGCAGGGGTCGCTGTCCTTCATCTACCCGATCGTTGCGATCCTGGTCGACGTCACGGCATTCGGCCATCGCCTGCATCTCAGCCAACTCGTCGGCGCCGCCGCCATCCTGATCGCGGCCGCCGGCATGAATCTCGGCTGGACATTGTGGAAGCCAAGGCCTGCCGCGGCAGGTGCGCAACCGATCGAGTAACGCCAATCGCCGGCGCTTCGGCGGTCAAAAATAGTGATCCCGCCTGCCCGCCTGTTCAAAGCGGGCACTTTGCTCTATGCCGCAATCCAACCATCTTCGCCCGGCATAGGCGAAACTCGGGATCGAAGACCATGAACGACGCAACGCCCCCCAATCGCTGCCGCATCGTGCTGATCGCGCCATCTGGCGTGCCGGCCGCCCATATCGTCTCGGCCTTCGAGGGCGGCGACGTCGCCTCGCTCATCCTGCCGCAGAACGACATGGACGAAGCTTCCTTCCAGGCCTTCGCCGCCGAAATCGTACCGGCGGCACAGGCGGCCGGCATCGCGGTCGTCATTGCCGGCGATACGCGCATCGCCGGGCGTGTCCAGGCCGACGGCATTCATGTCGAGGTCTCCAAGGCCGAGCTCGCCGAGACGGTCGAGCATTTCCAGGCAAAAATGATGGTCGGCGCCGGCGGCGCCAAGACACGTGATGACGCGCTCGAACTCGGCGAAGTCAGGCCCGACTATATTTTCTTCGGCCGCTTCGGCTACGACAACAAGCCCGATCCGCATCCGCGCAACCTGGCGCTGGGACAATGGTGGGCGCAGATGATTCAGATCCCCTGCATTGTCATGGCCGGATCGGAGCTCGCTTCGATCGAAACCGTCGCAGATACGGGCGCCGAGTTCGTCGCCCTGTCGAGTGCGGTGTTCGCCGACGGCGTCGATCCCAAGGCGGCGATCGCGCGGGCCAATGCGCTGCTCGACGAAACCGCACCGCGTTTCGAGGACTGACGTGTCTTCGGCAAGGCTTCCCCTTCAGGCCCTGCTTGCTGCGGTCATGATCCAGGCCGCTGCCGCCGAAACGATTCCTTCGCCGCACCCTAAGCCGGATGCCGGCGTGCATACCGACAAGCCGATCGAAAAGCAGTTGCCGCAGCCCGCCACCACCGCCGAGCCAGCGCCATTGCCTTCGGCCGACGCGATCAATCCCGACCGCTTCGGCGCCAAGCCGGCGGATGCGGCCTACGGGGCTTTCCAGCGCGGACTCTACAAGACCGCCTACAACCTCGCGCTGGTGCGGGCGCAAAACGGCGACCCGGCGGCGCAGACGCTGGTGGCCGAGATCCTGTCGCGCGGACTGGGCGTGCCCCTCAATGCGGCCGAAGCGGCGAAATGGTACGCAGCCGCCGCTGAGCAAGGGGTGCCGGAATCGCAGTTCCAATATGCGCTGATGCTGCTCGACGGCCGCTACGTCAAAAAGGACGAAAAGGAAGCCTATGCGCTGATGCAGGCCGCCGCCGAAGCGGGCAACCGGCTGGCACAATTCAATTTCGCGCAGATGCTGGTCCAGCAGGACCCCGGCGACGCCGGCATCGCCAAGGCCGTGACCTATTACGAGCGCGCCGCGGCGACCGGCCTCGCCGACGCCCAGTATGCGATGTCACAGATCTATGCCAACGGCGTCGGCGGCAAATCGCGCGACGACGCCCAGGCCCGGCGCCTGCTGGCTCAGGCTGCGCGGCAAAACTATGACACCGCGCAACTCGACCTCGCCACCTGGATGATCGAGGGCCGCGGCGGCGGGCGTGATTTGAAATCCGCCTTCGGCTGGATGAAGCAGGCCGCCGAAGGCGGCAATGTCGCCGCCCAGAACCGCCTGGCGAAACTCTATATGCAAGGCATCGGCACCGAGCCGGACCTCGTGCTTGCCGGCGCCTGGTACATCGTCGCCCGCCGCGCCGGCCTCATCGACCCCGAGATGGACGATTTCCTGCAAGGATTGAGCGACGACCAGACCAAGCAGGCACTGCAGAAGGCAAACCGCCTGCCCTGACGCGATCAGCGGAAATCCAGCGGAAGTCATCGCGCGATGCTCGTCGAGGCAAGTGACCTCGATCTTTCCATGCAGATGGCTATCATGCGGTCGTCGCAGATCCGTCGGCTGGCAAAAGTCTTCGATATTACTACCGAAGCGGTCGCCGCGGTTTCGATGAGAGCGGTTGAGGGTTTATATCGCGGCATCGCTTCTCCAAGGAGGCAATGAAATGGCTTCGCCCGACAAACGATGCACGCATGGCAGCTTCATCCTCGAGGTAACGCCAAGCGCCGAAGGTTGCGAGGAGTGCCTGAAGACGGGTTCCTGGTGGGTGCATCTGCGGCTGTGCCGCACCTGCGGCCATGTCGGCTGCTGCGACAGTTCTCCGAACCGTCACGCCACCGGCCACTACCGGGCGACCGGCCATCCGGTCATCGAGGCCTACGACCCGCCCGAGACGTGGGGCTGGTGCTATGTCGACGAGGTCATGCTCGATTTCTCGCAGGACAAGACGCCGCAACGCGGCACCATCGTGCGCTTCGATTGAGCCGCCGCCACGGGACACCCGATCAGCGCCAGCTTGCCTCTTCGGGCGATTTGTGGTCTTGGAGGCCCGAAATCGCTGTCTTGCGAACATCTCATTCCCGGATCACATCATCATGGCCAAGATCAACGGCAACGAAATCCGTCCCGGCTACGTCATCGAGCACGATGGCGGCCTGTGGGTGGCCGTCAAGACCAACACGGTCAAGCCGGGCAAGGGCGGCGCCTATAACCAGGTCGAACTGAAGAACCTCATCAACGGCACAAAGCTGAACGAGCGCTTCCGTTCGGCAGAGACGGTCGAGCAGATCCGGCTCGATCTCAAGGATTTTTCCTTCCTCTACGAGCAGGGCGACGCCCTGGTGTTCATGGACACCGAGAGCTACGAGCAGCTCGAGCTGGCGAAGGACTTCGTCGGAGACCGCGCCGCTTTCCTGCAGGACGGCATGATGGTGACGGTCCAGCTCTACGAGGAAAGGCCTATCGGCATTTCGCTCCCCGACCAGGTAACGCTGACCATCACCGAAGCGGACCCAGTGGTAAGGGGCCAGACGGCGGCCTCTTCCTACAAGCCGGCGGTGCTGGAAAACGGCATTCGCGTGCTGGTGCCGCCCTTCATCGGCGCGGGGGAACGCATCGTCGTCGACACCAATGAAATCACTTATATGCGCCGCGCCGACTGATGCATGTCGCCCAGAGGTGGCCCAGGTTTCGGGTCACCGACATGCATCAGGACAAAGGTTAAAGCGCGGGCAGCAGGAAGAGTTACGATGGCACGCTCAGCCCTTCTCAACGTCATGGTCCAGGCCGCAATGAAGGCCGGCCGCTCGCTGTCGCGCGATTTCGGCGAGGTCCAGAACCTGCAGGTCTCGATGAAGGGACCGGGCGACTATGTCAGCCAGGCCGACCGCAAGGCCGAGGATATTGTCTTTGCCGAACTGTCGAAGGCGCGGCCCGGTTACGGCTTCCTGATGGAAGAGCGCGGCACGATCGCCGGCGATGACAGCCAACACCGCTGGATCGTCGATCCGCTCGACGGCACCACCAATTTCCTGCACGGCATTCCGCTTTTCGCTGTCTCGATCGCGCTCGAGCGCCAGGGCCAGATCGTGGCCGGCGTGATCTACAATCCGGCCATGGACGAGCTCTATACGACCGAGCGCGGCGGCGGCGCCTTCATGAACGACCGCCGCCTGCGTGTCGCCGGCCGCACCAAGCTCATCGACACCGTCATCGGCTGCGGGGTGCCGCATCTGGGGCGTGGCCAGCATGGCAATTTCCTGATCGAATTACGCAATGTCATGGCCGAGGTTTCCGGCGTCCGGCGCCTGGGTTCGGCCTCGCTCGATCTCGCTTACGTCGCCGCCGGCCGCATGGACGGATTCTGGGAAGTCGGCCTGTCGCCCTGGGACATCGCAGCCGGCCTGTTGCTGATCCGTGAAGCAGGAGGGTTCGCCTCCGACATGGACGGCGGCCAGGACATGCTCGACAACGGTTCGGTCGTCGCCGGCAACGAGATCATCCAGCGCGCCCTCCTGAAGGCCGTGAAAAAGCCGCTCGCTGCCCGCTGAAGCAGGAATAAGCGCGGAGTAATATCAAATCCCCGCCGCGCTGAAGCGCCGCAGTCGCAAAACGGCAAACAAAGCTTGAAATACTGTCCGGCGCTTGCCCAGATAGGGTTGACGCAGGACGATGATGATCAAGACGCCGCCGCAGATCGAGATCCCCTTTGTCGGACGATGGCACTATTCGCGTGCCGAGATGATCGCCGACGGCATCGTCCATGCCGTCGGCATCGTGCTGGCGATCGCGGCCGGTTCGGCGCTGCTGGCGCTGGCCGCCTTTCGGGTCGGACCGGGCGAATACATCGCCGCCGCCTTCTATGTCGTGTCGCTGCTCACCGTGCTCTCGGTGTCGCTGACCTACAATCTATGGCCGGTGACTTCGCCGGTGAAATGGATTTTGCGGCGTTTCGACCACGCTGCGATCTATCTGCTCATCGCCGCCACCTACACGCCCTTTCTCGCGCAGCTCGACGGCTCGGCGCTGGCCGGCTGGATGATCGTCCTGGTCTGGACCGCGGCCATTATCGGCATCGCCATAAAGGTGTTTTTCCCCGGCCGCTTCGACCGGCTGGCGATCGTCTTCTATCTCGCCATCGGCTGGAGCGGCATCGTCCTGGTCGAGCCGCTCGTCGCTACCTTGCCGACGACGGCGATCGTGCTCATCGTCGCCGGCGGCGTCGTCTATTCCTGCGGCGTGATCTTCTTCGCCTGGAAGGGGCTGCGCTTCCACAACGCGCTGTGGCATGGTTTCGTGGTCACCGGCGCAGGCCTGCATCTGGCGGCGATGGTCGATTGCCTGGTCATCAACCGTCTCTGAAACTGCTGGCGGCAATATTGCCAAGCACCATTCAATTTGGTCACAATTCCGTTTAGAGTCGCCGACGACGTGATCGGCGGCAGCGGCATCGGAAACGGGGCACGGATGGCTTTTCTCAGATCCTTCGGCATGGGCAGGCGCTCCGACGTGCTGATCTACGATCCACACAAATTGTCGAGCCCGCAGGTCTTTCTCCTGACCATGGTCATCTTCCTGGCCATCGTGGCCTTCATCGCAGCGATCCTGACACGGCAGATCTCGACCGCCTTCGTCACCAATCCGGGGCTCAACGGCCTGATCATCGGCGTGCTTGCCGTCGGCATCCTTTTGGCCTTCGTCCAGGTCGGGCGGCTGTTTCGCGAAGTGCGCTGGGTCAACTCCTTCCGCGCCGGTTCCGAGATCACCGAACCGGTGCTGCTGGCGCCGATGAAGGCGATGATCGGCCGCTCGTCGAGCATGGCGTTTTCGACCAGCTCGATGCGCACCATGCTCGACTCCATCGCCACGCGGCTCGATGAAAGCCGCGACACCTCGCGCTACCTCGTCGGCCTCCTGGTGTTCCTTGGCCTGCTCGGCACCTTCTGGGGCCTGCTGAACACGATCGGCTCCATCCGCGAGACCATCGAGTCGCTCGATCCCGGCACGGGCGATGCCGCCGCTGTGCTGGATTCGCTGAAGCAAGGGCTGTCGGCGCCGCTCGCCGGCATGGGCACGGCCTTCTCGTCCTCGCTGTTCGGCCTGTCCGGCTCGCTCGTTCTCGGTTTCCTCGACCTGCAGGCCGGCCGCGCGCAGACGCGCTTCTACACCGAACTGGAGAACTGGCTGTCCTCGGTCACCGACCTGTCGTCCGACATCGTCGTCTCCGACGCGGTCCGGACCGAGCCTTCCGATGAAATCCGCCTGCTGTCGGAGCGGCTGCGCAGCATGCAGGAGAATGGCGGCGGCTCCAATCCGCGCGTCGCCACCGCCATGGCCAATCTCGCCGACGGCATTTCCGGCCTGGTCAAGAACATGCGCTCCGAGCAGCAGATCATGCGCGACTGGGTCGAAGCACAGTCGGATGAACAAAAGGCGATGCGCAACACGCTGGAAAAGATCGCCGACGCCCTGAAGAAGACCGGGGTGCACTAGCATGGCGCTCGCCAGGAGCCGGCGCGCCGACCGCCGCATCGACTATTGGCCGGGCTTCGTCGACGCGTTGTCGACGCTGCTTCTGGCCATCATGTTCCTGCTCACCGTCTTCGTGCTGGCGCAGTTCCTGCTCGGCCGCGAAATCTCCGGCAAGGACGCCGTGCTGTCGCGTCTCAATTCGCAGATCAACGAACTGACGCAGCTTCTGGCGCTGGAGCGTTCCACGACACAGGACAAGGAGGATTCGCTCGCCAATCTGCAGGCATCGCTGTCGGCGGCCGAAGCGGAGAAGAGCCGGCTCCAGCAGCTGCTGGCGCAAGGTGCGGGCGCCGGTGATGCGGCCAACCAGCGCGCGGCGGCGCTGACGGGCGAGCTCGACAGCCAGCGCCAGATCAGCCAGCAGGCGCTGAGCCAGGTCGAGATCCTCAATCAGCAGATCGCGGCCTTGCGCAAGCAGATCGGCGCGCTCGAGGACGCGCTCAACGTCTCCGAGGCCCGCGACCGGGATTCCAACACCAAGATCGCCGACCTTGGCCGCCGCCTCAACGTGGCGTTGGCGCAGCGCGTGCAGGAACTCAACCGCTACCGCTCCGACTTCTTCGGCCGCCTGCGCGAAATCCTCGCCGACCGCGAGAACATCCGCATCGTCGGCGACCGCTTCGTCTTCCAGTCGGAAGTGTTGTTTCCGACCGGCTCGGAGGTGATCAACGATGCCGGCAAGGTCGAGATGAAGAAACTTGCCGACGCCATCATCGAGTTGCAGAAGGAGATCCCGCCGGAGATCAACTGGGTGCTGCGCGTCGATGGCCATACCGACAACAAGCCGTTGTCCGGCACCGGTCGGTATCGCGACAATTGGGAGCTATCGACGGCGCGCTCCACTTCCGTGGTGAAGTTCCTGATCGAGAACGGCGTGCCGGCCAACCGGCTGGTCGCCGCCGGCTTCGGCGAGTTCCAGCCGCTCGACCCCGCCGACACCGAAGAGGCGCGCAACAAGAACCGCCGGATCGAACTGAAGCTCACCGAACGGTGATTCCATCATCACGCGATCTCACGCGAATTTGTTCGCCGGCTCAACTCTAGGGCGCAGTTGCGCACCGGCAAGGCCTGAAAAGATTATCTTTTTTTAATTACACTTCGCCACAGAGCGCTCCTAGCGTGTTGCGCAGGGCCGAGAACCGCCGGCGATGCCTCCCATCGCGACGCGACGGAACTGGACGGCCCGCATTGTCCGGAAGCGGAACGGCAGAGCCGTTCTTTTCCGCAGCAAAAGGAGGCGCCGTCATGCGCTCTTCAGCATCTCTCAAGACTGCAACCCTTGCCGTGATTCTCGTCGCCGCCCCGCTTGCCGGCGCCTACGCCGCGGGTCACCACAGGGGCGCGCTCGACGCGACCGACCCGACCGACATGACCGGCCCGCGTGTCGAGGCTCTCATTGAACAGGTTCAAGGCGTGCATCAGGGCATAATCACCGCCAGACAGGCCAACAACATCACCCCGGCCGCGGCGGAGCGCCTGGAGATGCGCACCGCTCGCATAGGTCAGGCGGCGGAGAAGATAGCCTCGTCGGATCACGGCAGGATACCGGCCGCACAATATCATGACCTGCTGCGCCGTCTCGACAATGTCGACCAGCGGCTGAGGGTCGACATCGGTAGCGGTTTCCTGATGGGCGACGGCGCCGACGGCGGGAACTATCCGAACGGCTGAGGGCATTCTGTCGGCAGTTCAAAAGGAAGGGACCACCTGGCGTCTACGGGACCCAATCCCGCAGGCGCCTCTTTTCCTCACCAGCCGAGCCAGACCGCGGCCAGGGCGGCCGCTGCCGGCACGGCCTGCACGAACAGGATCTTGCGACCGACCGTTGCGGCCCCGTACAGGCCGGCAATGGCCACGCAGAGCAGGAAGAAAACCTTGACCTGGAAACCGGCCGTGCCGAGGTAGAGGGCCCAGATCAGGCCGGCGGCGAGAAAGCCGTTATAGAGACCCTGATTGGCGGCAAGCACCTTCGAGGCGCTGGCGAATTCCGGCGTCAGCCGGAATGCCTTGTGCCCGCGCGGCGTGTCCCAGAGCACCATCTCCAGATAGACGATATAGACATGGATCAAGGCCACCAGCCCGACCAGGATGTTGCCGATCATCGTGTTCCCCCGTGATGTATCGTCGGGCAGCATTTCACGCGTCGGTTCACCAGCGCAAGGCGCATCTGCCGGGCGGCGCGTGAGGGTTGCAAACGCGCAGGCGTTGGTATCTTTTCGCCCCGTCCCCAATCACGGAAGCCGCCATGTCCTTTCAAAAACTCGATGACCTCGGCCACAAGCTCGAAGCCCTGGAGCACGCGCTGGCCATCCTCGGCGCCGATGAAGCGACCCACATGGCCGTCGGCGGCGGCGAGAAGCGCGCCGAGGCCATGGCGGCGCTTGCCGGCATGTACCACACCAGGGCGACCGCGCCGGAAATATCGGACTGGATCGCCGCCGCCGAAGGCGAGGCGCTTGACGATGAACAGCGGGCGGCGCTGGCCGAACTGCGGCGGCAATACACCAACCTGACCTGCCTGCCGGTCGAATTCGTCGAACGCCAGACGACCGCGCGCATGCGCTGCGAGCAGTTGTGGCGCGACCTGCGGGCCAAGAACGACTGGGCGGGCTTCCTGCCGGCGCTTGAAGGCGTGGTGGCGCTGGTGCGCGAAGAGGCGGCCCTGCGCGCCGATATCCTCGGCCTCGCCCCCTACGACGCGCTGATGGAGCAATACGACCCCGGCAACCGCACCGCCGACATCACCCCGGTGTTCGCCGACTTGAAAGCTTTCCTCAAGGGGTTCGTGCCGGAAGCGCTGGCTGCGCAGGAAGCGCGGCTGCGCAAGCGCCCTCTCAAGCCGCTTTCGGGAACCTATGCGGTCGACAGGCAGCGCGAACTCGGCCTCGCCATGATGGCGGCGGTCGGCTTCGACCTGACGCACGGCTCGCTGTCGGTGTCGCACCATCCGTTCTGTGGCGGTGTGCCGAGCGACGTGCGCATCACCACCCGCTACAAGACGTCCGATTTCCTGTCGGCGCTGATGGGCGTGCTGCACGAGACCGGTCATGCACTCTACGAGCAGAACCTGCCGAAGGCCTGGTCGCACTGGCCGCTCGGCAAGGCGCGCGGCATGGCCGTGCATGAAAGCCAGAGCCTGTTCGTTGAAAAGCAGATCGGGCGCAATCCCGCCTTCTGGCGTTGGGCATTGCCGGTCGTGGAAAAACATCTCGGCGAAATCTGGTCGCTCGACGACATCCTGCCGCATGTCCACCATGTCGAGCGCGGCCTGATCCGTGTCGATGCCGACGAGGTGACGTACCCGCTGCATGTCATCCTGCGCTACGAACTGGAGCAGGAGCTCGTCTCCGGCAGGATTGAGGTGGCCGAGCTGCCCGAGGCCTGGGATGCCAGGATGCGCGACTATCTCGGCCTTTCAACGATCGACAACCCCGCGGATGGGCCGATGCAGGACGTGCATTGGCCTGCTGCCGCCTTTGGCTACTTTCCCTCCTACACGCTGGGCGCGATGATGGCGGCGCAGCAATGGGCGGCGCTGACGCGGGAGCATCCGTCGGCCGATGACGATCTTGCCAAGGGGAATTTCGGTGCCATCAACGATTGGCGCCGCAAGAACATATGGTCGCAGGGATCGCGCTGGTCGACGCCCGATCTGCTCGAACGCGCCACCGGTGAAAAGCTCAATGCCGTCTATTTCACCGACCACCTGCGCAAACGGTATGGAACCGCGTGAGCACGCCCAGCGTAGCCGCTACTCAGCCGCGCCCCTGAAGGCGCTGGCGCCGGTCTCGAACTGCAGCTTGGCCAGCCGGGCATAGATGCCGCCCTTGGTCACCAGGCTTTGATGCGTGCCTTCCTCGACGATGCGGCCGCCATCCATCACCAGGATGCGGTCGGCCTTCAGCACCGTCGCCAGGCGGTGCGCGATGACGATCGTGGTGCGGCCCCGCATCAGCCGCTCCAGCGCCATTTGCACCAGCGTCTCGCTTTCGGCGTCGAGTGCCGAGGTCGCCTCGTCGAGCAACAGAATCGGCGCGTCGCGCAGGATGGCGCGGGCGATCGCCACCCGCTGGCGTTGCCCGCCCGACAGCGTCACGCCGCGCTCGCCGACCTGGCTGTCATAGCCCTTCTCGAGCTTGAGGATGAATTCGTCGGCCAGCGCGTCCTTTGCCGCCGCTTCGATCTCTGACTCGCTGGCGCCCGGCCGGCCGAAGCCGATATTGTCGCGCGCGCTGGCCGCGAAGATGGTGACGTCCTGCGGCACGATGGCGATGCGCTGCCGTATCGAAAGGGGGTCGGCTTCGCGGATGTCGACGCCGTCGATCAGGATCCTGCCGGTCTCCGGATCGTAGAAGCGCAGGATCAGCGAGAACACCGTGCTCTTGCCCGCTCCCGAGGGACCGACGATCGCCACCGTCTCGCCAGGCTTGACCGAGAAGCTCAGGCCGTGGACGGCGGCGCGGTCGGGCCGGGCCGGGTAGGAAAAGGACACGGCCTCGAAGCTGATCGCTCCCTTGCTCGCCACCGGCAGCGGCCTGGGATTGGCAGGCGCCACGATCGCCGGCTCCTCGGCGAGGATTTCGGTCAGCCGTTCGGCGGCACCTGCTGCCTGGGCCAATTCGCCCCAGACCTCCGATAGCGCGCCGAGCGCACCGGCGGCGAATACCGAATAGAGCAGGAACTGGCCTAGCGTGCCCGGCGACAGATTGCCGTCGAGCACGTCGCGCGAGCCGAACCACAGCACCGCCACGACCGAGGAGAAAATCGTGAAGATGGCGAAGAAGGTGAGGAACGAGCGCGCGAAGATCGAGGCGCGCGCGGCCTCGAAGGCGGCCTCGACGGCACCCGAAAAACGCCCGGTGACCAGCGTCTCATTGGTGAAGGCCTGCAATGTGCGCACCGCGCCGATCTGCTCGCTGGCATAGGCGGTGGCATCGGCCAGCGTGTCCTGCGCCTGTCTTGACTTGCGCCGCACCGAGCGGCCGAAGGCGACCAGCGGCAGCACGATGATTGGAATGGCTGCGATGACCAGCCCGGACAGTTTCGGGCTGGTGAAAACCATCATCGCGACCGCGCCGAGGCCAAGGATGACATTGCGCAGCGCCACCGAAGCGGTCGCCCCGACCGCCGATTTGACCTGCGTGGTGTCGGCGGCGAGCCGCGACACGATCTCGCCCGACTGGGCAGTGTCGAAGAAGGCCGGCGACAGTTTCGTCACATGGGCAAAGACATCGCGCCTGATATCGGCGACGACGCGCTCGCCGAGCGTGATGACGAAATAGTAGCGGCCCGCCGATGCCGCCGCCAGCAGCGCGGCCATCGCCACCAGCGCGGCGAAATATTCGGCGATGAAGGAGGAACCGGACGGCGTGAAACCATGATCGATCATGCGCCGTACCGCCAGCGGCAGCGCCAGCGTCGTCACCGCCGCGACGATCAGCGAGATGACGGCGCCCGCCACCAATGTGCGGTAGCGGCCGATGTAGGGAAACAGGCGCCTGAGCGGCTTGAGCGAGCGCCGGCGCTCGTCTGCGCTGCTGGTTTGCGCCATCCTGGTCTTTCCTCTTGGCCGCCTTCAGCTATGCGCCTCAATATGCGCTTGCCGCGGCCTTGTGATTCAATTCCGGCTGATGTATAGGCTCGCCGACCGTTTTAGAAGCCGTGGCTCCTCAATAGCTGCGGCTTCGAGTTTTAAAAAGGGGCGCATCGACGCAGGCTTTCAGCCCGTCAGCCGCACCCGGCAAACCAGGAACCGAGCCATGAAGACCGATATCCATCCCGACTACCACACCATCAAGGTCGTCATGACCGACGGCACCGAGTACATGACCCGTTCGACCTGGGGCAAGGAAGGCGATACGATGAACCTCGACATCGACCCGACCACGCACCCGGCCTGGACCGGCGGCCAGCAGACCCTGCTCGACCGCGGCGGCCGCCTGTCGAAGTTCAAGAAGCGCTTCGAAGGTTTCGGCCTCTAGGCCCCATCAGCTTTTCGCTGACCAGAGAACCCGTCCTCGTGGCGGGTTTTTTGTTGGCCAATGCACGTCCCTTCACGCTGGCGCTTGCCTCCACCTCCCCCTTGTCGGTCCCGTGTGGGAGGTCGGACCGAAGGTCGGGTGGGTCGGCGCTGCCCCCACCCCGCTGCTTCGCAGCGACCCTCCCCACGAGGGGAGGGTGAGAGCATCCTATTCCGCAAGCAATTCCCTGAGCGCCATGCGCTTGTAGGCGGCGACCAGCCTGTCGCCCTCCTTCCGCTCGACCGAGATCGCCAGCCGCATGGCGGCCTCGCCCATCTGCCAGACGAGAAACGCCGTCGTCTCCAGCGCGACGGCATCGGCATCGGGCCGCAGGCGTTTGAGCGCCGCAGTGAGAAATTCGGCGTTCGCACGGCTGTCGGCAAGCTCCAGTTCGCGCAGCGCTTTGTCGGCCTGCGTGCCCGACCAGATATCGCGCATCACCGGCTCCGCCAGGAACAGGTGGTAATAAATGTCCACCAGTTCCGAGAACGCCCGCCGAAGGCCCTCGGCGTCGCCGACGTCCTTGAGCGCGGCTGAAATGCAGGCCTGGCTTTCGGCGGTGTAGCGCTCGGCCAGCGCCCAGACGATCGCCCGCTTGTCGGGGAAGAACTGGTAGAGCGAGCCGATCGACACCCCAGCCCGCTCCGCCACCTCGCCCATGCGCATGGCATCGCTGCCTTGCTCCGCAATCAGCGCCGAGGCGGCGGCGAGCATGCGCTCGACCCGTTCACGGCTGCGCTGCTGGCTCGGCGCGCGGCGTGGCGTGGCGACCTGTTCCGGTGGGGACGTGGCGGTTTTTTCCATGGCTCTTCAACAGATGCCGGGCGGCAATGCCACCCAGAAATGACTTGACTCGCAAAATACGAGGGTTTATCACGTTTTGCAAATATGAGGATTTCTCATGTTTTGAAAGAAGCAGACGGGATAATTGATTTGAAGGCGTCGAACAGGTGCCCGGCCACCCCCCAAAACTTTTCTGCCCATTGCGACTGAAACCGCCGCAACCGGCATCTGGAGCAACTGACATGATCCCGAAATTACTTCCCACCCTCATCTTCATCGCCGCTATCGGCTCGGGCGTTGTTGGCGGCGTGTTCTTCGCCTTTTCCAACTTCGTCATGCCGGCAATGGCTCGCCTGCCTGCCGCGGGCGGTATCGCCGCCATGAACTCGATCAACATCACCGTCATCACGCCGATGTTCATGACCGCCTTGTTCGGCACCGGCCTGATCTGCCTTGTCTTGATCGCCGGCGCCATCATCGGCTGGCAGCAGCCAGGCTCCTTCTGGCTGCTGGCCGGCGCAGTCATCTATCTCGTCGGCAACCCGATCGTGACGATGGTTTTCAACGTGCCGCTCAACGACGCGCTGGCCGCCATCGATCCGGCCAGCAGCAACGGCGCTGCTGTATGGACCACCTATCTCAGGGACTGGGTGATGTGGAACCACGTGCGCGCCATCACCGCCATCGCCGCGCTGGCATCCTTCTGGTTCGCCGCGCGTTGACGTGTCTCGGTCCGCCGCGTTCGGCATCGCGGCGACCGAGGCGTGTTTATCGGGAGAAGCGCCGTGAACGACCCGTATTCCACCATGGCCTTGGGCATTGCCGCGGGGATCGGCCTCGGCGCTGTCTGTGGCGCAGCGATGGATGACCCTGCCGTCGGCATCGGCATGGGCATAGCAATCGGCGCCGGGATCGGCGCGATTTTCGGGCAGAGGCGAGGAAAATGACGTCCGGCTTCTGCGGGAAGTCTCAGCTCTTCGCCTTGCGGTCGGAATGACCGAGATCGCGGTCCGGGTCGATGACGTCGCGCACCAGTTGCTTGAGTTTTGCCGCATCCGGAAAGCCGCCGTCGCGCTTGCGGTCCCAGACCAGCACCTCGTTGCACGATATGGTGAAGACGCCGCCGGTGCCGGGCACCAGCGTCACCTCGCCCAGATCGGTGCCGAATGTCGATAGCAGTTCCTGCGCCATCCAGCCGGCACGCAGCAGCCACTGGCACTGCGTGCAATAGGTGATGCGGATGGTGGGCAGCGGTTTTTCGATCATGTCAGGCTTTGCTCACGCAGCGCTGAGCTTGGCCATGGTCTCCTCGTCGACCTCGAAATTGGCGTAGACGCTTTGAACGTCATCGTCGTCCTCGAGCGTGGCAACCAGCTTCATCAGCGACTGGGCGCGTTCCTCGTCGACCGGAATATTGTTCTGCGGTTTCCAGATCGGCTTCACCGATTCCGCCTCGCCGAGAGAGGCTTCGAGTGCCTTCGACACCTCGCCGAGGTTTTCGAAGGCGCAATAGATGGTGTGGCCTTCCTCGTCCGACTCCACGTCATCGGCGCCGGCTTCGATCGCGGCGTCCATGACCTTGTCGGCGCTGCCGGCCGATGCCGGATAATAGATTTCGCCGACCCGATCCCACATGAACGACACCGAGCCGGTTTCGCCCATCGCCCCACCGGCCTTGGTGAAGGCGGCGCGCACATTCGAAGCCGAGCGGTTGCGATTGTCGGTCAGCGCCTCGACGATCACGGCGACGCCGCCGGGACCGTAGCCCTCGTAACGCACGGCTTCGTAATTTTCGGCGTCGCCCATCGACGCCTTGTTGATGGCGCGCTGGATATTGTCCTTCGGCATCGACACCGCCTTGGCGTTCTGCACGGCAAGGCGCAGGCGCGGATTCATCGACGGATCGGGGGTCCCGCTCTTGGCCGCGACGGTGATTTCGCGCGCCAGCTTGGAAAACATTTTCGACCGCACCGCGTCCTGACGGCCCTTGCGGTGCATGATGTTCTTGAACTGTGAATGGCCAGCCATGGCACCCCTGTCGTGTTCGGCTAGAGCATCGCGCGGCGAGATGCATGACCGCCTTCCGCAATGCTCGAATTCAAAATGTCAGAACGTCCCTGCTGCGTCCGAATGGACGTATGGCGCTCTTTGTCGGAATGGCCGGCTTATAGATAAATCGGCTCAATTCGTCCAGCCGCGCCGCGCTTTACCACGCACGGCAAAGCCGTGACGGCCGTTCACCCCTCCAGATCGGATTTCAGCCGGTCTATGATGCTAAGCGCATGGCCGGCGTACTGGCTGATCCAGCGGTCGTGAATCTGCTTGATCGGCAGCGCGTTGAGATGGTTCCAGCGCTCGCGCCCCTCGCGCCGCGCCACGATGAGATCGGCCTCTTCCAGCACTTTGAGATGCAGCATGACGGTGCAGCGGTCGACATCGGAAAACGCCTCGCACAGCATGCCGGTCGTCTTTGGCGCGTCCTTCAGCAGATCCAGCATCTCGCGCCGGCGCGGATGCGCCAGCGCCTTGAAAACATTGTCGTCTTGCGATCGGCTTGACATGTTATTTTTTTATAACATAAACTCCTATCAATCAAGGAAGGAGCTGTGGATATGTCTCTTGGATTCAGGGTTTCAGGACGCATCGGCAAACCGGTCGCCGACGTCTTCGACGCGGTCGTCAATCCGAAGAAGCTCAGCTCCTATTTCACCACTATCGGCGGTGCCAGCGCGCCCTTGGTGTCGGGCGCCAATGTCGTGTGGTGGGGCAAGGTGCCGGTCGAAGTAGACGAAATCGTCAGGGACAGCCGCATCGTGCTGCGCTGGGATGCCACCGACGAAGAGGGAAAGCCGGCCTACAAGACCCGCATCGAGATGAATTTCGAGCCGCTCGACGACGGCGGCACTTTCGTCACCATCGCCGAGGCCGGCTGGCACGAGGACGCGGTCGGCCTGAAGAAGTCCTATCTCAATTGCGAGGGCTGGTCGCAGATGCTGGCCTGCATGAAGGCCTATGTCGAACACGGCATCAATTTGCGCGAAGGCTACTACCGCAGCGAGATAAAGGGCGAGCCTGCCAACGAGACCAACATTTGAGCGAAGGGAGGCCTGCCGTGAAAGTAACCCCGTTCCTGATGTTCGAAGGCAAGGCCGAGCAAGCAATGGCCTTCTATTGTGAGACCATTCCGGATAGCCGCGTCCTCGACCTCACGCGCTACGGTGCAGGCGAGGACGGACCCGAAGGGGCAGTCAAGCTGGCTCGCGCATCCATCGGCGGCACGGAGGTCATGATCTTCAACAGCCCGGTACAGCACGCCTTCACCTTCACGCCGTCGGTCTCGCTCTTCGTCGACTGTTCCACCGAAGAAGAGCTGGAGCGCATCGTCGAGGCCTTGTCCAAAGACGGCACGTTTCTGATGCCGACCGGCAATTACGGTTTCAGCCGCCGTTTCGCCTGGCTGAACGACAGGTTCGGCGTTTCCTGGCAGATCAATCTGCCATAGCAGGACCGGGCCAAGCCGAGATCTGGCTGGGACTGTTCACCGGGGATTTCCCGGGCGCCGCCGATCATCTCGCCAAGGTCGGCGTCGAGCGATGCGACGCCATCGAGCCGCTGGGAGAAGGCTTCCGCGGTTTCTGGATCACCAGCCCCGCCAACATCGTTCACATGGTGCGGGAGCCCGACGCCTGGTGAAGGCGTATTCGGCAGGGGAGAACGCTATGGAAATCCGCGAGACACCGACGGCCGAAGCCGCCATGATGATCCGGCGGCCGGTCTCCGACGTTTTCGAGGCCATCGTCAACCCGGAGATCACCACGAAATTCTGGTTCACCCATTCCAGCGGCAGGTTGGACGGCCGCAAGCCGGTTCAATGGGAGTGGCGCATGTATGGCGTCTCGACGACCGTGGTCGTCAGCGAGATCGTCGCCAACGAAAAGATCGTCATGCAATGGAGCGATCCGCCGACCACGGTGATCTGGACCTTCACCGAAATGCCAGGTGACGCGACCTTCCTGGAGGTCCACAATTTCGGCTTTGCCGGCAATGGCGACGAACAGGTGAAACAGGCGGTCGATTCAACCGGCGGCTTCACGCTCGTTCTGGCCGGCGCCAAGGCCTGGCTCGAACAAGGCCTGACACTAGGCCTGATCGGCGACCGTCACCCGAAGGGCGCACCGGGGAGTTGAACCGGCTCAGGTTTTACGCTTTTCCTGCTCGATCACGTGATGGCGGAGCACACGATTGATTTCGGTCTGGTAACCACCACCCCCGACATGCTCCTTGAACCACGATAGCACGTCAGCATCGAGTCTGATTGTCACTGGCTGCTTGAGTGGTCTGTAAAGATGTCCACGACGAGCATGAATCCAATTCTCCGCCGGAACTTCTGGGATGTCGGAAGTATTAATTTCGCTGTCAGGCAAACCAGCCAGCTTGGCGAGCTGGTTGCGCTGATCCTGACTAAGGTCCTTCTTGCTCATAGCGCCTCCTTTCATGCGCTGTCGCTTTCCGGGCACCAACAATCCTAACTCGTTCCTCATCTTCGCGATCAGGATATGTGTGTACAACCAGCATGACCACTACGGCATCGATCGTCCCGATAGCGTGCCAACGCTGCTCACCATCTTCAAACCGGTCGGGCACGATGAGATAAAGCGGATCATCGAACACCTTCTGCGCGAGATCGAATCCGATGCCGAGCTTGGCAAGTTTGCGCCTGGCTCTTTCAGCATCCCATTCGAACCGCAAAGCAGCACCATCGATTACGATATTGTACGTACAATTTCGTAAGAGTCAGCCTGAACTCGGCATTGGCCATGTCGTCAGGCTCAATGCCCGCCGCCGGACTTCGCCTTCTTGCGGTTCCGCGCCAGCATGTTGAGGCCTTCGACGAGCGCCGAAAAACCCATCGCCGCGTAGATATAACCCTTGGGCACATGGTAGCCCATGCCGTCGGCGATCAGCGTCATGCCGATCATCAACAGGAAGCCCAGCGCCAGCATGACGATGCTCGGGTTCCTGGCTATGAAGTTCGCCAACGGCGTAGCCGCCAGCATCATCACCGTAACCGCCACGATGACGGCGATGTACATGATGGCGATCTCGTCGGTCATGCCGACGGCGGTAATGATGGAATCGATGGAGAAGACAAGGTCGAGAAGCAGTATCTGGAAGATGGCGCCGGCAAGGCTCATCTGCACGGTCTCGCCCAGCATCGTGTCCTGGTGGTCGTCGGGGTCGACCGTGTGATGGATCTCCTTGGTCGCCTTCCACACCAGGAACAGGCCACCGGCGATCAGGATCAGGTCGCGCCAGGAAAAGCCGTGGCCAAGGGCGGTGAAGACCGGCGCCGTCAGTTGGACGATGATCGAGATGGTGGCGAGCAGCACCAGCCGCATGACGAGCGCCGCCGAGATGCCGAGCCGGCGGGCGCGGGCTCGCTGTGCTTCCGGCAGCTTGTTGGTCAGGATCGAGATGAAGATCAGGTTGTCGATGCCGAGCACGATCTCGAGCACCACCAGGGTCAACAGCGCGACCCAGGCGGTGGGATCGGACACGAAGGCGAAGTGCGGCGCCAGGAACTCGATAAGCTGCATGGAGGTCGTCCCCTCTACGATCTAGAGCAGTGTCGCCGGCAGTTAGGTATTGAGAGCCCCTATATCAATGTCACGTCCAGAAGGACGGCGCCGTTTCCTCGAGCCGCGGCCCGCGGCGAAACGGCGCGATCTTCTCGGTCAGCCCCGTGCGGTCGGAAATATCAACGCCGACGCCGCACAAGGTCGCGGGTCCGGTCGCCGCCTCGAAACGCCCCTTCGGCACTTTCGACAGGAACCGGTTGAGCGGCTCCTCCTTGTCCATGCCGAGCGACGAATCATAATCGCCGCACATGCCCGCGTCGGAAATGTAGCCGGTGCCGCCATTGAGGATATGGTGATCGGCGGTCGGCTGGTGGGTGTGAGTGCCGACCACGAGGCTGGCGCGACCGTCGACGAAATGCGCGAAGCACATTTTTTCGGAGGTCGCCTCGGCGTGGAAGTCGATGACCACGGCATCCGCCTGCTCGCCGAGCGGACAGGCGGCAAGCTCGCGCTCGCCAGCCTGGAAGGGATCGTCGAGCTCGGGATGCATGAACACCCGGCCCATGATGTTGGCGACCAGCACGCGCGCGCCGCTCCTGGCGATGTAGACGCCCGAGCCGCGCCCTGGCGTACCCTTGGGAAAATTCGAGGGGCGCAGGAAGCGCTCTTCGCGCGGCGCGAAGGCGAGCGCATCGCGCTGGTCCCAGACATGGTTGCCGGTGGTGACGACATCGGCGCCGGCCGCGATGGTCTCGCGAAAAATCTCCTCGGTGATGCCGAAGCCGCCGGCCGCGTTTTCGCCGTTGACGATGACGAAATCGAGCTTGAAGTCCGAGATCAGGCCCGGCAATTGCTCCCACACCGCCGTGCGGCCTGTCTTGCCGACCATGTCGCCGAGGAAGAGAAGTCTCATCACGCTTGACCCCGAAAAGTGGCATGACTTTCGGCAAAGATCATGCGTTCCAAAGAACTATCTACAATTCTGGCTCGAACCGGCGCAACCCGCTCTCGGTGAGTATTTCCGGGATGATGACGTCATGGTCCTCATTGGGAACCATCGTCACTTCCTGGCAGTCGAAAGCAATGCCGATCAGCCGGGGCGCATGCCCCTTGTCGACAAGCTTGGCGATCGCACGGTCATAATAGCCCGCGCCGTAACCGATGCGGTGGCCGCGCGCGTCGAAGCCGGCGAGCGGCACCAGCATGACGGAGGGGTCAAGAACTTCGGCCTCCTCATGCGGCCCGACGGTGCCAAATCCCATATCGATCATCGGCGCGCCGCGTACCAATTCGCGAAAGACGATGGTCGTCTTGTCGAGGATCGCCGGAAGGCAGAGCCGTGCGCCCTTTTCGCGCAAGGCGAACATCAGCGGCCGGACATCGACTTCCGAGCGCATTGGCCAGAAGCCGGACACGATTTGGCCTGGCTCGATGGCAAGCTGGTCGCGCGCGGTTTCGGCCATATCGAGCGCGACTTCCACCCGCCAGAATTCATCGAGCGCGTCGCGGCGGCCAAGTGCTTCCTTGCGCAGCTGTTTTTTCAGGTCTTTTGAGGATGCCATGCGCAGACGCTAGAAAAAGCCAGACCTGAATGGACGTTTTGGGAGCGACGTTTTCCATCGCATGATCCACGAAATACGTGGATGTGGCGAATAAGTGACGATCCACACAACCGGTGGAGAAGTCGATCCCGGGTGCCTACAAAGTAGGTGGGCGCCGTGTGAGAAAACCCACGGGTCTTCCCAGGGACAGCTCCCTAAGGATCGTTAAGGCCCCGGGGAAAAGTGTCTCCTGCCGGGAAGCGCAGACCGTCAGCCCCAATATAGGCCGATGCCCTCCCAAGCGCCAGAGACTTGGCGCCAGAGAGTTGGCGCTCTTGCCCTGCCGGCTTCACACTTCGCCGCCGCCAACCCACCCTTGCATGGGCCAAGCCGTCTCCTTACGGTCGTCCGTACTGAACCAAGGAGCAAAAATGCGTTTCGAAGGCACGGCGGCCTACGTCGCCGACAAGGATCTGATGGTGGCGGTCAACGCGGCGATCGCGCTGGAACGGCCCTTGCTGGTCAAAGGTGAGCCCGGCACCGGCAAGACGGAGCTTGCCAGGCAAGTGGCGGCGGCACTCGGGCTGGAACTCATGGAATGGCACGTCAAATCGACGACGCGGGCGCAGCAAGGCCTCTACGAGTACGATGCAGTGTCGCGGCTGCGCGACAGCCAACTTGGCGATACCAGGTTCAACGATATCAAGAACTACATCAAGCGCGGCAAATTGTGGGAAGCCTTCGCCGCCGGCAAGAAGGTTGTGCTTCTGATCGACGAGATCGACAAGGCCGATATCGAATTTCCCAACGACCTCTTGCAGGAACTCGACCGGATGGAGTTCTTCGTCTACGAGACCGGCGAGACGATCCGCGCCGCGGTGAGGCCGATCGTCATCATCACCTCCAACAACGAGAAGGAACTGCCCGACGCCTTCCTGCGTCGCTGCTTTTTCCACTACATCCGCTTTCCCGACGTCGAGACGCTGCACAGGATCGTCGATGTGCATTATCCCGGCATCAAGCAGAATCTGGTGCGGGCGGCGCTCACTCAGTTCTACGAAATCCGCGACGTGCCGGGACTGAAGAAGAAGCCGTCGACCTCCGAGGCGCTCGACTGGATAAGGCTGCTGGTCGCCGACGACATCGCGCCCGAGGATCTGCGCGCCGACCCGAAGAACGCGCTGCCCAAGCTGCATGGCGCACTGCTGAAGAACGAGCAGGACGTGCATCTGTTCGAACGGCTGGCCTTCATGGCGAGACGGCAAGGGTGACGAGCGGCTCGGCGTCCTGAGGCCGAGCCGCAAGGCATTGCTAGGAGCGCACCTTGCCAGCACCCTGCGCAGGACGCCCGCTTCGCTGCTGCGGCGCGACATGTTTTGGACCGAAGATAGCAAAGCTGATGACGGCAAGAGCCAGAACGCCGATCCCGCTATAGAGCATGACCCAGCCAAAACCGTTGACCAGGGAGGCATGAACGATGGCGCCCGTCGGGTCGAGGGTCGCAAGCTTGGGCGAGTATTGCGCCAGGCCGTCGAGATTGCCGGCTGCGATCTTCTCCGCCAGGGCGCGCAGTTCGTTCGGGTCGATAGCCGTGCCGAATGCGTTGCGCAGATAAGAAACGATCCCTTGCGTCAGCAGCAGTCCCAGCACCGCGATGTTGATGGCAAGGGTGATCAGCCGCGCACTGATATCGATGCCGGACGCCATGCCGGCACGATCGGGTGACACCGAGCCGGTCGTGGTGTTGGTGGTCGGCGAATTGGTCAGGCCGATGCCGATGCCGGCGATCAGCGTGCCGGGCAGCATGGTCAGCCAGTTGCCCTCGAGCCCGGAACCTATCCACATGGCGATGAAACCGACCCCCAATGTCAACAAGCCGAGCGGGATCGCCACCCGCGCCTGATAGCGTGCCCGCAGGCGCTCGGCGATCGACGGCATCAGCATGAAAGGGAGCGTGTAGACGAGCAGCAACAGCCCGGTCGTGGTGCTGTCGTAACCGAGGACCCCCGAAAAATAGATCGGCAGATAGATGATGAACGGCCAGTAGCTGAAATTCATGCCGATGCCGCCCATGATCGCTCCCGAGAATTGGCGGATGCGGAAAACGGAGAAATCGAACATCGGATAGGGATTGATCTTCTCGGCTACGAGGAACGCGACGAAGGCCAGCACGGCCGCGCTTGCCACGCCGATGCGCGCGCCAGCGCCCAGATCGGCCCCTTGCGTGATCAGATAGGAGAAGCCGAACACCGCGAACGACAGTGTCAGTATGCCGGCCCGGTCAAGCTTCTGCGCGTTGCGATCGCGCGATTCGGTGACACCGGCGCCGATGAAAGCCAAGGCAAGAACGCCAAGCGGCACATGGATGAGGAACACCCATTGCCAACTCGACAGCGTCACAATCAATCCGCCAATGGCGGGGCCGAAGCCAAGGCCGATGCCCGAGACGACGCTCCAGGCGACGAAGGCCTTGCCGCGTTCACTGCCGTCTTGAAACTGGTGGGACAACACCGCCACGCTGCAGGTAAACATCGCTCCGCCCGCCAGGCCCTGAAGAAACCGGGCGATGATCAGCAGCGGAGCGCTCGTTGCGAGACCGCATAGCAGGGAGGCGAGGCCAAAGGCGACGGTGGTGCCCACCATCACGCGTTTGCGGCCGAGACGGTCGGCCAATGTCCCCGTCGCCATCAACACCGTGGTGCAGGCAATGGTGTAGGCATTCATGATCCATTGCAGATCCTTGAAATCAGCGCCAAGCACGGTTTCCAGTTTCGGCAGGATCACCGGGACGCTGGAGATTTCGAGGCCGAACAGCAGCGAGGCGAGGCAGACCCCCGCAAGAGCAACGGTGTTTCGGTCGATTGGAAACGTCATGTCGGTCACTTTCAGTCGGAGCATTCGGAAGTGGCTGCGAGCGTCGCTCTTCACACAGCGGTCGACATGACTTAAATGACCCCCCATCATGAAAAAAGACTATGCGTTTCTATTTCAGAAATGACAAAATGGAATGATTAGAGATGACCAGTCTTGACGTCGATGCCGTGCGGACCTTCGTCATGGTGGCCGACCTGCAGAGCTTCACGCGTGCGGCTGCCGCGCTGGGCAGCACCCAGGCGACGATCAGCGTTAAGCTGCGTCGGCTGGAAGAGAAGCTCGGCGCGCGTCTGATCGAACGAACGCCGCGCCGCGTGGCCCTCTCGGCAAGGGGAGCGGCTTTTCTCCCGGCGGCGCGTGAATTCCTTGCCGCCCACGAACGAGCCGTTACGGAATTTTCCGACGCGCCGTGTCGGCTTGCTCTCGGCTTTGTCGATCACGTCGCCGGGCCTGAGCTGTCCATATTGATAGCCCAGTTGCATGCCCATGATCCGTCGCTCGCGCTCAACATCAGGATCGATACGAGCTCCATGCTGGAGGAGGCTTTCGATCGCGGTGAGCTCGATGCGGTGATTGTCCATCAGGAAGACGACAGCCGCCGCGGCGAAGCCTTGTCGCGCACTCAATATGGCTGGTTCGCCGCCCCGGCCTTCGAATGGCGGCCGGGAACGCCATTGCGCCTGGCGCTGCTAAGCACCGTATGCAATTGCCCTGACCGCGTGAGAGCTGTCGAGACGCTGGATAAGGCAGGCATTGCCTGGAACGAGGCTTTCGTGGGCGGCGGCGGCGCAGCCGTCAATATCGCGGTGTCGGCCGGCTTCGCCGTCGCTGCGCTCGCCTACCGTGTCGCGCCGCCCGGCCTGGTCGAGGTGGGCCGCAAACTCGGCCTGCCGCCAATTCCCCCTTCCGAGATCGTTTTGCATTCGCACGGCTTGGCGCCAAGGGCACGAGAGGCGCTGCACATGCTCGCGACCGCTTTTCGCGAGTATAATTCGCCGGCGGGATAGGCAAGGGTGTTCCTGATCCCGATTCTGTTGGTATGGATTGGGTTCCAGACTTCAGAGGGAACGAAATGGCCGAGATCACTATCCGCCCGCTCACAGAATCCGACCACGCCGACTGGCGCCGGCTTTGGACCGCTTACCTTGCTTTCTACGAGACGAAGCTGCCCCAAGAGGTCTACGAGGTCACCTGGAAGCGCCTGTTCACGCAAGGCGAGTTCGAACCGAAGGGCTTTATCGCCGTCCTCGACGGCAAGGCTGTCGGCCTCACCCATTACCTGTACCATCGCTCTTGCTGGTCCGAGAAGAACAACTGCTACTTGCAGGATCTGTTCGCCGACCCCGAAGTGCGCGGCAAGGGGATTGGCGCTGCGCTGATCGAAGCCGTGAAGCAGGAAGCCGGCAAGATCGGCGTCAGGAACGTCTACTGGATGACGCACGAAACCAACACCACGGCGCGCAAGCTCTATGACTATGTCGCGCGCCGCACCGGCTTCATCGAATATGATCTTCTATAGATAGAAAATGTTCATCCCCTTGTTCCTCGAACTGAAGGCAGCGCGCGTTCCCGTTTCGCTCAGGGAATACCTGTTGCTGCTGGAGGGGTTGGAAGCCGGGCTGGTCGACTACGACGTCGAAGGTTTTTACTACCTCGCTCGCGCCGCGCTGGTGAAGGACGAACGCCATATCGACCGCTTCGACCAGGTGTTCGCGCATATCTTCAAGGGTGTGGAGGCGCTCAGCGGTCCGAATGCCGTCAACGTCGCTGATATCCCCGAGGAATGGCTGCGCCGGCTGGCCGAAAAGCACCTGACCGAGGAGGAGAAAAAGCTGGTCGCGGCGCTCGGCGGTTTCGAGAAGCTGATGGAGACGCTGAAGCAGCGGCTCGAGGAACAGAAAGGCCGCCACCAAGGCGGCTCGAAATGGATCGGCACTGGCGGCACCTCGCCTTTCGGCGCTTATGGCTACAATCCCGAAGGCGTGCGCATCGGCCAGCATGAGAGCCGCAACCGCCGGGCCGTGAAGGTCTGGGACAGGCGCGAGTTCGGGAATTTCGACGACGCCGTCGAGCTCGGCACCCGCAACATCAAGATCGCGCTGAAGCGGCTGCGCCGCTGGGTGCGTGAAGGCGCCGAGGAGGAGTTCGACCTGCCCGGCACCATCCACGCCACCGCCGAGCACGGTTATCTCGACGTCAAGACGCGGCCAGAGCGGCGCAACGCGGTGAAGCTTTTGATGTTCTTCGATGTCGGCGGCTCGATGGACGACCACATCAGAAGCGTCGAGGAATTGTTCTCGGCCGCCCGCGCCGAATTCCGCCAGCTCGAATATTTTTATTTCCACAACTGCCTCTACGAGGGCGTGTGGAAGGACAATCGCCGCCGCCATGCCGAGACGATCCCGACCTTCGATCTCCTCCACAAATATGGGCCTGACTACAAGGTGATCGTGGTCGGCGATGCCTCGATGAGCCCTTACGAGATCGCGCATCCCGGTGGCTCGGTCGAGCACTGGAACCCGGAGGCGGGCGCCGTCTGGCTCGGCCGTCTGCTGCGGCAGTGGCCGAACGCGGTATGGCTGAACCCCGAGAGCCAGAAGAACTGGGGGTTCACCCATTCGATCGCTATGATCCGCGACATGTTCGGCGGCCGCATGTTTCCGCTGACGCTCGCCGGACTGGAAAGCGCCACCAAGCAATTGTCGCGCAAGCATTGAGCCGGGAAAATGACGGGAGGTTCCATGACCTGTTTCCTCTGCCTGCAATGCGGTGTCCAGTTCGCGCAGAGCGAAGCGCCCCCACAGCACTGTCCGATCTGCGAGGACGAGCGGCAATATGTGCGCTGGGAAGGCCAGGCCTGGACCACACCGGAAGAGCTCGCGGCCGGGCATCGGCTTGTGATGAAGGGCGATGCCGGCGTTCTCGCCTTCGGCATCGAGCCGCGCTTCGCCATCGGTCAGCGGGCGCTGCTGACGCAGACGCCGCACGGCAACGTTCTGTGGGACTGCATCTCGATGGTGACCGACGAGGCGGTGGCCGAGATCAATCGCCGCGGCGGCCTTGCCGGGATCGCCATCTCGCACTGCCACTACTATTCGGTGATGGTCGAATGGAGCGAGGCGTTTGGCGGCGTGCCGATCTATCTCCATGACGACGACCGGCAGTGGATCATGCGGCCACACCCGTCGATCGTCAGCTGGCAAGGCGAGACACTGGACCTGAACCCGGCGTTGACGCTCATCCGCTGCGGCGGCCACTTTGCCGGCGGCCAGGTGCTGCACTGGAAGCGCGAAGGCGGCAATGCTCTCCTGGCCGGCGATATCTTGCAGGTGACGCCGACCCGCCGCCACGTCAGCTTCATGTACAGCTATCCCAACTACATCCCGCTCAATGCGGCCGCCGTGCGCCGCATCGCGGCCGCGCTGGAGCCTTTCACATTCGATGACATCTACGGCGCGTGGTGGAACCAGAACATTATCGGTGGCGCGAAACAGGCGCTGGCGGCCTCCGTTGCGCGCTATCTCACGGCGATCGCATGAGGATTGCAGAAGGCACGCTCGAAAATGCGGGCAAATCTCGTAACAAACGCCTATCTTGTTGCGAATAGACATTGCGATCAACAATGAGCCGTCAAGGCCGAGGAGTTTTCTGCATGGACACCCACACCTATCCTGTCACCCGCACCGACGCCGAATGGCGCGCCCGGCTGACGCCTGAGCAATATGCCGTCATGCGCAACCATGGCACCGAACGCCCGGGCAGCTGTGCGCTGCTTCACGAAAAGCGCGCCGGAACCTTCTTTTGCGTCGGCTGCGACCAGCCGCTGTTCGAATCCAAGCTGAAGTTCGAGAGCGGCACCGGCTGGCCGAGCTTCAACGACCCCGTTCCCGGTTCCATCGAGACCACGACCGACCGCAGCTACGGCATGGTCCGCACGGAATGCCATTGCGCTCGCTGCGGCAGCCATCTCGGCCACGTCTTCGAGGACGGCCCGCCGCCGACCGGGCTGCGCTACTGCATCAACGGCGTGGCGCTGAGATTCGAGCCGGCCTGAGCGAGGCCTCGCCAATGTTTTCTGCGAAGGGCGGCCTCGGCCGCCCTTTTTCGTGCAGCATTGTCAGACGACGACTGTTGCGATCAGCCAGAGCGCCGAACCCAGCATAGCAAGGGAGGCCTTGGCGCCACCGGTTCGCTCCGCCGTCCGCCAGACGGCCGAAGTCAGGAAGATGTTGTAGGGCACCGGCGCGAAATGCACCGCCAGCACAAGACCGAGCGGCATCTTCAACCCCAGCAGAATGAGCGCCGCCACGGACGATGCAACGTTGATCGCCGTGCCGACGAGCACCATATCGCGCCAGAACAGCCGGTCGAGCCGCACCTGGCCGTCCCAACGCGAGCGGAAGAAATCCGCGAGCATCGGCGGTCTATCCCTGTCCCAGAACTTCGGTGACGGCGCACTCGAACCGCGAGCATTCGGTCACCAGCCAGTCGGTCATGGCCGGCCAATTGTCCTCGGCAAAGCAGTTGACCCGCCACTGTGAATTGATGCCGAGGTTTTGTGCGCTCTGCTCCGGCCTGAGCTTCAGCCGTTCCTCGATCGCCGGCTGAAACGGCTTGAGGCGCACCCAGACGTCGGTTGCGCCAAGCTTCTCGTTACGGCCGAAGAAGACGCCGACCACATTCTCGCTCGGCGCCACATACATGGACAGCACCAGCGCGAATTCCGGCAGCCCGCGCTGCCAGAACCAGGGCCCTCGCCTCGCCAGCCGGGTTCTTTCTTCCGGGTGACGCCCGGCAAACAGCGTCCAGAAGCCGCGTTGGCGGAACTCTGAGGCCCTTCGGCCACCGAAGTCGAACTCACTCATCGCCGACCCCGGACATCACGAGATGCCTCGCCTTACACCATGCCGAGAGCGGCCTTGTAGAGGTCCAGGATGGACTCCTCCTCCTGGCGCTCGGCCTGGTCCTTCTTGCGCAGCCGGATGATCGCGCGCATCGCCTTGGTGTCGAAGCCGGTGCCCTTGGCCTCGGCGAACACTTCCTTGATGTCGTCGGAAATGGTCTTCTTCTCCTCCTCGAGCCGCTCGATGCGCTCGATGAAGGCACGCAACTGGCCGGCGGCAACAGTCTGGCTGGTCTCTGTGATATCGTCGGCCATGTTTTTCTCCAAAAAAATCGATGCTTCGCCGCGACTCGGCAACCGTGCCGCCGCAAATTTCTGCGGTTCGATGCCCGACCGGGGACGGCGGGTCAAGCGGTTATCGAACAGGCTGGCAGGGCTGCCGGCAGAAGCCGACAGTCTGTGGCTCTCTCTTGCGAGATCTCAATTGAAGGCGATCAGCAGGTCCTTGGCATCGATCTGGTCGCCGGCCTTGACCAGCACCTCGGCGACCGTGCCGTCACGCTCGGCATGCAGCGCCGTTTCCATCTTCATCGCTTCGATGGAGAGCAGGACGTCGCCGGCCTTGACCGCCTGGCCGGCGGCCACCGCGAGCGCCGAGACGACGCCCGGCATCGGCGCGCCGACATGCGCCTCGTTGCCGGGTTCGGCCTTGCGCCTTGCCTTCGCGGCGGACGCGCCATGTGCCCGGTCGGGCACCTTGACGCGGCGCGGCTGGCCGTTGAGTTCGAAGAACACGGTGACCATGCCCTTGTCGTCCACGTCGCCGATCGCCTGGCAGCGTACGACCAGCGTCTTGCCTTTCTCGATGTCGACGAACACCTCGTCTTCCGGCTTCATGCCGTAGAAATAGGTCGGCGTCGGCAGCACGCTGACGGGACCGTAGGTTTCCTGCGCGGCCGCGAAGTCCGAGAAGACCTTCGGATACATCAGCCAGGAAGCGAACTCGTATTCGCTGAGCTTGCGCTCGAGCTTCCGTTCGATCTCCTTGCGGCTGGCCTTGAGGTCTGCCGGCTTGAGCAGCGAGCCCGGCCGCGCCGTGATCGGCCTGTCGCCCTTCAGCACTTTCTTCTGCAGCGCCTGCGGCCAGCCGCCAGGCGACTGGCCGAGATCGCCGCGCAGCATTGAGACGACCGAGTCCGGGAAGGCGATATCCCTCGCCGGGTTCTCGACGTCGGCGACGGTGAGGTCCTGGCTGACCATCATAAGCGCCATGTCGCCGACCACCTTGGACGACGGGGTCACCTTGACGATGTCGCCGAACATCAGATTGACGTCATGATAGGTCTGCGCCACCTCGTGCCAGCGCGTCTCCAGCCCAAGCGAACGCGCCTGTTCCTTGAGGTTCGTGAACTGTCCGCCCGGCATCTCGTGCAGGTAGACTTCCGACGCCGGCCCCTTGAGGTCGCTTTCGAAGGCGGCATACTGGTTGCGCACCGCTTCCCAGTAGAAGGAGATCCTCCGGATCCATTGCGGGTCGAGCCCGGGATCGCGCTCGGTGCCCTTCAGCGCCTCGACGATAGAGCCGAGGCAGGGCTGCGAGGTATTGCCGGAGAACGCATCCATCGCCGCGTCGATGGCGTCGACGCCGCTCTCCACCGCCGCCAGAACCGTTGCCGCTGAGAGCCCCGATGTATCGTGCGTGTGGAAATGGATGGGCAGGTCTGTCGCTTCGCGCAGCGCCTTGAACAGCACGCGCGCGGCGCTCGGCTTCAACAGCCCGGCCATGTCCTTGACCGCTATGATATGGGCGCCGGCCGCCTCGAGCTCTTTCGCCAGCCCGACATAATATTTCAGGTCGTACTTCGCCCGCGCGGGATCGAGAATATCGCCGGTATAGCAGATCGCCGCCTCGATCAGCTTGCCCTCGGCGCCGACCGCGTCCATGGCAACGCGCATGTTCTCGACCCAGTTCAGGCAGTCGAACACCCGGAACAGGTCGATGCCGCCTGATGCCGCCTGTTTGACGAAATGCTGCACGACATTGTCGGGATAGTTGGTGTAGCCGACGCCGTTGGCGCCCCTCAGAAGCATCTGCAGCAGGAGGTTGGGCGCCGCCTCGCGTACCAGCGAGAGCCGCTCCCAGGGATCCTCGGTGAGGAAGCGCATGGCGACGTCGAAGGTGGCGCCGCCCCAGCATTCAAGCGAAAGCAACTGCGGCAGGGCACGCGCATAGGTGCCCGCTATGCCGGCGATATCGTGCGTGCGCACACGCGTCGCCAACAGGGATTGATGGCCGTCGCGCATCGTCGTGTCGGTGACCAGCACCTCTTTTTGCGAGCGCATCCAGGCGGCGAATTTTTCCGGACCGAGCACGTCAAGCTTCTGCTTGCTGCCGCCGGGCACATTGCCGTTGAGGTAGGGCACCACGGGTGCGGCGGCATCGGCTTTCGACTGCGGCCGGCCGCGCGTCTCGGGATGGCCGTTGACGCTGACGTCGGCAAGATAGTTGAGCAGCTTCGTGGCGCGGTCCTGGCGCTTGACCTGCTCGAACAGCTCCGGCGTCGTGTCGATGAACTTGGTCGTGTAGGAATTGTCGGCGAAGTTCGGGTGATTGATGATCGCTTCGAGGAAAGTCAGGTTTGTGGCCACGCCGCGGATGCGGAATTCGCGCAGCGCCCGGTTCATGCGTGCGATGGTCTCGGCCGGCGTCGGCGCCCATGCGGTCACCTTTTCCAGCAACGGGTCATAGAAGCGGGTAATGACCGCGCCCGAATAGGCGGTGCCGCCATCGAGGCGGATGCCGAAGCCGGTGGCGCCACGATAGGCGGTGATGCGGCCATAGTCCGGGATGAAATTGTGCTCGGGATCCTCGGTGGTGATGCGGCACTGCAGCGCGTGGCCGTTCAGCCTGATGTCCTTTTGTGCTGGAACGCCCGATTCCGGCGTGCCGATGGCGAAGCCGTCGAGAATGTGGATCTGCGCCTTGACGATGTCGATGCCCGTCACCTGTTCGGTGACGGTGTGCTCGACCTGGATGCGCGGATTGACCTCGATGAAATAGAACTTGCCGGTGTCGGCGTCCTGCAGGAACTCGACCGTGCCGGCGCCGATATAGCTGGTTTCGCGCGCGATCTTCAGCGCATGGCCGCACAGCTCCTGGCGCAGCTCCTCGCTGAGATAGGGCGCGGGCGCCCGCTCGACGACCTTCTGGTTGCGGCGCTGGATCGAGCAGTCGCGCTCGAACAGATGCACCGCATTGCCACTGGTATCGCCCAGGATCTGCACTTCGACATGGCGGGCGCGCTCGATCAGCTTTTCGAGATAGACCTCGTCCTTGCCGAAGGCGGCTTTCGCCTCGCGCTTGCCCTCGGTGACCTCGCGGGCGAGATCGGCCTCGGCACGGATGGCGCGCATGCCGCGGCCGCCGCCGCCCCACGAAGCCTTCAGCATCAGGGGATAGCCGATCTCCGTGGCAAGTTTCTTGACCGCCTCCATGTCGTCCGGCAACGGATCGGTGGCAGGAATGACAGGCACGCCGACCTCGATGGCCAGATTGCGCGCCGCGACCTTGTTGCCAAGCCGGCGCATCGTCTCCGGCTTGGGCCCGATGAAGGTGATCCCGGCTTCGGCACAGGCCTCGGCGAATTCGGGGCTTTCCGAAAGCAGTCCATAGCCGGGGTGGATCGCATCGGCGCCCGACAGCCTGGCGACGCGGATCACCTCCTCGATCGAGAGATAGCTTTCGATCGGCCCCATATCCTTGTTGAGGTGCGGCCCGCGCCCGACCTGGTAACTCTCGTCGGCCTTGAAGCGATGCAGCGAATATTTGTCCTCCTCGGCCCAGATCGCCACCGTTTTGAGGCCGAGTTCATTGGCCGCGCGAAACACGCGGATGGCGATTTCGGACCGGTTGGCGACGAGGATCTTCGTGATGGCCAAGGATTGGGCTCCAGCAGCGGAAGGGAAGAGCAAGCGGCGCCATGATTAGCGTGAAAATGCTGCAGTGCAAACAAAATTTGACGCGCGTTAAACCGATTTAAACCCGAGTCTTCGCCTTGAGCGTGGCCCCAAACGGCTGAACATCAGTGGAAAGCCGCCGCTGTCCTCAAAACGAGGATCTTTGCCAGATAATAAACGCGCGATCGCTGCTTCC
The DNA here is from genome assembly GCF_006442305.1 of Mesorhizobium sp. B2-3-6. NCBI lineage: Bacteria > Pseudomonadati > Pseudomonadota > Alphaproteobacteria > Hyphomicrobiales > Phyllobacteriaceae > Mesorhizobium > Mesorhizobium sp. B2-3-6. The sequence goes on along the minus strand of NZ_VFVW01000007.1, from coordinate 124,029 downwards.
GTAAAAGAAAATGCCCGGCGCGAGGCGCCGGGCATTCCGTGAAGTCAATTCGGACAGGCTTACATCTTCTGGACGTAGGTGTACTTGCCGTCGTCGCCCTTCTTCCACTCGTACATGACGTAGCCGGGCAGCGTCGGGTCACCCTTGGCGTCGTAGGAGAGGTCGCCGAGCACGGTCTTGAACGGACCCTTCTCATGCAGCGCCTTGGCAACTTCCTGCGGGTCGTTGGATTTGGCAGAGGTGGCTGCCTCGGCGATCGCCTGCATGGCTGCGTAGGCGTAGAGTGTGTAGGCCTCCGGCTCGAAGCCCTGCGCGCGGAACTTCTCGACCAGTTCCTTGTTGGCCGGGATCAGGCGCGGGTCCGGGCCGAACGTGTTGAGCGTGCCCGCGACCGCGTCGCCAGCGATCGAAGCCAGTTCGTTCGACACGATGCCGTCGCCGGAAACCAGCGTCGCCTTGAGGCCCTGGTCGGCCGCCTGGCGGATGATCAGGCCGGCTTCAGTGTGCAGGCCGCCCCAGTAGATGATGGAGACGCCGGCTTCCTTCATCTTGGCGATCAGCGCCGAGAAGTCCTTGTCGCCGACATTGACGCCTTCATACATGACTTCCTTCACGCCCTTGGCGTTCATAGCCTTCTTGGTCTCGTCGGCAAGGCCCTGGCCGTAGGTGGTCTTGTCGTGCACGACGGCGATCTTGGCGTCCTTGAAATTGGCCGCCAGATAACCGCCGGCGATGCCGCCCTGCTGGTCATCGCGTCCGCAGGTGCGGAACACGTTCCACAGGCCGCGCTCGGTGAACTGGGGGTTGGTCGCGGCAGGCGTGATCTCGACGATGCCGTTTTCCGCGTAGACTTCCGACGCCGGAATGGAGACGCCCGAGTTGAAGTGGCCGACCACGAACTTGACGCCGTCGCCGACGAACTTGTTGGCGACCGAGATGCCTTGCTTCGGATCGGAGACGTCGTCGCCGACTTCGAGCTTGATCTGCTCGCCGTTGATGCCGCCCGCCGCATTGATGTCGGCGACCGCCTGCTCCGCGCCCTTCTGCAACTGTGCGCCGAAGGCGGCATTCGGACCCGTGATCGGGCCAGCAACGCCGACCATTAGATCAGCCCACGCATTGCCGCTGAACGCGATCAGCGCGGTCAGGGCGACGGCGGACAAAAGTGATTTTTTCATTTAAACGCTCCCATTAACGGAGTGGGCGTGGATGAAGCTTTCATGCGATGCCCACCCTTATCGCAGAAAGCATAGTTTGCCGATTTTCAGGCACTTGTCACGCCGATTCATCCCCGAAACGGCGTTAATGATGAACGTCAACCTTTCGGTTTCCAGCTCAAGATTGAAGCTCTTTCGTAGAGCCAATTATACTGTGTCACCATCTGGTTGGTTCGTGTGTATTGATAGCCGACGAAGCCGAGGATCATCAGTACGATGGTGTCGACGACATAGTAATGCAGCGAGAACATCGTGCCGTTGAACAGCGCATGATGGATGAAGCGGATGCCGATGCCGAGACCCAGCAGATAGGCGAACAGCTGGACGAAGCTGCGCCAGGTCTGGGCGCTGGCCTTGCCGGTCATCCATGCCGCCCAGCCGCCGAGCAGGCAGGTGACGAAGAAGAACTGCCAGATGGACGGTTCCTCGTAGAGAATGCCTTGCATGGTAAGGACTCCTGAACTCAGTGATGGCCGCCTTCGAGATAGGCGGCGCGCACTTCCGGGTTGGCGAGCAGTTCCTTGCCGGTGCCGCTCATGGTCACATTGCCGTTGACCATGACATAGCCGCGCGTCGCCAGCTTCAGCGCGCCGAAGGCGTTCTGCTCGACCAGGAACACGGTCAGCCCCTGCGTGCGGTTCAGCTCGCGAATGGCATCGAAGATCTGTTTGACGATCAGCGGCGCAAGACCGAGCGACGGCTCGTCGAGCAGAAGCAGCTTCGGCCGCGCCATCAGCGCGCGCCCGATCGACAGCATCTGCTGCTCGCCGCCCGACAGCGTGCCGCCGCGCTGGGCGATGCGCTCCTTCAGGCGCGGGAACAGTGCGAACACCTTCTCGACGTCCTCGTCATAGTGCTTGAGGTTGTCGAGGCTGGCGCCCATCTGCAGATTTTCCATCACCGTCATGCGCGGGAAGATGCGCCGGCCTTCCGGCGACTGGGCAATGCGCAAGCGCGCGATCTCGTGCGTCGGCAATTGGGTGATGTCGGCGCCGGCGAAGGTGATGGTGCCCGCGCGGGCGCGCGGCGCTCCAAAAATGGTCATCATCAGCGTCGATTTGCCGGCGCCGTTGGCGCCGATCAGCGCCACGATCTCGCCCTCGTTGACGGTGACGTCGACGCCGTTCAGCGCACGGATGTTGCCGTAATAGGTCTGCACGCCCTTGATATCGAGCAGCGTCTTCCCGGCCATCACTTGCCCCCTCCGCGCTTGGCCCGAACGGGCTTGCCCGCTCCTGTCGCGGGCTTTGCTGCCTGCTTACCGGAAGCATGGCTCGTCGCCACCTTGCCGGCGTCGACGCGGCGCGAGAATTCCGTGTCCTTGCCCTGGCTAAGCAGCGTGGCCTGCTTGACCCATTCTTCGCGGGCGATGCGTCCGTCAAAGGCGAGATACGCTTCGACGGCCTCGACATCGGCCTTCTTCCAGGCGCCGATCTGGTCGAAGTGGAAGATGCCGTGTTCGTTGAGCTTCTTCTCGTTGACCGCGCCGATCCCCTTGATGCGGGTGAGATTGTCGGCCTTGCCGCCGCGGGGCGCCGCCAGGCGGTTCGAGATGCCCGCGGCCTTCGCGGCCGGCGTCTTGGCCCCTGTCTTGACACTCGCCTTGGTGGCCGGCTTCGCCACCGGCTTGGTCCGCGAAGCAGGTGCTGGCGCGACAGCCTTGGCCGCAACGCTCGCCGCCCGCGCATCGACCTGCGCCGCCTTCGAGGCGCCCTTCGACACCGTGATGCGCTCGCCTTCGCTGTGGCCGACCGTGTCGCTCACCGGGCCGGCGAGATAGGACGACGATGTTCCCGGACCATGCGCGGCATCGGGACCGGTATCGAGTTGCTCGATGACGTCCTCGTCGCCGACTTCGGTCAGCACGGTCTCGACCTCCTCGTCGTCGACGCCGAGATAGGCGGCGATGACGCGCGGATCGGTGCGCACCGAGTGCGGATTGCCGTCGGAGATCTTGCGGCCGTATTCCAGCACCACGACGTGATCGGAGATCTGCATGACCACCGACATGTCGTGCTCGATCAGCAGGATCGAGGTGCCGGTGTTGTTCTTGATGTCCATCAGCAGGTCGTTGAGCGCGGCCGATTCCTTTGGATTGAGACCGGCGGCGGGCTCGTCGAGGCACAAAAGCTCCGGGCCGGTGCACATGGCGCGCGCGATCTCGAGGCGCCGCTGCGCGCCATAGGGCAGGTCGCCGGCCGGATCGTCGGCGCGGTCGACCAGATCGGCTTTCTCAAGCCAGTGCTTGGCAAGTTCGACGGATTCGGCCGAGGCCTTGCGGTAACCGCTGAAGCCGAACAGGCCGAGCACCGTATAGCCCGAAGCCTTCATCAGCTTGTTGTGCTGGGCAACGAGCAGGTTCTCGAGCACCGTCATGCCCGAGAACAGGCGGATGTTCTGGAAGGTGCGCGCCACCTTGGCGCGCGCCGGGATCTCATGGTTGGGCAACCGTTCGAGCAGGTAGATCGAGCCGTCCTGCCGGGTGAGCGTGATCATGCCTTCCGACGGCTTGTAGAAGCCGGTGATGCAGTTGAACACGGTGGTCTTGCCGGCGCCGTTGGGCCCGATCAGCGCGGTGATCTCGCCGCGCCTGGCGGTGAAGGACAGGTCGCCGATCGCGACCAGGCCGCCGAACTTCATCGACAGGTGTTCGACGTTCAGGATGGCGTCGTTCATGGAGGGGTTCGCGTTCATCAGCCGTGCCCCTCCTTGGTGAAGGAACTGGAGACAGCCCTTCGCACCTTGAGGAAGGCGGTCGGCTCACGGCTGCCGACGAAGCCGCGCGGCTTCCACAGCATGACGATCACCATGGCCATGCCGAACAGCAGCATACGGTAGAGTTCCGGCGTGAAGTCGGGTCCGAAGACCTGCTTGAGGAAGTCGAGTTCGCGCAGCACCTCGGTGCCGCCGATCATGACCAGAGCCGCGACGGCAATGCCGACCAGTGATCCCATGCCGCCAAGCACGACGATGGCCAGGATGATGGCCGATTCCAGGAAGACGAAGGATTCGGGGCTGACGAAGCCTTGCCGGGCGGCGAAGAACGAGCCGGCAAAACCGCCGAACATGGCGCCGGTGGCAAAGGCGGTCAGCTTGGTGGTCGTGGTGTTGATGCCGAGCGAGCGGCAGGCGATCTCGTCCTCGCGCAAGGCTTCCCAGGCGCGGCCGACCGGCATGCGCCTCAGCCTGACCGTGACGAAGGCGGTGAGCAGCGCCAGCCCCAGGATGAGGTAATAGAGGAAGATCTTGTAATAGGCGCTCGATGTGGCGATGTTCAGCACCTTGCCGATGTAGTTCGGATCCGAGACGTTGAAGCTCATCAGGCCGAAGAAGGTGACCTTCGGGATGCCGGAAATGCCGGCCGAGCCATTGGTCACCTCGCGCCAGTTGATGATCACCAGCCGGATGATCTCGCCGAAGGCAAGCGTCACGATGGCCAGGTAGTCGCCGCGCAGGCGCAGCACCGGAAAGCCGAGCAGCACGCCCCAGAAGGCGGCCATGGCGCCTGCGGCCGGCAGGAGGATCCAGAAGGAGAGGCCGTAATGCGTGCCGAGCAGCGCATAGGCATAGGCGCCGACGGCATAGAAGGCGACATAGCCGAGGTCGAGCAGGCCGGCCAGGCCGACGACGATGTTCAGCCCCCAGGCCAGCATGACATAGATCAGGATCTGGATGCCGAAATTATCGACCCATTTCAGCGACCCTTGCAGCCCGCCGACGAGCGACCACGACATCAGCGACAGCATGCCCACGACAATGATCGGATAGAGCACCAGTGCGGCGATGCCGAGTTTTGTGAAGTTGGCATGGATGAAGCCGCGGAAATAGTAGATCACGCAAGCCAGCGCGTAGATGACCGCAAGGGCGCGCAGGAATTGCAGATAGCCGGCCGGCTCCGCCCCTACCCAGCCGGCGAGAGACCTGCTGAAGACGAACAGCAGCGCCGCGACGATGACGGCCACGATGAAGGCTGGAAAGAGGAAGAAGCGCGACGCCACGCTGGCCGGCAGCAAGCCGGTGGCGACGTCGGCGATCTTCTGGTTGGCCAAAAAGGGCTGGCCGTAGGCGACATAGAGGAAGCGGCCGACGGCCGTGGCGATGACCACTGCGGCGAGCAGGCCCCAGCGCTGCACCAGGATCAGCTCGTTTGAGATGTTCTGGTCGGTCTTGAGCCCGATGAACAGCATGAACAGGCCGAGCGCGATGGCACCGGCATAGAAGGCCTCGCGCAAGGCGCGCTGCATGGGCGTGGCTGCGACGGTGTCGCGCTCGGGAGATACGGTGACGGCCATGATCTCAGACCTTTTCGACTTCTGGCCGGCCGAGAATGCCGGAAGGCAGGAAGATCAGCACGATAGCCAGGATCGAGAAGGCGGCGACATCCTTGTAGTCGATCGAGAAATAGGCCGACCACATGCTCTCGATGAAGCCGATCAAAAGGCCGCCCAGCACCGCGCCCGGCAACGAACCGATGCCGCCCAGCACCGCTGCGGTGAATGCCTTCACGCCGGGCACGAAGCCGTCCGAGAAGGCGATGACGCCGTAATACATCAGGAACAGCGTGCCGGCGACGGCGGCAAGTGCCGCGCCCATGATGAAGGTGATCGAGATGGTGCGGTCGACATCGATGCCGAGCAGCGCCGCCATCTTGCGGTCCTGCTCGCAGGCGCGCTGCGCCCGGCCAAGCGAGGTCTTGTTGACCAGGTACCAGAACAACACCAAGAGCAACGCGGTGACGACGACGATGATGATCTGCTTCAGCGACACGCTGATGCCTTCGATGTTGTAGACCTTCGACACCATCGGCGGGATCGGCTTGTTGCGCGGGCCTTGCGTCACCTGCACGAAATTCGACAGCGCGATCGACATGCCGATGGCGGTGATCAGCGGCGCCAGCCGGAACGAGCCGCGCAGCGGCCGGTAGGCCACCTTCTCGATCGTCCAGTTGTAGAGGCTGGTCAGCAGCATCGCCACGATCATCATCACCAGCAGCGCGATGACCACGGGAACCGAATAGAACAGGGCACCCAGGATGAGGAAAACGATCAGCGCCGTGAAAGCGCCCACCATGAAGATATCGCCATGAGCAAAGTTGATCATGCCGATAATGCCGTAGACCATCGTGTAGCCGATCGCGATCAGCCCATAGATCGATCCCAGCGTCAGCCCATTGATAAGCTGCTGGACAAAATACTGCATGTGTACATGGCTCCCCTGGAATGTCGCCCATGCAGACGCATTCCTTTTCGTATTTCCCCTAGTCGTAAAGTTTCGAGGCGGGATTGCAACGTCATTTTTTGATCGTCATGCGTGTTTCCGACTGCACGCCGTTCGATTGCCCGTTTTTTCGCACCCGCCCCCTGGACTATCGCGGACCCTATCATTGGCATAACGCAATGTCTTTGACGATTAAGCGTCATCATGCGCTCCATTTCGAAGAAATCGCCGTCAAAATAAGTTGATGAGACGATTCGTTGCGCTCGTGACAGCAATCCTTTTTGTCCTTCCCGACCTTCCGCAGCGTGATGAATCGCCTATTTGACGACGAAGCCGTGCGCGAACGGATCGCGGTCATCGATGAAGATCGTGTTGAGCCCGGTCATGCGCGCCCAGCCGCCGATCGAGGGAATGATCGCCGGCTTGCCTGCGACCGTGACGTCTTTTTCAACCTTGCCCTTGAACAGCGAGCCGATGATCGATTCATGGACGAACGCATCGCCGGCCTTGAGCTTGCCCTTGGCATGGAGCTGCGCCATGCGTGCCGAGGTGCCCGTGCCGCACGGTGAGCGGTCGATCGCCTTGTCGCCGTAGAAGACCGCGTTGCGCGCGTCCGCACCCGACACCGTCGGCTCGCCGGTCCACAGCATGTGCGACAGCCGGTTGATGCCCGGATTCTCCGGATGCACGAAAGAGTATTTCTCGTTGAGCCGCTGCCGCACCACCGGGCTCCAGGCGATGAGGTCGCCCGCCGAATGGTCTGCCATGTCGCGATAGTTTTTCTGCGGCTCGACGATGGCGTAGAAATTGCCGCCATAGGCGACGTCGACGACGATCTCGCCGAGCCCGGGGCATTCGACCGTCAGGCCCTCGGCATGGAGGAAGGAGGGCACGTTGGTGATGCGCACCTCTTCGACATATTCGCCGACCTGTTTGTATTCGGCGATGACCAGGCCGGCCGGTGTGTCGAGCCTGAGCACGCCGGGCGTCGTCGGCTTGATCAGCCCGTGCTCGATGGCCATCGTCACCGTGCCGATGGTGCCGTGGCCGCACATTGGCAGGCAGCCCGAGGTCTCGATGAACAGGATGGCGATGTCGCAATCCTCACGCGTCGGCGGGTAGAGGATCGAGCCGGACATGACATCGTGGCCGCGCGGCTCGAACATCAGGCCGGTGCGGATCCAGTCATATTCGGCCAGGAAATGTGCGCGCCGCTCCATCATCGTCGAACCCTGGAGCAGCGGGCCGCCGCCGGCGACAAGCCGCACCGGGTTGCCGCAGGTGTGGCCGTCGATGCAGAAGAAGGATTTCCTGGCCATGACGCTCCTCGAAAAATCAAAACCGTTGTGGACTGAAGGGGGCCACGTCGATCGGCGGAGTCTGCCCCAGGACAAGCTCGCGGATCAACCGTCCCGTCGCAGCAGCCTGGGTCAGGCCAAGATGGCCGTGGCCGAAAGCGTAGACCACCGGCCGGCTTCCCGATGCGCGGCCGACGACAGGCAATGAATCCGGCAGCGAGGGACGAAACCCCATCCATTCGCGTCCGCCCGAAGGATCGAGGCCCGGCAGGAAGTCTTGCGCCTTGCGCAGCAGCGCCTTCGAGCGCGCGTAGTTGGGCGGCCGCTCGATGCCGCCGAGCTCAACCGCGCCGCCGATGCGCAGGCCCGTGTCGAGCGGCGTGATCACGAAGCCTTGGCCGGAGAAGATCAGCATCCGCTTCACGTCGAAGGCGGCCTTTGGCAACGTCGTGTTGTAGCCGCGCTCGGTTTCGAGCGGAATGCGGTCGCCGAGCTGCCGCGCCAGCAGATGCGACCAGGCGCCGGCGGTGACGACCAGGTGCCGGGCTTGCCGCGTCGTGCCGTCGGCCAGGGCCAACGTCGCGCCGTTCCCGTCCGCGGCGACGCCGGCGATGCGGGCCTTCTCGAACCGCGCGCCCTTGGATTGCGCATAGTCCCAGATCGCCTTGCCGAGCAGTTTTGGATCGGCGATTGTCTTCCAGCCCGGCACGAACGTGCCTTTGCCGAAGCGCGGCGACAGGCCGGGCTGCAGCTCCGCCAGCTCCTCGCCGCCGACATGGCGGAAGCCGATGCCGAAGCGCTGGCGCGCCGCCCAGCCGGACAGCGAGGCCTGGAATTCGGCCTCGCTTTCGTAGAGTTCGAGCGAGCCATCCTCGCGCAGCATCCGCCTCGTGCCGGAGCGGTCGAGCAGGCCCATCCATTCGGCCTCGGCGAGCGCCATCATTGCGGCCTGCGCCACCAGGCCAGCCTCGTAGTGCTTCGCCGAGCCGGCACGCCAGAAGCGGATCAGCCAGGGCAGCAGCTTCGGCAGGTAGGCGGGCGGGATGGCGAGTGGGCCGAGCGGATCGGCCAGCCATTTCGGCAATTGCCGGAGCATGCCCTTGTGCGCCAGTGGCAGCACGTCGGAAAAGGCGAAGGCGGCGGCATTGCCGGAGCTCGTCTCCTCGCAGATGCCGGTGCGGTCGTAGACCGTGACGTTTCGCCCCGCCTCGGCAAGAAACGCCGCCGCGCAGATGCCGATGATGCCGCCGCCGACGATGGCGATATCTATTTCTTCTCCCTGTTCACGGGGAGAAGACGCCCGCAGGGCGGGGCGCCGCCGCGCTTCCATCGATTTGGAACTTCCTGTCACCTGGGCGCCGCCTCTCGGAAGAAAGCCTCAGAACGCCGGTAGTGTCGGCCGCACCGCCAGTGCGTCCTTGACGATCTTCTCGACCGCCTTGCGGCGCTCGCCCGACAGCGGCTGGCGCGGCATGCGGACGCGGTCGTTGGTTTGAATGGCGAACACCTCGGCAAGCTTGATGTTCTGCACCAGATAGGTCGAGACGTCGAGATCAAGCAGCGGCCGGAACCAGCGATAGATGGCGAGCGCCTCTTCGCGGCGGCCCCGCTGCATCAGCTGGTAGATCGCCACCGTCTCGCGCGGGAAGGCGGTGACGAGACCGGCCACCCAGCCGATGGCGCCCACCGACAGCGCCTCGAAAGCGAGATTGTCGACGCCGGTAAACAGGTCGTAGCGGCTGCCCAGGCGATTGATGATCTCGGTCGAGCGCCTGATGTCGTCGGAGGATTCCTTGATGGCGACGAAGCGCTCGTCCGACGCCAGCTCCTCCATCTGGTCGACGGTGACATCCACGCGGTAGGCGAGCCGGTTGGAATAGATCATGACCGGCAAGTCGCCGGCCTCCGCGACGGCGCGCAGCGCCGCCACCGTCTCTTCCGCATTGGTATGGTAGATCGGGCTGGGCACCACCATCAGGCCGTTGGCGCCTTCCTTGGCGGCGCGGCGGGCGATGCTGGCGGCCTCGCGTGTCCCGGCCTCGTTCACCGTCAGCAGCACCGGTTTCTTGCCAGCCACCTTCTGCGCGGTTTTCAGCACTTCAATCTTTTCGTCATGGGACAGCATCGGCCCTTCGCCGAGCGATCCGCAGACGATGATGCCGTCGCAGCCGGCCTCCATCTGCAAGCCGAAGCAGCGCTCCATCTCGGCATGGTCGAGGCGGTCGTCCGTGGTGAATTTAGTCGTGACGGCTGGGAAAATTCCGGTCCACATGGTCATCGCTCCTCTGATATATCAGCCGTATATCTATTAAGAAAGCCGCTGTCAACACGGATTCTCCTATGATATATGCAAAATATATCAGGAGACTGCCTTTGATATCCATGCAAATGAGCGCTGCGTTCGAGCCGGCTGCGACCAAGGCCTACCGCATGCTCGAGCATATGATTGTCACGCTCGAACTGGCGCCGGCGAGTTTCGTCACCGAAGGCGGCCTGATCGAGAAGCTGGCGCTCGGCCGTACGCCGGTGCGCGAGGCGATCCAGAGGCTGGCTTGGGAAGGACTGCTTGACGTGCGGCCGCGCGCAGGCATCGCCATCGCGCCGCTGCACCCCGGCGACTGGCTGCGCGTCCTCGACGCGCGCCGCGGCGTCGAGGTGGTGCTGGCCCGCTCCGCGGCGCGCTTCGTCACCCGCGACGCAGCCGACCTCTTCCACGATGCCGCGCTTGCCATGCAGAAGGCTGTCATCTCCGGCAACGTGCTTGCCTTCATCCAGGCCGACAAGACGCTGGACGAGGCGCTGGCGCGGGCTGCCGACAACCCGTTCGCGGCCAGGCTGGCTGCCCCGCTGCAGACCCACAGCCGCCGCTTCTGGTTCCGCTACAAGGCCGATACCGGCCTGGCGGAATCGGCCGAGCATCACGTCGCGCTGATCCGCTCGATTGTCGACGGTGACGAGGAAGCCGCCGCGAAGGATGCCAAGCGGCTGATGGCATTGCTGCGCGCCCATGCCGAGGCGGCCGCCACACGTTGAAGCATACCGCCCGACACCGACCTCGGTTCAGGACAGTGCATGCCCAAGCCTACGCGTCGCCTGAACCGCTTCGACGCGATGAGGCTCAGGCTCCTGGCAAGGCCGCCTTGATCGTCGGGCTGTCCCAGCCCTCGCCGACCGACAGGATGCAACTCTGGCCCTTGGTGTCGGAGGCGAGGACGGTCCAACTGCCCTGTTCGGAAACGAACACCTCAAGCACCACGTTGGGATTGATCAGGCCACGCCCGGCCTCGCTTTCGTGGAAATTCTCGCCGAGCGCCTTGACGATGTCGGCGCGTGCCGCACATTGGCCGGCTGCATTCGCCGGCCCTATCGATAGCGCCGCCGCGGCGCATAGCAGCATGGACATGAGACGTTGTGCCATCGGACACCTCCTTGCGCCCGACGATGCGATGCTAACGGTCAGCCGTCGGCGCTCTGGTTGCCTGCCATGCCTCCTCCAAGGGCAGGATCGTAGCTCTAAGTCCTGGCGCCCTCGCCGGTTCCATCACATTAGCGTTTGCAAAATAAACGGCCCGAGCCAGGGGACTCGGGCCGTAGATTTTTGGGTGGTCAGTTCATCGTGGGGATGACGAACTCGGCCCCGTCCTTGATGCCGGACGGCCAGCGCGAGGTGACCGTCTTGGTCCTGGTGTAGAACCGGAACGCGTCCGGACCGTGCTGGTTGAGATCGCCGAAGGACGACGCCTTCCAGCCACCGAACGTGTAGTAGGCGATCGGCACCGGGATCGGCACGTTGACGCCGACCATGCCGACCTGCACTCTGGAAGCAAAGTCTCGCGCGGCGTCGCCGTCGCGCGTGTAGATGGCGACGCCATTGCCCATCTCGTGGTCATTGGCGAGCTTGATGGCGTTCTCGTAGGTCGGCGCGCGCACCACCGACAGCACCGGCCCGAAGATCTCTTCCTTGTAGATGCGCATGTCCGACGTGACGTTGTCGAACAGGCAGCCGCCCATATAGTAGCCGTTCTCGTAGCCCTGCATCCTGAAGCCGCGACCGTCGACGACCAGCTTGGCGCCTTCCTTGACGCCGATATCGACATAGCCCTTCACCCGCTCCAGCGCCTGAGCGGTGACCAGCGGGCCAAAATCGGCGGCGGAATCCGTCGAGGGGCCGACCTTCAGGCTTTCGACGCGCGGCACCAGTTTTTCCATCAGCCGGTTGGCGGTGTCGTTGCCGACAGGGACCGCCACCGAGATCGCCATGCAGCGCTCGCCGGCCGATCCGTAGCCGGCGCCGATCAGTGCATCGACGGTCTGGTCCATGTCGGCGTCGGGCATGATGATCATGTGGTTCTTGGCGCCGCCGAAGCACTGCACGCGCTTGCCTGACGCAGTGCCGCGCGAATAGATGTAATGAGCGATCGGCGTCGAGCCGACGAAGCCGATAGCCTTGATATCGGGGTCGTCAAGGATGGCGTCGACGACTTCCTTGTCGCCGTTGACGACATTGAGGATACCGGCAGGCAGGCCCGCCTCGATGAACAGTTCGGCGATGCGGATCGGCACGCCCGGGTCGCGTTCGGAGGGCTTCAGGATGAAGGCGTTGCCGCAGGCGATCGCCGGCGCGATCTTCCACAGCGGGATCATCGCCGGAAAGTTGAACGGCGTGATGCCGGCGACGACGCCGAGCGGCTGGCGCATCGAATAGACGTCGATGCCGGGGCCGGCACCGTCGGTGAATTCGCCCTTCATCATGTGGGGCGCGCCGATGCAGACCTCGACCACTTCGAGGCCGCGCTGGATGTCGCCCCTGGCATCGGCGATGGTCTTGCCGTGCTCGCGCGCCAGGATGTCGGCCAGTTCGTCATAGTCGCGGGCGACCAGTTCAAGGAACTTCATAAGGACGCGCACGCGGCGCTGCGGGTTGGTCGCGGCCCATTTCGGCTGCGCCGCCTTGGCGTTCTCGACCGCCGCGCGCAGTTCCGCCTGCGAGGCCAGCGCCACCGTGCCGCGCACAGAGCCGTCCATCGGCTGCATCACGTCCTGCTTGCGACCGCTGGTGCCGGCGACACGCTTGCCGCCGATGAAATGACCGTATTCGATCATGATGTCTCTCCCTGGGTTTGTGATGGTGCATTGTCCGCCTTTGGCACGCCGATGGCAACGCGAGGGAGAACGCAACCGTTGTGCGGAAAATAGACAACGGTTGACGGGAGAGCATCAATTCTCGCAAATGGGAAGGATCACGAAGACGACGCCCAAGGATTGGCAGGTTGAGTTCCTTCACCACAGAACGCGACATTGAAAATTGTCATCCGGACCATCCCCATGAACTGGGATGACGTCCGCATCTTTCTCGCCGTGGCGCGCGCCGGGCAAATCCTTGGCGCGGCGAGGCGCCTGGAACTCAATCACGCCACCGTCTCGCGCCGCATCGCCGCACTTGAAGACGCGCTGCGCACGAAACTCTTTCGCCGGCTGACCACCGGCAGCGAGCTGACGCCCGCCGGCGAGCGCTTCCTCGACATTGCCGAGCGCATGGAGGGCGACATGATCGCCGCCCGCTCGACAATATCAGGCGAAGGCGACGACGTTTCGGGCACGGTGCGGATCGGCGCGCCGGACGGGTTTGGCGTCGCGTTCCTCGCCCGGCGCCTCGGCGCACTGACCGCGCTGCACCGTGAATTGACGATTCAGCTCGTACCAGTGCCGCGCTCCTTCTCCCTGTCTCGCCGCGAGGCCGACATTGCCATCACCGTCGAGCGCCCGACCGAGGGCCGGCTGGTAGCGGGCAAGCTGGTCGACTACTCGCTCGGCCTGTTTGCCTCACGTGCCTATGCTGAAGCCCACGGCCTGCCCCAGACCGCTGCCGAGCTGGGACGGCACACATTGATCGGCTATGTGCCGGACCTCATCGTCAGCCCATCGCTCGACTACGCCGCCGAATTCAGCGCGGACTGGCGCACCAGCTTCGCCATTTCCTCCGCGCTCGGGCAGGCCGAAGCGGTTCGGTCGGGCGCCGGCATCGGCATCCTGCACACTTTCGTCGCCCGCTCGATGCCGGAACTGGTGGCCGTCGACGTGGTGGCGCCCATCCGCCGTGCCTACTGGCTGGTCTATCACGAATCGGTCAGGCCGCTGCGCCGCGTCCAGATCGTTGCCTCCTTCATCACAAAGGCGGTGGAGCGGGAGAGAAATCTTTTCGTCTGACGCATGTCGGCCATCGCAGCTTCTTCCACGACACGGAGAACGGCATGATGGTGCTCGACCCCGCCTTCTACGCCAGGATGAAGCCGATTTATGACGAGTATCTCGCCCACTCCAACCCGGTCGCCACCGATGTGACGATCCCGTGGGCCTACCGGCTGCTGTTCGACGAGGGCTGGGTGAAACAGGCGTTCTGGCGCGATATCCCCCGGCCGCGCCCGCCGATGGCGAGCGGGCGGCGTCTATTTCAGATAGCGCTCCTGCGCCAGCGCGCGGGCGTCGATATCGGGCACTTTGTTCGAGATGATGTCGGCCAGCACCTTGGCCGAGCCGCAGGCCATGGTCCAGCCGAGCGTTCCATGGCCGGTGTTGAGGTAGAGGTTGGAAAGCTCCGTGCGCCCGATCAGCGGCGGCCCGTCCGGCGTCATCGGCCGCAGGCCGCACCAGAACGTCGCCTCCCGCATGGCGCCGGCTCCCGGGAACAGGTCGCCGACCGAGTGTTCGAGCGTGCGCCGTCGCGATTCGTGCAGCCGGAGGTCGAACCCGGAAATCTCGGCCGTGCCGCCGACGCGGATGCGGTCGCCGAGCCTCGTGATCGCGACCTTGTAGGTTTCGTCCATCACCGTCGACACCGGCGCGGCGGCGGCATCCTTGATCGGCACCGTGATCGAATAGCCCTTGACCGGATAGACCGGGATCGGCCGCTTCATCCGGCGCATGAAGTCCGACGAATAACTGCCCAGCGCCATCACATAGGCGTCGGCGGTCAGCCAGCCCTTGCTGGTGCTCATATTGTTGACGCGGTTGCGGCTGCGGATGACGCGCCATATCGTCGTGTCGTATTCGAACTTGACCCCGCGTGCCACGCAAAGCTCGGCCAGCCTGTCGGTGAACATCTTGCAGTCACCGGTCTCGTCGCCCGGCAGCCTCAGGCCGCCGACGAATTTTTCGCGCACCGCGGCCAGAGCCGGTTCCGCCGCGATGCAGCCGTCCTGGTCGAGGATTTCGTAGGGCACGCCATATCTCTTCAGCACCTCGACATCGCCTGATGTGCCGTCGAGCTGCTTTTGCGTGCGAAACAGCTGCAGCGTGCCCTGCGTCCGCTCGTCATAGGCTATGCCGGTTGCCTCGCGCAGCGCCTTCAGCGTGTCGCGGCTGTATTCGGCCAGCGGCACCATGCGCGATTTGTTGACCGCGTAGCGTTCGGCGGTGCAGTTGCGCAGCATTTTGACCAGCCACGTCCACATATGTGGATCGAAGGCCGGCCGCACCACCAGCGGACCATGCTTCATCAGCAGCCATTTGATCGCCTTGAGGGGGATACCGGGCCCGGCCCAAGGCGAGGCATAGCCGGGCGAAATCTCGCCGGCATTGGCGAAGCTGGTTTCCAGTCCCGGCCCTTTCTGGCGGTCGATCACGGTCACCTCGTGGCCAGCCTCGGCGAGATAATAGGCCGTGGTCACCCCGATCACGCCACTGCCCAGCACCATGATTTTCATTCATTCACTCCTTGCCGCGCCGAGCGTCCTCAGGACGCCCGTGGACGCGGCCGTATTTTCGATTTGCGCATGATCCCGAGCGAAAATCGATGTCGATCTTCGAGACCACGCGCCGTTGCCTATTCACGCCGCCGAGGGACCGGGGTCGTCTTCTTCTGTCTGCCGCATTCCGGCCGTCTCGCCAAGAGGCCGCCAATCGGCTGCGGCACTGTAGACGAGCCTGGGCCCGTGCGGTCGCCGCGCGTCAGCCTGGTCTTTCTGCTTGATCGTGCGCCGGGCAGCTTCAGGCTGGTAAAGCACGGCCTTGATCAGGATCGACTCCCGCCTGCCGTCGGCGTGTTCGACCGTTGCCGTCTGGCCTTGCGCCATGCCAAGCATGCAGAGCCCGCGCCTCGTTGCGACCGACAGGCTCGAGCCGACCGGCCCGCGCACCTCGTGCTGCACCAGGGTTCGCGTTTCGGCGGGACCGGCATCGACGCCGAACACCACCCTGCTGTTCAGCGTAACGATGTCGGGGCCGACCGAATCGATCGGCACGACATCGGCGCCTGAAAGCTTGTGTTCGAGCATGCGCACGATCGGATCCGCGAACGCCCGTCGGCGCTCCAGCATGACTTCGAGAACGGCGAAGTCCTTCGTCGTCAGGCAACAATTCGTGCTCGTCATCACCGCCTCGCCATCAAGCTCGTTGCGGGCCGGAAGCCGGCGCATCGACGGCCTCGACGGTCACTGACAGTTCCCGACCGCCACGACCGTTCCAGCAAACCGCCTGCCCAACACTCGCGCCAATGAGCGCGGTTCCCATCGGCGTCAGCACCGAGATGCGGTTCTCGGCTATGTCGGCCTCACCCGGGTAGACCAGCATGATGCGCTGGGCGTCGCCGCTTTCGCCGCGCACGATCACCGTCGAACCCATTCGCACCACACCGGCCGGCATCGCCGCCGCGTTCGTGACGACGGCCCTGTCCATTTCCGAAAGCAGCTCCTCGGCCGTCTCGGGCGCGCGATCGAGCAAAGCCCTGGCCAAGCCCGTCAGCCTGTCATGGTCGGCGTCGCTGATCAGAAGATGGCTGTTTGGACGCAGTTCTTTCGCGTGTTGCATGGCAAACCTCATGGACCGGCGCATCGAGCGGATGCGCGCCTGCCGGCGCGCTGGCGGCGGCGTGATGAAAGGCCGGCAGCCGCGAAGGGCTGTTCGGCTTGATGGCGATTGTGGATGTATGGATGCCCCGGTACGGACGGACGCCGGAAGGCGGCCGCGCCGGGGCTACGATCCCGCGATCGGGCAGACCCTGAAGAAGGTTTTGATATAAGCGAGCTTGCTCATGTGCCAAAGCTTGCCGAATGGCGCCCGCTTGTCAAGCGCGGCCAAACCGCTCAACCGCCCAGATAGCGCCGGTGAAAACGCGTTCCGAGGCTGGCCAGGATTTCATACCCGATGGTGCCGGCATGGTCGGCAGCATCGTCGACGCTCTGTGAGGGCCCTAGCAACTCCACCAGGTCGCCCTCTCCGAGCCGGCCGGGCGGCAAGGCGGAAATGTCGAGAATGATCGAATCCATCGACACGCGCCCGAGGAAAGGCAGGCGCACCGCCTCGAACCATGCGGCCGAAGCGGAGCGGCGCAGCCAGCCGTCCGCATAGCCGAACGAAATCGTCGCCAGGCTGAGCGGGCCCTGCGCATGGTAACTGTGGCCATAGCCGACGCCAGTGCCCTTTTGGACACTGCGCGTCTGCGCCACCTTGGCCTGCAGCCCGACCACGGGCAGCATCGGGTTGGCTTGGCCAGGCGTCGGGTTGATGCCGTAGAGGGCGGCACCGGGCCGGGCAAGATCGCAATGATAAAGCGGGCCTAGAAAGATGCCGGAGGAGTTGGCAAGCGAGGCCGGCGCCACGGGTAGCATGGCACGCAACCGCGCGAATGCCAGCCTCTGCTGTTCATTGGCCGGGTGGCGCGGTTCATCGGCGCAGGCCAGGTGGCTCATCACATATCTGACGTCGATGCCATCGAAAGCGCCGACATCCCCGGCCGCCGCCTCGACCTCGGCTGGCGCCATCCCAAGCCGCGACATGCCGCTGTCGACCTGGACGGCAGCCGGGAGCCGGCGCCCGGCGCGGTGTGTCGCTGCGCGCCAGGCTTGCAACTGTGCGCCACTGTTGATGACAGCGCACAAGCCAGCCGCCACCGCTTCCGGCTCGGAACCCGGCGGCAGCCCGTTCAGCACGTAGATGTCCGGTCCGGCCCCCAGCGCCTTGCGCAGCGCGATGCCTTCGGACAGCAGCGCGACGAAGAAGATGTCGCAGCCTTCCTTCATCAGCGCCGATGCCACTTGCGCGGCGCCGAGACCGTAGCCGTCGGCCTTGACCACGCCCGCGCAGCGCACGCCGCCCAGCCGCGCCTTCAGCCGCCGGTAATTTTCGCGGATCGCGCCAAGGTCGATGGTGAGGATGGCCCCGGCAGCAGCCTCGCTTGTGGCGTCGGCTTCCTCGGGCAGCGATCTTTTGGGGGCGTCGTGCATGGCGGCCCTTCTTGTGGCGGATGGACATCAATAAGACGGTCGAACCGGCGCGGCAACCGCTGGCGTTTGAACCGCGGCCTCGGCCCGTCCGGCTATGGCACAAGGTGACGGAACGCCGTCACCACGTCTTCATAGACCTTGCGCTTGAACGGCACGATCAGGTCGGGCAGCTCCTGCATCGGCCGCCACGACCATTTGTCGAATTCGGCGGTGTGGCCGCCGGGCGGCGGATTGATCTGGATCTCGCTGGTATCGCCATGGAAGCGGAAGGCGAACCATCGCTGCGTCTGACCCCGATAGCGCCCCTTGAAGGCGACGCCGACCAGGTGGTCCGGCAGATCATAGTTGATCCAGTCCGGCGCCTCGGCGAGCAGCGAGACGCTGCGCATGCCGGTCTCCTCATAAAGCTCCCGCTCCGCCGCCTGCAGCGGCTCCTCGCCCTTGTCGATGCCGCCTTGCGGCATCTGCCAGAGCTGCGTGGTGCCGGCGAATTCGCTGTCCGGCTCGGCGATACGATGGCCGACCCAGACCAGGCCCTCGGCGTTGAGGATCATCAGCCCGACACAGGGACGGTAGGGCAGCGTCTCGCGGTCGACCTTCTTCGTCTTCGGCATCATTCAGTCTTTCAAGCTGTTTCCCGGTGGCTAGCCCTTTTGCGGATCGATCGCCACCGCTGAAATCGGCACGATCTCGATGCCGCGTTTCTTGGCCTCGGCCGCCCATGACGACACCGTGTCGACCGTCAGGTCGAAAGCGGAGCCGATGCCGACCGCAGTGCCCTTGGCACGGGCGGTCGCCTCCAGGCTGTCCAGTTTCTTCAGGATGGCGCCGCGATCCTGCACGGCGTCTATCGCCGTGTCGCCGGCGACGAAGGGCACGCCGTCCTTCAGCGCCAGATCCGGCGCCAGGCTGCGCGCCGACGAGCCGTCGTCGATATAGGCGAGCCCGCGCTTGCCGAGCTCGGCCATGAAGGGCTCCATTGCCGCCGGGTCAGCGGAGAACCGCGCGCCCATATAGTTCATGACACCGGTATAGTTCGTCGTCCGCGACAGTGCCCAGCGCAGGTTCTTCAGGTTCTCTTCCGCGCTCGCCGCCACCGTCAGCGTGTTGCGCCCGGGGTTGACATTGGGATAGTCGAACGGTTCGAGCGGCACCTGCATGACGATCTCGTGGCCGCTCTGCCGGGCGGCCTGCATCCAGCGGCCGATGCTGTTGCCTTGCGGCGCGAACGCCAGCGTCACTTCCGCCGGCAGCTTGGCAATGGCCGCCTGGGTGCCGGTCTGTGAAACCGCGAGCCCGCCGATGACGATCGCCACGCGGGCGCCGCGCGCGCCTGACCACGGCCGCGCGTAGACATCGAAGGGCCGCCGCCCGTCTGCGGCGCGCACCGGCAAGGGGCCGGCATCGCCGGCCTCGATCAGCGCCCTGTCGGGAATATGCGCGATCTTTAGGTTTTGGCCGATGGTCGACGGATCACGGATGACGATTGCCGCCTTGGGCGGACCATCGCCTTCCTCTGTCTGCACATGGATGATCTGCGGGCCTCCAGCCTTGGCCGGCATTTCCGCCTTTGGCGTCGTGACCGGCGCTAGAGCGGACGGCGCAGCGGTCGGCTCCGGCACCACTTTCGGCGTCGAAACCGCGACTTCCTGCGGCTTGCGAAACGGCTTGTCCCTGAGCGCGATCGCGCCGGAGACGCCGACAACGGCCAGCACGACGAACGCAGCCACGAGCGCACCCACGCTGACCTTGCCGGCGGCGCGCGGCGGACGGACAGTCAGTCCGAGCGGTCGTTCGATGTCCTTGCCGATATCAGCCAAGCCCTGTCCCCGTCCGCATGGCTTCGAACATGGAACCTTTCGAAGAGACATGCGCGAATTCTTCATGCCGGCGCACCCCTGGCGCCCTGTATCGAGGGATTCGCGTTACCCCCGAATCAAACTGCCGGAACCTTTCGGTCCCGGCAGCATCGCATTGCTTCCATCGGGCGGCCAGACCCGTTGTTGGCCGCCACCTGTTACTGGTTGAGGACAGCCTTCTGCGGATTGGGCGGGAAGGACGGATCGGTCTTCTGGCCGCGCAGAAGCTGCTCGGCATAGATGAGCTGGAGGTCGTTCTTCGGATCCGGCGGCACATAGGCTGCCGAGCCCGAACCGGTCGAGCTCTCGTCGGCACCCTTGATGTGGCCCTTGAGGTCGGATTCGCCGCGCGTCAGGTCCCTGCCCTGCAGTTCCGGCGGCAGCGGCTGGTCGACCTTGATGTCGGGCGTGATGCCCTTGCCCTGGATCGACTTGCCGGACGGCGTGTAATAGAGCGCCGTCGTCAGCCTGAGCGCGCCGTTCTCGCCAAGCGGGATGATGGTCTGCACCGAACCCTTGCCGAAGGACTGCGTTCCGACCACCGTGGCGCGGCGTAGGTCCTGCAGCGCGCCAGCGACGATTTCGGACGCGCTCGCCGATCCGCCATTGACCAGCACGATCAGCGGCTTGCCGCCGATATCGTCGACCTGCTTGGACTTGGCGTCGAAGCGGGTGACATCCTTCGGATCGCGACCGCGCGTCGACACGATCTCGCCGCGGTTGAGGAAGGCATCCGATACGCTCACCGCCTGATCGAGCAGACCGCCGGGATTGAGGCGCAGATCGAGCACATAGCCCTTGAGCTTGTCGTTCGGCACCTGCTTCTTGATGGTGTCGATGGCATTCTCGAGGTCGTCATAGGTCTTTTCGGTGAAGGAGGTGATCTTCATGTAGCCGATGTCGTTCTCGACCCGGAACTTGACCGCCTTGACCTTGATGATGTCGCGCACCACCGTCAGCTCGATCGGCTTGTCGGCGCCCTGGCGCAGGATGGTGAGCTTGATCGGCGTGTTGACCAGGCCGCGCATCTTGTCGACCGCGTCGTTCAGGGTCAGGCCGCGAACCTCCTCGCCATCGATCTTGGCGATGTAATCGCCTGCCAGTACGCCCGCCTTGGCGGCCGGCGTATCGTCGATCGGCGTAATCACCTTGACCAGATCGTTCTCCATGGTGACCTCGATGCCGAGGCCGCCGAATTCACCCTTGGTCTGCACGCGCATGTCCTGCGCCTGCTCGGCGTTCATGTACGAGGAGTGCGGGTCGAGCGAGGCAAGCATGCCGTTGATGGCGTTCTCGACCAGCGATTTGTCGTCGGGGGGCGTCACATACTGCGCCCGCACGCGCTCGAAGATATCGCCGAAGATCGCCAGTTGCTTGTAGGTCTCCGACCCCGCAGCGTTCGCTGCCGAGCCGGGCGCGCCATAGACCAGGCTCATGGCGGACGCGCCCATCAGCGCACCGGCAAACAGAAGCGACAGTTTCCGCATCATTTCACGTCCTTCCAGAAAAACGGTCCGCCCACCATGGGGCCGGATCGACGGGTTTTCCATCCTTGCGGAACTCGACATAGAGCTCCGGCATGGCATTTCCATTCTTCGAAGCCGAGGTGCTTGCCACCCGGGCCTCTCCCATCGCACCGACCGGCTCTCCTGCGAGCACTGATTGGCCGGTTGCGACGCTGATTCTGCTCATCCCCGCCAAGACGACATGATAACCGTCGCCGGCATTCAGGATCAAGAGTTGACCGTAGGAGCGAAACGGCCCCGCATAAAGCACATTCCCATCCGCCGGTGCGGTGACGATGGCGCCCGATTGTGTCGCAACCATGTCCCCAAGCATCACCGCGCCGTTACCGTCTTCGGCGCCGAACCGGCGTTTGATGCGGCCGATGACCGGCAGCGCGATCTGTCCTTGCAGCGCCGAGAAGGGTGCCGCAGCGGCAAGCCGGTTGGCCTCGGGAACCGGCAGCGACGCCGTCATGTCGCCGCCCGCCTTATCCCTGCCCGCCTTGTCGCCGCCCGCCTTGTCGCCGCCGGCTTGGCCGGCCTCCGCGGCCTTTGCGGCATCCGCGGCCTTGCGGTTGCGTTCGGCCTGGGCTTCGAGCGAGGCGATCAATTCCTTCAGGCTGCTGGCCTTGGCCGCGAGCGCCTCGGAATGCTGTCGCTCGGCCGACAACTGCGCCTGCGTGTCGGCTTCGAGCTTCTGCTTGGCTTCCAGCAGCATGCCGAGCCGCTTCTTTTCCGCAGTCTGCTCGCCGACTGCCGCCGTCAGCCGTGCCCGCTCGGCCTCGATCGAGGCCGTCACTCGTGTCTGCTCCTTGAGGTCGGCCAGGAGCCTGTCGGTCTGCTGGCGCAATTCAGGCACCACGGCGCCAAGCAAGATGGCGCTGCGCACCGACGACAGCGCGTCCTCCGGCTTGACCAGGATCGCCGGCGGCGGGTTCAGCCCCATGCGCTGCAATGCGCCCAGCACCTCCGCCAGCACGTCGCGCCGCGCCATCAGCGAGGCGCGGATCTTCTGCTGCTGGGTCTTCAGCCCCTCCAGCTTGGCGCCGATGTCCTCGATGTCCTGCCCAAGCTTTTGCTCGGTCATTGCCGACTGGATCAGCGCGGCGGTGATCGAGGCGTGGTCCTTCTTGACCGCGGCGATGTCGGCGGCCAGCTTGGCCAGCCGCTCGGACGACAGGCTTATCTCCTTGGAGATCTGTTCGTATTCGGCGCGGCTCTGGTCCGGATCGGGGGCCATGTCGAGCGTGTTCTCGGCCCATGCGGCATTGAGCGAAAGGATGACCACCGCCGCCGCGATGCCGCAGCGCGCGCGCCAGGAGCCCGCTGTCGATGAGCCCGTCGTCGATTTCCAGCCTTCAGCCATGCGGGATGGACTCTATCTGCGGCTTCGTTAACGAACCATCAACCATATTAATGCGCATCGCCCAAAACTGTGCAGCGGTTTCGCACACCGGTGAGCAAAATAGGGAAAGCCGGCCCGAAGCCGTGATCTTGCGCGGCATTGGGGCGGAATTCGGTGCGATGCGACCTTCAGGTTCTGTGATAGGGGTGGCCGGACAGGATCGTCGAGACCCTGTAGAGCTGCTCTGCCAGCATCACCCGCACCAATTGGTGCGGCCATGTCAGCGCACCGAAAGACATCACCAGCTCGGCCTGGGCGCGCAACGACGGATCGTGGCCATCGGCGCCGCCTATGGCCAGCGCCAGCGCCTTGCGGCCAGCGTCGCGCAATTGGCCGATGCGGCCGGCGAAATCTTCCGAGGACAGGTTCTTGCCGCGCTCGTCGAGCAGGATCAGCGCCGAGCCGGGCTGCAACTGCGCCTGCAGCCTTGCGCCTTCATCGCGCCGGCGTTCATCGGCGTTCTGGGCGCGGCCTTCGGCGATCTCGGCGATGCCGGAGAATTCGAGGCCGACAGCCGGGCCGCTCTTGGAGAAACGCTCGAAATAGCGGTCGGCGAGTTCTCTCTCGGGGCCGCTTTTCATCCGGCCCACGGCATGAACGGTAATCTTCATCCTCGCCTCAGAGGGCGGCCGATGCGTGTCGCCCGAAAATCGTCAATGGGCCAGGAACCACGGCACGCATCCAAACCAACCGGCTCAGTGCAAGGTCTCTTCCTCGAGGTCCGGCGCCTGCCACATCTTTTCGAGATTGTAGAATTCGCGGACTTCGGGGCGGAAGACATGGACGATGATGTCGCCTGAATCGATCAGGACCCAGTCGGCGCCGGACAGCCCCTCGACACGCGCCGTGCCGAGGCCGGCATCCTTCAACGCCTTGAGGAGATGATCGGCAACAGCCGAGACATGACGGTGCGATCGACCCGACGCGACGACCATGTAGTCGCCGAGGCTCGATTTTCCCTGAATGTCGATTGAGACGATGTTTTCGGCCTTGGAGTCTTCCAGACTGGCAAGGACTGTCTTGATGGCGCGGGACACGGCGTCGTTTACGCTGATCCCGGCCGGCGAAGGCACGATGTCGGCCTTCTTCCGCAGTGCTGTTCTCAGTGTATTTCCTTTCGCAGCAAGAACAACCAAATCACCCCTGAAAGCGGGTGACACCGCTTAGATAGGCAGAGTTCCGTTGCAGTTTCAAGACGGAGCCCCGCTTCCATGCGAACTCATTGAGGCTCCGCTTGTTCCGCGCGACACGCAAAAGATCGGAACCCAGGCGTTCCGCAGGGGTTATCGGCTGATTGATCAACCGGAATCCCATTATGCCGATCGACCCGCAAAATGCCCTCCTGACCGTGCAGGCGGGGCTCTCTCAGCTCAGCGCGCTCATTGTCTCCTATTCCCTTTCGGCGGTCGGCGCCGTCATCCTTCTGGTTGTCGGCTACATCGTCGCCGGCTTTGCCGAGCGCTCGATTTTTGCCGGCCTGGGCCACATCCATGGCTTTGACCAGACGCTGCGGCACTTCTTTTCCAAGATCGTCCGCTATGCCATCCTCGTCCTGGTCGTCATCATGGTGCTCGGCCAGTTCGGCGTGCAGACGGCCTCGATCATCGCCGCGATCGGCGCCATCGGCCTGGCCATCGGCCTGGCGCTGCAAGGCACGCTGCAGAACATTGCCGCCGGGATCATGCTTTTGGCATTGCGGCCGTTCCGCATCGGCGAATCCGTCGAAGTCGGGTCCATTGCCGGCTCGATCGAGGAAATCGGCCTTTTCGCCACCAAGCTCCGGAGCGCCGAAGGCGTCTACATCCTGGCGCCCAACTCGACGCTGTGGAACCAGCCGGTGCGCAATTTTTCGCGCAACGGCGTGCGGCGCGGCGACATCACCCTCTCGATCGGCTCCTGGAACGACATCGACCGCGCCCAGAAGACGCTGCTTGCGATCGCCGCCGCCGAGCGCCGCGTCAAGCGTGAGCCGGCGCCGACCGCCTTTGTCGCGGCATTGGGCGAAAGCACCGTCTCGATCACCTTGCGTTACTGGACATCATCGGTGGATTTCTTCGCCGCCCAGGCCGATCTCACCAAGCGGGCCAAGCAGGAATTCGACCGCGAACGCATATCGATCCCGCTGCCGCCACCGCAGGCCCCGGCGCCGGAAACCCGCCGGCAATAGTCAATCGCCCCTGTGCCGGTGCTGTTCGTCCGGCGCGAAGGCGAGTTCCACCGGCAATGGCGCTTGCGCCGTCATCGGCGCGAAGCTGCCGGTTTCGGTTGCCGGCACCGGCCGCGCGGTGAACACGCGCAAAAGCACGAACAGGCAGAAGACGCAGGCGATGACCACTGTTACATAGATGAAGGCCTGCGTGCCGAAGACGGCTGACAGCGCGGTCACGATGCCCGGCACGATGAAGCCGGACAGCGACCAGGCAAACAACAAGGAACTCGACAGCGCCACCATGTCGTCCTTGCCGGCGCGGTCGGCGGCGTGCGCACTGGCCAACGAGTAGATCGATTCCGAGGCGCCGTCCCACATCACATAGATCACCAGCAGCACCGCCAGCGTACCGCCGTCGAAGCCGAGCGCAAACATCCCTGCCGCCGCGGCGATCGCGGATGCCGCGACCAGCACATAGCGGCGATCGGTGCGGTCGGAAATCCAGCCGAGCGGAACCTGCAGGATCAGCGTGCCCAGCGGCATCACCGAAAGCAGCAGCGCCACGTCGGCCTGGCTGTACCCCTTCGCGGTGGCGTGGATCGGCGCAAAACCGGAAATCGACATGGACAGGCCACCGACCGCCAGCATGCCGGCGACGCCGACCGGCGAAATCCGCCAGGCCCGGCGCAGCGCCACCGATGCCGCCTGCGGCGCCGGCGGCTGGGCCAGCCGGGTCATCCCGACGGGCAGGATGGATAGCGCGGTGAAGGCTATGCCGATCAGCGATGCATCCGCCGTCCTGATGTCGACCAGCGCCAGCGTCGCATAGCCGATGCCGAGCCCGCCGACATAGGCGACGTAGAAGACGGCCATTACCCTGCCGCGTATGGCGTTGGCCACGGCATCGTTGAGCCAGCTCTGCGCGACGATGAAAAGCCCGCATATGGCAAAGCCGTAGAGAGCGCGCGCCGCGATCCACAACAGGGGGTGCGGCCCGGCGCCGATTGCGGCATTCGACAGCGCGATCAGCGCCGACAGCACCATGAAGGCGCGGGCATGGCCAACCCTGCGCACCAGCGGTCCGGTCAGGATGCAGCCGGCGAGACCACCCGCCGACAGACCGGTGACGATCAGACCGGCCCAGGTCGGATCGAAGCCTTCCACGCCGAGCCGGACGGGGATGTAGGCGAACATCAGCCCGTTGCCGATGGCGATCAGCGCCATCGACACCACGACGCTGGCAATCGCGATCAGCGGCGTGGGCGTGTCGCCGTGCCTCGGTTCCGCTTCGGTTTGGTTTTTCACGAGAGTGGTCATATCAGCGCAAGATCATCCATTCGATGACGAAAGGCCGCCGCAAAAGCGACATTGCCGGACTTGCCTTCCTCCTTGCGAAGAAAGGGCGCTGTGCGTACCGATCAGCCCTTCGCCTGCTCGCGGATAGCCGTCGACGACAGCGACGAGCGCGGGCCGTGGATGAAGGTCCACGCGGGCGCCTTCATACGGGCGAGCCTTGGCGCATCGCCTTCGTCGATGCGGGCATAGTCGAAGGTCTTGGCCACGACCGACGACAGGAACGACAGCGTCGCGCCCGGACGATCGATGACCGCGATCGGGAAGGTCATGACGATTTCGCGCCAGCGCTGCCAGCGGTGGAAATCGCGCAAGCTGTCGGCGCCCATGATCCAGACGAAGTCGACGCCGGGATTGCGCGCCTTGACCAGCGCCAGCGCGTCGGCGGTGTAGCGCACATGATGCGCCGCTTCGAAGGCGGTGACCTTGATCTTCGGGTTCTTGGCGATCTTCTCGGACAGGCGCAGCCGTTCGGCCAGCGGCGCCAACTCGTGCGTGTTCTTCAGCGGATTGCCCGGGGTGACCATCCACCACAACTGATCGAGCGCCAGCCGCCTGAGCGCGATCTCGGCGACCAGCGCGTGGCCGGCATGCGGCGGATTGAACGAGCCGCCGAACAGGCCGACGGCAAGGCCTTTGCCGGCATGCGGCATTTTGAGGTAGCTGGACGGGATAGGTTGCTCAAGCAGGGAAAGCATTCGCTAGGCACCCCCCTCTGTCCTGCCGGACATCTCCCCCGCAAGGGGGGAGATTAGCAGCTTCGGTGAAGGCACAAATCTTGCAGCATTGAAGATCGGCGAAACCAAAAATGTCAGCCAATCTCCCCCCTTGCGGGGGAGATGTCCGGCAGGACAGAGGGGGGTGGCTGGGCGCAAGCTTCAGGCCCTTTGGACGAAAAGCGTCAAGGCCTCACCTGTCCCGAGCCGCGCACGCGGTATTTGAACGAGGTCAGTTGCTCGACGCCAACGGGCCCGCGCGCGTGCATCTTGCCGGTGGCGATGCCGATCTCGGCGCCCATGCCGAACTCGCCGCCATCGGCGAACTGCGTTGAGGCGTTGTGCAGCAGGATCGCCGAGTCGATCTCGTTGAAGAACCGTTCCACCGCCTGCGCGTCCTCGGCGACGATCGCCTCGGTGTGATGGGAGGAGAAAGTCTCGATATGCTCGATCGCGTCATCAACGCCGTCGACCAGCTTCACCGCGATGATGGCGTCGAGATATTCGGTGACCCAGTCGGCATCGGTCGCCGGCTTGGCGTCGAAGAACAGCTTCATCACCTCGGCATCGGCATGGATCTCGCAGCCGGCGGCGCGCAAGGCGTCGAGGATCGGCACCAGGTGGGTGGAGGCAACCGCACGGTCGACCAGCAGCGTTTCGGCCGCGCCGCAGACGCCGGTGCGCCGCATCTTGGCGTTGACGGCGATGCCGACTGCCATGTCGAGCTTGGCCGAGCGGTCGACATAGAGATGGCAGATGCCTTCGAGATGCGCGAAGACCGGCACCCGGGCCTCGGTCTGCACCCGCTCGACCAGGCTCTTGCCGCCGCGCGGGATGATGACGTCGAGATTGCCGCCGAGGCCTTTCAGCATTTCGCCGACGGCGGCGCGGTCGGCGGTCGGCACAAGCTGGATGGCGTCCTGCGGCAGGCCGGCTGCCTTCAAGCCGTCGACCAGGCAAGCGTGGATCACCGACGACGAGTTCAGCGAATCCGAGCCGCCGCGCAGGATCACCGGGTTGCCGGCCTTGAGGCAGAGCGCGCCGGCATCCGCCGTGACGTTCGGCCGGCTCTCGTAGATGACGCCGATGACGCCGAGCGGCGTGCGCACGCGTTCGATCCTGAGGCCGTTCGGCCGCTCCCAACTGGCGATCACGTCACCGACCGGATCGCCGAGTTCGGCAATTTCGCGAATGCCTTCGGCCATGGCGCGGATGCGGGCGGGATTGAGTTTCAGCCGGTCCATGGAGGACGCCGAGAGGCCGGCTTCATGCCCGTTCGCGATGTCGTTGGCGTTGGCGTCGAGTATGGCTCGCTCGCGGGCGATGATCGCCTGCGCCATGGCGGCAAGTGCCGCGTTCTTGGCGGCTGTCGTGGCGATGGCCAGCGGTCGTGCGGCGGCGCGGGCACGGCGGCCGAGGTCGGCCATGGTCGCCACTGTATCGTTCCGGGATTTTTCATGCAGCTTCAGCATGGCTCATCCTCCGCTCGTTACTTGGTCGCCCGCGAGGCTGACCACAAGGTCGTCGCGGTGGATCATCGCCGAACGCGCCTCGTAGCCGAGCACGGTCTCGATTTCGGTTGTCTTCAGGCCTGCGATCCTTACGGCATCCGCGGCATCATAGGCAACCAGCCCGCGGGCGATCTCGCGACCCTCGGGCGACAGGATCGCCACCGTATCGCCGCGCGAGAAATTGCCGCTGACCAGCTTGACACCGGCCGGCAGCAGCGACTTGCCCGATGTCAGCGCCCCGACGGCGCCGGCATCGACGGTGAGCCTTCCCGCCGGTTCGAGCTGGCCGGCGATCCAGCTCTTGTAGCCTTTCACCGGGTTGGCGCTCGGCCGGAAGAAGGTGGCGCGCTCGCCGCGCTCGATCGCCATCAGCGGCGAAAGCCGCGTGCCGGCGGTAATGATCATGGCCGTGCCGGCCGCGGTGGCGATCTTGCCGGCGTCGAGCTTCGTGCGCATGCCGCCGCGCGACAGTTCGGAAGCCGCGGCACCCGCCATCGCTTCGATCTCAGGCGTGATGCGATCGACCACCGCGACGAATTTGGCCTCCGGGTCACGCGCCGGCGGCGCGGTGTAGAGACCGTCTATATCCGAGAGCAGCACCAAAAGGTCGGCGCCCATCATCGTCGCCACCCGCGCGGCCAGCCGGTCATTGTCGCCATAGCGGATCTCGGAGGTCGCCACGGTGTCGTTCTCGTTGATGACCGGCACCGCCTTCATCTTCAAGAGCGTCGAGATCGTCGCCCGGGCGTTGAGGTAGCGGCGGCGCTCCTCGGTGTCGCCAAGCGTGAGCAGGATCTGGCCCGATTTCAACCCGCCCTTGCCAAGCGCATCCGACCAGGCGCCGGCCAGCGCGATCTGGCCGACGGCTGCGGCCGCCTGGCTCTCCTCGAGCTTCAGCGCCCTTTTTCCAAGATCCAGAATGGTACGGCCCAGCGCGATGGCGCCCGACGACACGACCAGGATTTCCGCGCCGCCTTGAGCCAGCACGGCGATGTCGTCGGCCAGCGACGCCAGCCAGTCGCGCTTCAGCCCAGCGGTGCGGTCGACCAGAAGCGCCGAACCGATCTTGACGGTGATGCGTCGGTATTTCTTCAGCGACTGCACGGTCATGCTATTTTTCCCAGCGCGTGTCGACCGGCGCCGCGATCGCGTCGCGCGCTTCGGCCACCACCGCCATCAGCGCGCGCAGCACCGCTTCGACCCCTTCGCCGGTGACCGCCGACAGAAGCATCGGCGCACGGCCGGCGGCGCGCTTCAGCGACGCGACCTTCTTCTTGCGCTCATCCGCATCAAGCGTGTCGACCTGCGAAAGGGCCAGTATCTCGGCCTTGTCGGTCAAGCCATGGCCATAGGCTTCGAGTTCGGCGCGCACGGTCTTGTAGGCCTTGCCGGGGTTCTCCTCCTGCGCCGACACCAGGTGCAGCAGCACGCGCGTGCGCTCGACATGGCCAAGGAAGCGATCGCCGATGCCGACGCCCTCATGCGCGCCTTCGATGAGGCCGGGAATGTCGGCGATGACGAATTCGCGCGCATCGATGCGTGCCACCCCCAGGCCGGGATGCAGCGTGGTGAAGGGATAGTCGGCGATCTTCGGCTTGGCGGCGGTGACGGAGGCGAGAAAGGTCGATTTGCCGGCATTGGGCAACCCGACCAGCCCGGCATCGGCGATCAGCTTCAGCCTGAGCCAGATGTTGAGCTCCTCGCCGGGCTGACCCGGATTGGCGCGGCGCGGCGCCTGGTTGGTCGAGGTCTTGAAATGCTGGTTGCCGAAGCCGCCATTGCCGCCCTTGGCCAGCAGGAAGCGCTGGCCGACCACGGTGAGGTCGCAGATCAGCGTCTCGTTGTCCTCTTCGAACACCTGCGTTCCAGCCGGCACTTTCAGCGTGACGTCGGCGCCCTTGGCGCCGGTCATGTTGCGGCCCATGCCATGAGTGCCGGTCTTGGCCTTGAAATGCTGCTGGTAGCGGTAGTCGATCAGCGTGTTCAGCCCGTCGACCGCTTCCAGCCAGACGTCGCCGCCGCGGCCGCCATCGCCGCCGTCCGGTCCGCCGAACTCGATGAATTTCTCGCGCCGGAACGACACGGAACCCGCGCCCCCGTCGCCGGAGCGGACATAGACCTTGGCTTGATCGAGAAATTTCATCGGACAGCAGTTTCTTTATTGGCCTTGCGGCATTGCTCTAAACCTTGCGCCTTGCTCTAAACCAAGGCGCGGCGAAGGGCGAGGCCGTTTTGTGACAGTGGCCGCGTGGGGTTGGCCGGAGATGTCGGCATGAAGCTTGTAACCTACAACATCCAGTACGGCATCGGCCTCGATGGGCAGTACGATGTCGGGCGTATCGCCGACGCCGTGCGCGGCGCCGATGTCATCGCGCTGCAGGAGGTCACCCGCAACAATCCCAGGAACGGCGGACGCGACATGGTCGCCGAGATCGGCGAGGCGCTGCCCGACTATTTCGCCGTCTATGGCAGCAATTTCGAGGCCAATATCGGCTCGCGCATCGAAAACGGCCGCGCCATCACCACCACCTTCCAGCTCGGCAACATGGTGCTGTCGAAGACGCCCATTCATCTGTCGCGCAACCTGCTCCTGCCGCGAAGCCGCAGCTTCGAGATGATGAACTTCCAGCGCGGCGCGCTGGAGGCGCTGATCGAGACGCCGCTTGGTTTCATCCGCTTCTATTCCATCCATCTCGATCACCGCAGCCCGGTCGAGCGCGCCAGCCAGATCCAGTTCCTGCGCCGGCGCCTGTTGAACTATGCGCTTGAAGGCGGCGCGCTGTCCGGCGTCGCCGAGATCGGCCTGCCGGAACTGCCGCACCCCGAGGCCTTCGTCGGCATGGGCGACTTCAACATGCTGGCCGGATCGCCCGAATATGTCGAACTCGCCGGCCGGCCGGACCACGAATTCGGCATGCCGCTGACCGCCGACTTCGCCGTCGATGCCGCCCTGCGCCTCAATGTCGCCGGCGACGATCTCGTCAGCTGGGTCGACCCCAAGGACCCCGGCAATACCGACCGCCACAAGCGTATCGACTATATCTTCACCAGCGCCTCGCTTGCCCGGTCGCTGAAGCGCCTGTGGGTCGACCGAAAGGCTGTTGGCTCGGACCATCTGCCGGTATGGGCCGAACTGGGCTGAGCCCAAATCGATGCACGTTTCTTTCCGAACCTTTGACCAGAGGCCCAGCGCCGATGTGTGCTGAGATTCAGGTCAGGCCGAGCCGAAAACGTTGGTTTTCGAGAACCGGAGCGGAGCGTACTTAAGGTACGCGAGCACCGGAAGCGCAGAAAATCAGCGTTTGCAGGCCGGCCTCACCTGAATATCGGCACACATCAAAAATGTACCCAGTTGCGCAGGCTGGTCCATGTCTTCCGGTCGAGGCGGTAACGCTCGACGGGCACCTGGCCGGCGACGATCGAGTTCAGCATGCCCTGGCCCGCATACTGGAAGCCGCATTTGTGGATCACCCGGCGCGAGGCCGGATTGATGACCCGCGTCGAGGCATGAAGCACCTGGATGTTTGTCCGCTGGAACGCGAGATCGACCAGGGCGTGCGACGCCTCGGTGGCGAAGCCGCGCTTCCAATAGGGCTCACCGATCCAGTAGCCGAGCTCCAGTCCGCGGTCGGTGGTATTCAATCCGGCGCAGCCAACGAAGGTTTCGGTGCCCGCCAGCGTCAGCGCATAGGCGATACCGGCGCGGCGCGACTTGGCCATGGCCAGGAAAGCGCGTGCCTCGGCCTCGCCATAGGGATGCGGCATGCGCGCCAGCATCTCGGCGACATGACGGTTGTCGGCGAGCTCGACCAGTTGCGCGATGTCGCTTTCGCGCGGAGCCCGCATCACCAGCCGCTCGGTGACCAGCACCGGGCAATCGATCGCATAACTTTCGTCTTCTGAGTCTTCCGCTTCGGCAACCATGTCAAAGTCCTCCAGGCACAAGAAAAAAGGGAGATGGAAACCCATCTCCCCTGATCCTTTTCCTGGCTTTGCCAAACCTTCTGGCTTCCAGACACCGGTTCCCGAGATGGGCTGCCGGTGTTGTGGCGCGGAACCGGCTACTCCGCTGCTTTGGTAATCGGGTTGACCGATACGTAGGTTCGGCCGTTGGCTTTTTTGTTGAACGTCACGGCGCCGGCTTCGAGCGCGAAAAGCGTATGGTCGGTACCCATGCCGACATTGACGCCGGGATGCCAGGTGGTGCCGCGTTGACGAATGATGATGTTGCCCGGGATGACGGCTTCGCCGCCGAACTTCTTCACGCCCAGACGCTTGGAATGCGAGTCGCGACCGTTGCGCGACGAGCCGCCAGCTTTCTTGTGTGCCATCTAACTAACTCCGATGCGCCCAGGGGCGCTTGAATGGTCTTATGAACGCGTTCGCGTTCCGTTTCAAGTCCGATCCGGCGACGTTTCGCGCCGGTTCGCCTTACTTCTTCGCCAGTTCCTTGGCCTGCTCGCGCCAGTCCTTGATCTGGTCGGCGCTGAACGGCATGTTCTCGTCGATCTTGGCCACATCCTTCTCGGTCAGCTTGGCGAGCTGCGCGAAGGTGATGATGCCCTGTTCGTTGAGATCCTTGGCGGCGACCGGGCCGATGCCCTTGATCACGGTCAGATCGTCCGGCTCGCCCTTCGGCGCCTTGAACAGCGGCGCTGCCGCGGTCTCGGCCTTTGCCTCTTCCTTCGGGGCGTCCTTCTTGGCCTTGGCTTCCTTCGGCGCCGCGTCGGCGGCTACCTCGGCCTTGGCAGCGGCCTTCTTGGCCGGCTTGGCGCCACCCAGCAGGATCTCGGAGATCCTGACCGTGGTCAGCAACTGGCGATGGCCGATCTTGCGGCGCGAATTCTGGCGGCGGCGCTTCTTGAAGGCGATGACCGTGCGGTTCTTGCCCTGCTCGACGACCTCGGCGGTGACAACCGCGCCGTCGACGAACGGTGCGCCGAACGTGACATTCTCGCCCTCGCCATGCGCGAGCACGTGGCCGATCTCGACGATATCGCCGACATTGGCTTCGACTTTTTCGATCTTCAGGAGATCGTTGGCGGCGACGCGATACTGCTTGCCGCCCGTTTTGATGACTGCGAACATTTTTTGCCTTTCGCTGTTCGGTCGGCCTCGATGAACCGCCTGTGGCGGTTCGGCCGTCTTTTTGTCAGTCTGCGGGTTCAAAAAACAAGCGGCGCGGAAGAACCCTCCACGCCGATTGCGCGCTGTCCCTAACCGAAGGTTTGTTGCGAGTCAAGGCAAACGGCCAGATTCTCAGGGCAACGAATCCGGGCTAACGGGTTCCTTCGGAGCTTTCGTCTGCGCGCTGTTGATGGAGCCTTGAACGGAAAAACCCGCCTGTGCGGCGGGTCCCTGGCGCAACTCAGCACCATAACCAGATCTCTACCATAGTTGCCTTCACCCAGTCAAGAAAAAATTCCTATCAGGAGGTCGCCGGCACCGCCGGACCGGCGTCCTCAGGCCTCGTTAACCCGAGTTCGAAATCTTGGCCGGATTGCTGGCCGGCGAAGTGGCTGGCATCGTCTACCGCGGTCGGGACCGCGTCGCTCCGGGCCAGCCTCTGACGCAAGCTGACTTTCCGGCGGATTTGGCCTTGTAACCTGCCCGTTCAGCCGTTATCTAGTGCGCCGCGCCGGCAACGGCCGACCATGACCGCGGAGAGGTGGCAGAGTGGTCGAATGCACCGCACTCGAAATGCGGCATGGGTGCAAGCCCATCGGGGGTTCGAATCCCTCCCTCTCCGCCAGTCCGAATTGATTTCCTTACCTTATTTGGCTTTTCCCGCCCAGCCATAAACGTTTGCTAAAGCGAAGCAGCCGCACCGGGGGAGTGCGTGCAGCCCTGAGCTCCTGCGGCGCTGTAATTGTCTGGCATCGGGATTGCCGTGTAATCATCTGACGATGAGCTTCGCCAGCGAGCCCGGTGCCGAAACCCACGGGTCATCGAGGCACGAAATAGCGGGCGCGGCCACCAGCTGCGTCCTCTCTCGCCAGTCCGGTCGCAACCAGCGTTTCCAAAAC
This sequence comes from Mesorhizobium sp. B2-3-6, assembly GCF_006442305.1. Classification (NCBI taxonomy): domain Bacteria; kingdom Pseudomonadati; phylum Pseudomonadota; class Alphaproteobacteria; order Hyphomicrobiales; family Phyllobacteriaceae; genus Mesorhizobium; species Mesorhizobium sp. B2-3-6. The sequence continues at coordinate 89,553 of NZ_VFVW01000007.1, read as the reverse complement.
CTGGGCCACACGTCCGCTGCGCTTGCTGGTGTTCCTGCCATCGAACGATAAGGAAACATCATCCAAATGCGCCGGCGCCGGGAGCTTGGCGAACAGGTCACGCACGAGCCTAATTTGTTCCAACCGTCGGACGGCCATTTGGCCAGTCCGAAATCTCGATCACGGTTGCGTCCGCCTCGATTTGTTCTTCCCTCGCGCCGGGCCGACCAGCTAAAGCCGGGATCAAGTCCTCCCACCCATAGGCTGCAAGCACAGCCAAGACTGATTGAACGATTTCGGACCTGGTCGACACGAAAAGCGCCGTCCAAGCGGCGATGCAGGTCTATAGGGCGGGCACGGCGACGGCCGTTGCGCACTGCGCACTGACTGCCCCCATTTCGACGGTCTCGCCGCGTCTGGTAGGCTCGGCGGCTTACGGTACTGGCAAGCTCGCCAAGCAGTTGACAGGCTGACGCCGACACAGCGTCGCCTACTCAGTCGTCTGCTCGTCCAGGCGGGCCGCGTGACAGCGCCAGTCAGCGACGAGCAACGGAGGCAGCGCGGGTACTGATCGAAGCAACCCCGCTGTTAGGGCAGCGTAGCTGGGGCGTAGCAGCTCACAAAAGGCGCTTTTCCAGTGCCTGATATCATTGCGCAATGATAGGCTTTCCTCGACGCGGAATTGAACACCATCATACCGTCGCCGGGTGCCACTAACCAATCGGCTGGCGACGCCGCCAGCGGAGCTTGCGTCCTGGCGAGCATTCCACTGCCCAACAGAATAGCCGCTGCTATTATCAAGGTATCGGCTCGGATTTGCATTGGTTGTTGCCTCCCTTTCGTCGTTCGTCAGGGCGGTGCCTGCCTTGACGACTGCCAATCTAGCACCAGTGTCAAGGCATGGAAGACAGTCGAGAGGATGGTTATCGTTCTGGCGCACGGTCTTCCGTGATCTCGCCGGAACGAAGGAAGTCGATCATTGACGCGACGAACGCACCAGCCGCCACGGCAAGCGGCACCGAAAAGCAGACGGTGCCATATTGATCAGCTCAGACAGCGAGGTGACGTCACGAAGGCACTTCTGTCTGGATGGCCGCTGTAGCCTGTGCGTGACGCGTCGACCGGTTCAGCTCAATTCGGATGATGCCCGGCAATCGCGGCGAGAAAAATCTCCCCGAATTCCCTAAGCTTCGCCGCTCCCACGCCATTCACCTCGGCGAAGGCGTCGAGGTCGCGCGGGCGGCGTTCGGCCATGTCGATCAGCGTGCGGTCCGAGAACACGACATAGGCCGGCACCTGCCGCTCCTTGGCCAGCCGCAGCCGCAGCGCCTTGAGCGCGCCCAGCAGCGATGCATCCACACCCTCGGCGCTGGCGGCGGAGCCTTCCCCGGACCGCTTCCTGCCGCGCGCGAGAGGGTCCCGCATCTCGACGCGATAATGGAACGCAACCTCGCCGCGCCCGAGGGCGCGGCCGCTTTCGGAAATGGCGAGGCCGCCATGGCCGTCCGGATCCGGCACAAGGAATCCGCCGGCGACCAGTTGCCGGATAAGTGACAGCCAGACCGTTTTCCTGTGCGCCGCGCCGGCCCGGAAACTGGTCAGCGCTTGATGGCCTCTCGCCAGTACTTTCTCCGTCTCGTGGCCGAGCAGTATGTCGATGACATGGGCGGCGCCGAAGCGCTCGCCGGTCTGCGCGACTGCCGTCAGGATGATCCGCGCTTCCGCTCCGCCATCGGCGCGCGGCACCTGGTCGAGGCAATTGTCGCAATTGCCGCAGGGCGCTGCCTGTTCGCCGAAATAGCCGAGCAGGATCTGGCGGCGGCACTGTACCGCCTCGCAGTAGCCGATCAACGTATCGAGCCGGCGATGCCCGCGTCTCTTGTGTTCAGGTGATGATTCTTCGTCGTCGATGAACAGGCGCCGCATGCGGATATCGCCGAGCCCGTAGAGCATATGCGCCTCGGCTGCCCGCCCGTCGCGGCCGGCGCGGCCGATCTCCTGATAGTAGGCTTCGAGGCTGCCCGGCAGGTCGGTGTGGAAGACATAGGCGACGTCGGGCTTGTCGATGCCCATGCCGAAGGCGATGGTCGCCACCATGACGACGCCGGAGAGCGTCATGAAGGCGTTCTGATTCGCCTCACGCGCCTCCTTGCTCATCCCGGCGTGATAGGCGAGCGCGGTCACGCCGTTCTTCTCGAGGAAAGCCGCCATCTCCTCGGTCTTCTTGCGCGACAGGCAGTAGACGATGCCGCTTTTGCCCGCGTGACGCTCGACGAAGCGCAGCAACTGGCGCTTGCTGTCCTGCTTGGCCTCGAGGGCAAGCTTGATGTTCGGCCGGTCGAAACCCAGCACCACGGTTTCGGCGCGCCCGGCGAACAGACGCGCTTCGATATCGATGCGGGTAGCCTCGTCCGCCGTCGCCGTCAGCGCGATGATCGGCACTTGCGGGAAAATGGAGCGCAGCCGCGACAGATCCTCATATTCGCGCCGGAACGCCGGACCCCATTGCGAGATGCAATGCGCCTCGTCGATGGCGATCAGGCTGACGTCGAGCCTGGCCAGCGCGTCGAGCATCCGCTCCGTCATCAGCCGCTCCGGCGCGAGGTAGAGCAGGCGCGTCTGGCCGGAGGCGACACGGCGCCATGCCGCGACATTGGCCTCGCGCTCGATCGAGGAGTTGATCGTATCGGCTGCCACGCCGGCAAGGCGCAACGCCGCGACCTGATCCTGCATCAGCGCCACCAGCGGCGAGACGACGATGGCAAGGCCGCCCAGGACCAGCGCCGGAACCTGGTAGCAGAGCGATTTCCCCGCACCCGTCGGCATGACGGCCAGCACATGGCGTCCGCCCAGCAGCGCGTCCATGATTTCGGCCTGGCCGGGACGAAAATCGTCGAAGCCGAACACGTCCTTCAACACGCGTTGCTTGGGGTCTGGTACATCCGGCGGAACGCTCGCCGTCGATATTGCCATCTCGCAATGGTCCCCTGGTTTGGCTGAGGCAACGTTCTTAAAGCGAAGATCGCCGGAACGCTATCCGCGATGCGCGGGGTGGCATGTCCACCGGCTCCAATTCGCGCCTTCCCCTGCGACATCAGCACCCCTGCTGGATTCGCTCACGCGCTGCGATGTAAGCTTGCCCGGCGCGATCAGGGAGGGAGCGATGCTGCAGACCAGACAGGACGCTCTCGGCGAGCGCTTCAAGCAGCAGCGCGCCGCATTCGAGGCGCAGCCCTTTCCGGGCCTCGATGTCCGCAAGGATCGCCTCGTCCGGCTGCTGGCGCTCACGGAAAAGCATGAGGCCGACATCTGCGCGGCAATCGACACCGACTTCGGCGGCCGCTCGGCTCATGAGACCCGCCTTGCCGAGCTGTTCGTGGTGCGGGCCGGCATCCGCCACGCGCTGTCTCACCTGAAAGGCTGGATGCGGGAACGCCGCGTCGCCACCACCTTGCCGTTCCTGCCGGGCAGGAACCGGCTCGTCGCGCAGCCGCTCGGTGTCGTCGGCATCGTATCGCCCTGGAATTATCCTTTCCAGCTCGCCGTCGCGCCGGTCACCGCGGCGCTCGCCGCCGGCAATCGCGTGCTGGTCAAACCATCCGAATTGACGCCCGCCTTTTCAGCACTGCTGGCGCGCCTGGCCGCCGAGCATTTCGCGCCGGACGAACTCAGCGTCATCACCGGCGACGCTGAGGTCGGCAAGGCATTCGTGTCGATGCCTTTCGATCACCTGCTGTTCACCGGCTCGACGGCCGTCGGCCGCCAGGTCGCATTGGCCGCCGCGGCCAACCTGACCCCGGTCACGCTGGAACTCGGCGGGAAGTCGCCGGCGATCTTCGACCCCTCATGCGACCTCGATGCGGCGGCGGCCAGCGTCGCCTATGGCAAGCTCCTCAATGCCGGGCAGACCTGCATCGCGCCGGACTACCTGCTGGTGCCCAAGGGACAGTCAGGCATCGTGGCAGAGAAACTCGCGGCGGCTATGGCGAAGCTCTACCCCAGCCTGCGCGACAATCCGGACTATACCGCCATCGTCAGCGACCGGCATTATCAGCGCCTGCGGGCCATGATCGCGGAAGCCCGCGACGCCGGCGCCGATGTCATCGAAATCAACCCCGCCGGCGAGGCGTTCGGCGCCACAGGCCGCAAATTGCCGCCGACCCTGGTCAGGAACGCCGATCCCAACCTGCGGCTGATGCGCGAGGAGATTTTCGGGCCGGTGCTGCCGATCCTCGAATATGCCGGGATCGACGACGCCATCGCTCACGTCAACCGGGCCGACCGGCCGCTGGCGCTCTACTGGTTCGGGCGAGACGGCGGCAACCGGCAACGCATTCTGCACGAGACCATCGCCGGCGGCGTCACCATCAACGATTGCATGCTGCATCTGGTGCAGGAGAACCAACCCTTCGGCGGCGTCGGCGCCAGCGGCATGGGCGCCTATCACGGCGAATGGGGCTTTCGCACCTTCAGCAAGGAGAAGCCGGTTTTCCTGCAGTCGCGCTTGAGCGCGGGAAGCCTTCTGCGTCCGCCCTATGGCAAGACCTTCGAACGGCTTTTCGGCCTGCTCAGGCACATGACTTGAACGCCGTGCACCGCCCGCCGGTGCTATTATATGGCGGTCCGCGTTAAGCCTATCTTCACCATGATTCGGCAGGCTCCATCTCCTGCGGCCACGTTTCGAGTACCGCGGCGCGCAAGCGCCCAGGCAACAGACCCGCGCCTCTCCGGAGGCGCGGGTTTTTCATTTGGAAACAGCGCGCCGAAACGAGCGTCCATCGCTCATCGCATGGCCGCCCCTCAGGCAAGGAAATCGGCCCGGTGCGGCGTAAAGCTGTCGACCAGCCGGCCGGCTTCGAGCGCCTTGACGCCATGCACCAGGCCTGACGGCACGATGAAGCTGCCGCCTGTCTCGATGATTTCGGTCCGGCCGTCGATGGTCACTTCGAAGCGGCCTTCGGCGACGTAGCTTGCCTGTACATGCGGATGCGAATGCAGGGCGCCGACGCCGCCCCTGTCGAATGCGAACTCGACCATCATCAGTTCATCCGTGTGCAGGAGAACGCGCCGCCTGTTGCCATCCGGCGTCGCCGTCCAGGCGCCCGCGCCGGCCTGGGAGAAGATTTTCGTTTCGCTCATCGCAATATCCTCATCGCGCCAGCCAGCCGCCGTCCACCGGCACCACCGCGCCATGCATATAGTCCGACGCCGGCGCCAGCAAGAAGGCCGCCGCATCGCCAATATCTTCCGGCCGGCCCCAGCGGCCGGCCGGAATGCGCGCCAGGATCGAGGCGCTGCGGTCGGGATCGGCGCGCAGCGCCTGCGTATTGTTGGTTTCGATATAGCCCGGCGCGATGCCGTTGACGTTGATGCCTTTCGCTGCCCATTCGCAGGCGAGCAGCCGGGTGATGCCGAGCACGCCATGCTTCGAGGCGGTGTAGGACGCGACCCGGATGCCGCCCTGGAAGCTCAGCACCGAGGCGATGTTGACGATCTTGCCTTTGCGTCCGCCGGCAAGGACGCGCCTGGCAAAGCCTTGGCAGAGCAGAAAAGCCGTCTTCAGGTTGAGGTCGAGCACCTCGTCCCAATCGGCTTCCGAGAGATCGACGGCATCGGCGCGCCGGATGATGCCGGCATTGTTGACCAGCCCGTCGAGCGGCCCGCTTTCGTCCCACACGCGCTCCAGCATCGGACCTGCGGCGGATGTGTCGGCAAGGTCGGCCGCGACCGCCTCGAACCGCCCGCCCGCCGCGGCGATCCTTGCGGCCGTCTCATCCATCGAGGAACGGCCGACCCCGACGACCATGCCGCCGGCGCGCGCGATCGAAACGGCGATGCCCTGGCCGATGCCGGTGTTGGCGCCGGTGACGAGGATGCGCCGACCGGTCAGGCTGAAGGCGGAAAGATCGCTCACCGCAGGTCTTCCATCGCCACCGGATCCACATCGGTGTAGTCGACGTTGTCGCCGGCCATCGCCCAGATGAAGGCATAGCTGGAGGTGCCGGCGCCTGAATGGATCGACCAGCCGGGCGACAGCACGGCCTCCTCGTTGCGCATGACGATGTGTCGGGTCTCGTCCGGCTCGCCCATGAAATGGAAGACGCGCGCCGCCTCCGGCACGTCGAAATAGAGATAGGCCTCCATGCGCCGGTCGTGCACATGGCACGGCATGGTGTTCCAGATGGAGCCCGGCGCAAGTTGCGTCATGCCGACGACGAGCTGGCAGGTCCTGGCCCCGTCGGCATGGATGAACTGGAAGATGGAGCGTTCGTTGCAGGCCTCCTTGCTGCCGAGATCGAGACGCCGGGCGTCACCGATGCGGATCAGCCGGCTGGGAAAGGTTTGATGCGCCGGCGCGCTGAGCAGATAAAACTTTGCCGGCGCCGCCTTGTCGACTGAGGCAAACGACACATCCTGCGTGCCCATGCCGAGATAGAGCATGTCGCGTACCTGCAACTCATGGAGCTGGCCGCCGGCTTCGATCGTGCCGCCGCCACCGATATTGACGGCGATCAACTCGCGGCGCTCGAGAAAGCCTTTCGTTCCAGTCGGCTTGATTGCCTCCAGCCGAAGCGGCGCGCCGGCCGGCATCGCGCCGCCCACGATCATGCGGTCGTAATGTGTGTAGGTCAGGCTGACGCGGTCGGGCTGGAACAGGTCTTCGATGTGGAAATTGTGGCGCAACTCGTCGGTCCCCATGGCCGCGGCGGCGGCGGGGTCGATGGCAAAACGCGATGTATAGTCGGTATGGTTCTGGCTCATTGCTGTCCTGACTTGAGATGGATCATTCGCCGCCGGCCGCCTTGACCGAGTCGGAATAATAGACCTGCCGCGCATGCAGGCGCTCGCGATAGCGCTGCTGGCTGGCCGAGAGATGCGTGCGCATCGCCTCGCGCGCGGCTTCGGCATCGCCCGATGTGATCGCGTTCAGGATCACCAGATGCTCGCGCTGCAGCCCGCGCTGATAGCTGTCGGACTGCACAAGCTCGGTCGACCAGGGCGAGGTCACGTCGCACGGAATGGCACGCCGGCCGAGCACGTCGAGCATTTCGACATAGAACGGGTTATTGGTGGCGCTGGCGATGGCGCGATGGAAGGCGAGATCGGCCGGACCGGTCGGCTCGCTGGCGAGCAGCAGCCGTTCGAAGTCGAAGAAGGCTTCCTGGATCGCCGCCTCCTGGGCCGCGTTGCGGCGGATAGCGGCGAGCCCGGCCGATTCGATCTCGATGGCGAGCCGCACTTCGAGCACGTTGAGTGCGATCGAATCCTTGCTGCCCATATCGGCCGCGAGCGCGCCGAACATCGTCGAGATGTGCTCTGTGACGAAGACGCCGGCACCCTGCCGCGGCTCGACCAGGCCATCGGCGGCGAGCTTGGCCAGGGCTTCGCGGATGACGGTGCGGCTGACGCCGAAGGTTTCGGTCAACTGGCCCTCGGTCGGCAGTTTGTGGCCGGGCAGGATCTCGCCTGCCTGAAGCTGCCTGCGAATTGCCGCGACGACGGTTTCCGACAGTTTGGGTTTTCTCTCGACCCTGAGGTCGGTTGCGCTATCCAATGCCATGTCGTCCTCTACTTGAACACGCTCGGCAACCAGAGCGAGATGGCCGGAATATACGTCACCAGCCCGAGAACGACGATACCGGCGCCATAGAACGGCCAGATCGAGCGCATCGCTTCCCAGACCGTGATCTTGCCGACGGCGCAGGCGACGAACTGCACCGTGCCGACCGGCGGCGTGTTCAGCCCGATGCCGAGATTGAGGATGGTGATGACGCCGAAATGCACGGGATCCACGCCATAATGTGTGACCAGCGGCAGGAAGATCGGCGTGCAGATGATGATCATCGGTCCCATGTCCATGAAGGTGCCGAGCACCAGCATCAGGACATTGAGCAGCAGCAGCACGACGAGCGGATCGGTGGAGATCGCATTCATGCCGGCGATCAGCAGCACCGGCACTTTGAGATAGGCCATCAGCCAGCTGAAAGAAGCCGCCGTACCGATGATCAACAGCACCATCGAAGTGGTGCGCACGGCGCCCTTGGTGGCGTGGACGAAATCGCTCCAGCCCATCGAACGGTAAACGAGGACGGTAACAAGCAAGGCGTAGAGAATGGCGATGCACGAACTCTCCGTCGCTGTGAAGATTCCGGAGCGGACGCCGCCGAAGATGATGCCGATCAAGAGCAGTCCCGGAATAGCGATGAGCGCCAGCTGCCCGACACGCGAAAAACCGGGGAAGGCCTCGACCGGGTAGCCGCGGCTGCGGGCGACGAAATAGGCGGTGACCATCAGCGAGGCGGCGAACAAAAGGCCCGGTAGTATGCCGGCGGTGAACAGGTCGGCGATCGAAATCTTGCCGCCCCCTGCGATTGAATAGATGATCATGTTCTGCGATGGCGGCAAAAGCAGCGCGATCAGCGCCGCCATCGAGGTGACGTTGACGGCATAGTCGGCGCCGTAGCCGCGTGCCTTCATCTGCGGGATCATCAGCCCGCCGACGGCCGCGGCCTCGGCCACGGCCGAGCCGGAAATGCCGCCGAACAGCGTGCCGGCGATGATGTTGACCTGACCGAGGCCGCCCCGGACATGGCCGACCAGGGAGCCGGCAAAGGAAACGATGCGCTGCGCGATGCCGCCGCGCACCATCAGATCGCCGGCATAGATGAAGAACGGGATCGCCATCAGGGAGAACGCGCTCATGCCCGATTTCATCTGCTGGAACACGACCAGGGGCGGCAGGCCGAGATAGAGGACGGTGGCGAAGGAGGCCGCACCAAGACAGAACGCGATCGGCGTGCCGCCGAACATCAGCAGTGTGAAGACGCCGAACAGGATCCAGAGCTCCATCTAGGCCTCCTGCACCGCCGGCATCTCCGGCACGTCCTCGAGATTGATGTCCTTGTCGATATCGACGCCCGACCAGCGCAGCGCGATGCGCTCGGCCGAGAACAGGCAGATCAGCACGCCGCCGGCGACCAGCGGCAGATAGTCGAAGCCACCCGGCAGCTCGAGCGCCGGGATGATGGTGTGCCAGGTCAGGCCGACAAGCTTGCAGCCGTACCAGACCATGCCGAACCCGAAGCCGAGCACGATCAGGTCGGACAGCGTGCGCAACGCTCCCTTGCTGCCTTTCGGCAGGATATAAAGCAGCACGTCGAACCCCATATGGTAGTTCTCCCGCACGCCGACGGCGGCGCCAAGGAAGATGAACCAGTTCATCAGCATGATGGCGCTGGTTTCGGTCCAGCTCGGCGACGAATTGAGCACGAAGCGGAAGAAGACCTGATAGGCGACGAGCGCGGTCATGGCGACCAGCCCGATGCCGGCCAGATAGAGCGCCCCGTCGCAGATCCTCGAAAGCACGACGCTGAACCGTGGCGGCGCCGCGCTGCTTGTCATTGTCGCCATCTGATCCTCCCGATCTCCGGCCGGTCACGAAGGCGCGGGACGGCATGCATTGCCCGCCCCGCGGCCGACTTCACTTGGTTGCCTGGACGCGGGCGGCGAGATCCTTCAGCGCCGGCGTCGACAGATATTTGTCATAGACCGGCTTCATCGCGTCGATCAGCGGCTGCTTGTCGATCTCGCTGACCTTGACGCCTGCCTTCTCCACGATGTCGCGGGATTTCTTCTCCTGCGCGTCCCACAGTTCGCGCATCTTGACGACGCTGTCCTTGGCCGCCTGGCGCACGACCGCCTGGTCTTCCGGCGAGAGCTTGTCCCAGCTCGCCTTCGCCATCACCAGCACCTCCGGAACGATCTGGTGCTGGTCGAGCGTGTAGTGCTTGGCGACCTCATAGTGCTTGGCGGATTCGAAGCTCGGCCAGTTGTTTTCCGCGCCGTCGATGACGCCGGTCTCAAGTGCCGAATAGACTTCGCCATAAGCCATTGGCGTGGCGTTGGCGCCCAGTGCGTTGACCATGTCGACGAACACGTCCGACTGGATGACGCGGAATTTCATGCCCTTCAGGTCGGCGATCGAGGCGATGTCCTTCTTGGTGTTGTAGAAGGAGCGCGCGCCGGAATCGTAGAATGCCAGACCGACCAGGTCATGTGCCTCGAAGGCTTTCAGTATGTCGTCGCCGATCGGCCCGTCCATGACATGACGCATATGTTCGACCGAGCGGAATATGTAGGGCAGCGACGGCACCGCGGTTTCCGGCACGATGCCGTTGAACGGCCCCATCGAGACACGGTTGAGGTCGATGACGCCGGTCTGGGTCTGCTCGATCGTGTCCTTCTCCTCGCCGAGCTGCGCCGAATGATAGACCTCGACCGAATAGCGGCCATCGGTGCGCTGCTTGATCAGCTCGCCCATGTATTTTACCGCCTCGACCGTCGGATAGCCGTCGGGGTGCGTGTCGGCCGACCGCAGCACGGTTTGCGCGTTGGCGATGCCGATCAGCAGCGAGCCGAACGCGAATGTAGCCGCCGTCAATTTCGAAAAATGCAACATGACTTCCTCCCTTTTCAAAAATCAAGGCGCCGGCTCAGAGCCGGCGCATCACCAGCCCGTCATCCCTGCTCAATCTTGGCCATTTCGGTCAGCATCCGGTGCGGGCGAGCGAGCGTGGACGCGCGTCGGTGCTAAGCAGCAAATCCGCATCGGTCACTGCCACGGTGATCCTCCCCATGAGGCGTTATCGGTAGGGTCGCAAGGAAATAATGTCAACATACAAAAAATGGATTGTTGTATGATGACTTTGGATCGGCAACCGGCCATTGTGTGGGACGGCAGTGGATGTTACGCCGCTGCCGTTTTCCTTCGCCGACCCTACGGGGCGGCTCCCAAAGGCCAATCGGGGACTTCGCACAGCAATGAACAGGCGTCTTTCGAAGGATACGATCGCGACGTTGCCGGCCAGGATCGCCGTGCCGCGTTTTGATCGCGCATCGGTCACGCAAGGCATCGTGCATCTGGGGGTCGGCGCCTTTCATCGCGCCCACCAGGCAGCCTATGTCGACGATTGCCTGGCTGCCGGAGAGACGGATTGGGGCATCGTCGGCGTGTCGCTGCGCAGTGCCGACACGCGCGATGCGCTGGCGCCGCAGGACGGGCTCTACACGCTGGCGATCCGCAGCGGGGGCGAGGAAAGTCTTCATGTCATCGGCTCCATCGGCGCGATGCTGGTGGCGCCGGAAGATCCCGCCGCCGTGCTGGCCGCGCTGACCGATCCGCGCACCCGCATCGTGACGCTGACCATCACCGAGAAAGCCTATCTGCGGGCCGCCGGCGGCGGGCTCGACGCAGCCCACCCTGATATCGCCCACGATCTGGCGAACCCGCATCTGCCGAAGACCGCGCACGGTTTTCTGGCCGAGGCGCTTGCACGCCGTCGCGCGGCCGGCGTGCAGCCCTTCACCGTGCTCTGCTGCGACAACCTGCCTGCCAACGGGGCGACCTTGCACAGGCTGCTGGTGGAATTCGCCACGCTGCGCGATGCCAGCCTCGGTGAGAAGGGCGCTACCAGGCTTGCCGGCCATATCGCCGACGAGGTCGCGTTTCCCTCGAGCATGGTCGATCGCATCGTGCCGGCCACGACCGATGCCGACCGGGCGCGGATCGCTCTCGAGCTCGGCGTCGACGACGCCTGGCCGGTCATGACCGAGCCGTTCCGCCAGTGGGTGGTCGAGGACAATTTTCCGGCAGGCCGCCCGGCCTGGGAAAAGTTCGGCGTCACCATGGTCGGGGATGTCAGGCCCTTCGAGGACATGAAGCTGAGACTGCTCAACGGTGCGCATTCGGCCATTGCCTATCTCGGCCTGCTCAGCGGACACGCCACCGTCGACCGCGCCTTCGCCGATCCGGCGATCAGGCGCTTTGTCGATGCGCTGTGGGCCGAGGCAATCCCGACGCTGCCCACCGATGCCGGGCTGGATACCGCGAGCTATACGGCAGAGCTTGCCCAGCGTTTCTCCAACACAGCACTTGCCCACCGCACCGCGCAGATCGCCAATGACGGCAGCCAGAAACTGCCGCAGCGCATCATGGCCTCCGCGATCGAGCGCCTCCATTCAGGGGCCGCGCCCGGACATCTCATGCTGGCGGTTGCCGCCTGGATCGCCGCCTGCGAAGCGCGCGGCAAATCCTTGCCCGACGGCCATTTTACCGATCCGCTCGACATGCCGATGACGGCGATCATTGACCGGAATCTGCCCGCTGCCGAAACCGTCGCGGCAGTGTTCGATCTCGCCGGCTTCGCGACCGGGGCGCCTGAGCGGCCAGGATTGATGGACCTTGCGGCCGTCCATCTCGAGCAGTTGCGCCGTGGCGGACCGGCTCAGGCCTTCGCGGCATTGGGCATTTAAAAACAAAAAAGCGAGGCAAGGCCCCGCTTTTCAGTCGACTACTGGTGCCAGCCTCAAGCCGGCAGGATGGCGCCTTCCAGCGTGGTGAGCTGGCTGAGGAATTGTTCGGCCTTCGTGCGCGACCGGTCGTCCTTGGCGTCGGCGGCGTCTTCCCTGGCTTCCTGGATGCGGCGCGCGAGATCGGCGCGGTCGACATCCTTCACCGCGACAGCCGATTCCGCCAGCAGCGTGCAGCCGGCCGGAACGATGTCGGCGAAACCGCCGAAGACGACGTAACGCTCTTCACCGCCCGATGCAGCCTTCACCGTGACGACGCCCGGCTTGATGGTTGTCATGACCGGTGCGTGATGCGCCATCACGGTCATCTCGCCTTCCGCACCCGGAATGACGACTGCCTCGACCTCTGCGGAAACCAGCAGGCGCTCCGGCGAGACCAGTTCGAACTTGAAAGCTTCTGCCATGTCGATTTAGCGAGTAGGGAATAGTGAGTAGGGAAGTAGGGGAAAGGGCAATTGCGCCCGGTCACCTGCCTGCCATTCACTACCGACTACTGACTACTCCCTATTCCCTTGATTAAGCCGCTTCAGCCGCGAGACGCTGTGCCTTCTCGACCGCTTCCTCGATGCCGCCGACCATGTAGAAGGCGGCTTCCGGCAGGTGGTCGTAGTCACCGTTGCAGAGGCCCTTGAAGCCCTTGATGGTGTCGGCGAGGTCGACCAGCTTGCCCGGCGCGCCGGTGAACACTTCGGCGACGAAGAAGGGCTGCGACAGGAAGCGCTCGATCTTGCGGGCGCGGGCCACCGTCTGCTTGTCCTCTTCCGACAGCTCGTCCATGCCCAGGATGGCGATGATGTCCTGCAGCGACTTGTAGCGCTGGAGGATCGACTGCACCTGGCGCGCGACGGCATAATGCTCTTCGCCGACCACCAGCGGGTCGAGCATGCGCGAGGTCGAGTCCAGCGGATCGACGGCCGGATAGATGCCCTTTTCGGCGATCGAGCGGTTGAGCGTCGTCGTCGCGTCGAGGTGGGCGAACGAGGTCGCCGGCGCCGGGTCGGTCAAGTCGTCGGCCGGCACGTAGATGGCCTGCACCGAGGTGATCGAGCCCTTGGTGGTGGTGGTGATGCGTTCCTGCAGGGCGCCCATGTCCGTGGCGAGCGTGGGCTGGTAGCCCACGGCCGACGGGATACGGCCGAGCAGCGCCGACACTTCCGAACCAGCCTGCGTGAAGCGGAAGATGTTGTCGACGAAGAACAGCACGTCCTGGCCCTGGTCGCGGAAATATTCGGCGACCGTCAGGCCGGTCAGGCCGACGCGGGCACGCGCGCCCGGCGGCTCGTTCATCTGGCCATAGACCAACGCCGCCTTGGAGCCTTCGCCGCCGCCCTTCTTGTTGACGCCGGATTCGATGAACTCGTGATAGAGGTCATTGCCCTCGCGGGTGCGCTCGCCGACGCCGGCGAACACCGAATAGCCGCCATGCGCCTTGGCGATGTTGTTGATCAGTTCCTGGATCAGCACCGTCTTGCCGACGCCGGCGCCGCCGAACAGGCCGATCTTGCCGCCCTTGGCGTAGGGCGCGAGCAGGTCGAGCACCTTGATGCCGGTGATTAGGATCTGTGCTTCCGTCGACTGTTCGATATAGGCCGGGGCCGGCTGGTGGATCGAGCGCAACTCGACCGCGTCGACCGGGCCTGCTTCGTCGACCGGCTCGCCGATGACGTTGATGATGCGGCCGAGCATGCCCGGACCGACCGGCACGGCGATCGGGCCGCCGGTGTCGCGTACTTCCTGGCCGCGCACCAGGCCTTCGGTGGAATCCATGGCGATGCAGCGCACGGTGTTTTCACCCAGATGCTGGGCAACTTCGAGAACCAGGCGGTTGCCGACATTGGTGGTCTCGAGCGCATTCAGGATCGGCGGCAGGTGATCGCCGAACTGCACGTCGACCACGGCGCCGATGACCTGCCGGACCTTGCCGACGATGCCGGTGGCCTTGCTGGCCAAGGCCGGGGTTTTTACCGCGGCGGCCCTGGTCGGCGCTGCCGCTTTCTTGGCCGGAGCCGCCTTCGCTGCTGCGGCCGGAGCCTTTGCCGGTGCCGCCTTGGCCGGGGCTGCCGCCTTGGGAGCCGCCGTCTTGGGGGTCGCTGCTTTCGCCATCGTCTTTACCCTTTTCGTCCTTTGTTTCTCGCGCGGTCGGATCGAGGTCGTTGACCCCGGGAAACCGCGCCTAGAGCGCCTCGGCGCCCGAAATGATTTCGATCAGTTCCTTGGTGATCTGCGCCTGGCGCTGGCGGTTGTAGGTGATCGACAGCTTGTTGATCATCTCGCCGGCGTTGCGCGTGGCGTTGTCCATCGCACTCATCTTGGCGCCCATTTCGCCAGCCGCGTTTTCGAGCAGCGCGCGGAAAATCTGCACCGCGATGTTGCGCGGAATGAGCTCGGACAGGATTTCACCCGGCTCGGGTTCGTATTCGTAGACGGCGCTGGCGCCGTCAGCAGCCTCGGCCGGAGCGGACGAAGCAGCGGCCGGAATGATCTGCTGCGCGGTCGGAACCTGGCTGATCACCGACTTGAACTGCGAATAGAACAGCGTGCAGATGTCGAAGCCGCCCTCGTTGAACAGGTGGATGACCTTGCGGGCGATCGTGTCGGCATTGACGAAGCCGAGCGTCTTGACCTCGCGCAGGTCGATCCGGTCGAGGATCATCGACGCATAGTCGCGGCGCAGGATATCGAAACCCTTCTTGCCGACGCAGATGATCTTGACCTGCTTGCCGTCGGCCAGGAGCCTGCGGATGTGGTCGCGGGCAAGACGGGCGATCTGAGAATTGAAGCCGCCGCACAGGCCGCGCTCGGCCGTGCAGACAACGAGCAGGTGCACGTCGTCCTTTCCGGTGCCGGTCATCAGCGCCGGGGCATCGCCACCGCCGCCGATCGCCTGGGTGATGTTGGCCAGCACGGAACCCATGCGCTCCGAATAGGGGCGCGCCGCTTCCGCGGCCTCCTGTGCACGGCGCAGCTTCGCCGCGGCGACCATCTGCATCGCCTTGGTGATCTTCTGCGTCGCCTTGACCGAGGCGATACGGTTACGAAGGTCTTTTAATGAAGGCATGCTTCAAACCTGATCCCGTCTTGTCTCATCCGGACTGGCGCTTCGCTCAGGCGAAGGTCTTGGCGAAAGCGTCGATCTCGGCCTTCAGCTTGCCGCGCAGATCGTCCGACAGCGCCTTTTCCTTGCGGATGGCGTCGAGGACGTCCTTGCCGGCCGAACGCATGTGGCTGAGCAGACCATGCTCGAACTTGCCGACCTGGTTGACCGGCAGCTTGTCGAGATAGCCGTTGACGCCGGCGAAGATCACCGCGACCTGCTCTTCCGTCTTCAGCGGCGAGAACTGCGGCTGCTTCAGGAGCTCGGTCAGGCGCGAACCGCGGTTGAGCAGGCGCTGCGTGGCGGCATCGAGATCCGAGCCGAACTGCGCGAAGGCCGCCATTTCGCGGTACTGCGCGAGCTCGCCCTTGATCGAGCCGGCGACCTGCTTCATCGCCTTGATCTGCGCCGAGGAGCCGACGCGCGACACCGACAGGCCGACATTGACGGCTGGACGGATGCCCTGGAAGAACAGGTTGGTTTCGAGGAAGATCTGGCCGTCGGTGATCGAGATCACGTTGGTCGGGATATAGGCCGACACGTCGTTGGCCTGGGTTTCGATGACCGGCAGCGCCGTCAGCGAACCGTTGCCCATGTCGTCATTGAGCTTGGCGGCGCGCTCGAGCAGGCGCGAGTGCAGGTAGAAGACGTCGCCCGGATAGGCTTCGCGGCCCGGCGGGCGGCGCAAGAGCAGCGACATCTGGCGATAGGCGACGGCCTGCTTCGACAGATCGTCGTAGCTGATCAGCGCATGCATGCCGTTGTCGCGGAAATACTCGCCCATGGTGCAGCCGGCGAACGGCGCCAGGAACTGCATCGGCGCCGGATCGGAAGCGGTGGCGGCGACGATGATCGAATATTCGAGCGCGCCGCGCTCTTCCAGCACCTTGACGAACTGCGCCACGGTCGAGCGCTTCTGGCCGACGGCGACGTAGACGCAGTAGAGCTTTTCCTTCTCGGGGCCGTTGTCGTGCACCGACTTCTGGTTGAGCATCGTGTCGAGGATGATGGCGGTCTTGCCGGTCTGGCGATCGCCGATGACCAGCTCGCGCTGGCCGCGGCCGACCGGGATCAGCGCGTCGATGGCCTTGAGGCCCGTCGACATCGGCTCATGCACCGACTTGCGCGGAATGATGCCGGGCGCCTTGACGTCGACGCGCTTGCGTTCGGTCGCCTTGATCGGGCCCTTGCCGTCGATCGGGTTGCCGAGCGCGTCGACGACGCGGCCGAGCAGGCCGGGACCGACCGGAACGTCGACGATCGCGCCGGTGCGCTTGACGGTGTCGCCTTCCTTGATGTCGCGGTCGGCGCCGAAAATGACGACGCCGACATTGTCGGCTTCGAGATTGAGCGCCATGCCGCGGATGCCGCCGGGGAATTCGACCATCTCGCCGGCCTGGACATTGTCGAGGCCGTAGACGCGGGCGATACCGTCACCGACGGACAGCACCTGTCCAACTTCGGAGACCTCGGCCTCCTTGCCGAAATTCTTGATCTGGTCTTTCAGAATTGCGGAAATTTCCGCGGCGCGGATGTCCATCAGCCGACCTCTTTCAGTGCAAGCTTGAGCGAATTGAGTTTGGTTTTGAGCGACGTATCGATCTGGCGCGAGCCCATCCTGACCACCAGCCCGCCGAGCAGCGACGGATCGACGGTGACGGAGATGGAAACGTCCTTGCCGGCAACGCTCTTCAGCGCCGCCTTGAGTTCAGTCTGCTGGGCAGCGCTCAATTGGTGAGCCGACGTTACCTCGGCGGTCGTCTCGCCACGATGTTCGGCGGCGATCTGGCGGAATGCCCTGATCATGCCGGGCACGGCGAACAGCCGGCGGTTCTTGGCGACGACGCGCAGGAAATTGCCGGTCAGGCCGGTGATCCCGGCCTTGTCGGCGATCGCCGCGATGGCCTTGGCCTGGTCCTCGCTGGAGAACACCGGGCTGTTGATCAGCCGGGTCAAGTCGGCGCTGCCCGCGAGCATCGCCTCGAAACTGTTGAGGTCGGCTTCGACCTTGGCGACGGAATTCGCCTGCGATGCCAGTTCGAACAGCGAACCCGCATAGCGTTCTGCGACACCTGAGATTGGCGATGACGATTGGGCCACGGACCGTCTTTTCTCTTGTCTGACAGGCCGCAGATTGTTGGCGCGAGCGAAAACTCTGGCTAAATCTTTGACCTTACTGCATTTTTTCAAGCACGGAGGCGCGGCTTCCGCTATCCCCGGCCGAAAGTCGATTGCCGTCTAGCACAGGCCTTTTAAGACCGCAATGCGTCGTTCCGCATGGTTTTCAGGCACTATTGTCGCATCCGGGGACGAAGTCCCTGGATTGCCTGCGGATTCAGGGCAGGAAGCCGAAGGCAAAGGCAAGCGGCAACGCCGCCAGCGCCAGTTCCACGACGATGGAAACCCAGTTGAAGGGCGTGTTGGCGCCATCCGACATCATCGACAGCAACCGGCCGAAGGCGGTGAACAGCCAGGAGAAGCCGAGCGCCATGTAGATCAGCGGCTGCGCCAGCAGGATGCAGCACAGGCCGACGCCGAGATAGAAGCCCGACATGCGGCCGCGCCCTTCGGCGATCGCCGCCGCCTTCTCCGGCTTGACCTGCAAGCGCAGAATGCGGAAGGCAAGCCCCGGCGCCAGGAAAAGCACCAGGCCGAGCAGCACTGTGACGACGGCGCTCGACCAGGCCAGCCATTCGCCCTGGCTCACCGGCCATGGAAACGCAAAATCCATAGTGTCCCCTCGTAAATGCCGCTCTGAAATCGCGGGCATTCTAGCGGAGGAAAAGCCGCGCGCCAGATGGCGGCCAGCACTTTAGGCCAAACGCATCAGGAGAGCGCGAAGGCGACCGCCGCTTCAGCATGGATGCGCGTCGTGTCGAAGACCGGAATGTCGAAATCCTGCTGGCCGATCAACATCGTGATTTCGGTGCAGCCCATGATCACGCAGTCGACATTTTCATCGCGCCGCAGGCGGTTGATCTCGGCGATATAGGCGGTTTTCGATGGCTCGGTGACGATGCCCTGGCAGAGCTCGTCATAGATGATGCGATGGACCATGTCGCGTCCTGCCTGGTCCGGCACGATCGGCTGCAATCCATATGTGTCGGCAAGCCGGCGCTTGTAGAAATCCTGCTCCATGGTGAACCGCGTTGCCAGCAGCGCCGGGCGCCGCATGCCGGCCGCCTTGACCGCGGCTGCGGTGGCGTCGGCGATGTGGGTCAGCGGGATCGATACCGAGGCCTGCACCTGGTCGGCGAGCTTGTGCATGGTGTTGGCACACAAAAGCAGGCCTTCCGCGCCAGCTGACTCGAGCTTGCGCGCGGCATCGACCAGAAGCGCGCCGGCGCCGTCCCAGTCCCCGTGATGCTGCAGCTCGGCGATCTCGGCGAAGTCGAAGGACCACAGCAGCAATTTCGCCGAATGCAGCCCGCCGAGACGCTGCCTCACGAGATCGTTGAGCAGGCGATAATAGATCGCCGTCGATTCCCAGCTCATGCCGCCCAGAAGGCCAAGGGTTTTCAAAACGGTTTCCTTTCCTTGCAGCGACTTATGATACAGTCCAAGGCGATGTTGAGGGCTACTCGATGAAAACAAAATCCAGCAGCAAAGCACGCAGCGAACTGTGCGCCGTGGTCGCTGAAGCCAGCAAAGGCAGCCCGACAACAATCACCAAGCGGGGACGCCCCGTGGCCATAGTGATATCGATCGAGGACGCCCGTCGACTCTATCCTGAAGAGTTTAGGCAACGTCCCGAACTGAAGGACACGACCAGCAATCCGCGCGAACGCTGAGCGACCTTACAAAAAGCTCTGCGGATCGATGTCGACCTGCACCCGGACCGAGCCGCGCTGCTTCGGCCCGTTGGCGAGCATGGTCCGGATAAACCTTTGCATGTCGGCGCGGCGCTCGCCCTGGATCAGCAGGCGGAAACGGTGACGGCCGCCGAGCAACGACAGCGGCGCTTCGGCCGGCCCGAGCACGAACAGGTCGGATGCCTCGGGCGCGGCACGGCGCAGGGCGCGGGCATGGCCCTCGGCTTCCGCCCGCGTCACCGCGCTGACGATGACGCCGGCGAGCCGGCCGAAGGGTGGCAGAGCCGCCCGCTCGCGCTCGGAAATCTCGCGCTCGTAGAACGCATCGGCATCGCCGGAGACGATCGCCCGCATCACCGGATGGTCGGGCTGGAAGGTCTGCAGCAGGCCGAGACTCTTCTTGCCGGTGCGCCCGGCGCGGCCGGTCACCTGGCTGAGCAGCTGGAAGGTGCGTTCGGCGGCGCGCGGATCGCCATTGGCAAGGCCGAGATCGGCATCGACGACACCAACCAAGGTCATGTTCGGGAAATTGTGGCCCTTGGCGACGAGTTGCGTGCCGATGACGATATCGGCCTCGCCATTGGCGATGGCTTCCAGCTCCAGCCGCAGCCGCCGCACGCCGCCCATCAGATCCGACGACAAAACGATGGTGCGCGCATCCGGGAAATGTGTGACGACTTCCTCGGCGATGCGCTCGACGCCCGGCCCGCAGGCGACCAGATGATCGAGCGTGCCGCATTCCGGACAGGCTTCCGGACGGCACTCATTGTGCCCGCAATGGTGGCAGACGAGCTGGCCGCGAAAGCGGTGCTCGACCAGCCAGGCCGAGCAGACCGGGCAACCGAAGCGGTGACCGCAGACGCGGCACAGCGTCAGCGGCGCATAGCCGCGCCGGTTGAGGAACAAAAGCGATTGTTCCTTCCTCTCCAGCGTCCGTCGCATATGGTCGAGCAGCACCGGCGACAGGAAGCCGCCGCGCGCCGGCGGCGCGCGCCGCATGTCGATCGCTTTCAGGTCGGGAAGTGCCGCCTCGGCGAAGCGGGCGGACAGCACCGCCCTGGCGTAGCGGCCCTGGCTGGCATTGACGCGGCTCTCGACCGATGGCGTCGCCGATGCCAGCACCACGGGGAAGCCACCTATATGGCCGCGCACGACAGCCATGTCGCGGGCATTGTAGAAGACGCGGTCTTCCTGCTTGTAGGCGGGGTCGTGCTCCTCGTCGACGACGATCAGGCCAAGCTCCTTGAACGGCAGGAACAGCGCCGAGCGTGCGCCGGCCACGACCCGCACGCCGCCTTCCGCCACCTGCCGCCAGACGCGTTCGCGCATCCTCGGCGGCAGGTCGGAGTGCCATTCGGCGGGCTTGGCGCCAAAACGCTGCTGGAACCGTTCGAGGAAAGCGTGGGTCAATGCGATTTCGGGCAGCAGGATCAGCACCTGCTTGCCCCGGTCGAGTGCCGCCGCCACCGCCTCGAAATAAACCTCCGTCTTGCCCGAACCAGTGACGCCGTCGAGCAGTGCGACGTTGAAGCCGCTGCCCGCGACATTGGCGCGCAGCAGCCGCGCGGCTTCGTTCTGGTCGGGCATCAATTCCGGCGCGGCGTAGGCTGGGTCGGGCTCCGCCACCACGGGCCGCGGCGGGATCATCACCGTTTCGAACACGCCTTGCGCCTTCAGCCCTTCGATTACCGTCGACGACACGCCGGCCGCATGGGCAAGGCCGGATCGCGTCCAGGCCAGTCCGCCTTCGGCCGTCTCCAGCACGCGGGCCCGCGCATCCGTCATCCGGTCCGGAACGGCCGCGGTTCGCTGCAATCCCTCGATCCACGGTTCCGGATCGAAGGCCTCCGGCGCCCTCAGCAGCATGCGCGCCACCATGCCCGGCGCCGACAGCGTATACTGCGCCACCCAGTCGACGAAACGGCGCATCGCCCGATCGATCGGCGGACAGTCGAAGACCTGTTCGATCGGGCGCAGCTTTTTCGCGTCGACCGTCTCGACCGCGCCGTCCCACACGATGCCGGCGACCTGGCGGGGGCCGAGCGGCACGCGCACGATCGAGCCCGGCACCACCCGCATGCCGGCGGGCACGGCATAGGTGTAGGGGCGTTCGGCCGGCATCGGCACCAGCACCGGTGCGGCTGCGACAAAGGGCGAATCTTCGATCATGAGGCGTGACCTTGCCCCGACTTTGCTCTAGATCAAAGGGCAACGCTGAACGTGCCTTCCCAAGCACGAGGAAATCGTCAGGAGACCGCCATGAAATTTTTTGCCGACACCGCCGACATCAAGGAAATCCGCGAACTGATTGATCTGGGGCTGCTCGACGGCGTCACCACCAACCCGTCGCTGATTCTCAAATCGGGCGGCAAGATCTCCGAGGTCACCAAGCAAATCTGCGACATCGTCGAAGGTCCGGTTTCGGCCGAGGTCGTAGCCACCGAATACAAGCAGATGATGGCGGAGGCCGAGGTGCTGGCCAAGATCGCGCCGAATGTCGCCATCAAGGTGCCGTTGACGCTGGATGGATTGAAGGCCTGCAAGACGATCCGCACCCAGATGAACCGCATGGTCAATGTCACGCTCTGCTTCTCGGCCAACCAGGCGCTGCTCGCCGCCAAGGCAGGCGCCTCCTTCATCTCGCCCTTCGTCGGCCGCATCGACGATACCGGCTCCGACGGCATGGAAGTGATCCAGGAGATCCGTCAGATCTACGACAATTACGATTTCCAGACCGAGATCCTGACCGCTTCCGTGCGCACCGTGAACCACGTCAAGCAGGCGGCGCTCATCGGCGCCGATATCGTCACCGCGCCGCCCGCGACACTGAAGGCGCTGGTCAATCACCCGCTGACTGACAAGGGTCTTGCCGCCTTCCTCGCCGACTGGGCCAAGACCGGCCAGAAAATCGGCTGAGCGAGCTTATATCCGACACGAAAAAAGGCCGGGCAACCGGCCTTTTTCATGCGCTGCGGATCAAGAGGCCCGGTCAATCCGTGCCGTCATCCTCAACTGCGGTTACCGGCGGGCGCCGGCCCATGATGATCTCGCGCTTGCCGACATGGTTTGGTGCACCGACCAAACCCTCCTTCTCCATGCGCTCGACCAGGGACGCGGCGCGGTTGTAGCCGATGCCGAGGCGGCGCTGAATGTAGGACGTCGAACACTTCTTGTCGCGCAACACCACCTTGACCGCCTCGTCATAGCTGGTATCGCCGTCCTCCGACGCAACGGCGCCCTTGTCGAAGACCGCGCCCTCATCGCCTTCGTCTTCCTCTTCATCCTCGTCGGCCGTCACGGTTTCCAGGTATTCGGGGCGACCCTGCGCCTTCAGATGCGCCACGACATGCTCGACCTCCACGTCGGAGACGAAGGGGCCGTGCACGCGGGCGATGCGCCCGCCGCCCATCATATGCAGCATGTCGCCCTGACCCAGCAGCTGCTCGGCGCCCTGCTCGCCAAGGATGGTGCGGCTGTCGATCTTGGAAGTGACCTGGAAGGAAATCCGGGTCGGAAAATTGGCCTTGATCGTGCCCGTGATGACATCGACCGAGGGGCGCTGCGTCGCCATGATCAGGTGAATGCCGGCCGCGCGCGCCATCTGCGCCAGGCGCTGGATGGCGCCTTCGATCTCCTTGCCGGCGACCATCATCAGGTCGGCCATCTCGTCGACGATGACGACGATGTAAGGCATTGGCGCGAGGTCGATTTCCTGCTGCTCGAAGAGCGGCTCGCCGGTGCCTTTTTCGAAGCCCGCCTGCACGGTCATGACGACCGTCTCGCCGCTTTCGCGGGCTTGGGCGGCGCGTTGATTGTAGCCGTCGATATTGCGCACGCCGAGCCTCGCCATCTTGCGATAGCGGTCCTCCATCTCGCGCACCGCCCATTTGAGCGCGGTAACGGCCTTTTTTGGATCGGTGACGACCGGGGTCAGAAGATGCGGGATGCCGTCATAGACGGAGAGTTCGAGCATCTTGGGATCGACCATGATCAGCCGGCATTCCTCCGGCTTCAGCCGGTAGAGCAGCGACAGGATCATCGTGTTGATGGCAACCGACTTGCCGGAACCGGTGGTGCCGGCAACGAGCAAGTGGGGCATCTTTGCCAGTTCGGCGATGACAGGCTCACCGCCGATCGTCTTGCCGAGGCAGAGCGCCAGCTTGCAGCCGGTCTTGCGGAAGCCCTCCGATTCGATCAGCTCGCGGAAATAGACGGTTTCGCGCGCCTCGTTCGGAAGCTCGATGCCGATGACGTTGCGGCCCGGCACGACGGCGACGCGCGCCGAGATCGCCGACATGGAGCGGGCGATGTCGTCGGCGAGACCGATGACGCGGGAGGATTTGACGCCCGGCGCCGGCTCGAATTCATAGAGAGTGACGACCGGACCGGGGCGAACATGGATGATCTCGCCGCGCACGCCGAAATCCTCGAGCACGCTTTCCAGAAGATCGGCATTCTGCTCGAGCCGCTCCTGCGACATGTAGAAGCCTTGTCCCTCCGGCGGCTGCTGCAACAATTCTTCTGAGGGGAGTTCGTACGTCTCGCCCGTCGCGGTCGGCACGATCCTGCCGACCAGTGGCGCTCGCGACGATGCGCGCGCAGCCGGAGCCGGTACGGCTTGCTCCAAACTTTGCGTGACCAGTGCCGGAACGGCATTGCTTGCGACGGCGGGAATTGCGGCCGGAGCCCGGGCTTGCTGCGGCACGCGGTTCGCCGCCGGCTGAACCGCGGCCTGGTTGGAGTTGGCCGGACGGACATCCGGCACGGCGGACGGAGCTGGCGACCCGGGAAGGCATTCGATGACACGGAACAACGCGGTCGGATCGGCCGTTGGCGCGGGGCGGTTGTCGATCCGCTCGGTGACCACAGGCGCGGTCGTGCGTGCAACCGAAACGGCCCGAGGCGCGGGTGACGGGCCTTCGACCAAATAGGGCGCCATGACCTCGAAAAAGACGTGATCCGACAGATAGGGCCAGCGCACATTTTCGCGCGCCGTCGTCTTGACCGGGGCTGTCGCTGCTTGGGCGGACGCTGCCGGTGCGGACGCCCGCGCCGCCGCAGTCATCCTGTGGCCCGCAGGCGTAGCGGCGGCCCGCGCCTTTTCGCCGGCATGCCCTGACGGAACGGGGGCCGGGGCCGGTTGCACCACCGCTCTGTTGCCGACGGGCGGCCTGGCGGCGCCCGAAGAAAGGTTTCGGCTTGGTATCGGCGCCGATGAAGACGTCCCAGCCGCGGTGGATTGGCCAGGTGCCTGCGGTGCTGGTGATTCGCTTTGCTCGACGGCAATCGCCTCGTCCCGCGGACGGCGCGTGCTGGCTTCATAGTCCGGCGTGCGCGTAAACCGCACATTGGGCGCCAGGAAGAAATAGTCTTGCCAGGCAGGGCTTTCGTTGCCGCCGAGATCGACAGGGGATGGGGAAGGGCCGGCTCCTGCTGCTCTTGCCCGCTGGCTGTCCGCCTTGTTGTCCACACCCGTGAAACGCTTCACCCCGGGGTCATCGGGCGACGCTGCCTTCAATGAACTGACCCGAGGAAAACGCTTGGATTCCATGCTCAAGACTCACGCTGAAATGTCTGCTGAGCAATAGAGAGCGAGTGGTTAACAGTTGCTTCCCGTCGGCCCCCCAAGAGCGGCGAAGCGTGACTTTCACAGCGGTGTCGGACGATCGGACCCGTGCGGCCGATCGTCATCCCACGATCGTCAACACACCCGCGTGCTTCGGCTAAAGGCGAACGGAGAACCGGCTCCGGAGCCGTGGCAAAGGCGGCCTTCAGGCACCAGATTGTTATGCCACCTGAAACGGAGAGCGGCGCTAACCGGCCGTCTTGCCGTGCCGTGCGAGATCCTGGGCGATGGACAGTTGCAGCGCGTTGGCAAGCTCGCGCGCGGCGCGGTTCTCGGCATCGATCTGTGCCCGGTACGCGGCGAATTCCTGGCGCGGCCTGTCGAAAGACGAAGTGATCGCCCGCCTGCCGGTCGCGATCACCGCGCCGGTTTTGGCATCGGTCAGCGTGTAGCCGGCGGTCAGCGTCACCGAACCCGCGGTCGGCTCGTCCTGGTCGGTTCCGACCTGCACGAGCGCCGAGGATTCAACGGCTTCGGTCACGCCGAGATCGAGCGAGTAGGCCGGCGAGGCCGGTTCGCCGGCGCCGCGCCCAAATCCGAAGATCAAATTGTTGCGCACCTGCTGGCCGTAACGCGTCCTGACCGGTTTGATGGCGATCGACGCCAGTTCGGCATTGGCGCTCGAGCCGGTCGACAGCGGCGCGCTCGAGTAGAGCGGCCGCACCTGGCAGGCCGAAACGAGCGCAAGCGAGCCGACAAGGCCGGCAAGCGCGGCACGGCGCAGCAAACGGCTCAGCTCTGTCTTTTCCCGATCAGGCAACGACATTGACGATCCTCTGCGGCACGATGATCACCTTGCGCGGAGCCTTGCCTTCGAGCGCCTTCTGCACGAAGTCGAGAGCGAGCACGGCTTTTTCGACCGCACCTTGGTCCGCGTCGCGGGCAATTGTCAAATCCCCGCGCTTCTTGCCGTTGACCTGGACCGGGTAGGTGACCTCATTGTCGACGACCAGCGCCGGGTCGAAGATCGGCCACGGCCGTTCTGCGACCAGATCGGCACCGCCGAGCGCCTCCCAGCATTCCTCGGCCAGATGCGGCATGATCGGCGCGATCAGGTGCACGAGCACCTCCACGGCCTCCCGGCAGGCGCCTTTGAGCGCGGTATCGGCCTTGCCTTCGGCCACCTCATTGAGCGGCGTGGTCAGCACGTTGGCGAGTTCGTAGATGCGGGCGATGGCGCGGTTGAATGCGAGTTTCTCGATGTCTTCGCCGACCGCTTTCAGGATCTTGTGCGTGGCCTTGGAAACCGCCCCGGCTTCACCGCCACCGCCCGCTATGGGTGCGATGCCGGCCAGCGATTCGGCCGCGGTCGAGACCAGGCGCCAGATGCGCTGCATGAAGCGATGCGCGCCGGCGGCGCCATCGTCGGTCCATTCGACGTCGCGTTCGGGCGGCGAATCCGACAGCATGAACCAGCGCGCGGTGTCGGCGCCGTAGCCGTCGGTGATGTCTTCCGGGCTGACCGTGTTCTTCTTCGACTTCGACATCTTTTCCAGGGAGCCGATCTCCGCCGTCTCGCCCGTGGCGATCTCGACGGCGCGGCGCTTGCCGTCGACGTCCTCCAGCCGCACCTCGGTCGGCGCCAGCCAGCGCCCGTTCGATGCCGATCCCACGCGATAGGTCTCGTGCACCACCATGCCTTGCGTGAACAGGCCCTTGAACGGCTCGGCCAGGTCGAGATGGCCGGTCTCGCGCATGGCCCGGGTGAAGAAGCGCGAATAGAGCAGATGCAGGATCGCGTGCTCGATGCCGCCGATATACTGGTCGACGGCCAGCCACTCGTTCGCCGCCTTCGGGTCGGTCGGCTCATTCGCCCAGGGCGCGGTGAAGCGGGCGAAATACCAGGACGAATCGACGAACGTGTCCATCGTGTCGGTTTCGCGCCGCGCATCCTTGCCGCATTGCGGGCATTTGACATGCCGCCAGGTCGGGTGGCGGTCCAGCGGGTTGCCTGGGCGGTCGAACTCGACATCGTCGGGCAGCTTCACCGGCAGGTCTGCCTTCGGCACCGGCACCACGCCGCAATCCTCGCAATGGATCATCGGGATCGGACAGCCCCAGTAGCGCTGGCGCGAAATGCCCCAGTCGCGCAGGCGGAAGTTGACCTTGCGCTCGGCCATCGGCCGGTTGCCGATCGTCTTCTGCTCCAGCAGCTTCGCCACCTCGTCGAACGCCCGCTCTGGCTTCATGCCATCGAGGAAGCGCGAATTGATCATCACGCCGTCGTCGACATAGGCTTCGTCGATGACCTGGAAGGTCTTGGGATCAGCACCTTCCGGCATCACCACCGGGATCACCGGCAGGCCGTATTTGTTGGCGAAATCGAGGTCGCGCTGGTCGCCGGACGGGCAGCCGAAGATGGCGCCGGTGCCGTAGTCCATCAGCACGAAATTGGCGACGTAGACCGGCAGCGTCCAGTTCTCGTCGAACGGATGCACGACGCGGATGCCGGTGTCGAAGCCCTTCTTCTCGGCCGTCTCCAGCGCCGCCACCGAAGTGCCCATATGGCGGACTTCGTCAATAAAGCTCGCCAGCGCCGGATTGGTCTCGGCGGCCTTCCGGGCCAGCGGATGGTCGGCGGCGACCGCCATGAAGGAGGCGCCGAAGATGGTGTCGGGCCTCGTCGTATAAACTTCCAGCTCCTGCTCGCCGGCGACGGGAGCCGCCAGCGGCCAGCGGATCAGCAGGCCTTCCGAACGGCCGATCCAATTGTGCTGCATCAGCTTGACCTTCTCGGGCCATTCGTCGAGGCGATCGAGCGAATCCAGGAGATCCTGCGCAAAGTCGGTTATCCTGAAGAACCATTGCGTCAGCTCGCGCTGTTCGACCAGCGCGCCCGAGCGCCAGCCGCGCCCGTCGATGACCTGCTCGTTGGCGAGCACCGTCATGTCCTCCGGATCCCAATTGACCTTCGAGGATTTGCGCGTCACCAGGCCCTTCTCGACAAAGTCGAGGAACAGCATCTGCTGGCGGTGGTAGTAGTCGACATCGCAAGTCGCGAATTCGCGCGCCCAGTCCAGCGACAGGCCCATGACCTTGAGCTGTTCGCGCATGGTGGCGATGTTCTGGTAGGTCCATTCCTTGGGATGGACCTTGTTCTGCATCGCCGCGTTCTCGGCCGGCATGCCGAAGGCGTCCCAGCCCATCGGATGCAGCACGTTGAAACCCTTGGCCCGCTTGTAGCGCGCCACCACATCGCCCATCGTATAGTTGCGCGTATGCCCGATATGGATGCGTCCCGATGGATAGGGGAACATCTCCAGCACGTAGTATTTCGGGCGCGGATCATCGTTGTGCGCCTCGAACAGCTTCCTGTCGGCCCAGGCCTTCTGCCATTTGGGCTCTGACGCGCGCGGATTGTATCGTTCGGTTGCCATGGGACGTTTTTCACTTAAAAAGCATGCGGACTGCGGGCGACAGCTCGGCAGTCCATTGGATGTGGTCCGGGTGTTCACCATGGTTTGGCAAACCCGTCAACCATATGGGTATCGCGTCTGGAAAAAACGCGGTCAAAACAGCGGGATTTGGACATGGGCGACGCCGTTCAGCAGGTTTTAGCGGTCAAGGCGAAGATCGCCGCCGCCGAGCGCGAAGCCCGGCGCGACGCTGGCGCGGTGACGCTGGTCGCCGTTTCCAAGACCTTTGACGCCGCCGACATCAGGCCCGTCATCGAGGCCGGCCAGCGCGTCTTCGGCGAGAACCGGGTGCAGGAAGCGCAGGGCAAGTGGCCGGCGCTGAAAGAGGCTTTCCCCGATGTCGAACTGCATCTGATCGGACCGCTGCAATCGAACAAAGCCAGGGAAGCCGTGGCGCTGTTCGACGTCATCGAGACGGTCGATCGTGAGAAGATTTCCGCCGAACTCGCCAAGGAGATCGCCCGGCAAGGCCGGGCACCGAAACTCTACGTCCAGGTCAACACCGGCTCCGAGCCGCAGAAGGCCGGCATCGAGCCGCGCGAGGCCGTGACCTTCGTCGCCCGCTGCCGCGATGTCCACGGCCTCGCCATCGAAGGCCTGATGTGCATTCCGCCGGCGGACGAGAACCCTGGCCCGCATTTCGCCCTGCTGCAAAAATTGGCGCGGGAGGCAGGCGTCGCCAAACTGTCGATGGGCATGTCCGGCGATTACGAGACGGCCATCGCCTTCGGCGCCACCAGTGTCAGGGTCGGTTCGGCGATCTTCGGCAGTCGATAAAGCCGTCCGCCCTGGGTTGGCCCTGTCGTCTGTGAGTTCTAAGCCCATGATACACAGACGGACTGAACACATCTTGCGAGTTAAGCGAGGAGTAGTCTTCTTGAGCTGGCAGCTGCGGGACGCAAGAAACAACCTCTCGAAGCTGGTAAGACAGTCGCGCGAAAAAGGGCCGCAAACCATTACGGTGCGAGGGCAGCCATCTGCCGTGGTGCTAGCGGTTGAGGACTACGAACGGTGGGTTGGCGCAAAGCCCTCCCTTGCGCAATATCTTCTCTCCGTCCTCGTCTGGGATGACGAATTTGTCGAGGAGGTCAATCGCCGCCCGAACACAATGATCCGAGCGGTCCATCTCTGACAAGTTTCTGTCACCGGCAAGATGGTCCAGTTCTACCGGCTGATTACGCCAGTGCTGGAAACGAAACGTACCGTTCCTATTTGATCTGTGTCATCACAAATCTCTGGAGCTTTCGCCATGCATTACAACCAGCTTGGAAATACGGGGATGTTCGTCTCCGAACTCTGCCTCGGCACCATGACCTTCGGTGCAGCCGGCCAGAATGCCCAATGGGGCCTGATCGCCAGTCTCGACCAGAAAGGCGTCAACGAGATCGTCGGCCGCTCGCTCGCCGCCGGGGTCAATTTCTTCGACACGGCCGATGTCTATTCCTTCGGCGAATCCGAGCGCCTGCTCGGCCAGTCGCTCAGGGATCTCGGCGTTGACAGGTCGAGCGTGGTCGTCGCCACCAAGGTTCACGGCGCCATGGGCGAAGGCCCGAACCAGCGCGGCTCCTCGCGCGGCCACATCATGGACTCGGTCGATGCCAGCCTGGAACGGCTGCAGCTCGATCATATCGATCTCTATCAGTTGCACGGAACCGACGCGGTGACGCCGATCGATGAGACGCTCAGGGCACTGGACGATCTCGTCGCCAGCGGCAAGGTCCGCTATGTCGGCGTATCCAACTGGCAGGCCTGGCGCATCGCCAAGGCGCTTGGCATAGCCGACCGCAAGGGCTTTGCCCGCTTCGAGACCATCCAGTCCTATTACTCGATCGCCGGTCGTGATCTCGAGCGCGAGATCGTGCCGCTGATCAACGAGGAGAAGCTCGGTCTTATGGTCTGGTCGCC
Organism: Mesorhizobium sp. B2-3-6; assembly: GCF_006442305.1. Lineage (NCBI taxonomy): Bacteria > Pseudomonadati > Pseudomonadota > Alphaproteobacteria > Hyphomicrobiales > Phyllobacteriaceae > Mesorhizobium > Mesorhizobium sp. B2-3-6. The sequence continues at coordinate 59,352 of NZ_VFVW01000007.1, read as the reverse complement.
GATGGCCGGCGGACTGCTGTCCGGCAAATACGGCCCTGGTGCGCCCGGCAATGGCGAGGGCCGCCGCGCCTCCTTCAACTTCCCACCGGTCAACGAGGACCGCGCCTGGGCGGCGGTCGCGGTCATGCGCGAGATCGCCAAAAAGCATGACGTCAGCGTCGCTACCGTGGCACTAGGCTATGTCCTGGCCAAGCCCTTCGTGATGAGCGTGATCATCGGCGCCAGCCGCATGGATCAGCTCGAACAGAACCTTGCCGCCACGAACCTCAAACTTGATACCGATGATCTCGCCAGACTGGACGAGGTGAGCGCGCTGCCGGCCGAATATCCCGGCTGGATGCTGGAGCGGCAGGCCGTCGGCCGGCGTCCGGCGCCGTTCGTGCCGAAGGCCTGATCGTTTTTCGAGCCTGCTTCGAAGCCGCGTGCCTTAGGTACGCGGCTTCTCAGTTAGTCTAGAGGCGAACGGCCTCTGAGAGAAAATCGAGAAAGGCCCGCACCCGCGCAGGCAGATGCTTGCCCTGGCCGACATAGACGGCATGGGTGGCCTCCTCGTCGCCCGGGTTGAATTCCTCCAGCAACGGGACGAATGCCCCCGCGTCCATGTCCGGCTGGACATGCCAGCGCGCCAGCCGAGCGATTCCGCCTCCCGCCAGCGCCATCCGCCGCATCGCCTCGCCGTCGGTCAGCGTTGCGTTTCCGACAACCGGGACGATGACCGGCGCACCTGCCGCATCGACAAAAGGCCAGCCGTCTATATGCCGCGCAAAGCCGAAGGCCAGCATATTGTGACGCCCGAGATCGGCCAGCGTGCGCGGCGTCCCACGCGCTTCGACATAGGAGGGTGCCGCGACCAGCACCATCCGGCTCTGCCCCAGTTTGCGCGCTACCAGCCGTGACTCGCGCAAGGGTCCAGCGCGTATCGCCACATCGGCGCGCTCCTCCAGAAGGTCGATCACGCTGTCTGTCAGCACGGCGTCGACGGAAATCTCGGGATAACGCTCCAGAAACCGAGGCAGCAGCGACATCAGCCGGTGGTGGCCGAACGGCACGTAGCTGTTGACCCTCAACCGGCCGCGCGGCGCCGCCCCGGCGGCCGCCTCGCGCTCGGCCGCGTCCATGTCGGCGAGGATGCGCATGCCGCTGTCGTAGAAAGCAGTGCCTTCCGGCGTCAGTTGCAGCTTGCGCGTCGAGCGGGTGACCAGCCGCGCGCCGAGCCTGGCCTCCAGCCGCGCGATCAATTTGCTCACCGCGGACGGGGTCATGCGCAAGGCACGTGCCGCCGCCGAAAAGCTGCCCGCCTCGACGACGCGCACAAACACTTCGATCTCGCCGGAACGATTGATGTCGGATCTCGCCATCTGTGAATCTATTTCACAGAAAGTATGCCTGGAGCAAGTCTGGTTCACATCGCATGGCCACACGATCTTCCCGGTCGGGGCGCGGCCTGGACAGGGCGCCCGTCACCGCCGAAGTGGAAACATCATGCCTCTCGCTCTCTATGCTCTCGCCGCCGGCGCCTTCGGCATCGGCGTCACCGAATTCGTCATCATGGGCCTGCTCATCGACGTCAGCAAAGATCTCGGCGTCTCGATCTCGGCCGCCGGCCAACTGATTTCCGGCTATGCGCTGGGCGTCGTCATCGGAGCACCTCTGCTGACGATCGCCACCGGCAACTGGCCGCGCAAGACGGTGCTTCTGGCGCTGATGGCGATCTTCACCATTGGCAATCTGGCCTGTGCGCTGGCGCCTGATTATTGGACGTTGATGGGCGCGCGCGTCATCACCGCCTTTGCCCATGGCACCTTCTTCGGCGTCGGCTCGGTGGTCGCCACCGGATTGGTCGCGCCCAACAAGAAGGCGTCGGCGATCGCGCTCATGTTCACCGGCCTGACCATCGCCAACATTCTCGGCGTTCCCTTCGGCACCTGGCTCGGCCAGGCTTTCGGCTGGCGCGCCACCTTCTGGGCGGTGACCGCGGTCGGTCTCGCGGCCTTTGCCGTCATCCTGGCATTGGTGCCGCGCAATCGGACAGCTCCCGAGAAGAGCGACCTGCGCGCCGATCTCGCCGTGCTGCGCCGCACGCCCGTCCTGCTCGGCTTCGCCATCACCGTGCTCGGCTATGCCGGCGTCTTCGCCGTCTTCACCTACATCGCCCCGTTGCTGACAGAGATCAGCGGCTTCCAGGAAGCGGCCGTTTCGCCGATCCTGCTCGTCTTCGGCGGCGGCCTCATCGCCGGCAATATCGCCGACCGCTGGCTGGTGCCGGCGGTGCTCGGCAGCCTCGTGGTGCTCGCCCTGGTTCTGGCGACCATGAGCTTTGCTATCCACAGCCAGGTGTTGGCCGTGATCTATGTCGGCCTGCTGGGCGCCGCCGCCTTCGCCACCGTGGCGCCTTTGCAGATGTGGGTGCTGGAAAAGGCCCAAGGTGCTGGCCAGAGCCTCGCCTCGTCCTTCAACATCGCCGCCTTCAACCTCGGCAACGCCGCCGGCGCCTGGCTCGGCGGCGCGGTCATTGCCCAAGGTCTTGGCCTGGGTTCGCTCACCTGGGTCGCCGCGCTGCTGCCGGTCGCGGCACTCGCCGTGGCGGGACTGGCCCTGCGTCTCGATCGCGGCACCGCGCTCGGCGCGCCTGTCTGCGTCCGGTCGTGAAGCTCGCCGGCAAAGCCGGATCGATTCGACTTCTTTCAAAATCACAAGGAGTAAGAAAATGGACTATCGAAATCTTGGCGCATCGGGCCTGAAAGTGCCGGTGCTCTCGTTCGGAGCGGGAACCTTCGGCGGTTCCGGCCCGCTGTTCGGCGCATGGGGCAACAGCGACGCCAGGGAAGCGCGGCGGCTGGTCGACATCTGCCTCGAGGCCGGCGTCAATCTGTTCGACACCGCCGATGTCTATTCGAACGGCGCCTCGGAAGAGGTGCTCGGCGAGGCGATCAAGGGCCGGCGCGATGCCGTGCTGATCTCGACCAAGACCTCGCTGCCGATGGGCGACGGGCCGGCCGACTATGGTTCCTCGCGTTCGCGGCTGATCAAGGCCGTCGACGCCGCGCTGAAGCGGCTCGGCACCGATTACATCGACCTGTTGCAGTTGCATGCCTTCGATGCCGGCACGCCGATCGAGGAGGTGCTGTCGACGCTGGACGGCCTCGTGCGCGCCGGCAAATTGCGCTATGTCGGCGTCTCCAATTTCTCCGGCTGGCAGGTGATGAAGTCGCTCGGGCTGGCCGACAGGCACGGCTATCCGCGCTATGTCGCGCATCAGGTCTACTATTCGCTGGTCGGCCGCGACTATGAATGGGAGTTGATGCCGCTCGGCCTCGACCAGGGCGTCGGCGCGCTGGTCTGGAGTCCGCTCGGCTGGGGCCGCCTGACCGGCAAGATCCGTCGCGGCCAGCCCGTGCCGGAAAAGAGCCGGCTGCACGACACCGCGAGCTTCGGACCGCCGGTCGAGGACGAGCATCTCTACCGGGTCATGGAGGCCCTCGATGCGGTGGCGCAGGAGACCGGCAGGACCGTGCCGCAGATCGCCATCAACTGGCTGTTGCAGCGCCCGACCGTGTCGTCCGTCATCATCGGCGCCCGCAACGAGGAGCAGTTGCGCCAGAACCTCGGCGCCGTCGGCTGGACGTTGACGCCGGAGCAGATCGGGAAGCTCGATGCGGCAAGCGAGGTCACCGCGCCCTACCCTTATTTTCCCTACCGCCGCCAGGAGGGCTTTGCCCGGCTGAGCCCGCCGGCGGTTTGAGCGTGTCCGACCGCTAGAGCCGAAGGTTAGCGGGGCAGCGCCCGCCTCTGTCCTGCCGGACATCTCCCCCACGGGGGGAGATTGGATGTCACCTCGGCTTTCGCCAATTTCCAACGTGAAGGGATGGCGCTGTTAGCAAAGCTGCCGATCTCCCCCCTCGTGGGGGAGATGTCCGGCAGGACAGAGGCGGGCGCCGTAGAGTGCCGACCTTACGGCCTCGAAGCAGCGGCCCCTAATGCAGCACGAATTCGCCGTCGACCTTGCGCCACTCGTTGGGCGCGATGAGCTTCTGGTGCGTGTAGCTGACCGAATGCAGCGGCCCCTCGAGCTTGGTCTTCCAGAACTCGATGAAGCGGATCAGCACCGGAAACTTCGGCGCGATGTCGTAGTCCTGCCATATGAAGCTCTGCAACAGATGCGGATGGTCTGGGAAATGATAAAGGATATTGGCCGTAGTCAGGCCATAGCCCCGCAGCATCAGGTCCATTTCAAGCTGGTCGCGCATTTTTGCTCCCCGGGTTGATTCTCCTTCCTCCCAACAATGGATTGTGTGCGCGGTTGCTTAACCGTCTATTGATTTTTTCTTGATCGAAACCGGCTTTAGCACGCGAAAACATGAAGTTAGCAGCGGTCCGGTGCAAGTGCTGACAGCAGCCGCGGACCCATGTGCGGCATCCCGCCGCGCAAACCCAACGTCTAATGTTGCCGTCATCGCGGAACTGTTAATAATGCGCGCGAATTCGCGGCCGCGTCGCCGCGATCCCGCTGGCGGTTCAAGCCGGCGTTAGTTTCGGGAGGAAAAGCAGGAAATGTCCGAGGTTCATGTCCACCGCGTTCAGCCGGCCTGGAAGAAGAATGCGCTGATCGACAACGACACCTATCTCAAATGGTACGCCGACAGCGTGAAGAATCCGGACAGGTTCTGGGGCAAGCACGGCAAGCGCATCGACTGGTTCAAACCCTTCTCCAAGGTCAGCAACGCCTCCTTCGACGGCAAGGTCTCAATCAAATGGTTCGAGGACGGCCAGACCAACGTCTCCTACAACTGCATCGACCGCCACCTGAAGAAGCGCGGCAACCAGACCGCCATCATCTGGGAAGGCGACAACCCCTACGACGACCGCAAGATCACCTACAATGAGCTCTATGCGCATGTCTGCCGCTTCGCCAACGTGCTGAAGAAGCACGGCGTCAAGAAGGGCGACCGCGTCACCCTCTATATGCCCATGATCCCGGAAGCGGCCTATGCGATGCTCGCCTGCACGCGTATCGGCGCCATCCACTCGGTCGTCTTCGGCGGCTTTTCGCCCGACGCGCTCGCCGGCCGCATCGACGATTGCAAGTCAACCATCGTCATCACCGCTGACGAGGGCCTGCGCGGCGGCAAGCCGATCCCGTTGAAGGAGAACACCGACAAGGCAATCGAGATCGCGGCAAAAGCCGGTACCAGGGTCGAAAAGGTAGTGGTGGTCCGCCGCACCGGCGGCAAGATCGGCTGGGCGCCGGGCCGCGACGTCTGGTACCACGAAGAGGCCGCGACCGTTAAGGCTGAGTGCAAGCCGGAGAAGATGAAGGCGGAGGATCCGCTGTTCATCCTCTATACATCGGGTTCGACCGGCAAGCCGAAAGGCGTGCTGCACACCACGGCGGGTTATCTCGTCTACGTCTCGATGACGCACCAATATGTCTTCGACTATCATGATGGCGACATCTACTGGTGCACCGCCGATGTCGGCTGGGTCACCGGCCACAGCTACATCGTCTACGGGCCGCTCGCCAACGGCGCCACCACGCTGATGTTCGAGGGCGTGCCCAACTACCCCTCGCAGTCGCGCTTCTGGGAAGTCATCGATAAGCACCAGGTCAACATCTTCTACACCGCGCCGACGGCGCTGCGCGCCCTGATGGGCGCCGGCGACAATCATGTGAAAAAGGCGTCGCGCAAATCGCTGCGCGTGCTGGGCTCGGTCGGCGAACCGATCAATCCGGAGGCATGGGAGTGGTATTTCAACGTCGTCGGCAACGCCAAGGTGCCGATCGTCGACACCTGGTGGCAGACCGAGACCGGCGGCATCATGATCACGCCGCTGCCGGGCGCCACCGACCTCAAGGCCGGCTCGGCCACGCGGCCCTTCTTCGGTGTCAAGCCGCAACTGGTCGACGGCGAGGGCCAGGTGCTTGAAGGAGCCGCCGACGGCAATCTGTGCATCACCGAGTCCTGGCCCGGCCAGATGCGCACCGTCTATGGCGATCACGACCGCTTCGTGCAGACCTATTTTTCGACCTACAAGGGCAAGTACTTCACCGGCGACGGCTGCCGCCGCGATGCCGACGGCTATTACTGGATCACCGGCCGCGTCGACGACGTCATCAACGTCTCCGGCCACCGCATGGGCACGGCCGAGGTCGAATCCGCATTGGTCAGCCACGACAAGGTTTCGGAAGCCGCCGTCGTCGGTTATCCCCACGACATCAAAGGCCAGGGCATCTACTGCTACGTCACGCTGATGGCCGGCGAGACGCCGAGCGAGGACTTGCGCAAGGAGCTCCTCGCCCATGTCCGCAAGGAGATCGGCGCCATTGCCACGCCCGACAAGATCCAGTTCGCACCCGGCCTGCCCAAGACCCGCTCGGGCAAGATCATGCGGCGCATCCTGCGCAAGATTGCCGAGGACGATTTCGGCGCCCTTGGCGATACCTCGACGCTCGCCGATCCGGCCGTCGTCGACGACCTCGTCGCCAACCGCCAGAACAAGAAAGGCTGACACCGGCCATGGCCGCGATAGGCAGCGTTGCCGAACTCTGGCGCTATCCGGCGAGTTCGCTCGCCGGCGAACGCCTGGAGACGATCGCGGTCGGCACCGAGAGCATCGAGGGCGACCGCATGTTCGGCCTGGTCGATGCCTCCGACAATGAGATCGCCCGTCCCGATCGCGAGCCGAAGTGGCACAAGGTGCCGCGCATCCGCACCCGGCTGACTGGCGACCGCAGGCTCGAGATCGCGATTCCCGGCGCAGATTGGCTGGCGGCGCCCGGCGCCGAAAGCGACCGTGCCGTTTCCGACTATCTAGGCTTTCCGGCCTCGATCCGTCCGTTCGGCCTGGAGAACGCCCCGCCGGCCTATGCCGGCCCGTTGACCGAGGCGCGCTACCGCAAGGCGCCGATCCATCTGTTGACCACCGCCTCCCTGGCGCGCCTGAAGGCGCTGCATCCGCAAGGCACTCCCGACCCGCGCCGCTTTCGTCCCAACATCGTCATCGACATGGCGTCGGTCGAAGGCACTTTCCCCGAAACCGAATGGATCGGCAGGAAGCTCGCCGTCGGCGACCTGCTGTTGACCATTTCCGAGCCGTGCCGCCGCTGCGGCTTCACCATCATCGCCCAGGACGGTTTCGACGACGACCCGGCGATCCTGCGCAATCTGGTGCGTCATAACGCGCACAATCTCGGCGTCTACTGCACCGTCGACCGCGCGGCCAGCGTCAAGGTCGGCGACGGGATGCGATTCGCCTGAATTACCGGTAAAGGTCCGCCCGCGTCGGCGGCAAGCCGCTCGGGCCCCGCGTCCGCTTGGTGGCGACCGTCTGGAAAATCTGCGCCGAGGCACGATCGAAGGCGATCGAACAGCCGGTCAGGTAAAGCAGCCACAGCCGCGCCTTGGCTTCTCCCACTTCGGCGATGGCCTCGTCGAAGCGCGCATGCAGGCGCTCTGCCCACAGCCGGCAGGTGCGGGCGTAGTGCTCGCGCAGATTCTCGACGTCGTGGACGAGGAAGCCGTGTGCTTCCAGATTGCCGCACGTCATGCCGATCGTGTCGATCTCGCCACCCGGGAAGATGTATTTGATCAGCGCCTTGTATTCCGAGCCCTTGCGCAAGGTCTTCTTCATGCTGCCCTTGCTGCGCCTGGTGATGGCATGATGCAGATAGATGCCGCCCGGCTTGAGCAGGCGATGGACGGTCGAGAAGTAGGCGGCGTGATTGGCCAGCCCCAGATGCTCGAACATGCCTATCGAGGATATCTTGTCGAAGCTTCCGGTGAGCTCGGCATAGGATTTTATCTCGATTGTGATCCGGTCCTCCAGCCCCTCGGCCCGAATGCGTTCGCGGGCGAGTCCGGTCTGGGCCTCCGACAACGAGACGCCATGGCCGACGACGCCATGGTGCTTCGCCGCATGGATCAGCATCGCGCCCCAGCCGCAGCCGATATCGAGCAGGCGGTCGCCAGGCTTCAGCCGGAGCTTGCGGCAGATATGCTCGAGCTTGTCGGCCTGGGCCTGGTCGATGTCATTGGCGAAATCCTTGAAATACCCGCAGCTGTAGACCATGCGCTCGTCGAGGAAGAGCCGGTAGAAGGCGTTCGATATGTCGTAATGATGCTGGATCGCCTGCTTGTTGGAGCCGCTGACAAAGGGATTTTGCCCGGCGAGGTCGGCGCGTTGCGTCATCTGCCTTCGCGAGAACAGCACGGCCGGCAGGTCGCGCATGATCGCGAGCTTCGGCAGCGCCTTGAACCGCAGCTTGCCTCGTGAAGGCAGCGCGTAGAGGTCAAACAGCGACCCCTCCTCCACGTCGACCGCCTTGGAAATCCACATCTCGACCAGCGTCGAGAAATTTGGCCGGCGGGCCAGTTGCCAGACGATGTCCTGGTCGTTGATGGCAAGCACCGGGCCGCCGGCCGGACCGATGCGCTCGCCGGTCCAAAGCCTGACGGCAAAGCCCGGCTTCAACGCCTCGACGACCGTGCGAACGATGCGTGCTGCTCTTTCGGTAGCGTCCATGCCGTCCCCCCTGCATTCGGTAGGCCGATCTTGTCCGCTTGAACCCCTGGCCGCAACCCGATTGCACGAAAGGACGCGGCCAAGCCGGAAAAACGTCTTTTTCCATCCGGCGTCTTGTCTTTTGCTGCAACGCACCCCATCATCAGTGCGTGTTCAACAAACTGAAAGGAGGTGATCCGATGTCGAGTGATTTCGTTTTCCAGAACGTGGCCTCAGCGGATTGCACTTTCGGGAAGCAGTCTTCCCGTTAAGGCGCGAGATGCGCGGCGGGCGACCCCTCGGGTTGCCGCCAGGAGCCGCGCCATGGACGGAAACACGGAAGGCCGCCGGCTTCGAAAGAAGCGGCGGCCTTTTCCTTGTACGGCTTACTGCGTCAGCGCGACCTTTTCGGTGTTGCGGATGATTTCCTGAAAGGCGGCGTCCAATTCCACCCCGGTCGACACCTCGAAATAGTGTTTTTGAGCGGTGGAGGCATCTTTCGACGAACAGTCCTTCAGCACCGCCTTTGCCTGATCCCGCTCGGTTGCCGACATGTCCTTGTTGTTCAGGTCGAAGCCGATGGTGAAAATTTCGATGCCGTCATTTTTCATGTTGCCGCACAGCGTTTCGGCGTTGCCGCGCGCAAGATTGCCCTGGCTGTTGTAGCGGCCCCCGGCACCGGCGAAGGCGGTATTGAACTGGCCATCGGTCATCAGGATCGCGACCTTGGCGATCTTCTTCGCGTTGACGTCCGAGGCGCCGTTGCCGAGGCCGGCATTCTTGATCGCTGCGCGCCATTGCGGCGACAGCATATAGTAGGTCCACTGAATGGCGATCGCGCCGGCGGTATAACCGTCAGCCTGAAAGTCGTCGATCGAACCAAGCAATGCGCCGGAATCGGCGGTCAGCGGAATCACTTCCGCATCGGGGCACTTGTTCATTCCGCCGCCATCGAGATGATCATCCCGGTTGACCAGGGCGTAGTACTTCTTACCGTTCTTGTCCGTGCGAACAGCATCTGGGCCGTCGGCGCTCAAATCCGCGTCGCCATTTTTGTCCTTGCGCTCCGTGGCGCAATTATCGGGGCGTGGCATCGCCGCGCCGACAATGGAAATGTAGTCGCTGAAGGACGGCAGCAAATTTTTGCCCGTCTCGGCGACAAGAAGCGAACTGCCGGCCACGGGTGGCAGCTCAGAGCTCGCCGGCTTCTCGGCATAGACGTTTTCGGCCAGCTTGCCGGCATTCACGCCGGATGCGTAAGGCACAATCGCGACGCGGATGCGGGGGTTCTTCGGATCCTGGTTCCGGAGCATCGTCCGGACGGCGTTTTTCGCTGCTGCTTTCAGATCGCCGATCTTGTCGACCTTGCCCCGCTTCGCCATCGAGCCCGTGATGTCGAGCATCATAGCCACCTCGATCTGCTTGTCCGAGTAGAGCGCCGTCGTCGAGGCGGGAACGCGCTGCATGTCGCGCGTGCCGAACAGCGGGAAATAGAAGGCGACGTCGACATGGGCGTCCGCCTGCACCGTCCTGGCGGTCCTGTCGACCGTCAGCCTGTCGAGCATGATCTGGTTGGCCTGCAGGATGCCGGCCGTACTGTTGGCGTCGAGGAAGGCCTGCACCGATTTGTTGGTGTCGGCCTCCTTGATCACGCCGGTCGTCAGGTCCCGCGCCGTCGACGTCACCGCGGCGTCGACCACGCTCTGCAGGCTCGATTTGGCGTTGTAGAGCTGGGTGATGTTGACGGCGAAGCCGACGCCCAGCGCCAAGACCGAGGCGGCGAATCCGAACAGGATGGCGAAATTCCCACCGCGATGCCTGGCAAAGTCGCCGGCCGCGTCCACAAGACCCCCGAAAATCCGCATCGTTCTCTCTCCGCTCGCCCCGGCCTCGTCGCCGGGCAAACGGATCGATGCAGGATTCCGGCCGGGCGCGGCCAGCGGCCGCGCACCAGGAACTAGATTATTGTTTTTGCTTCGCTTTCAAGAATGGAAAGGTGAATGACCGGTAAACGCCGATGCTGCGTTCGCGCGGCATTACCAAGCGCTTACCACGATCTTGCACGTCGCGGCACAGGGCGCGCGGCCGTGTCCCGCCACGGCACAGCGGCACCTGTGCCAGAGCGAGGCAGTATGGGGATACATGGAAACCCGGCTCAGGCCAGCATCTGCGCGGTGACCGTCCTGTCGATGGCGTGGTAGGGCGGGTTGAACAGATTGTTCTCCTGTTCGTAGGTCCATACCTTGAACAGGCTGAGCCGGTGCGGGCCGAAACTGTGCAGCAACGGCACGTCGGTGGCATCGCGTCCGCGCGCGATGACGATGCGGCCGATCCTCGGAACATTGTGGCGGGGGTCGAACGTGTACCACTTGCCGTCGAGAAACACTTCCATCCAGGCCGAGAAATCCATCGGCGCCGGATCGGCCGGCACGCCGATGTCGCCGAGATAGCCATTCACATAGCGTGCCGGAATGTTCATGCAGCGGCAGAGCGTGATCGCCAGATGGGCGAAGTCTCGGCAGACGCCGACCTGCTCCTCATGCGCCTGCGCCGCGGTGCGGGTCGAGCGGGCATAGCCATAGCCGAAGGACAGCCGGTTGTGGACGTAATCGACGATCGCCTGCACCCTCGCCCAGCCGGACGGCAAACGGCCGAAAAGCTCCCAGGCGAGCTGGCTCAGGTGATCGGTCTCGCAATAGCGGCTGCCCAGCAGATAAAACAGCACCTCGTCGGGCAGCTCGGCCACCGGCACCTCGCGTGCCAGCGTGTTGACCTCGTCCGTCTCGCCGCTGTCCTCGACCACGGCATCGTAGAGGATGCGAAAAGTGCCGGCGGGTGCGGTAAAGCGGCGGCACGAATTGCCATGCAAATCGCTGTAGAGCCTGGTCGGAACCGCGGGCGACGTCAGCATGCGCGTCTGCCGTTTGATGTCGGCCTGCCTGTCCCTGTGGATCTCGAGCATTGAAATCACCGGCGTGGCTCCAGCGCATTCAATGGCCATTTCGTAGCCGAGCCGAATCAGCATCGCGTCCCCCTTCGATGGTCGTGGAAAAGCAGCGAAGTTGAAACGCCGGAGGCGGATCGCGGTTCCCTGACTTGCGGAAAAGGGGACTGACCGAAAAGGTGGCCGCGCGGCTTCCAATGCCGGCGCCGGGACGTTACCATCGGCCCTCCCTCGAAAGACCTCCCCGAAATCAAGGAAAATCATGTACGCAGGCAGAAAATTCGCCGCCTTCCTCTTCGACATGGACGGCACGCTCATCAATTCCATTGCCTCGGCCGAACGGGTGTGGAGCGACTGGGCGCGGCGGCAAGGGCTCGACGTCGCCGCCTTCCTGCCGACGATCCATGGCGTGCGGGCGATCGAGACGATCGCCGGTCTGGCGCTCCCGGGCGTCGATCCGGCGCATGAGGCCGACCTCTTGCTCAAGGCCGAAGCCGCCGATCTGGAGGGCATTGTTCAGATCGCCAGCGCCGCCGCGTTTCTCAACGCGCTCCCGCCGGGGCGCTGGGCGATCGTAACCTCGGCACCGCGCGAACTGGCGCTCTTGCGCATGAAGGCCGCCGGCATCCCCGTCCCTGCCGTCCTGGTCGCGGCGGAAGATGTTTCACGCGGCAAGCCGGCGCCCGACTGCTTTCAGCTCGGCGCGACGCGGCTCGGTGTCGATGCGCGCGATTGCCTCGTGTTCGAGGATGCCCCGGCGGGCATCACGGCGGCCGAGGCGGCGGGCGCAGCGGTCATGGTCATAAACGCCACCCACCGGCATCCCCTGGCGACGCGGCATGCCGCGATCGCTGGCTACGACGCCATCGGCGTCACCGTCGACGAGCGCGGCTGGATCGCGCTCCAGCCGCAGCGAGCGGCGGCAGCGGCCTTCTAGGCTCTGGCGACAATCAAACACCCGATTGCCGGCAAATGAGCTGTTTGCTGGGCCGGCATATTAGAAATCGCTGGTCAGGCCCTTGATCTCCCAGTCGCCGTAGCGGCCGGGCTCCTTGCCGCCGCGGCCGCCGACTTCCTTCGGCACCGCGGCTTCCTTGCGGCGGTAGTCCTCGCGCCGCGCCGCGGCCTCTTCAAGCGCGCGGCGGGCGGCGGGCGTCAGCGTCTTCAGCCGCGCTTCGTCATCAGTGGCAGGTGTTTTACTGGTCTCGTCGTTCATGCGATATTCCGGCGGATTGAAACAGGCCGATTGAAACGGGTACCGGCGTTTCCCATCATATAGCGATGAGCCCACGAGGATCGACCCCCTTACATCACGACCAGGACGGGAGCAGACGATGAACACACTTCGCACCGCCATGCTTCTTGCCGCGATGACCGCGCTGTTCATGGGCGTCGGCTTCCTGATCGGCGGCACGGGCGGCATGATGATCGCCTTCCTGATCGCCGCCGCCACCAATCTGTTCAGCTATTGGAACGCCGACAAGATGGTGCTGTCGATGAACCGCGCCGTCGAGGTCGACGAGAAGAACGCGCCCGAATATTACGCCATCGTGCAGGCACTGGCCGAGCAGGCAGGCCTGCCGATGCCCAGGACCTACCTGATCGACAATCCGCAGCCCAACGCCTTCGCCACCGGCCGCAACCCGCAGAACGCGGCTGTCGCCGCTTCCACCGGCCTTTTGCAACGGCTGACGCATGAGGAAGTGGCCGCGGTGATGGCGCACGAGCTCGCCCACGTCCAGCACCGCGACACCTTGACCATGACGATCGTCGCGACCTTCGCCGGCGCCATCTCGATGCTTGGCAATTTCGCCTTCTTCCTCGGCGGCAACCGCGACAACAACAGCCCGTTCGGTTTTGTCGGCGTGCTGGCGGCGATGATCGTGGCGCCCTTTGCGGCGATGATCGTGCAGATGGCGGTCAGCCGCACCCGCGAATACGAGGCCGACCGGCGTGGCGCCGAAATCTGTGGACACCCGCTATGGTTGGCCTCGGCGCTTGACAAGATCGCCCGCGGCGCCGAACGCATACCTAATCCGGATGCCGAGCGTAACCCGGCGATGGCTCATCTCTTCATCATCAACCCGCTGCACGGCGAGCGCATGGACAGTCTGTTCTCCACCCACCCGAGCACCGAGAACCGCATCGCCGCGCTGCAAGCGATGGCGCAGCGCATGGACGGTGGTGTATCGCGGTCCCCGCAGCGCCAGGCGCCAGTGCCGCCGCAGGCCGACGAGCCGCAATCGGCAGGACCGTGGGGCAAGCCGGCCGCGCCGGAACCGCCGGCAGAGCCCAAATCCAATCCATGGGGTCGCAATCCGACCGGGCCCAAGGGCCCGTGGTCGTGAGCGTGGCGGGCAGAGCACCTCGACGCACAGGTGGTCAGGAAGACAAAAAGGACGGCGAGTTCGTTGCCGGCCTTGCCGCCCGCAAGGCGGCGGCGCGCCTGCTGGCCGCTGTCATCGATGCGAGGACGCCGCTCGACGGCCTGACCGACCATGAAAACGGCCATCCGCAATACAAGGCGCTAGACCTGCGCGATCGCGGTCTTGTGCGCGCCATTCTGGTCACCGCGCTGCGCTATCGCATGACCATTGCCGGGCTGCTGGCGCGGCGTCTGGAAAAACCGCTGCCGGCCAATGCCACCGCGCTGTCGCATATTTTGCATGTGGCGGCCGCGCAGATCCTGTTCCTCGACATTCCAGACAGCGCCGCGGTCGACCTCGCCGTCACCCATGCCAAGTCCGATCCCCGCACATTGCGCTTTGCCGGCCTGGTCAACGGTGTGCTGCGCACGCTCGCGCGGATCAAGGAGGCTGAACTTCCAGAGGCCCTTGCTACCACCGACGAAGCGCCGAAATGGTTTTCCGACCGTTTGAAGGCCGCCTATGGCGTGGACGAGGCCGGACGGATACTCGCCGCCCACCGCCAGGAGGCCCCGGTCGATTTCTCGATCAAGGCCGATCCGGAGCACTGGGCCGAAAGGCTCGGCGGCATTGCCCTGCCGACCGGCACGATTCGGGTGGAGAAGCTTGCCGGCCCGGTCACCGAACTGCCTGGCTTCGCCGAAGGCGCCTGGTGGGTCCAGGATGCCGCAGCCGGCCTGCCTGCCCGGTTGCTCGGTGATGTCGGCGGGCTTCGCGTCGCCGATCTCTGCGCCGCGCCCGGCGGCAAGACCGCCCAATTGATCGTGGCCGGCGCACGCGTCACCGCGATCGACACCTCGAAGAACCGGCTGGCGCGGCTGGCGCAGAATCTCGAACGCCTCCGCCTGTCGGCGGACGTCGTGCAGGCCGATCTCCTCCAGTACGAGCCGGACGAGCTGTTCGACGCCGTCCTCCTCGACGCGCCCTGCTCCTCGACCGGCACGGTGCGGCGGCATCCCGACGTGCCATGGACCAAGACTGTGGCTGATGTCGAGAAGCTCGCCGATCTCCAGCGCCGGCTGCTCGCGCGCGCCGTCACCCTGGTTAAGCCGGGCGGAAGGATCGTCTTTTCGAACTGTTCGCTCGACCCACTCGAAGGCGAGGAGCTTTATCGTGGCTTCCTCGCCGCGACGCCTGGCGTCGTTGCCGACCCGCTTCGCGCCGGCGAGATCATCGGCATCGATCCCTTCCTGACGCAGGAAGGCACGCTGCGCACCACACCTGCCGACCTCGATCTCGGCTCGCCGCAACGTTCCGGTCTCGACGGCTTTTTCGCCGCGCGCATGCGTCGCGCCAGCTAAGGCAAGTCCACGAAAGCTGCGTGACGATTCTCCGTCCGGAATTACGTGGAACAAGGATCTGGAGCGGAGTATGGATGCCCATCGGGCGCTGAACCGCTCAGGGGTTTAAGCATAGGAAGTTGCTGACTTTTTTGGGGAGCCTCCGCGGCAAAGCCAGGCGCAGCGTCACCGCTCGCGGGAATTCGCCTTCGCATGAATCGTTGAATCAGATAAGCTTGCCCTTGGGATAGAGGACGATCAGGAGGGGTTTTGGCACTTGCTGCCGGCAACACGACGCGTCTGTGGGCGCTTGTCGCGAAGGAGTTTTGGCGCAAAACGCGCCGGCGCCTGCGTGCCGGACCGGTTTATCGCTGGCGCTATTCCGGCCGCACGCCCGAACGGGTGCTGATCGCGCCGCCGGACCTGCGGCTGGCCGACCCGCAGATCGCGCTTGAGATCTACTATGGCCGCTATCCCTTGTCGGGACATATGGTCGAGACCGGCGGCAAGTCGCCCTTCCAGATCAGCGTTCCCAATTACGGCTGGCAGAAGACGCTGCATGGCTTTCGCTGGCTGCGTCACATGCGCGCCGCCGGCACCGAGCTTGCCGCCGCCAATGCGCGTGCGCTGGTGTCCGACTGGATCGCCACGCATGGAAACAACATTTCCGGCATTGCCTGGGAGCCCGGCACGGCTGCCAAGCGCATTATCGCCTGGCTGCAGCATTCCTCGATCGTGCTGCAAGGCGCTGAATTCCCGTTCTACCGCGCCTTCCTGAAATCGCTGGCCGTCCAGATCCGCTACCTCAGGTCGATGGCGCGCGAAATGCCTGACGGCAAGGACAGGCTGCGCGCCCGCATCGCCCTCGCCTTCGCCGCCCTGTCGCTGCCGGCGCCCGCATCGGCGCTGCGCGGCGCCACCCGCAACCTCGCCGAGGAACTCGACCGCCAGATCCTTCCCGATGGCGGCCACATCTCGCGCAACCCGATGGCGGTGCTGGAAATCCTCGCCGATCTTTTGCCGCTGCGGCAGACCTACGCCAACCAGGCGGAAGCGCCGCCACAGGCACTGATCGGCGCCATCGACAGGATGCTGCCGGCGCTGCGCTTCTTCCGCCACCAGGACGGCAGCCTCGCCCGCTTCAACGGCATGGGCGCCACCATCCATGACCGCATCGCCAGCATCCTGCGCCACGACGACACCGCCGGCTCGCCGCTGCTGCATGCACCGCATTCGGGCTATGAGCGGCTGTCCATGGGTGGCGTCACCGTCATCGCCGACACCGGCCCGCCGCCGCCCGTCCACGTCTCCAATGCCGCCCATGCCAGCTGCCTTGCGTTCGAGCTGTCGTCGAGCCGCCAGCATTACATCGTCAATGCCGGCATCGACACCTATGGCGCTGCCGAATTCCGGCCCCTGGCCCGCGCCACCGCCGCGCATTCGACCGCCACCATCAACGACACCTCGTCGGCGCGGTTCAGCCATTCGCTGCGCATCAACGATCTTCTGGGGTCGCCTTTGATCGGCGGCCCGCAGCATGTGCAGTGCAAGCGTATCGACCAGAAGGGCGTTCAAGGCTTCATCGCCCGCCATGACGGCTATATCCAGCGCTTCGGTTTCCTGCACGAGCGCGAGCTGAAACTGTCCTCGAACGGCAATGTGCTGACCGGCAGGGACCGCTTCCAGCGTCCTGGAGGTGCGGCGATCCGCAACAATGGCCGCGATTTCATCACCGTGCGCTTCCACGTCCATCCCGACATCAACCTTTTGCAGGACGAGCATGACCGCCTGGTGCTGACCGCCGAGCAGGCCGACAGCTGGGTGTTCACCTGCACCGAGATGGTGCCGGAGGTCGAGGAATCGATCTACTTCGCCGGTCTCGGCGGCCCGCGCCGAAGCCGGCAGATCGTGCTTGCCTTCAAGCCGTCCGACATCGCCGAAGTCCACTGGCAGCTCACCCGCACCTCTATCGCCGGCTATTCCGAAAACAACTGACCGCGCCTGCGCTGACCGAGCTTGCGCCTTGATTTCCTGATCTCATATGATACGGCGCGGGCCTGCCCCTCCAGCCGTGAAAGCACGCCCATGGCCGTCGCCGCCAAGAACATTCCCGCTCCCGACCTCGTTCCCGTGCGTCGCGCGCTGCTCTCCGTCTTCGACAAGACCGGCCTCATCGATCTCGCCAGGGCGCTCGCCGCTTCCGGCGTCGAGCTGGTGTCGACCGGCGGCACGGCAAAAGCGATCGCCGATGCGGGCCTGGCGGTCCGCGACGTCTCCGAGCTCACCGGCTTTCCCGAGATCATGGATGGCCGCGTCAAGACCCTGCACCCGTCGGTGCATGGCGCCCTGCTCGGCGTTCGCGATGATCCCGATCACGCCGCGGCGATGCACAAATATGGCATCGAGCCGATCGACCTGGTCGTCTGCAATCTCTATCCGTTCGAGGAAGTCCGCCGCTCCGGCGCCGACTACGCGGCGATCGTCGAGAACATCGACATTGGCGGCCCGGCGATGATCCGCGCCTCGGCCAAGAACCACGCCTATGTCGCCATCGTCACCGATCCCGGCGACTATGCCTCCGTGCTCAATGCGCTGGAGATGAATATCGGCTCGCTTTCGCTGGATTTCCGCAAGAAGCTCGCGGCCAAGGCTTTTGCCCGCACCGCCAGCTACGACGCGGTAATCTCGGGCTGGTTCGCCGAGGCGCTGGAGATCGAGCACCCGACCTGGCGCGCCTTCGGCGGCAGGCTGGAGACCGTGATGCGCTATGGCGAGAACCCGCACCAGGGCGCCGGCTTCTATGTCAATGGCGACAAGCGGCCGGGCGTGGCCACCGCGCGCCAGCTCCAGGGCAAGCAGCTTTCCTACAACAACATCAACGATACCGACGCCGCCTTCGAGCTGGCCGGCGAGTTCGACCCGGCGCGCTCGGCCGCCGTCGCCATCATCAAGCATGCCAACCCGTGCGGCGTCGCCGAGGGTTCGACGCTGAAGGCGGCCTACGCCAGGGCGCTGGCCTGCGACCCGGTCTCGGCCTATGGCGGCATTGTCGCTGTCAATCGCATCCTTGACGCCGAGGCGGCCGAAGAGATCGTGAAGACCTTCACCGAGGTCATTATCGCGCCCGGCGCCACCGACGAGGCGGCAGCGATCGTGGCCGCGAAGAAGAACCTGCGCCTGCTGGTCGCGGGCGGCCTGCCGGATCCGCGCGCGATCGGCACAACCGTCAAATCCGTCGCCGGCGGCCTGCTGGTGCAGGGCAGGGACAACGCCGTCGTCGACGACCTCGAACTGAAGGTGGTGACGAAACGGGCGCCGACGCCGGCCGAACTGGCCGACCTGAAATTCGCCTTCCGCGTCGCCAAGCACGTCAAATCGAACGCCATCGTCTACGCAAGGGACAGCGCCACGGTAGGCATCGGCGCCGGGCAGATGAGCCGCGTCGATTCCTCGCGCATCGCTGCCCGCAAGGCACTCGACGCTGCGGAAGCGGCGGGCTGGGCCGAGCCGCTGACCAAGGGCTCTGTCGTCGCCTCCGACGCCTTCTTCCCCTTCGCCGACGGCCTGCTGTCGGCCATCGAGGCTGGCGCCACGGCGGTGATCCAGCCCGGCGGCTCGATGCGCGACGACGATGTGGTTGCCGCCGCCGACGAGCATGGCATCGCCATGGTGTTCACGGGCGTGAGACACTTCAGACATTGAGCGCCTCACCCTCCCCCTTGTGGGAAGGGTCGGCGAGCGATGTTTGCGAAGCAAAGCTCGTGAGACGGGGTGGGGGCAGCGCCGTCCCCCACCCCGCTCCGCTTCGCGGATCGACCCTCCCCACAAGGGGGAGGGTAAATCACTCCGCCGCCCGGTCCGCCGGATACGGCGTCCTGATCAGGATCGCCATGCCTATGGCCAGGAACAGGATGATAACCGCCATGCCGAGCCGCGCCGAATCGCTCACCGCCGTGATGGTCGCCACCAGGAACGGGGCCAGGAAACTGGTCGCGCGCCCGGCCAGCGCATAGATGCCGAAATAGCGGCCGGATTCCGACGCCGTAACGCTGCGCGCCATATAGGACCGCGATGACGCCTGCACCGGCCCGAAGGCGAGTCCGATCAGCAATCCATAGAGGATGTAGGCGTTTTCCGCGGCGGTGCCGAACAGGCCCCCGGAATCGGTGGTCGAGAGCTGGATAAGCCCGAGCAGCGTGAAGCCGGGGCCGGTCGAGACGACGCCGATGGTGGCGACCGAAAGCATGACCAGCGCGATCATCACTACCGCCTTGGAGCCGAGCGCGGTGTCGAGCCGCGCAGCGATCCAGCAGCCGAAGATGGCGACGACGTTGAGGATGATGCCGAACATGCCGATCTCGGTGATCGACCACTGGAACATGCCGGCCGCGAAGGTGCCGCCGAGCGCCAGCAGCGCATTGACGCCGTCCTGATAGATCATGCGGGCGACGAGGAAGCGGAAGATGCCGCCGCGCCTGCGCACCTCGACCAAGGTCGACTTCAGCTCCGACAGGCCTTCGCGCACCGCAGGCTTGATCGGGATGCCTTTGATGGCATCGGGAGTGAAGAGGAACATCGGCAGGATGAACAGGAAATACCAGCCGGCCGACAGCGGCCCGGTGGCGCGGGCATCCTCGCCGAGCTTCGGGTCCAGCCCGAACAGCGGGTCGAGGCCGATGATGGTCTTGCCGGTCTCCTGCGATCCGGCCAGGAACAGCACGACGAAGATCAGCGCGATCATACCGCCGAGATAGCCAAGCCCCCAGGCCATGTTGGAGATGCGGCCGATCTCGCTCTTCGGCACCAGGCGCGGCATCATGGAATCGTTGAAGACGGTGGAGAATTCAGCCGCCACCGAGGCCAGCGAGAACAATGCCACGATCAGGAACAGGTTCGAGCCGGGCGCGGCGAGCCACAGCAGCGCCAGGCTGGCGATCTTGATCGCCGCGAAGAAGGCGATCCACGGCTTGCGCGGCCCGGTCTGGTCGGCGATCGAACCGAGGATCGGCGACAGCACGGCGATGACCAGTCCGGCCGCGGCGATGCCGTAGCCCCAGACGGCCTGGCCGGTGGTCGGATCGCTGGCCATGCGCGAAACGAAATAGGGGCCGAAGATGAAGGTGGTGACGACCGTGAAGAAGGGCTGCGCCGCCCAGTCGAACAACATCCACCCCCAGATGCCGCGCCCGGACGCCCGCTGCACTGCTACTTCGGCCATGTCCCCTCCGGTCGCCTTCGTTTCGTTGGCGGTTCACCCATGTCTGCATGTTTTCCGCGGGTCATGCAAACGAACACGCGCCGCGCCGCCGTTCTTTGGCCTACCCGCCTTCATTCAGATCAACGGAGCAAGGGCGCCACCCCTATGCCCCTTGTGCGACGGTCGGACCGAAGGTCCGGGTGAGGGCCGGCGCCGCCTCCCCGCCTAGGCGAGGGTAAGTCAGGCGATGGCTCACATCCCCGTCAGATCGCTCATCAGGCCCGATGCCACCGACAGCCGCGACACGGTGATGTCGCCGCCCTCGGTCAGCGCCTGCAGCCGTTCGCGGGTGCGGCCGATCCTCTCCCCGCCGGCCTCCAGCCACGCCGCCACCGGGTCGGCTGCCCCGGCGTGGTTCACGAGTGCCGCCACCGCGATGCCGCGCCGCGCGGTCCCGATCGTGTCGGTGGCGCGCGACAGGGCGAGCTGGTCGTAATAGTCCGCCGGTGTGATGGAGCGGGCCGCCTCCTCGACGCGCGGAATACGGAAGGCGTCGCTGACCGCGAAGAAGGCCTTCGCCGCGGCGACGATGTCGGCGCCTGCCGTTCGCGCCGTCAGCGCGATGTCGGGGATCAGCTCCGCCACATCGGCCAGCGCCAGTTGCGCTGCCAGCCTGTCCGGCGCCCCGGCCTTGACCAGTCCATGCCGCTTCTCGTCGATCCGTTCGCGCGAATAATCGGGGAGCAGCGAAACGAGTTTCGGCTCCAGCGCCTTGCGAGCCTCCTGCAATTCGGCGATGCGCTGGGCAAGCGGCGCCGTGCCGGCGTCGTTCTTCAAGTACCAGCCGCTGGTCACGTAGATCAGCCGGCTGACCGCCTGGTAGAGATCGAGCTGCATCTGGCCGTCGATCTGATTGTCGAGTGCGTCGATCTCGCGGTAAAGCGCCGGCAAGGCAAAGCCGTCGCGCACCACGGCGAAGGTGCGCACCACGTCGGCGGCGGTGCGCCCCGTTGCTTCCCGCAACCGGTTGACGAAGGAGGGACCGCCGCGGTTGACCAGCTCATTGGCGACGACGCGGGCGATGATCTCGCGGCGCAGGCGATGGCCGTGGATCTCAGCGGCATATTTCTTCGCCATCCGGTCGGGGAAATAACCCATCAGGTCGCGGTCGAAATGCGGCTCGTCAGGCACGTCGCTTGCGACGATGTCGGAAAACAGCACGATCTTGGCATAGGCGAGCAGCACGCCGAGCTCGGCCCTGGTCAGCGGCTCGCCGCGCGCCTCGCGCTCGGCAAGGGCCGCCGGCGAAGGCAACGTCTCGACCGTGCGGTCGAGCAGGCCGCGCGCTTCCAGCGCCGACATGAAGCGGGCCTGGTGGGCGATGTCGGCGAGGCCGCGCTTGCGGGCGATGGAGAGCGCCAGCGTCTGCTGGTAGTTGTTGGACAGGACCAGCTCGCCGACCTCGCCGGTCATCTCGGCGAGAAGCTTGTCGCGCGCAGGCCGGGTCAACGACCCTTTGCGCATGGCGGACGCCAGCGCGATCTTGATATTGACCTCGACGTCGGAACAGTTGACCCCGCCCGAATTGTCGATGGCGTCGGAATTGCAACGCCCGCCATTCATGCCGAATTCGATGCGCGCGCGCTGCGTCACCCCGAGATTGGCGCCCTCGCCGATCACCTTGGCGCGCACGTCGAGCGCGGTGATGCGGACGGCGTCGTTGGCGCGATCACCGACCTCGGCGTTGGTCTCGGTCGAGGCCCGCAAATACGTGCCGATGCCGCCGAACCACAAGAGGTCGACGGGCGCCTTGAGGATGGCGCTCATGATCTCGACCGGCGTGGCGGTCGTCTTGTTGAGGCCGATCGCAGCAGCAGCAGCGGCCGGCAAGGTGATCGATTTCTGGCCGCGTGAGACGATGACGCCGCCCTCGGAGAGCTTGCTCTTGTCGTAGTCCTGCCAGCTCGAACGGGGAAGAGCGAACATGCGCTGGCGCTCGGCCATCGATGCCGCCATGTCGGGATCGGGATCGATGAAGATGTCGCGGTGGTCGAAGGCTGCGATCAGCCTTGTCTTCGGTGACAACAGCATGCCGTTGCCGAACACGTCGCCCGACATGTCACCCACCCCGACGACGGAGAAGGGCGTGGTCTGGATGTCGCGGTTCATCTCGCGGAAATGCCGCTTGACCGCCTCCCACGCGCCCTTGGCGGTGATGCCCATCTTCTTGTGGTCGTACCCGGCCGAACCGCCGCTGGCGAAGGCATCGTCAAGCCAGAAGCCATGGCTTTCACTGATGGCGTTGGCGGTGTCCGAGAAAGTTGCCGTGCCCTTGTCGGCGGCAACGACGAAATAGGGATCGTCCTGGTCGCGCCTGACAACGCCGGCCGGCGGGATGACGCCGTCGAGGCCGATATTGTCGGTGATCGACAAAAGGCTGGAAACGAAGTTCTTGTAGGCCGATGTGCCGGCTTCGAAGATGGCGTCGCGGCCGGCGCTCATCGGCAGCTTCTTCGGATAGAACCCGCCCTTGGCGCCGACCGGCACGATGACCGCGTTCTTGACCTGCTGTGCCTTGACCAGGCCGAGCACCTCGGTGCGGTAATCCTGGGCGCGGTCCGACCAGCGCAGGCCGCCGCGCGCCACCGGACCGAAGCGCAGATGCACGCCCTCGACCTCAGAGCCGTAGACGAAGATTTCCCGCCACGGTCGCGGCTCGGGCAATCCGTCGACCGAACGCGAATCGAGTTTGATCGCCAGCGACTGGCCCTTGGCTTTCGTATCGGCAACGAAATGATTGGTGCGCAGCGAGGCTTCGATGAGATTGAGGTAGCGGCGGATGATGGCGTCGTCGTCGATGTTGGGAACGTCTTCCAGCGCGTCCCTGATCTTGGCCTTGAGATGCTTTGCCGCCACCACGCCTTCCGTCTCGGCTGTCGGGCCGAGCCGGGCGATGAACAGCGCGTGCAGGCCGCGTGCGATCTCGGGATAGCGGTTGAGGGCCGCGGCGATGAAATCCTGGCTCTGCGGAATTCCGGCCTGCTGCAAATACCGCCCATAGGCGCGCAGGATGGTGATTTCGCCCGACCACAGGCCGGCGGTCTGGGCAAGGCCGTTGTAGCCGTCATTGTCGACGTCGCCGCGCCACACCGACAGGAACGCGTCCTCGAACAGCGCGCCGCCATTGCTGAGGTCGATCGGCTTTCCGTAGCTGTTCTCCAGCTCCATGTCGTGGATGAAGACGGTGCCGGGCTGATCACTATTGATCATGCCGGGCTGATCCCTATTGCCGGCCTTGTCGTCGCCGACCTCGAAGGTGCGCTCGCTGATGACGCGGAAGCCGATGTTTTCCAGCACCGGCACGCGCCGCGACAGCGCCACCGGGCTGCCATGGTGATAGATTTTCAGCGCCGCCTGGTGCGGCTTCTGCTCGGCATGGCGATAGTAATCGATGGCGATCGGATTGCTGGCGCTGATCCTGGCGATACGCCCGGCATCGATTAGCGCCACACCGGCGCTGAAGGAGTCCCGGTAGCTTTCCGGAAATCGTGCCGCGATCCTCTTCAGCGCCGGGTCGCTGCCGCTGGTTTCCGCCGCCTCGGAAAGGGCGTCCTCCCAGGTGCGCACGATGTCGCGGATCGCCGCCTCGATCGTTGCCTGTTCGACCTTCGGCGTCTTGCCGCCGGAGCGGCCGATGATGAAATGCACGCGCGCCAGCCCGCCTTCCGGGAAGGCCGGGTAGTAGGCCGACAGTCGGCCTTCGAACACCGTCTTGAGGTAGGTGCCGACCTTCTCGCGCACGACGCTGTCGTAACGGTCGCGCGGCACGAAGACGAGGATGGAGACGAAGCGGTCGAACTGGTCGGCACGCACCAGTGCCCGCACGCGCGGCCTCTCGACGAGGCCCAGAATGGCCGCGGCATGCCTCCTCAGGATCGGCACCGGCACCTGGAACAGCTCGTCGCGCGGATAGCTCTCCAGCACGTTGATCAGCGCCTTGCCGGAATGGTCGTGCCGGTCGAAACCGGATTTGGCTATGACGGTTTCGGCCTTCGACCTGAGATAGGGGATCTTCATCACCGAGCGCGTGTAGGCGGTCGACGTGAACAGGCCGACAATGCGCAATTCGCCCGCCAGCGCGCCCTTGGCGGTGTAGGTCTTGATGCCGATATAGTCGAGATAGATGCGCCGGTGCACGGAGGACTTTGCATTGGCCTTGGTGACGATCAGCGGCTCCGGCCCATGCAGGAAGGCTCGGATCTCCGGCGTTGTCGTCACCGCTTCGGTGCCGCGCCGCAGCACCAGCACGTCCAGATCGGACAATATGCCCAGGCCAGGCTTGTCGGCACGCTCCAGCGTGCCGCTTTCCTCGCCGCCGATATATGTGAATTCGCGCATGCCGAGGAAAGTGAAATTGTCGTCGCGCAGCCACTCCAGGAAGGCGATCGCCTCGGCCACGCTCTTCTTATCCAGCGGCACCGCCGAATAGCGGAATTCCGAGATCGCCTGGTCGAGACGGGCCAGCATCGGCTTCCAGTCGCTGACGGCGGAATGGACCTGGCCGAGGATCTTGCGCAGCCGCTCTGCCAAGCCGTTCGCCTGCTCCGGGGTCAGCCGGGGAATATGGACGTGAATGACGCTCAGCCGGTCGTGGCTGCCGTCGTCCCTGGCGAAATTGCCGTCGCCGAGAATTTCCTCGACGCCGTCCTTGCCATGGCGGACGGTGATGACGGGGTGGGTGACCAGGGTCGGCTCGCCGGCACTCTCGGTGATCTCGCCGAGTATGGAATCGAACAGGAAAGGCATATTGTCGTTGACGACGGTGACGATCGTGACGGGTCGGCCCTCGCGAACGACGCCGGAATCGGTATCGACGGCGACGGCGCACGCGCCCTTCTTGTGACCGGCGACCGCGCGGCCGGCGAGATCCGCGGCGCGTTCGAGGTCCGCCACCTCATAGGCGGCAATGTCTTCCGCCGGCGCGCGGGCGAGCAGGTAGTCGGCAAGCCTGGCCGGCCTTTCCTGCGTCTTCGGCATCGCCGTGGCTTTCTTCTTCGACCTGCTCGCCGATTTCACGCTGGCCATGACGCTTCTTTCCTCCCGTCGTATGCTTTTGCGGACTATGTAGCAGATGACCGCTATTTGGCGACAAAGGTTTGACGGCGTGCCAAGAATTATCGCAATTCGGCGGCAGCCGGCGACAAACGAGGAGGAATGCCCATGACCGACAAGATCACCGCGCTCGATCTCGCCGCTGCTGAGCTGAGCGATGCGACCAGGACCTATTTCACCAAATGCGAGGAGAAGCTCGGCCTGGTCCCCAACGTGTTGCGCGCCCATGCCTTCGACGACAAGAAGCTGCGTGCCTTCACCGACATGTACAATGATCTGATGCTGGGTGATTCAGGCCTGTCGAAGCTGGAGCGCGAGATGATCGCGGTCGCTGTCTCATCCATCAACCATTGCTACTACTGCCTGACGGCGCATGGCGCCGCCGTGCGGCAGCTGTCGGGCGACCCTTCGCTCGGCGAGATGATGGTAATGAATTTCCGCGCCGCCGATCTTTCATCGAAGCAGGTCGCGATGCTGGAATTCGCGGTCAAGCTGACAGAGGAGCCGGCCAAGATCGTCGAAGCCGACCGCGCGGCCCTGCGTATGGCCGGCTTCACCGATCGCGACATCTGGGACATCGCCTCCACGGCCGCCTTCTTCAACATGTCGAACCGGGTGGCGGCGGCAATCGATATGCGCCCGAACTCCGAGTACCACGCCATGGCAAGGTGACGAGCAGGCTACCTGCTCATATATTAGCCACCTCTCATTCTCATTGCTTGTTTGCCGGTTTGGTCCGATGATCGCCGGGCGGCATGACCGCATGCCGGTTCGATGCCGCCGACAAGGGAGGAGAACATGGCGAAATTTCTCTATGTCTATCACGGCTCCGGCAAGATGCCGACCGAGGAGGCCGAACGCAAAGCCGCGATGGATGCCTGGAACGGCTGGTACGGCAAGCTCGGCTCGGCCGTGGTTGACGGCGGCAATCCGGTCGGCATGTCGAAGACGGTGCTGCCCGACGGCAAGGTCGAGAACAATGGCGGCAGCAACCCGACCGCCGGCTACACGATCGTGGAAGCCAGGGATATCGACGATGCCGTCGCCAAGGCCAGGGATTGCCCGATCCTGATGAACCCGGCCTTCAGCGTCGAGATCGCGCCGATCATCGAAATGATGTGACGGTCACGAGCGCGCCGCGATCGCCGCGGCTGCACCGGCCATGGTGGTGGCGCTGACGCGGTTGGCAATTCTCATGGCGCGCTTGCTCTTCAGGAGCTTGCGCGCCTGGGCGGCGGCCAGCACCCAGGCAAGGTCGATCACGATAAGCACCACCGCCATGGTCGCCGTCAGTTCGATCCAGCCAACCACCGTCACCGAAGCAAGGTCGATGATGGTCGGCAGCAGGGCCAGGTAGAACATCATGATCTTGGGGTTGCCGAGCGTCACGGACATGCCGGCGAAGAACAGTTTGCCGGGCGAGTCCTCGCGCGGCATCTCGCCTTCTTTCGCTTCGACAGGCGCGGTCCACATCTTCCAGGCGAGGTACGCGAGATAGGCGACGCCGACCCATTTGACGATGACGAAAGCGAAATGGAAAGTCTGCGCCACCACCGCCAGCCCGAACACGGCCAGCGACAGCCAGATGCCCTCGCCGATCCACATGGCGAGCAGGAACGGGAACACGTCGCGAAACCCCTTGGCGATGACGCGGGCGACGAGTGCCGCGATCGAAGGGCCCGGCGAACCGGCGGCCACGAAGAGCGCGGCGGCGAAGATCAGGAGCGAGGTGAGGTGCATGGCGAGGATCTCGGCTTGAAAACCTTCAATGCCAGACATTAGCAATGCCAGACATTAGCGCAAGCGATCGAGCTTCGGTAGCATCAACATGCTTGCCGGCCCGGCATCTCGCGGCTAGATAGATCGCCCCGAAACAATTTCGAGCTTCACTTTGCCTACGTAACCGCCGGTCTCGTCAACTCCCCCGACACAATGCATGGCGCCGCCACAACGGTGCCTTTTTCCATTTCATGTGTTCCTCTGGGCGGCGGTTCGAGACCGGTTTGGCACTGCTGAACCGCTGTCGCATGCGCCGCGACGCCTGATCCCAAGAACCGCAGCCTACCGCCACGCCGCGCCCGCCTGGGCATCTCGACATTGCCGACCTGATGAACTTCCCGACGGGAAGGGCATATCGGCATGTCTTCTATTCTGCGCATCCGCTGGACGGTCGCGCCTCAAACCGCACCACGTCCCCTGATCACCTGCAATCGCTGCGGCGGCGTCAAAGCCTATCGCAGCAGCGGAAAGTTCCGCGTCAACGCCAACGGGAAGCGCATTGACGCCTGGCTGATCTATCGTTGTATCAACTGCGACAATTCCTGGAATTTCGGCATTTTTGAGCGCCGCAACCGCCGCGACATCGAGCCGGCGCTGCTGCGGGCGCTGGAGAGCAACGATGCAGCACTTGCCCGGCGCCATGCATTCGATGTGACCGCACTGCGCGGCCAGGTGGGGCGTGTCGAGGAGTTTCCCGACGTCGACGTGCACAAGACGGCGCTTGGCGGGACAAGCGAAGCTGCAAGCGTGCTGGAGCTCCGGCTCGGGCTCGAAATGCCGATATCGCTGCGGCTCGATCGTTTGCTCGCCAACGAACTCGGCATCTCACGGTCGCGACTTCAAGCCCTGGAGGAGAAAGGCCTGTTGGTTGTCGATTGCGACGGGGCCAAGGCTTTGCGCAAGCCGGCACGCGACGGGACGACGGTCCGCGTCGATCTGGCCGGCGAACCCGACCGGCAGGCCATCATATCTGCCGCCAGGGGATGAACGGCAGAGGGGCGAAGCACCTGGTGCTCCGCCCCTCCCGGATACGATCAGAAAGCAGAAATTACGCGGCGCCGACGGCCTTGGACGATTTCTCGAAGCGCTTGCGCTCGTTGGGATCCAGATAAAGCTTGCGCAGGCGGATGGTCTTCGGTGTCACCTCGACCAGCTCGTCGTCCTGGATCCAGGCCAGCGCGCGCTCCAACGTCATGCGGATCGGCGGTGTCAGCTTGACCGCCTCGTCCTTGCCGGCGGCGCGGATGTTGGTCAGCTTCTTGCCCTTCAGCACGTTCACTTCCAGGTCGTTGTCGCGGGAGTGGATGCCGATGATCATGCCCTGATAGACCTTGACGCCCGGATCGATGACCATCGGGCCACGATCCTCCAGGTTCCACATGGCGTAGGCGACGGACTCGCCCTGCTCGTTGGAGATCAGCACGCCGTTGGTGCGACCGGGCAGTTCGCCCTTGTAGGGCTCATAGGCATGGAACAGCCGGTTCATCACGGCGGTGCCGCGCGTGTCGGTCAAGAGTTCCGACTGGTAGCCGATCAGGCCGCGCGTCGGCGCGTGGAAGACGAGGCGCTGGCGGTTGCCGCCGGAGGGGCGCAATTCGACCATCTCGGCCTTGCGCTCGGACATTTTCTGCACGACGACGCCGGCATGCTCCTCGTCGACGTCGATGACGACTTCCTCGACCGGCTCCAGCAATTCGCCGTTCTCGCCCTTCTGCATGACCACGCGCGGCCGCGACACGGCGATTTCAAAGCCCTCGCGGCGCATGGTCTCGATCAGCACGGCAAGCTGCAATTCGCCACGGCCCGACACGAAGAAGGAATCCTTGTCAGGCGATTCCTCGATCTTGAGCGCGACATTGCCCTCGGCTTCGCGCAGCAGGCGGTCGCGGATGACGCGGCTGGTCACCTTGTCGCCTTCCGTGCCGGCCAGCGGCGAATCGTTGACGAGGAAAGACATGGTCACGGTCGGCGGATCGATCGGCTGCGCGTGCAGCGGCTCGCTCACGCTTAGGTCGCAGAACGTGTCGGCGACGGTGCCTTTGGACAGGCCGGCAATGGCCACGATGTCGCCCGCCTGCGCTTCCTCGATCGGCTGGCGCTCGAGGCCGCGGAAGGCCAGTATCTTGGAAATGCGGCCGGTTTCGATCTGGGTGCCGTCATGATGCAGCACCTTGACCGCCTGGTTGGCCTTCAGCGTGCCGCTCTCGATGCGGCCGGTGATGATACGGCCGAGGAACGGATTGGCTTCCAGGATGGTGCCGATCATGCGGAACGGGCCGGGATGCACGGTCGGCGCGGGCACATGCTTGAGGACGAGGTCGAACAGCGGCGACAGGCCCTGGTCCTTGGGACCTTCCGGATTTTCCGAGACCCAGCCGTCGCGCCCCGAACCATAAAGGATCGGGAAGTCGAGCTGCTCGTCGGTGGCGTCGAGCGCGGCAAACAGGTCGAACACCTCGTTGACCACCTCGACATGGCGGGCGTCCGGCCGGTCGATCTTGTTGATGACGACGATGGGCTTCAAGCCGACCTTGAGCGCCTTGCCGACGACGAACTTGGTCTGCGGCATCGGGCCTTCGGCGGCGTCGACCAGCACGATCGCCGAATCCACCATCGACAGGATGCGCTCGACCTCACCGCCGAAATCGGCGTGGCCGGGGGTGTCGACGATGTTGACGCGGGTGCCCTTCCAGTCGACCGAGGTCGCCTTGGCCAGGATGGTGATGCCGCGTTCCTTTTCGAGGTCGTTGGAATCCATGGCGCGTTCGGCGACGCGCTGATTGTCGCGGAAGGCGCCGGATTGTTTCAGAAGCTGGTCGACAAGGGTGGTCTTTCCATGGTCGACGTGCGCGATGATCGCGATATTGCGGAGGTTCATGATCTGGTCTCGGGAGCGTTGCAGGCAGCAGGCCAAAAGGCGCCGCCTCTTTCGTGTTGCGCGGCTCATACAGGGTTTTTCGCATTTGCGAAAGAGGAAGCGCGACACCAAATAATCATCAAATCTTAAGCATCGCCATGTGAAATGGTTTTGTTAACCAAGGCGGGAACCTTTTGCGGGCCCGGGCAGTTCGAACACCATGACCAACGCAGTCGTCAAATTTCGGCCGATTCTCGCAACTGCGGCTCTCGCCGTGCTGCTGGCTGCCGGCGCCGCCCAATCCGCGGCGACGCTCAAGGAAGCGCGGCCCGCTCTGCCGAGCGATATCCCGAGCGCCGAACAGGTCTTTGCGGATGCGCCCGATGGCGTCGATCCGGTGGTGACGGGGCCGGTCAGCGCGGCCTTCAAGCAAAGGCAGCAAAGCGCCAACTGCGATAGCGCGGTTTGGCCCAACGTCCCGTTGGTCTGCTATCCCGACTGATCGGCTGCGCGCCGTCGGCGAACTGCCGATCTCCCCCTTATTGAAAGATCGCCAATCTGACCGACGGCACACTCGTTCGAAGGCGCACTATGCCGCTTGCGGCTCCGGGTCGAACGCCGGCCGGCTGGTGTTGATCAGGAGCGAGATACAGGCGGCGGCAATCGCGGTCATGCCGGCGATCAGGAAGGCCAGTTCGTAATTGCCCTGCAGTTCGCGCATGGTGCCGCCGAAGAAGGCGGCGGTTGCCGCGCCCACCTGGTGGCCGGCGACGATCCAGCCGAACACGATCGGGCCGCTGCGGTCGCCGAAGGCTTCATTGGCGAGCCGCAGCGTCGGCGGCACGGTGGCGATCCAGTCGAGGCCGTAAAGCACGGCGAAGATGATCAGACTGGTCGCCGAAAAGCCGGAATAGGGCAGATAGATCAGCGAAAGGCCGCGGATCGCATAATAGACACCGAGCAGCTTGCGCGGATCGAAACGGTCGGTGAGCCAGCCCGACAGCGTGGTGCCGATCAGGTCGAAAATGCCCATCATCGACAACAGGCCAGCCGCCTGAACCTCGTTGATGCCCATGTCGCCGCAAAATGCGATGAGATGTGTCCCGACCAGTCCGTTGGTCGTGAAACCGCAGACGAAGAAGGTGGCGAACAGGTACCAGAAGACGCGCGTGCCGGCGGCGCGGCGCAGCGTGGTTAGCGTATGGGTCAGGAAATTGCCTTGTGCCGCCGGCGGTACCGGCGGCACGTCGTCGGCTTCCGCGCCATAGCGCACCATGCCAATCGATGCCGGGCGTTCCGGCACCAGCAGCAGCACCAGCGGCACGAGACAGGCCGTCGCGACGGAGATGGCGATGACGACCGGCTTCCAGCCGCCTGACTGCGCCAGCGAGGCCAGCAGCGGCAGGAAGACCAGCAGACCGGTGGCGCTGGAGGCCGACATCAAGCCCATGACGAGGCCGCGGTTGGTCTTGAACCAGCGGTTGACGATGGTGGCGCCGAGCACGGTGGCGACCGCGCCGGAGCCGACGCCGGAAAACACGCCCCAGGTAATCAGCAGATGCCATGGCTTGGTCATCAGCAGGCTGAGCGCGGTGGAGGCCGACATCACGACAAGCGCGGCAAGCAGCGTGCGCCGCAGCCCGATCCGCTCCATCAGCGCGGCGGCAAACGGCCCGGTCAGGCCGTAGAGGAAGATGCCGACCGCGGCAGCCAGCGACACCACGTCGCGCCGCCAGCCGAAACTTTCCTCCAGCGGCAGCATCATGACGGCTGGCGCGGAGCGCAGGCCGGCCGCGATCAGCAGGCAGAGAAAGATGACGGCGACCACGACGAAAGCGTAGCGCTGGCCAAATGGACGGGATTGAGCTAGCATGTTACTGACCGGTACGTTGCAGGATGGAAACATGTATACGTACCGATCGGTAACAGTGTCAACCGAGACTGCGAATGCCACCAGACAATAAAATTGAACCGTCCATCAGCAGCGCTCACGCGTCGGCTCCGCCAAAGGCGGCGGAAAAGATACTCGGCGTGGCGCGCGATCTGTTTTACCGGCGAGGCATCAGGGCGATCGGCGTCGACGAGATCGTCAGGCGCGCCGGAGTCACCAAGCCCAGCCTCTATCGCAGCTTTCCCTCCAAGGACGAATTGGCCGCCTCTTATCTGCGCCGATACGATCTCGAATTCTGGGAACGCTTCGACGAGGCGGTGGACGCCCATCCCGGCGATCCGCGCGCGCAAATCCGAGCCTTCCTGACCCGCGTCGGCAAGCGCACGCAGAAGCCTGACTATCGCGGCTGCGGCATGACCAATGCGGCCGTAGAATATCCCGAGCGCGGCCATCCGGCGCGCGTGGTGAGCGAGGACAACAAGCAGGAACTGCGCCGCCGCCTGCGCGCCATGGCCGCCGCGATGAATGCCGCCGACGCCGACACGCTGGGCGACGGTCTGCTGCTTCTGATCGAAGGCGCCTATATCAGCGGCCAGTTGTTCGGCGCCGGTGGCCCGGCGGCGTCGGTGGCGATCAACGCCGATCTGCTGATTGAGGCGAGCTTGAAGAAATAGTGTTTGGCGATAGGCTGCTGCGACCTTCAACGGAGATGTCCGCGATGCGCAGCCTGGTTCTTCCACTCGTTCTCGCCAGCGTCTGCCGGGCAGCGCATGCCGGCGAGATATCGAGCGCCTACACCGATCTCGACTGGAAGAACGACTGCGTCACCTATGCGCAGGCCGGGGACGGTGATGGCGACTGGGCCGACCTCGCCTGTTCGGGCTATCGTGGCTATCCGGTGCTGATCGCCTATGACGATGCGCGCGAATCGCTGTTTTATGGTTTCCCGCCCGGCGGCGACATGACATCGGTCTGGGAAAGTTTCTCCGGCTTCAATTCCTCAGGCGCCAGGATCGAGTGGCGCATCGAGACCGACGGCGACAAGACGGTGCCGTTCGCGGTCATTCACCGCCGCTCGATCAGCAATCCGGAAGACGAGAAGAAACCCACCGACGTGCTGCTCGTCTCCAAGGTCGCGCAAATGGATGCGCGCGACGGCTGCACGGTCGCACTGGTGCTGGCTACAGGAAATCCTGCCGCCAACGACCAGGCGCGCAAGCTTGCCGACGAGAAAGCACGGTCCTTCGCCTGCGGCAAGGACCGGCGCACCGTCATCGGCGAGGTGCCGGCTTTCGGGCGCGTCGACAATTGAAGGACAAGCGTTCGCCGCTCGCCGACGTGTCAAATGCTCCTGTTTTCACGCGCCCTCGTCATCACCGCTGAGGAAGAGCAATGTCTCGGAGCGCGCGAATCTGCTTGTTGTGGGCTCAGCCGTAGATCTGCTTGTGGACCTGATAAAGCATTTCCGAGCGGTCGGCGCGCATGTCGGCCAGATCGCGGCTGGAGAAGCTGTCGATTTCAGCGACGAGGCGGTTGTAGTTCTTGCGCTTGGCGATGCTGCTGCGGGCGCGGGTCAAGAGGCTGTCGAGGATCATAGCGAGTTTCCTTCTGGGCCGCATTTGGCGGCCGGTTTCTTCCTCCCTTGATCGATACGGAGCATGACATAGGAATGGTGCATCGCAAAAAGAAGATGTTGCAATGCACCATTGCGCTATGTGCATAGCCGGTTAATGGCGCCTGAACGCCACCCCCGGCGCCGGCGCATTGCCCTTCCGTGATGGGAATGCCGGTTCCTGTCGTTTTGTCTTACAAATTGCGGAAATGTCATCGCCGCCGACCTTGCCATATCGATCTCCTGCTGGCTTGATCGCCGCCGGATTGCCAACGTTACCGGGAGGAAAGAATGGCCGCCGCCGACTACGAAATTCTCGATCCGCGTTTTGCGCGGCTGTTCAACGGCAATGCGCAAGTGGATAAGCTCTTCACCGGCTGCCGATGGGCGGAAGGGCCGGCCTGGTTCGCCGCCGGCCGCTATGTCGTCTGGTCCGACATCCCGAACAACCGCATGATGCGTTACGACGAGACCGACGGCAGCGTCAGCGTGTTTCGGCAGCCATGCGGCAATTCCAACGGCAACACCGTCGACCGGCAGGGCCGGCTGGTGACCTGCGAGCATTCGGGGCGCCGCGTCAGCCGCACCGAGTTCGACGGTTCGGTCACCACCATTGCCGCCAAATGGAAGGGCAAGCGGCTGAATTCGCCCAATGACGTGGTGGTCAAGTCGGACGGCTCGATCTGGTTCACCGATCCAACCTACGGCATCGACACCGATTACGAGGGCGACAGGGCCGAGAGCGAGATCGGCGCCTGCCATGTCTACCGGGTCGATCCCGGTACCGGCGATGTTGAGGCTGTCATCACCGACATGGTCAGGCCGAACGGGCTGGCTTTCTCGCTCGACGAGAGCAAGCTCTATGTCGTCGACACCGGCCGCACGCATGGCGCGCAGAACCCGGCGCATATGCGGGTATTCAATGTCGGCGAGGGCGGCAAGAAGGTCTCGGGTGAAAAAGTCTTCGCCGACTGCACCGCAGGCCTGTTCGACGGCTTCAGGCTCGACGATGCCGGGCGCATCTGGACCAGCGCCGCCGATGGCATCCATTGCTACGATCCGGACGGAACGCTGATCGGCAAGGTCAAGGTGCCCGAGGTGACGGCCAATTGCGTGTTCGGCGGCGCCAAGCTGAACTGTCTCTACATCGCCGGCACCACTTCGCTCTACATGGTCCGGCTGATGGTGAACGGCGCCAAGACCTACTGAGCTGAATTAAAGGGGAGGACGTCATGCCATTCGTCAACATCCGCATCGTCAAGGAAGTGATCGCCGCCGATCCGGCCGGCAAGAAAGCCGACATCGCCAAAAAAGTCACGGCGGCGATCATGGACGCCACCGGGCTCGGCAATGACGATGTCTGGGTGGTCTTCGAGGAGGTCAACGCCCGCGACTGGTATGTCGGCAAGACCGATGTCGAGACGCTGAGAAAAGGGTAGGCGCTAACGCGCGCGAATGAAATCCGCGAAAGCGGACAACGCATCGCGCATTGCCAACGCGTTCGCCTGCTCCCCCAGGACGGCCTCCACCTCAGCTGGCTTCTTGCCGAGCAGCCCGATCTCCAGCCCGCCGTC
This sequence comes from Mesorhizobium sp. B2-3-6, assembly GCF_006442305.1. NCBI lineage: Bacteria > Pseudomonadati > Pseudomonadota > Alphaproteobacteria > Hyphomicrobiales > Phyllobacteriaceae > Mesorhizobium > Mesorhizobium sp. B2-3-6. Next base: position 24,181 of record NZ_VFVW01000007.1, on the reverse strand, counting down.
ATGAAGCGCGAAGGACATGGTGCGCATGATCTCCGCCAATGCGGCGCGGGCATAGAGCGAGCGCGGCGAGGCGTGCACCAGCATGGCCGGCTTGTCGACGGCGGCATCGCGCGACACCAGCCAGTCGAGCGCATTCTTCAGGCCGCCCGGCACGCCATACGCATATTCCGGGCATGAGATGATGACGCCGTCGGCGGCGGTGACGGCATCGATCAGCCTGGACGCTTCGGACGGTGTCCGCTCACCCTCGTCGTCGGGGTTGAAGATCGGCAGCAGGCCGAGTCCTGGCGACGCGGCAGCCCTCTGGCGCGTTCCACGCCAGTGCCGCGACCAGGGCCGAGTTGGTGGAGGCTGCCCGCAGGCTGCCGGAAATGGCAAGGAGGTTCAGCAAGGCGACGCTCGGACGAATCTTCCGCGCACGCTACCACATCGTCTGCTTGTATTCGTCGTCCAGCCAGCGGTCGGTCGCCTCGGCCGAATCGGCGAGCGCCAGTTGGTCGCGCAGGATCTGACCGAGCGTCGGCAGCGTGGCGCGATCGTGCCAGCTCTCCGGCTTCCAAAGCTCGGAGCGCATGAAGGCCTTGGCGCAATGCATGTAGGCGGCCTTGACGGCGACCACGACGACGCTCTGCGGCTCCTTGCCGTCGACGGCCAGCCGTTCGCGCAAACCGGCGTCGACGGTGATGCGGGCGTCGCCATTGACGCGCAGCGTCTCGTTCATGCCGGGAATGAGGAACAGCAGCCCGACCGACGGGTTGAGCAGGATGTTCTCCAGCGTATCCAGCCGGTTGTTGCCGGGCCGGTCGGGGATGGCGATGGTCCTGTCGTCAAGCACGGCGGCGAATCCTGGCTTGTCGCCTTTGGGTGTCACATCGGCATTGCCTTCGCCGTCGGAGGAGCCGATCAGCACGAAGGGGCTCTTGCCGATGAAGGAGCGGCAATGGCCGTCCAGCGCCTTCAATTCTTTGCGGATCGAACCATCCGTCGGACGCGGCGTCTTGTAGATCGTCCGCAGCTCTTCGCGCGTGGTGACGAATTCCATGGCACTCCCCCCAATTTGCAGGCCTTATTTGCGGGCCTTCTCTTCGCCGCCGGTCTTGTCGTCCAGCGAATGGCGCAGGATCAGCGGCATCTGGCTGAAGGTGAACAGAAGCGTGATCGGCATGATGCCCCAGACCTTGAAGGTAACCCAGGCATCGGTCGAAAAATTCCGCCACACCACCTCGTTGACGAGGGCCAGGAACAGGAAGAACAGACCCCAGCGGAAGGTGAGTTTTCTCCAGCCCTCGGCATCGAGCCTGAAGGCGGAATCGAAGACGTAGCCAAGCAGAGATCTGCCGAAGAACAACCCTCCGAGCAGCACGCCGCCGAACAGCGTGTTGACGATGGTCGGCTTCATCTTGATGAAAATGTCGTCCTGCAGGTAGAGCGTCAACGCGCCGAAGATGAAGACGACGACGCCCGACACCATCGGCATGATCGGCAAGGTGCGCGTCAGCAGCCAGGACGCGACCAGCGCGATCGCGGTGGCGGCCATGAACAGGCCGGTGGCGACGAAGATCGGGCCGCCGAATTCCGCCAGCGCCGGGAATTTCTGCGTCAGCCATTCGCCTCGCGCATTGGCGAAAAAGAACACCAGCAGCGGCCCTAGCTCGAGAACGAGCTTGAGCAGCGGGTTGACGCCTTCCTTCTTCTCTTTCTGCGGGTCGGACGGATCGCGTTCGAGAATGGGTGGGTTCATATCTTCCTTCTTACGCACGATCCGGTTGAAGCAACTTCCGGGATCATGCCGTTACGCAACGCCAGCGATCGCCCTGGCGAATTCGCTTGCCGAGAACGGTTCGAGGTCGTCGACCTGTTCGCCGACGCCGATGAAATAGACCGGCAATCTGTGTTTTGCCGCGATCGCCACCAGAATACCGCCACGCGCCGTGCCGTCCAGCTTGGTCATCACCAGGCCGTTGACCCCGGCGACATTGCGGAAGATCTCGACCTGGTTGAGCGCGTTCTGGCCGGTGGTGGCGTCGACCGTCTGCAGCACGGTGTGCGGGGCTTCCGGATCAAGCTTGCCCAGCACGCGCACGATCTTTTCCAACTCGGCCATCAGCTCGGCCTTGTTTTGCAATCGGCCGGCGGTGTCGATGATCAGCACGTCGGAACCCGCTTCCTTCGCCTTCTCGAAGGCATCGTAGGCGAGGCCGGCGGCATCGGCGCCGAGCTTGGAGGCGATGACCGGCGATTTCGTCCGCTCGCCCCAGATCTTGAGCTGCTCGATGGCGGCGGCTCGGAAGGTGTCGCCGGCGGCCAGCATCACCGACAGGCCGCCATCGGTCAGTTTGGCCGCCAGCTTGCCGATGGTCGTGGTCTTGCCGGTGCCGTTGACGCCGACCACCAGGATGACATGCGGTTTGTGGCTGAGGTCGAGTTCCAGCGGCAGGGCGACGGGGGTCAGCACCTTCTCGACCTCCTGCGCCATCACGGTGCGGACCTCGGCGTCGGAGACATCCTTGCCGTAGCGGCTGGCGGCCAGCGAATCGGTGACGCGCAAGGCGGTCTCCAGCCCGAGATCGGCGCGGATCAGCACGTCCTCCAGGTCCTGCAGCGTGTCGTCGTCGAGCTTGCGCTTGGTGAAGACGCCGGCAATGTTGCCCGACAATTCGCGCGAGGAACGGGCAAGCCCGTCCCGCATGCGCTGGAACCAGGAGCGCCGCGGCGCCGGCTCCGGCGCCTTCTGCGGCTCGGCCTTCTGCTCCACTTTTTTGGCGACCGTCACCTTGACGGGAGCGGGCGTGGGCTTCGGCGGCGCGGGAACTGCCTCAGGTTCCGGCGCGATCTCGGCGCGCACAGGCTGCGGCTCGATCGGCGCAGGCTGGCGAATTGGCGGCGAGATTTCGGCGGCAGTTTCGGCACTGGGTGCCAGGTTCTCGACAGGCTGGCGCCCCTCACCCTTACCCTCTCCCCATGAAGGACGGAGAGAGGGAGGCGTTGGCGATGGAACTTCTTCCTTCTCCCCGTCACTATACGGGGAGAAGGCGCCGGCAGGCGGATGAGGGGGGGCGCCGGCCTGTGACGGCTGCGCCGAAGACGGTGTCGTAGGAATCTCGATTGGCGCCGGTGTCTCGACCGGAACTTCGGCGGGCGTCGGTACTTCGGCGGGTGCCGGTTCCGGCAGCTGCTCCGGGCGCGACGGGACAATTTCCGGCTCGGCGGGCGCTGGCGGCGGTACCTCCTGCGGCCGCGGTTCGGGCGCAGGCTCCGGAATGGCCGGAGGTGTCGGAACTTCCTCAGGTGCCGGCGGCTCCGGGCGCTCGGGCGTCGGTGCCGGTTCCTCCTCCGGCCGCGGCTCCGGCAGCGGTTCCGGCTCGGGCGGAACAGTCGGCTCCGGCACCGGCGGAATGGCCGGGGCAGGCTCGGGTGTCGGCTCCTCGGGCGGCGCGGGCTCGACGGGAGGCTGAGCCTGGGTCTCCTCCCGCTTCAGGAATTCCGGAACGGCCTGCTCGGCCGCCGGCTTCAGCGTGTCGAGCTGATCCCATTTGATCGGCGGCAGCGGGGCGGTCTCGTCGACGCGCTCCTCGACGACCTCCTTCTTGCCGAACGAAAATATCTTCTTGAAGAACCCGGCCATCTCTTGCGTTTCTCAGGCGGCGCGGGCGGCAAGCGGAGCCGCGATCAGCCGGGCGCCGTCATGACCGGTGACTGTTGCTTCGACGATCTCGCCCGGCGCGCCGGTGGCGAGCGCGGCGAGCGTAAACCCTTCGGTGCGGCCGAGCCCGTCGCGCTCGATCAGGATCGACTGGCGCGTTCCGGAGAGCGACGACAGATGGCGGCGATATGCCGTCTCGCCGGCGGCGCGCAGGCGGGCTGCCCTCTGCTTGATCACTTCGCGGCGGACCTGCGGCATGCGCGCGGCGGGCGTGCCTTCGCGCGGCGAAAACGGAAAGACGTGCAGGTGGGTCAGCCCGCATTCCTCGACGATCTTTGCCGAATTTTCGAACATCGCCTCCGTCTCGGTCGGGAAGCCGGCGATGATGTCGGCGCCGAAGACGACGTCGGGGCGCAGCTTGCGCACGTCTTCGCAGAAGCGGATCGACTGATCGCGCAGATGCCGACGCTTCATGCGCTTCAAAATCATGTCATCGCCCGATTGCAGCGACAGATGCAGATGCGGCATCAGCCGCGGCTCGGTGGCGATGGCGTCGAGCAAATCGTCGTCGGCCTCGATGGAATCGATGGAGGAGAGGCGCAGGCGCTTCACGTCCGGCACCTGGCGCAGGATCGTCTTCACCAGCCTGCCGAGTTTCGGCGCACCCGGCAGGTCGGCGCCGAAACTGGTCATGTCGACGCCGGTCAGCACGATCTCGGCATAGCCGTTGCCGGTGAGCCGCTTGACCTGTTCGACCACGGCGCCCATCGGCACCGAGCGTGAATTGCCGCGGCCATAGGGGATGATGCAGAAGGTGCAGCGGTGGTCGCAGCCATTCTGCACCTGCACGAAGGCGCGTGCCCTGCCCTCGATGGCATCGACCATATGGCCGGCGGTCTCGCGTACGGAGAAGATGTCGTTGACGCGCGCCTTCTCGCTGTCGTTGACGCCGAAATCCGGCAGCGCGCGATAGGAATTGGCCTTCAGCTTCTCCTCATTGCCAAGGACGAGATCGACCTCGTCCATGGCCGCGAAATTCTGCGGCTCGGTCTGCGCCGCGCAGCCGGTGACGATGATGCGAGCTTCGGGGTTGTCGCGGCGCGCCTTGCGGATCGCCTGTTTGGCCTGGCGGACCGCTTCGCCGGTGACGGCGCAGGTGTTGAAGATGACGGCGCCGCCAGCCAGCCCACCGAGGCCCGCAGTTTCGGCCTCGCGCCGCATCACCTCGGATTCATAAGTGTTCAGCCGGCAGCCGAAGGTCACCAGTTCGATGCGATTGGGGCCCTTCCCCACATCGCCATCCTTGAAAGGAGCGGGCATCAGGCCGCGCTTTCGGTGTCGCGCGCCCAGGCGCCGCTCGAGGGATCGAAGCTGCCGGAAAACTCCCATTCGGCCGCACCGGTCAGGATGACATGGTCGTTTTCAAGCCATTCGACGTGCAGCGAGCCGCCGCCGGGGGTCAGTAGATTGACGCTGCGCCCGGTGCGCCGGGTGCGGGCCGCAGCCACGACGGCGGCGCAGGATGCCGTGCCGCAAGCCTTGGTCAGGCCGGCGCCGCGTTCCCAGGTGCGGATGATCATGCTGTCGGGCGAGGTCACCTGCGCGATGGTGATGTTGGCGCGCTCGGGGAAGATCGGATGGTTTTCGAGCAGCGGTCCGAAGCGGTCGAGTTCGTAGGACCAGACGTCGCGGTCGACCCAGAAGATGGCATGCGGATTGCCCATGGAGACGACCGAGGGCGAATGCAGCACCGGGGCGTCGATCGGGCCGACCTGCAATTCGATCATGCGGGTATCGCGAAACTCCTCAGCGAGCGGAATGTCCCGCCAGCCGAAGTGCGGCGTGCCCATGTCGACCGAGATCGAGCCGTCGGCATGTTCCTGCGCGTTGAGGATTCCGGCGACGGTCTCGAAGGTGAATGTCTTTTGTCCGGTCTCGGCCGCCAGCGCCTGGACGACGCAGCGCATGCCGTTGCCGCAGGCCTGCGCGCCCGAGCCGTCCGAATTCAATATGTCGATGAAATAGGCCGTACCCGGCGTCCGCGCCTCATGGATCGCCATGATCTGGTCGAACCGCGTCGAGGCCTCGGCGTTGAGCGCGATCGCAGCTGTCGGCGTCACCCGGTCGGCACGGCCGCGCATGTCGGCAACGATGATCTCGTTGCCGATGCCGTTCATCTTGGCGAAAGGGGCGGTGCCTGCCATTTCTTCCGGTCATTCCGTACTGTTTGCCGCTATATGGCGGAAAAGGGCGGGAATTACCAGTGCATCGCGCCTTCAGGTGACGGCGAAGACGCCGAGCACGATCAGCAGGAATATGATCAGCACGATACCGATCAGGATGCGCGCGCCGGTGGCGGCCGCACCTGCTAATGCCGGCATGCCGAGCAGGCTCGCAGCGGCGGCGATAATCAGGAGAATGATGATCCATCTGAGCATGGAAATGCCTCGCGGAGCGATAGAATTTGACCCCATCTACAAACGCGCCGGTGGCGCTTGGGTTCCGTGGCCGCAACCAGTCCCGGTCAGATCTGCGGCACATCCCAGACCTCGCCCGGCCGCAAGGCGCGAAAACGCTCCGGCGGCAGGCCCTCGGCCTCCAGCGCCTCGTCGAGCTTGCGTGCGGGCTCGTCGATCGGCTCGTCGGTGAGCTGGAACGTGCCCCAATGGCAACCGGCCGCATAGGCGGCGTTGCACAATGTCATGCCTTGCACCGCCTCCTCCGGGTTCTGATGCTGCGAGGCCATGAACCAGCGCGGCTCATAGGCGCCGATCGGCAGGATGGCGAAGCGGAAGCCGCCGTGCTTGTGAGCTATGAGCCGGTAGTTGATGCCATCATGGAAGCCGGTATCGCCCGCGAAATAGATCCGGCCGGCCGGCGTCTCGATGACGAAGCCGGCCCACAGCGCCATGCGCCGGTCGCGTGTGCCGCGCGCCGACCAGTGATGCGCCGGCTCGACATGGACGGCCACGCCATCGCCGATGTCGACCCTGTCGCCCCAGTCATGCGCCGAGAGCCGCATGCCGGGAACCGCCCCGCCAATCAGGACGTCATTGCCGAACGGGGTCACCACCAGCGGGTCGTGCCTGGCCTTGAGCTGCTTCAGCGTCGGGATGTCGAGATGGTCGTAGTGATTGTGACTGATCAGCACGAGATCGATCGGCGGCAGGTCGGCCAGGGCGATGCCCGGCGCGTTGACGCGTTTCGGCCCGACGAAGGAGAACGGCGAGGCCCGCAGCGACCATACCGGATCGGTGAGGATGTTCAGGCCCGCGGTCTGGACCAGCAGCGTGGAATGACCGACCATGGTCACGGTCAGGCCGGCGCCCTCGACACGTGCGGACGGCTTTGCCTGCAAAAAGGGACTCGGATTGGTGGCCGGCCATTTCGAGCGTTGGCCGTTGAACTGCCATTTCAGCAGATCGGCGAAACGCGCCGGCGGCTGGCCGCCGGGATTGAAGAACAAGGTTCCGTCGAAATGATCGCTGGGCGGGCCGTTATAGTAGCGATTGGCGGCTTTCGGTCTCGCAGCCAATTTGCGGCTCCAGCGAATTTCGTCTTGATAGACATAGCCCTTGTGCCGGCTGGCGCAAGCGTTTGCCGGCCGAATGCCAACGGCCCGGGCGGCCGGCTTGAGTAGGATTGGATTGGGGAGGACGATGCCATGGCGATGAAGCGGACCAGGACACCATGGATGAAGGCCGGGGATTTCGGCCGCTCGCTGGCGCGCGGCATCGGCGTCAACCTGCTGGTGAGCGACATGGCGGCCATGGAAGCCTTCTGCCGCGACGTGCTCGGCGCCGATATCATCTATGCCGACGAGGATTTCGCGGCGATCGAGCTGCTGGGCTCGGTGTTCATGCTGCACGCCGACCATTCCTATCTCGACAATGCCATGACAGGGACGATCGCCGGCGCCGAGACACGCGGCGCCGGCGTCGAGCTGCGCCTTTACGGCGCCAATCCGGATGCGGTCGAGGCCGCCGCGCGCGATCACGGCCACATCGTGCTGGCCGGAGCGATCGACAAGCCGCACGGCCTGCGCGAGAGCTATGTCGTCGGACCGGACGGCTATATATTCGTGCCGAGCGCTCCGCTGGCCGGATGATAGCGACAAATTTGCAACAATTCTTGGCGCAAACCCTATTTTAACCATATCGGGTTGAAATTTCGCCACCTTCTCCATCTTGGTGGAGGGCGACATTGTGCGGACGGCAGCCCCGCCGGATCCGACGGAGGTTGGAATGACTTTTTCGAAAACAGCCCTGGTGGCCGTATCGCTGGCGGCGCTCGTTGCGAGCGGCTGCTCAACGTCACGGTTTTCCTCGATGGACGACCAGCAGCCGGCGCCGCTGCAGCCAGCACCGTCCGGGCAAGTGACGGCCAACCAGTTGCCGCCTCCGGCCTCTCCCGGCACCACCGATCCCTCGCAATTCCCGACCGCGCCGCAGAACAGCCAGGTCGCCTCCTTGCCGCCGGACGGTTCGGCGCCGGCGGGTGCGCCGGACCTGACCGCGGCCAGTGTCGCCGGCGTATGGAACGCCAGCGTTTCCGGTCAGAGCTGCAAGGTGGCGACGCCGCAGACCAAATTCGGCGCCGGTTTCCGCGCCGGACCGCTGCATTGCCCGGCGCCGATCGACGGCATCAAGTCGTGGAACGTCGCCGGCAAGCAGTTGACGCTTTACGATGAGAATGGCGGCACGCTGGCACGGCTATATTCCTCGGGCGGCTCGAAATTCGACGGCCAGACTTCCAATGGCCTGCCGATCTCGCTTACAAGGTAAGCCAATCCCTCGACAACGACGTGACCTATGCATCTGCGTGACGGCCTCCAGACCCATGTGACCGTCAGGCAGCGTTACGACCATCTGGTCGACGCCGGTGCCATCGAGCGCGATCCGGCGCAGGAGCGGATCGTCACCGCTCTCGACCGGCTGGTATCAGAGATTTCGGTGAAGCGGCTGGCGCACAAATCGAGCGCGCTTGGCTGGCTCTTCGCCCGCAGGCGCGAGACGCACGAGGCGGTCAAGGGCCTCTACATCCATGGCGGCGTCGGCCGCGGCAAGACCATGTTGATGGACTTGTTCTTCGAGCTGCTGCCGGTACGGCGCAAGCGCCGCGTGCATTTCAACGACTTCATGGCCGAGGTGCAGGACCGCATCCAGAAGCACCGGCAGGAGCGCAAGGACGGCACGGTGAGGGAAGACGATCCGATTCCGCCGGTGGCGCGGGCGCTTGCCGAACAGGCCTGGGTACTGTGTTTCGACGAGTTCTCGGTCACCGACATCGCCGATGCGATGATCCTGTCCCGGCTGTTTTCGGCGCTGTTCGCCAGCGGCGTGGTGCTGGTGGCGACGTCGAACGTGGCACCGGAAAATCTCTATCGCGACGGGCTGAACCGTCAGCTTTTCCTGCCCTTCATCGGCATATTGGAACGGCACGCGCAGGTGCTCTCGCTCGATGCCGACAAGGACTATCGGCTGGAAAAGCTTGCCCGTACGCCGGTCTATGTCACGCCCACCGATGCGGCGGCCGATGAGGCGATGGACGCGGCTTGGCAAACGATGACGCGCGGCGCGCCGACGGCCGAGACGTTGCTTGCCGTCAAAGGCCGGCAGCTGGCCGTTCCGCGCGCCGCCGGCGACGCGGCGCGTTTTTCCTTCGCCGATCTGTGCGAGAAGCCACTCGGCGCGCGCGACTATCTGGCCCTTGCCGACCGCTTCTCGACCATCTTTATCGACCACATTCCGGTGCTGGGTGAAGGCCGGCGCAACGAGGCCAAGCGCTTCATCCTGCTGGTCGACACGCTCTACGACCATCACATCAGGCTGGTGGTAAGCGCGGAAGCGCCGCCGCAGCAACTCTATGTGGCCAAGCGCGGCGTCGAGGTGTTCGAGTTCGAACGCACGGCTTCGCGGCTGATCGAGATGCAGAGCCGCGACTGGCTGGAGGATTGGGCGGAGCGGCGGAAGGCGAAGACGACGCCGGAGGCGCGGCAGGCGCCGGCTACGCCGCCTTTGTCCCAGGGCGGAGCGACGCAAAGCGAAGCGCGCACCCTAGGACGAAGATAGGCCGAACTCCTGTCAGCCTCGCTACAGTTGATAAACATACATGAGGAAGCTCTCTGCTGACTCGTGCGTCTCCTCGCGCGACTCGTAAAGCGCGCGGGCGGCACGGTTGTCCGGCTCGGTGCCGACCCAGGCTTCTTCGCAGCCATTCTCCCTGCCGATCGCAAACATCGCGTCGAGCATCTTTCGCGCGATGCCCTGGCGCTGGAAGGCCGGCGATACGCCGACCTCGTCGATGTAGAGCTCCGTCGCCTTGTCGGGATGACGGTGAATGATGGCGGCGCATTGACCGACGGTCACGCCGTCGGCGAGCGCCACGACCATGAAGTGGCCGGGTTCCCTGAGATAGACTGCCAATCGATCTGGCCTGACCGGTTCGTCGAACACATCCTCGGCGACCCGCATCACAAGGGCGTCATTGCCGGCATCAAGTCTTACGATCTCCATCTTCATCGTGTAGATTTTCCCCAGTCGAGTTTTCAAACTTTTACGTTTACGTAATTCCCGGTCACTCTAACCGATTGAAAACGCTCGCTCCAAAATAATCGTTTGAATTTACGCGGCGCCGGGGCTATTGGGTGCGGCGAAATCTCGCGGGATCCCCGCAGCATTCCGGTCTCTTCCTCGACGCCGTCATCAGATCGTCAGCGATTTGAGCGACATCACGAACAAAGGGAAACTATCCTGACATGGCACGCAACAAGATAGCGCTTATCGGCTCTGGCATGATCGGCGGCACGCTCGCTCACATGATCGGCCTCAAGGACCTCGGCGACGTGGTTCTGTTCGATATTGCCGAAGGCATCCCGCAGGGCAAGGGGCTCGATATTGCGCAATCGTCGCCGGTCGACGGGTTCGATTCCAGGCTGACCGGCGTCAACGACTATGCCGGGATCGAAGGGGCGGACGTCTGCATCGTCACCGCCGGCGTGCCGCGCAAGCCGGGCATGAGCCGCGACGATCTGCTCGGCATCAACCTCAAGGTCATGGAACAGGTCGGCGCCGGCCTGAAGAAGTACGCGCCGAAGGCCTTCGTCATCTGCATCACCAATCCGCTGGATGCGATGGTCTGGGCGCTGCAGAAGTTTTCCGGCCTGCCCAACACCCATGTCGTGGGCATGGCCGGCGTGCTTGACAGCGCTCGCTTCCGCTATTTCCTGGCCGAGGAGTTCAAGGTCTCGGTCGAGGACGTCACCGCCTTCGTGCTCGGCGGCCATGGCGATTCCATGGTGCCGATGATCCGCTATTCGACGGTTGCAGGCATTCCTCTGCCCGATCTCGTCAAGATGGGCTGGACCTCGAAGGAGAAGCTCGACCAAATCGTGCAGCGCACCCGCGACGGCGGCGCCGAGATCGTCGGCCTGTTGAAGACCGGCTCGGCCTATTATGCGCCGGCCGCATCGGCGATCTCGATGGCCGAAGCCTATCTCAAGGACAAGAAGCGTGTGCTGCCTTGCGCGGCCCACCTTTCCGGCCAGTATGGCGTGAAGAACACCTATGTCGGCGTTCCCGTGGTGATCGGCGCCGGTGGCGTCGAGCGCGTCATCGAGATCGAGCTTTCCAAGCCAGAGCAGAAGATGTTCGATAGCTCGGTAGCGGCGGTGCAAGGCCTGACCGAGGCCTGCGTCAAGATCGCGCCGCAACTCGCCTCGAAGTGAACCCCAGCAGCTGATCCGGAGACGATCCAGATGAACATCCATGAATATCAGGGCAAGGCGCTGCTGAAGGGCTTTGGCGCGCCGGTGGCCCAAGGCGTGCCGGTGTTCAAGGCCGATGAGGCGGAAGCCGCCGCCAAGGCGCTGCCCGGCCCGCTCTATGTGGTGAAGAGCCAGATCCATGCCGGCGGCCGCGGCAAGGGCAAGTTCAAGGAGCTCGGGCCTGACGCCAAGGGCGGCGTGCGGCTGGCCAAGTCGGTCGCCGACGTCGTCGCCAACGCCAACGAGATGCTCGGCCACACGCTGGTGACCAAGCAAACCGGCCCGGCCGGCAAGCAGGTCAACCGGCTCTATATCGAGGATGGCGCCGATATCGAGCGCGAGCTCTATCTGTCTGTTCTGGTCGACCGTTCGGTCGGCCGCATCGCCTTCGTCGTCTCGACCGAAGGCGGCATGGACATCGAGGCGGTCGCCCACGACACGCCGGAAAAGATCATCACCGTCGCCATCGATCCGGAAAAGGGCGTTACCGCGGATGACGTGAAGAAACTCAATGGCGCGCTGAAGCTCGACGGCGATGCTGCCAGGGACGGCGGCACGCTGTTCCCGATCCTCTACAAGGCCTTCGTCGAGAAGGACATGAGCCTGCTCGAGGTCAATCCCCTGATCGTCATGAAGAACGGCCGGCTGCGCGTCCTCGACGCCAAGGTGTCGTTCGACAACAACGCGCTGTTTCGCCATCCGGATGTGCTCGAGCTGCGCGACACCACCGAAGAGGACGAGAAGGAGATCGAGGCGTCGAAATACGACCTCGCCTATGTCGCGCTCGACGGCAATATCGGCTGCATGGTCAATGGCGCCGGCCTCGCCATGGCGACGATGGACATCATCAAGCTCTACGGCGCCGAGCCGGCCAACTTTCTCGATGTCGGCGGCGGCGCGTCGAAAGAAAAGGTGACGGCGGCCTTCAAGATCATCACCAGGGATCCGGCGGTCAAGGGCATCCTGATCAACATCTTCGGCGGCATCATGAAATGCGACATCATCGCCGAGGGCGTCATCGCCGCGGTCAAGGAAGTCGGCCTGAAAGTGCCGCTGGTCGTGCGCCTGGAAGGCACCAATGCCGAACTCGGCAAGAAGATCATCAACGACAGCGGCCTCAACGTCGTGTCGGCCGACGATCTCGACGACGCCGCCAAGAAGATCGTGGCGGCGGTGAAGGGCTGATCAAGTGCCTCCGCGCAAGATAAATCTCGTCGAGGCGGCGGATGCGAAGATCGCGGAGGTCTTCGATCCGCATGTCGCCGGCGACGTCAATGACAGCCAGGCGAAGGTCGCCAAGTTCGGCGCGGTTTTCGACTGGCACGCCCATGACAGCGAAGACGAAGCCTTCCTCGTGCTGCGCGGCCGCATCGCCATCGATTTCCGCGACGGTCCGGTCGAGCTCGGCGAAGGCGATTTCATCGTCGTGCCGCGCGGCGTCGAGCACCGGCCGCGTTCGCTGACACCGGAACCGGTGGTGCTGATGTTCGAGCCGGCGACGACGCTCAACACCGGCAACGCCAAGAGCGCTCTCACCGTCACCGACCTGAAGCGGCTCTGAGCCATGAACGCGGCCTCCTTCTCCTCGCTCTCGGCCGATCACCAGCGCCTGCAGGCGCTGGTCGGCGCGTGGCGCGGCGAGGAAGAGGTCGCGGACACACAATGGGCCGATGGCGGCTCAGCGACTTCGGAAGTACTGGCAGAAGCACAGTTCGGCGGCCTGTTCGTAGTGCAACGCTATCGCCAGCGCCGCGACGGGACGATTTCGTTCGGCGCGCACAGCGTGTTCGGCTTCGACCGGCAAAACAGCCTTGTCACCATGCATCAGTTCGATTCGATGGGCTTTGTGCCGGCCTCGCCGGCCTCCGGCACGTGGGAGGGCAACACACTGACGCTGTTGCGCTCGTCGCCGCGCGGGGCCGCACGCGTGACCTACGCTTTCGACGGCAGCGACAGCTATCGCATGCGACTGCAATTCCAGCCCGTCGGCAGCGACGGCTGGCAAGACATGATGAGCGGCCTTTACCGGCGCGTCCCGCCTTCCGTTTTGGGGGATGGCTGAGCGATGGAAATCCTGGGCAAAGCGGTTGAAGAAAGACACATAATCACACATATATTGGCTGTGCGTTTATGTGGAGACGAGCGATGAAGAACGTCACCCTGGCCATGGACGAGGCACTGCTTGAGAAGGCGCGAGGCCTTGCCGGACGTCGCAAGACGACGCTCAACGCCCTCATTCGTTCACTGCTTGCGCATGAAGTCGAGCAGGAAGATCGGATTGCCTGGGCCAAGGCGGGAATGAAGCGGCTTATGGACGAGGCTGCGAAACGGAGCGACAGCGCCGACACCCCCTACAAGTGGGATCGAAGGGACGCCTATGCCGACCGGGAAGATCGACTGCTTTCTCGACACGAACGTCCTGATCTACGCGGCTTCGGAGAAGAATCGTGACCCACGTCGCGCGCCAATCGCAGAAGACCTGGTATCGAGCACTGTCTTTGGCGTGTCGGGGCAAACCTTGGCCGAATTCACAGCGGTGGCGCGAGGAAAATCCCTTCTGGGGGATGATCTGCTCGACCAATGGCTGGTTCTCCTCGGCACTTGTCCGCTGGTGCCTGTCGACGAAAGCTATGTTCGCGCAGGACTGGACCTCGCACGCCGCTACGGAATTCACTACTACGACGCCGCGCTTCTTGCCGCAGCCGGATATCTCGGCGCGCCGATTTTCTACACCGAAGATCTCAACCACAACCAGGTTTATGGCTCGGTGCGAGCCGTCAATCCTTTCTTGTAATCGCTGAATTCAGAGGCGTTCTCACCATGTCCATTCTCGTCGACAAGAACACCAAGGTGCTCGTGCAGGGCCTGACCGGCAAGACCGGCACCTTCCACACCGAACAGGCGCTGGCCTATCACGGGACCAAGATGGTCGGCGGCATCCATCCCAAGAAGGGCGGCGAGACCTGGACCGGCGCCAAGGGCGAGAACCTGCCGATCTTCGCCACCGTCGCCGAGGGCAAGGCCAGGACCGGCGCCAACGCTTCCGTCGTCTATGTGCCGCCGGCGGGTGCTGCCGAAGCCATCATCGAGGCCATCGAGGCCGAAATCCCGCTCATCGTCTGCATCACCGAAGGCATTCCCGTCATGGACATGATCAAGGTCAAGGCGCGGCTCGACCGTTCGACGTCGCGGCTGATCGGCCCGAACTGTCCCGGCGTGCTCACCCCCGACGAATGCAAGATCGGCATCATGCCCGGGAACATCTTCCGCAAGGGTTCGGTCGGTGTTGTTTCGCGCTCGGGAACGCTTACCTATGAAGCCGTGTTCCAGACCACCAATGTCGGCCTCGGCCAGACCACCGCCGTCGGCATCGGTGGCGATCCCGTCAAAGGCACCGAATTCATCGACGTGCTCGAAATGTTCCTCGCCGACGACGAGACCAGGTCGATCATCATGATCGGCGAGATCGGCGGCTCGGCCGAGGAAGACGCCGCGCAGTTTCTCAAGGACGAGGCCAAACGCGGCCGCCGCAAGCCGATGGCGGGCTTCATCGCCGGACGCACGGCGCCGGCCGGCCGCACCATGGGCCATGCGGGCGCGGTCATCTCGGGCGGCAAGGGCGGCGCCGAAGACAAGATCGCGGCAATGGAATCGGCCGGGATAAAAGTTTCGCCATCGCCGGCCCGGCTGGGCACGACGTTGGTCGAGGCAATTAAGGGCTAGTGAGTAGTCAATAGTGAGTAGTGAAAAGGGAAGAACGGGTGAGTAGCAGCTGAACGGGAAAGTCTTCATTTTTCCTACTCCTTACTGACTACTCACTATTCCCCTCGAAAGGAGACGGAGCCAGGCTCCGCAGACAAAATGGCACGACAAGATCAGGCCAACGACCAATTTTCGCTCACCTCTTTCCTCTATGGCGGCAATGCCGATTATATCGACGCGCTCTATGCGGCGTATGAGGACGATCCAGCCTCGGTCAATCTCGAATGGCAGGAGTTCTTCGCCGGCCTGAAGGACGATGCCGGGGATGTCCGCAAGAACGCCAAGGGCGCCTCGTGGGCCAAGCCCTCCTGGCCTCTGCAGGCCAATGGCGAGCTGGTATCGGCGCTCGACGGCAATTGGGGCCTGGTCGAAAAGCACATCGAAAAGAAGGTCAAGGAGAAGGCTGCCGCCAACGGTGCCGCCCCTTCCGACGCCGACGTGCACCAGGCGACGCGCGATTCCGTGCGCGCCATCATGATGATCCGCGCCTATCGCATGCGCGGCCATCTGCACGCCAATCTCGACCCGCTCGGCATCGCCACGCTCGAGGATTACAACGAGCTGTCGCCAGAGAATTACGGCTTCACCGAAGCCGACTACGACCGGCCGATCTTCCTCGACAATGTGCTCGGGCTCGAATTCGGCACCATCCGCCAGATGCTCGACATCCTGACCCGCACCTATTGCTCGACGCTGGGCGTCGAGTTCATGCATATCTCCGATCCGGAAGAGAAAGCGTGGATCCAGGCGCGCATCGAGGGCGCCGACAAGGAGATTTCCTTCACCGCGACCGGCAAGAAGGCGATCCTGCAGAAACTGATCGAGGCCGAGGGCTTCGAGCAGTTCGCCGACGTCAAGTTCAAAGGCACCAAGCGCTTCGGCCTCGACGGCGGCGAAGCGCTGATCCCGGCGCTGGAGCAGATCGTCAAGCGCGGCGGTCAGCTCGGGCTGAAGGAGATCGTGCTCGGCATGGCGCATCGCGGCCGCCTCAACGTACTCTCCCAGGTGATGGCCAAGCCGCATCGCGCCATCTTCCACGAATTCAAGGGCGGCTCGGCCGCACCCGACGAGGTCGAGGGCTCGGGCGACGTCAAATACCATCTTGGCGCCTCGTCGGACCGCGAGTTCGACGGCAACAAGGTGCATCTGTCGCTGACCGCCAATCCCTCGCATCTTGAAATCGTCGACCCGGTGGTGATGGGCAAGGCGCGCGCCAAACAGGATTATCTGTTCGGCCGTGGCCGCGAGGAGATCGTGCCGCTGGAAGAGCGGGCCAAGGTGCTGCCGCTTTTGCTGCATGGCGACGCCGCCTTTGCCGGCCAGGGCGTCATTGCCGAAATCCTCGGCCTGTCCGGCCTGCGCGGCCACCGCGTTGCCGGCACGCTGCATTTCATCATCAACAACCAGATCGGTTTCACCACCAATCCGCGCTTCTCGCGCTCGTCGCCCTACCCGTCCGACGTCGCCAAGATGATCGAGGCGCCGATCTTCCACGTCAACGGCGACGATCCGGAGGCCGTGGTGCACGCCGCCAAGGTGGCGATCGAATTCCGCATGAAATTCCACAAGCCTGTCGTGGTCGACATGTTCTGCTACCGCCGCTTCGGCCACAATGAGGGCGACGAGCCGGCCTTCACGCAGCCGATCATGTACCGCAACATCCGCAACCATAAGACAACGGTGCAGATCTATGCCGACCGGCTGATCGCCGAAGGCCACTTGACGCAGGCCGAGTTCGACAAGCTCAAGGCCGACTGGCGGGAGCATCTGGAATCCGAGTGGGAAGTCGGCCAGCATTACAAGCCCAACAAGGCCGATTGGTTGGATGGCGCCTGGTCGGGCCTGCGTACGGCCGACAACCAGGATGAACAGCGGCGCGGCAAGACCGCGGTGCCGGCCAAGACACTGAAGGAGATCGGCAAGAAGCTGACCGAGGTGCCGAAGAATTTCGAGGCGCACAAGACGATCATCCGCTTCCTCGAAAACCGCCGCCAGGCCATCGAATCCGGCGAAGGCATCGACTGGTCGACGGCCGAGGCGCTGGCTTTTGGCGCCATCCTGCTCGACGGCAACCCGATCCGCCTCTCCGGGCAGGATTCGGAGCGGGGTACCTTCTCGCAGCGCCATTCCGTGCTCTACGACCAGCGCGACGAGACCCGCTACATCCCGCTCAACAATCTGTCGGCGGCGCAGGCCGGCTATGAGGTCATCAACTCAATGCTGTCCGAAGAAGCCGTGCTCGGCTTCGAATATGGCTACAGCCTGGCCGAGCCTAAGGCGCTGACGTTGTGGGAAGCTCAGTTCGGCGACTTCGCCAACGGCGCCCAGGTGGTGTTCGACCAGTTCATATCCAGCGGAGAGCGCAAGTGGCTCCGGATGTCGGGCCTCGTCTGCCTGCTGCCGCATGGTTATGAAGGCCAGGGACCGGAACATTCGTCTGCCCGGCTCGAGCGTTTCCTGCAGCTCTGCGCCGAGGACAACATGCAAGTGGCCAACTGCACGACGCCGGCCAACTACTTCCATATATTGCGCCGGCAGTTGAAGCGCGACTTCCGCAAGCCGCTGATCCTGATGACGCCGAAGTCGCTGCTGCGCCACAAGCGGGCGGTGTCGACGCTGCCGGAAATGTCGGGCGAAAGCTCGTTCCACCGGCTGCTGTGGGACGATGCCCAGCTCTTGCCCAACCAGGCCATCAAGCTGACCAAGGATTCCAAGATCCGCCGTGTCGTGCTGTGCTCGGGCAAGGTCTATTACGACCTCTACGAGGAGCGCGAGAAACGCGGCATCAACGACATCTATCTGCTGCGTGTCGAACAACTCTACCCGTTCCCGGCCAAGGCGCTGATCACCGAACTGTCGCGCTTCCGCAATGCCGAAATGGTGTGGTGCCAGGAGGAACCCAAGAACATGGGCGCCTGGTCGTTCATCGACCCGTATCTGGAATGGGTGCTGGCGCATATCGACGCCAAGCACCAGCGGGTGCGCTACACCGGCCGGCCGGCATCCGCCTCGCCGGCGACCGGGCTTATGTCCAAGCATCTCGCCCAGCTCGCCGCCTTGCTCGAAGACGCGCTCGGCGAGTAGGCAGAGTTGAGCGAATAGAACAGACAGACAACAAACGGACAGGCACAATGGCTACCGAAATCCGCGTTCCCACTCTCGGCGAATCCGTCACCGAGGCAACCATCGGCAAATGGTTCAAGAAGGTGGGCGATGCCATTGCCGCCGACGAGCCGCTGGTCGAGCTCGAAACCGACAAGGTGACGGTCGAGGTTCCCTCGCCAGGCGCCGGAACCTTGGGCGAGATCGCCGCCAAGGAGGGCGAGACGGTCGGGGTCGGCGCGCTTCTGGGCTCCATTTCGGCCGGCGGCGCCGCCGCACCGGTCACCAAGCCGCAAGCCGTGGCGCAGGCATCCAGCCCCGATGCGGCGCAGACCACCAAGCAGGCTGCCGCCGAGACCGCCAAGGTCGCCGGCGACGCCGGTCCGGTCGAGCCGCGCACCATGCCGCCGGCGCCCTCAGCGGCGAAACTGATCGCCGAGAACAATCTGTCGGTCGACCAATTGTCCGGCTCCGGCAAGCGCGGCCAGGTGCTGAAGGGCGACGTGCTCGACGCCGTCTCCAAGGGTGCGCCGTCGCAGCCGGCCGAAACGCCGAAGGCGGCTCCGGTCTCGGCGGCGCCTGTCTCTGCCCATGCGCCGTCCTCAGGCGACGATGCGGCGCGCGAGGAGCGCGTGCGCATGACCAAGCTGCGCCAGACCATCGCGCGCCGGCTCAAGGAAGCGCAGTCGACCGCCGCCATGCTCACCACCTTCAACGAGGTGGACATGTCAGCGGTGATGGCGCTCAGGACCAAGTACAAGGACGTGTTCGAGAAGAAGCACGGCGTGAAGCTCGGCTTCATGGGCTTCTTCACCAAGGCCGTCACCCATGCCTTGAAGGAAATCCCCTCGGTCAACGCCGAGATCGATGCCACCGATATCATCTTCAAGAACTACGCCCATATCGGCGTCGCCGTCGGCACCGAGAAGGGTCTGGTCGTTCCGGTGGTGCGCGATGCCGACCAGATGTCTATCGCCGAGATCGAGAAGGAGATCGGCCGGCTCGGCATCGCCGCGCGGGACGGCAAGCTGTCGGTTGCGGACATGCAGGGCGGCACGTTCACGATTTCCAATGGTGGCGTCTACGGGTCGCTGATGTCGACGCCGATCCTCAACGCGCCGCAGTCGGGCATTCTGGGCATGCACAAGATCCAGGATCGGCCCGTCGTGGTCGGCGGCCAGATCGTGATCCGGCCGATGATGTATCTGGCGCTGAGCTACGATCACCGCATCGTCGACGGCAAGGAAGCGGTGACTTTCCTGGTGCGCGTCAAGGAAAGCCTGGAGGATCCGGAACGGCTGGTGCTTGATCTGTGAGGCGGTCGGATGGCGGCTCGCGGTCGGAGTAGCCAATAATGGCCCTGTTCCCTGGGCCTGCCGGACCGATAGCGCTGGCGGCCGGTATGGCATTCGCCGCTGTCCACGCTAATGCCGCATGCCCGACCGAACTCGCCGTCTACGGCGATGCCCAGAGCGGCAGTGAGATCAATTTTACGCCGACCGGCACGTCGGCGACCGTCACCAACACGTTCCGCTTGATCCTCGACAACGATGTGGTGCTGAACGGCATCGTCCAATGGAACGAAGGTGTTTCGCGACCGAACGGGGCGCTGATGTACAAATGCCCGGGAGGCGACGTTACCGGCACCGAGCTTGCCGCCTGCACCTTGTGGAACGGCGTCATCTATACGTCGGATGAAAAGGGCAGCATCGGCCTGTTGCCGGCCGAAGGCGTCGAAGCACCGAAGACGCTGATCCTGCCCGATCTCGGTCCGGTGTTGCATCAATCCACCGCCTATGGCGGCGCCGGGTTTTCGAAAGTGCCGTCGGACGTGTTTGCCTTGAAGGGATGCCAGGAATGAGCGGGACGCAAAAGGTGCTGCTGGTCACCGGTGGCAGCCGCGGCATCGGCGCCGCGATCTGCCGGCTCGGGTCGAAGGCTGGCTATCGCGTAGCGGTCAACTACACCTCCCACCAGACCGCCGCCGAGGCACTGGTCGGCGAAATCAAGGCCGCAGGCGGCGAGGCCTTTGCGGTCAGGGGCGATGTCGGCGTCGAATCCGATATCGTTGCCATGTTTGAAGCCGTCGACCGCGGCTATGGCCGGCTCGATGCTTTCGTCAACAATGCCGGCATCGTCGACGTCAAGGCGCGGGTCGATGAGATGGATGTTTCACGGCTGGAGCGCATGATGCGCATCAATGTCGTGGGGTCGTTCCTCTGCGCCCGCGAAGCGGTGAAGCGGATGTCGAGCCGTCACGGTGGGTCGGGTGGATCCATCGTCAACATCTCGTCGGCTGCGGCAGTTCTGGGCTCGCCGGGCGAATATGTCGACTACGCCGCGTCCAAGGGCGCGATCGACACCTTCACCATGGGGCTCGCCCGAGAGGTGGCGCTGGAAGGCATCCGCGTCAATGCGGTGCGGCCGGGCATCATCGATACCGAAATCCATGCCTCGGGTGGACAGCCGGACCGGATAGAACGCTTCCGCGATCTTCTGCCGATGAAAAGAGCCGGCACCGCGGATGAAGTCGCGGGCGCGGTTCTCTACCTGTTGTCCGATGCCGCGTCCTATACGACCGGCGCGATCCTGAACGTCAGCGGCGGCCGCTGAGCGCCCCAAGAAAAAGGGAAACAAACATGGCTTATGACGTCGTAATCATCGGCTCGGGACCGGGCGGCTATGTCTGCGCCATCAAGGCGGCGCAGCTCGGGCTGAAGGTCGCGGTGGTCGAGAAGAACCCGACCTTCGGCGGCACCTGCCTCAACATCGGCTGCATTCCGTCCAAGGCGTTGCTGCATGCCTCCGAGATGTTCGCCGAAGCCGGCCACTCCTTCGACACACTGGGTGTCGAAGTGACACCGAAGCTCAATTTGAAGAAGATGATGGCGCACAAGGACGCCACGGTGACGGCGAACGTCAACGGCGTCGCCTTCCTGTTCAAGAAGAACAAGATCGATAGTTTTCGCGGCATCGGCACGGTGGTCGCGGCGGGCAAGGTGTCGGTGACGAGCGAGGACGGCAAGGTCGAGGAAATCGAGACGAAGAACATCGTCATCGCCACCGGCTCGGATGTCGCCGGCATTCCTGGCGTCACGGTCGACTTCGACGAAAAAGTCATCGTGTCCTCGACCGGCGCGCTGTCGCTGGACAAGGTGCCCGGCCATCTCGTCGTGGTCGGCGGCGGCGTCATCGGGCTCGAGCTCGGCTCGGTCTGGGCGCGGCTCGGCGCCAAGGTCACCGTGGTCGAATTCCTCGACACCATCCTCGGCGGTATGGACGGTGAGGTCTGCAAGCAATTCCAGCGGCTGCTCTCCAAACAGGGCTTCGAATTCAGGCTCGGCGCCAAGGTCACCGGCGTCGCCAAGGCCAAGAAGGGCGCCAGCGTCACTTTCGAGCCTGTGAAAGGCGGCGCGGCCGAGACGATCGAGGCCGACATGGTGCTGATCGCCACCGGCCGCCGCGCTTTCGCCGACAGCCTGGGCCTGAAGGAAGCGGGCGTCGAGGTCGATGAGCGCGGCCGGGTCAAAACCGACGCGCACCTCAGGACCAACGTACCAGGCATCTATGCCATCGGCGATGTCATCGCCGGGCCGATGCTGGCGCACAAGGCCGAGGATGAGGGCGTGGCAGTGGCCGAGACCATTGCCGGCCAGGCCGGCCATGTGAACTATGACGTCATTCCGAGCGTCGTCTACACCAGCCCGGAGATCGCTTCGGTCGGCAAGACCGAGGAAGAATTGAAGAAGGCCGGCATCGACTACAAGGTCGGGAAATTCCCGTTCACCGCCAATGGCCGGGCGCGCGCCATGCTGCACACCGACGGCTTCGTCAAGATCCTGGCCGACAAGGCCACCGACCGCGTGCTCGGCGTTCACATCGTCGGCTTCGGCGCCGGCGAGATGATCCACGAGGCGGCGGTGCTGATGGAATTCGGCGGCTCGTCGGAAGATCTCGCCCGCACCTGTCATGCCCATCCGACCATGTCGGAAGCAGTGAAGGAAGCGGCATTGGCGACGTTCTTCAAGCCGATCCATATTTAGAACGATCCAGGAAAACCGTGACACGGTTTTCCCGGGAAAAGCGCGTAGCGCTTTCCCTGAGGGAATTGCCTCCTTGCCTGCCCAAACAGAACGGCCCACCGGAAGGCGGGCCGTTCTTCGTTGAAAGCCGTGGCCCGGATTACTGGGCCGGTGCGGGAGCTGGGGCCGGGGCAGGAGCCGGTGTCGCCGGTGCAGGAGCAGGCGCGGGTGCCGGGGCAGGCGCGGGTGCCGGTTCGGCGGGCTTCATCGGTTCCGCGGGCGCTGGGGCCGGGGCCGGTGTGCTCGCGGCCGGCGGTTCGGTCGCCGGATGCTCACCACTTCTTCCGAAAACATAATACGCGACAATCGCCAGAATAACGACGACCAATGCAATCAGCCAAGGGCTGCCGCCGCCACCTGATCTGGGCGTGTCGTTTGATGGATTCGCCATAAAAGTGTCCTCCGTGGATGAAAATGATCAATCAACAGCCATCAACGCGCAACCGTTGATGGGGTTTCACGCTAGGGAAGGAAAGCGCCGAAAACGCGGCGCACGGTTCCTCCGCTGCCCACGCGACTCAATCGACAGCGGTGACAGTATAGCCGGCTTTGCGGAAATCCTCGACCAGGCCCTCGGGACCGGGCAGATGCAGCGCGCCGACGGCGATGAAGGCACTGCCTTTGGCGAGGAATGGTCCGGCATGATCGACCATCGCCTTGTTGCGGCTGGTGATCATGGTCTGCTCGAACGCCGCGTAGCCTGTCGCGTCGCCCGTCTCGCCGGGCAGCACGGCGCGAAACAGCGGCCAGAACATGCCGGTCTCGCCGCGCTGGTAGAGCACGATCATGGTTTCGTTGACGTCGTTCATCTTGTCGCCGAGCTTCAGCGTGTCGACCAGTCCCTTCATGTGGAACGCCATCGGCAGCGAAGCCATGGCGCGCAGCTGGTCGACGACGGTTTCCAGCCCTTCGACGGATTTGCCGGAGGCCTTGGCATCCTCGGCAAGCTTGACGTCGAGCACCGGCGCGCCGCCCGCCTTGCGGGCGAGCTCGCAGGCTGGAAGCGCCACCATGGCCGACAGCATCCACGGCTTCATCTTGGCGACGGTTGCCGGCGGGATGCCGCGTTCGTCGAGCGCCTTGTCGACCGCCGCGGCGTCGTCGGGCGACAGCAGCGACGACAGCGTGGTGCTGTCGGTGAACATCATCAGCTCCGGCTGCTTGAGCAGGGCCGCCATCATCTTCTGCTGGTCGAGCACTTCGGTGGTCTCGATGACGATGGTGCCGGCGCCGTCATAGGCCTTCTGCGCCGCCGGCGGCAGCGCTGTGACGCGCGGGTCGGTCATATGCATGGTGCCGAACAGGAAGGACGGCTGTTCGCCCGTCTTCTCCAGCTTCCACAGCAGGCCCTTGCCGTTCGGCGTTGCGGCGGCTTCCGCCTCGATCTTGCGGTAGGTGGACGGGTCACTTTTCTGCAACGCCGACAGCATGTCGGCGCCGGTGCAGGACGGGATTTCGGCATGCGCCTTGCCCGCCGCAAACAACAGGACGGCGAGCAGAGACAGGAAGAACAGCACATGGAACGCCAGGAGCAGCTTCAGCGAGAAGAGCGCAGCGCGGTCGGCGATGACGATGACCCGTTTCATGGTCCTTTCCTAAGCTGGAAAAACGGCAAAACGGTTAACCCGGAGAACGAAATTGTCTTCGGTTCAATCAGTTTTGACTATCGCTCGAATTACTGAACGGCTTGCGGTTGGTTGAGCCGCCCACCCCTCATCATCCCGTGGCGAAGTCCGGAAGCCTCGCGCAACCCCAATACTTCACGCCCTCGGGTGAGCCGATTCATAGATCTCCAACAGCCTCGACGTATCGACGCCGGTGTAGATC